>JAZSCM010000025.1:0-99521 GCA_045602945.1 Acutalibacteraceae bacterium | reverse complement strand
GCAGTTCTTTTCGCAAAGTGTACATGCTATACAGGATACCTTGCACTGCTTTACAACAGGAGCGCCCTTTTGTTTATTAGAGCAGTTTACGAAGATTTTGGTGTTTTCGGGTAAAAGCGTTATTAACTGCTTAGGACAGGTACTCACACACTTTCCGCACGCCATACATTTATCTTTTGAAACTGTTGCCGTGCCGTTTTTTACGGTTATCGCATCAAAGTCACAAGCCTTTGCACAGTCACCAAGACCTATGCAACCGTATTTACATTCAAGGTAACCGCCGTGTAATAGATTTGCGGCGGTACAGCTTTCAAAGCCTTGGTAGTTAAACGCTTTAAGTGTGTCATCACAGTTACCGCCACAAGCAATAAAGGCTACGTTCTTTTCGAGTTTGGAAGAGGTAACACCTAAAATTTGCGACAGAGCATCTACGGTAGTCTGACCACCGGGAGCACATAAGTTAGGTTCAGTTTCACCTGAGCACAAAGCTTTGGCATAACCGTCACAGCCTGAATATCCACAGGCACCGCAGTTAGCACCGGGGAGACATTCGCGTAAATCCTGTTCCTTTTGGTCAACGGGCACCGAGAAAAATTTATCTGCAAAGGAAAGACCGAGGCCCACTATAAGACCCACGCCTATTGCAATAAGTAAGGGAATTAATATATCCATAGCTTAACCTCCAAGTCCGGCAAAGCCTAAGAATGACATAGAAACTATAGCGGCGGAAATCAGCGTAATGGGAAGTCCCTTTAAAAATTCGGGGATATCTGCGCTCTCAAGCCTTTCTCTTATACCTGAGAAAAGTATCATAGCGAGCATAAAGCCTATACCTGCCGAAAATGCGTTAAGCACTGAAAAACCAAAGTTATATCCGCTTTCTACGTTTATGGTTGTAATACCCAAAACCGCACAGTTTGTGGTGATTAAGGGCAGATAGATACCAAGTGACTCATAAACAGGCTTAATGAATTTTTTAAGCAGTATTTCGAGCAACTGAACTATAGCCGCAATAACGAGTATAAATATTACGGTTTGTAAATACGTGAAGTTAGGCTGTAAAAGGTAATGGTTTATAGGCCAGGTTACTGCCGCAGAGAGCGTCATAACAAGCGTTACGGCAATGCTCATTGAAACGGCGGTGTTTACCTTTTTGGATACGCCTAAAAACGGGCAGATGCCAAGGAATTTGGATAGCACCATATTTCCTGTAAGGAGACTTGCAAGTATAATTGAAACAACTGTTGGATTATTCAACTGCCTTAACCTCCTTTTCACAGGCACCGCCGCTGTTTGCCCTGTCACACATTTCCTTTGAAGGACAGTTTTCACAGCCTAGGGTGGTAACAGCCTTTTTGCCGTTTGCCTTAGCAAGTGCGTTTGATGCCGCAACCAGCATACCAAACACAAAGAAACCACCGGGCGGAAGAAGAAATACAAGCATAGGTGTGATTAAATTTGTTGTAGCGGTAACACCGAAAAGTGTTCCTGCACCTAAAAATTCCCTGATTAGTCCCATAAGGGTTAAAGTGGCGGTGAAGCCGATACCCATTCCAAGACCGTCCAAAGCACTGGGCAGAACAGAGTTTTTAGAAGCAAACATTTCGGCACGTGCCAGTATTATACAGTTAACAACGATAAGCGGCAGAAAAATACCCAAGGACTTATCAATTGCAGGTGCAAATGCTTTTACAAGCATCTGTACTACACTAACGAAGCCTGCGATAATGGTTATGTATGCAGGAATTCTAACCTTGTTGGGAATAATATTTCTAAGTAAAGAAATAGCGATGTTAGAGCAAACGAGAACTAAGGTTGCCGCAACACCCATACCAATACCGTTAAAAGCAGAGGTTGTAATAGCAAGGGTAGGGCAGGTACCAAGCACCAAGCGAAGCACGGGGTTTTCGTTTATTAAACCGTTTGTAAAAACCTTGAAGTTGCTTTTATTCATTTAGAACTGCCCCCCTTATCGTTATTATTGTCGATTAATTTTTCAGAATAGGTGAGCGCTTTATTAACAGCGCGTGTCACAGCCTTTGAGGTTATGGTAGCACCTGTTAGCGACTTTACTTCATTTTTATCCTTTTTAGGCTCACCGGTCACTAAAGAAACCTTGTCTTTTAGTCCTGCAAACTGCGAATAAAATTCCTTTTGGGCAGCCTGTTTGCCAAGACCGGGTGTTTCGTCGTCCACGTTTAATACGTAGGCGGCTTTTATTTTGCCGTCGGGCGTTATAGCGGTCATAACCGAAACGGGTCCGCCGTAGCCGCTTTCCTCGGTAATAAATATGTAGCCTAAAATCTTGCCGTCACTTTTGGCAATATAAAAATCAACTCGCTCCTCATTGTAATAAAGGTTGTTTCTTTCATATTGTTGTGCCTCTAATACCTTGTGCATAGAGTCCTTTTGATTTTGTTCTTCAAGCTTACTGATTTTTGGTGCAGTAAGCTTGTTTGTAAGGCTAAGGGCTAATATAACCGTAAATGAAATTGCAACCATAATTACGGTTGGCATAATTATATCAGTTTTATGCTTTATAAAGAGGGCTTTTATATTGCTTAAAAACGTTTTGAAAGTTTTATTCATTTAAAGCACCCTCCTTTGCACCGAAAGGCTTATGTGCGGTGAGTTTTTCTATATGTGGAACTAATATGTTCATTATAAGAATAGCGTATGAAACACCCTCGGGCAGATTTCCGAAATGCCTTATAACAAAGGTTATAGCGCCGCAACCGATACCAAAAATAAGCTTTCCTAAAATATCGGTGGGGCAGGTTACGTAATCGGTAGCCATAAAGAAAGCCGCAAGAATAAGACCGCCTGATAAAATCTGTCTTAATACGTCGCCACCCGAAATCCATGTAAGCAACGCCACAGTTCCTATAAAGGAAGCGGGAATAACGGGGCTTATTACTCTTCTGGCTAAGAGCACTAAAGCACCAAGCAATAATAAGAAAGCACTTGTTTCGCCTATAGTACCGCCGTATGTGCCGAAAAACAGAGTTTTTATAGAATAATCTGAAACGTCACTTGCAAGGGGAGTAGCAGACGAAAGATTTGACAACGGCTCTATAAATTTAGTCATAGCGGTTGGGAAGGATATAAGCAATACAATTCTGGCTGTAATAGCGGGATTTGCAAAATTGTGTCCTAATCCGCCAAACATTTGCTTAACAATTACTATTGCTACCATACTTCCTATAGCAGCCATCCAAATCGGTATTGTAGGCGGAAGATTAAGACCCAGTAGCAGTCCTGTAACAACAGCCGACAAATCGCCTATTGACTGAGGCTTTTTAAGAAGCAAATTCCAAACGTATTCACAAAGCACGGCAAAAGCCATAGTCGTTATTAAAACAAATATCGCATGAGTGCCGAAAAGAAGGCATCCGTTTACTGCGGCGGGTAACAGCGCAATAATAACGTCAAGCATAATATCTCTTGTGGTATCGCGATGCCTGATATGCGGGGAGGAATTAACGGTTAAAAAATTTCTCATTATTTTTTCCTCCTTAATGTAGCTTTAGCAACCCTCATAACCTGTGTTAGCGGACGTTTTGCGGGACAAACGTAGGAACAGCTTCCGCATTCCATACAGTAATTTACGTTTAATTCCTCATACAAGGAAATATTATTGCAACGGTTTGCAGCATCAACCCTTGCAGGATAAAGACGCATAGGACAAGCCGCCGCACATCTTCCACACTTAATGCAAGGTGTAGAAGAGGGCTTTCTCTTTGATTTCATAACCAAAACAGCGTTTGTTCTTTTTTCAACAACTGCATCTGTATCGGCTACAGGAAAGCCCATCATAGCGCCGCCTGTGATTATACGGTCGGCGCTTTCATCTGCACCGCCTGCAAAATCTATAATATCGCTGATTTTAGTTCCTATGGGAACCAGTATGTTTTGCGGATTATTAACTGCATTACCCTCAAGAGTTATTCTTTTTGCGGTAAGCGGCATACCCGTCTTTATAAAGCGGTAAAGAGTGCCGATACTTGTTATATTCATAACGATACAGCCTATATCGGACGGGAGTTTGCCAAGAGGCAGTTTTCTTCCCGTAGCAGAATAAATAATCATTTTTTCTGCGCCCTGAGGATAGCTTGTCGGAAGCTTCATCAGTTTGATTTTGTCATCACTGTCGCGTGAACTTGCCGCTATGGAATAAAGCTTTTCTATAGCCTTCGGCTTGTTGCTTTCAACACAAATTACTACCTTTTCGAGTTTTAATATATCGCATAAAAGGTAAATACCGTCCATAACGTCTTGAGCATTTTCAATACACTCACGATAGTCAGAGGTAATGTAAGGCTCACATTCAGCGGCGTTTACAATAAGCGTGTCGATAGTTTTATCTTTTGGTGGAGTAAGCTTTATGTGGGTTGGGAAACCCGCGCCTCCAAGACCTACAAGTCCGCAACGCTTTGCCGCTTGTGCTAACGATTTAGCATCGGTAACCTCAAAGGGTGTCAGACCAGGATCGTTTTCAAACGTCTTGTCAGACTGGATTTCAACGTATTGTATATCATTACCGTTAAAATTTTTGGTTATTATATTGGTAACCGTTCCCGAAACGCTTGAGTGAATAGGCGCACTAACAAAAGCATCGCTATCACCTATGAGTGTTCCTACAAAAACCTTATCGTCCTTTTTAACTTGTGGGGTACACGGCGCACCTATATGCTGACAAAGCGGAATGAGTACTCTGTCAGGACTAAAGGCTACCGTTTCCATTTCTGCGGTGCCTTTAAGGTGGGGAAGACGTGTTCCGCCGAATAGATGTTTAACAGGGCGCAGAATAGATTCTTTTGAACTCATTATGTAACCTCCGTGTATTTGCGTAGGCAATTTCTCGACAAATATAACATTATTTTACTATATTTTTGTGAATTTTACAAGTATTAATATTTATATATATATACTTTTTTGGTCAAGGTGTTTTTTTGAGTTGACAAACGTACTTTTTAGCGTTATAATTTGAAAATGAAATTCATTTTCAAATTGGTGGTTAAAATGGTAAAAACAAAAGTGTATAAAACTAAACAAAGAGCAGTTATTGAAAGTCTTTTAAAGAAAAGCAAAGGTCATTTAACGGTAGAAGAAATTTGCAAAAAATTAGAAAAAGCGGGTGAAAATGTCGGCAGAACCACAGTTTACCGCACCCTTGAAAAGCTCGAAAAAGAGGGGATAGTAAGGAAGTATTCTGCAGTCGGAGAAAGCAGTTGTTATCAGTATGTTCAGAATACGCACGAATGTAACAATCACTTTCATTTGAAGTGCGAAAAGTGCGGTAAATTAATACACCTTGAATGCTCAGAACTGAATGCAATTTCTACACACGTAGCGCAACGCCACGGCTTCTCGGTAAACCCCTTTAAAACCGTGTTTTACGGTGTTTGCGAGGTATGTGGCGCAAAATGAAAAAAATAGTTGTTTTACTGCTTTGTGCGGTGCTTTTATGCGGTTGCAGTGCCCAAAATATAAAGCAAACCGAAAAGCCTTCTGTCGTAACCACAATATTCCCGATATATGATTTTGTAAGGGCTGTGGGCGGCGAAAAGGTTGATATTAAAATGCTTATAAAGCCCGGTACCGAGGTTCATTCTTACGATCCCGTACCGTCCGAAATCAAGAGTATCTACGATGCCGATTTATTTCTTTATATCGGCGGTGAGTCTGAGGCTTGGGTGGACAAGATATTAGGCGATACAAAAGTAACCTCCTATGCCCTTATTCAAAGTGTCGATTTGCTTTTAGAGGAGCATCACAACGAGTATGACGAGCATATTTGGACTTCGCCCGAAAACGCTAAAAAAATGCTTGATAAAATACTTTCAGAGCTTGTAAAAATCGACCCCGAAAACAGCGATTATTACAGACAAAATCATATTGATTACGTCAAAAAAATCGACACAGCAGAGCAAAAAACAAAAGCGGTGGTAAAAGAGAGCAAAACTAAGTTTATTCTGGTTGCCGACAAATTTCCTTTTAAATATTTTGCTCAAAGCTACGGCATTGATTATCTAGCGGCGGCAGACGGCTGTGCCGTGGGTACGGACATTAGTCTTAAAACTATGACAACGTTGCTTAACACCATAAAAGAAAAAAATTTAAAACACGTATATTACGTAGAGATGAGCAATAAAAAGATTGCAAACGCATTAGCCGAGCAAACGGGTGTTAAGCTCTTAGAACTTCATTCGGCGCATAACGTGACGCTCGAAGACTTTGAAAACGGTGTCACTTACGTCGATATTATGGAAAGAAATTATACGTCACTAAAGGAAGGTATGAACTGATTTGTCACTTATAAAGGTTAATAATCTGTCAGCCTTTTATGAAAACCGACAGATATTTAAAGATTTGAACTTTTCGGTCAACGAGGGCGATTATATTTATATAACGGGTGAAAACGGCTCGGGTAAAACAACCCTTATGCGCCTTATTTTAGGCTTTAAGGTAAAGCACACGGGCAGTATAACCTTTGAAGGCTTTACAAATAAAGAAATCGGCTATCTGCCGCAAAGAACAGTAACCGAAACCGATTTCCCCGCAAGTGTAAAAGAGGTAATTCTCTCAGGCTTTTGCGGTAAAAGTTTTTTAGGGTTTACCAAAAAAGAGCATTATCTTAAAGCAAGAGAAAATATGAAGTATCTTGAAATAGAGAATTTGGAAAACAGGTTTTTCAGTGAGCTTTCGGGCGGTCAGCAGCAAAAGGTTTTGCTGTGCCGTGCAATGTGTGCTGCAAAAAAGCTTTTATTGCTTGACGAGCCTGTTGCGGCGCTTGACTCCGAGTCTAAAGAAGACCTTTACCGACTGATTGAAAAGCTTAACAATGATAAAATGACAATTATTATGATTTCCCACGATATAAAAAACGTGCAGGAAAAGGCCAGTCATATTCTTAATATTCAAAATAACGGTTATACCTTTTTGAAAACCTCTGAGCTTGGTAAAGCAGGGGAGGATTTGCTATGAGTTTTTTGAAAGAATTTTTTTCTTACCCGTTTGTAATACGCGCTTTGATTTCGGGTGTGCTGATTTCTTTGTCAGCCTCACTTCTTGGCGTTAATCTCGTATTAAAACGTTTTTCGATGCTAGGCGACGGCTTGTCTCACGTCTCCTTCGGCACCGCCGCAATAGCCTTAGCACTAGGCGTAGCGCCACTGAAAATATCAATACCGATAGTAATTATTGCAGCAGTTTTACTTTTGCGCCTTAATAAAAGCAGTAAAATGAAGGGTGACGCCGCAATAGCGGTAGTTTCAAGCGGTGCTTTGGCAATCGGTATAGCGGTAGCCACGATAACAACAGGCTTTAATACCGACATCAGCAACTATATGTTTGGCAGTATTTTGTCAATAGCCGAGAGTGACGTATATATTTCAATAGCCGTTTCGGTTGTTGTGATACTGCTTTGCATATTTTTTTACAACAAACTTTTTGTCGTTTCCTTTGATGAGGATTTTGCATTGTCTTGCGGTACAAGGGTTAGCGCTTATAATCTGCTTAGCGCTATAATGACGGCTATAATTGTGGTAATCGGTATGCGTATGATGGGCGCATTACTTATTTCGAGTATAATTACGGTTCCCGTGCTGTCGGCTATGCGAATTTGCAAACGTTATAAAGGAGTAACGATACTAGCGTCAATAATTTCGGTTAGCGCTTTTGTGGTAGGACTTATAATATCCTTCTTTTACGATATACCTGCAGGTGCATCGGTTGTAATAGTAAACCTTAGCATTTTTAGTATAACGTGCGTTTTGGCAAAAATAAAAGCAAGATAAAAAAAGAAAGCCTATGGATTTAAAAAAGTCCATAGGCTTTCTTTTTGTTTAAAATTATTCTTGGTCCTCGTCTTTATCAGGTGCAATATCGGCAATAATTACGTTAACCTTGGTAACGGCGCTGCCTGTCATATTTTGGATTTTTTCCTTAACGTTCTTTTGAACGGCATCTGCAACGGTTCTGAGATTTGTCTTTCTGCCGATAGTGATATAAACGCTTATAGATAAAGCACCGTTTATACTTTCAATCTTAACGCCTTTAAAAGGAGCCTTGCTCTTTACGGCGCCTTTAAGGTCGATAGCCTTTTTGGAGAGCGAAGCGACACCTTCTACCTCACAGGCGGCAAGCTCGGTCATTTTTTCGAGAACATCGGTATTTATTGAAAGATTGGATTTATTTTCGCTCATAGGAATACCTCCAGAGTATTAGTGTACCTTTGTTTTTTCTATTATAACACATTTTCCAAAAAATACAACTATTTTACGGGAACAATTTTAATTTTTTCAAGTGAAATGCCCGATTCGTTTGTGATAATATCCTGAATTTGCAGGGTTTGTGCGGTTGTAAGACCGTCTGATTTTACCACAACGCTAACGCTCTCAACTCCGACAACGGCAACCGCTTTATTAAATCCCTTAGCCTTTAAAAGCGTTTCAATGTTGTTTGCCTGTTCTATTCTTGAGGCCAGAGAACTTGTAAGCGATGCTATTTTTTCTTTATCCTTATCGGTTAATTTTTCTGATTTTAAGGTTTCGTTAATGGTATCCTGTATTTCCTTTTGTGCCGCTTCGCGTTCTTTTTTAGCGGTTTTAAAGTAGTCTGTATCGTCGGCATCTACACTCGTAGAGGTTTGTATGGCTGAAGAATTATTTGAAACGTATTTTGCCTCGCCCAAATATTTCTCGCTTGACGAAAACTTCATATTAACCCATACGGCACCGCCCAGCGCTATTATCATAAGTACCGCTACTACCTGACCTTTTGAGAAAACCTTACCCTTTTTCATTTGACATGCCTCCTGCAATATATACTCTTTTTGATGTTATATTAAGTGCCGCGCAAACGGCACCTTCTATTTTTTCGGCTATCAGCTCTTGGTCGCCACCCTTACAAATTATTGCAACACCTCTGATTTCGGGCATTCTTTCGGTGATTATAAGTGCCTTTTCTCCGCCGTCGGAATCCCGTACGGTTATGTAGCTTTTGGTGTTGCTTCGGCTATCTGTGGTTGAGTTTTGACCGCTCACGGTTGATACGGTGTCCTTTGTATCGTCGGCAAAATCGTATTTAATTCCGCTTTCAAGCGTTACCATAACAGCACTGTCATAGCCTGTAAGCTTAAATACAATTTCCTTTATTTCTTCCTCTAAATCGTTTTTGTATTCTTCGGCTGTGATAGAGGTAGAATTTTGTATAATTTCGCTATTTTCTTTTTTTGAAGGAATAAGAGATGAAAGTCCGATAAGTGCTATACCCACAATACCGATAATTAACAAAACCTTTGGATTTTTAATTTTATCGGTTATTTTTTTTAAGTTTTCATTCATTTATAACTTCCACCTCGAAACTTCCGTCACCTGATATAACGCTTAGGATTTTTTCTTTATTTTCATTTGATACAACGGTCACTTTACTAATAAATATGCTGCCCTGAGTGTCTTTATCCGTTAAAACTGTTATTTTTCTAAAGTTTATTTCGGAATTTATAAGGGCGCGTTCAAAAACTATTCTTGCCGACTCCGCGGCGGCGCCCACTGATATGAATTCGTTATCGCTTTTAAAGTTTATCTCGAAGTTTAAATTACCGATACTGCCAACGGAGGATATTAAAAGGCAAAGGAAACAAAGTGAAAAGGTGTATTTAACCGCCTTTTGAAATTTGCCCTCGGGACATAGCATATATAAACCGCCAAGAGTAACACAACCTATGCAAAAAGCAGTTAGAAAAGAAGTGATAGCCTTCATATTTAACCTCCCGATGCCACTACTATAGTAAGGCAGATTATAAACATTCCTACAACCAACAAAAGTATGCCGACGAGCACCGAAATTACTGTATCAACCGCCTTGATAAGCCCCGAAAATTTAGGAATTTCAAGCGTGTTTGATACGGCAAGACACACGTTTAAGGTGAGCCTCCATATAAGCAATTCGCAAAGAATAGGAAGCGTTATAACAAGTAGTGCCACAACACCGTACATACCGACCGTTGATTTTAGCAACGACATAGAGGAATAAATGGTGGAGGCGGCTTCGGACAGCGCCGTACCTGCTACGGGCACAGAGGTTCCTACTATGAATTTTGCGGTTTTAATGCCCAGCGAATCGGCTGTAGAATTTATAGCGGTTTGTATACCTAAGATGCCTGTGAACAATACCGTAATAAGTGACATACCCCAATTTGACAGTTTTTTTAACGCTTCGGAAATTGCCGCGCCCTGTATTAAAGGAGAAACGCTTTCGCTAAGACAAAGACTCAAATATCCGCCCATAAGCGGCAAAATCATAAAAGAGGCAAAGGCGGAAATTCCCTCTGCCGCAAAAAGCAGTAATGCGCTCATAGAAGCAGAGGTAGCGGTTTGTCCCGAAAGTGCGGTTACTGCGGCAAAGGAGGGCACGAAGCCCAGCATAAAAACTGCTATTCCTTTTATAGCCGAAACTGCGGCGCTGATACTTTGACACATATCGCCCACAATAACTGCTGCTCCCGCCAAAACAGCGGCAAATAAGGCGGGTGAAAATCTTCCGCCTTCTATGCCAAATGAGGTAATTGCGGCAGTTATAAGTATAATTGCAATAAGCGTAGCGCCCGATTTAAACGGACGCTTCATTCCGCTTTTTAAAAATTCGCCTATATGTTTAAAAACGTTTTGGGCGTTTAAATTTTCCACCCAATCGGTCGAATCGGGGGTTATTCCGTATTGACTAAGATATTCCGCACTTTCCTCGTCAAGAAAGGAGGCGATATTATCGGTTCCTAAAGACTCTTTTAAATCCTTGTCCACTATTGTTTCGGAATATGCAGGAATTGAAAAAACAAAAAGCAAAAGTATAATAACAACTAATTTTTTCATAATTTTGCAAGGCCTATCGCGGTTTCTGCTATTGCCGCTATCATAGGTACGGTCACGATAAAAATAGCGCATCTTCCTGCAAACTCGGCTTTGGATGCTAATGCGTTTTGCCCGAAATCTCTGCAAACGTCGGCGGCAAAATTTGAGACGTATGCAAGACTTAACGCTTTTAGCGCCGCCGAAAAATATTCTTTTCCTTTAACGTTTGAACTGAGAAGCGAACTCAAGGTGGTTATTGCGGGAAAAACTGTTTTAAGCACTAAAAGCAATATAACACTTGCCGCCGCTAAAACTATGAGCATGGCTGCGGTCGAATTGTAGTTATTCAAAAAAACAACCAAAAACGCCGATAAAATCAGGAAAATCAGCACCTTGATAACTAATTCGTTCATAGCCCGAAAAGTTCCTTTACGGTGGTGAAAAGTTCTGAAATGGCACCCACAACCATAAGCAGAACAACCACGAGTCCCGCAAGGGTTGTAAGCATTGCCTGTTCTTCACGCCCCGAACGCACGAGTAACTGATTAAGCACCGTAACGATTATTCCTATAGCCGCTATTTTAAAGATGAAATCAACATCCATATTTTAAAACCCTCTTGAATTATATAATCAAAATTGCTATGCCGATACCAACACAAATACTGCAGGTCTGCCATATTTTAGAGCCTTCTTTCATTTCAGCTTCGGCAGAGGATATCTGTTTTTTTATAAGCTCTGAGTATAAATTTATACGCGCACATTCGCTGTTTAGGTCAAGACTTCCAAGGGAGACAAAAAATTCATTTAACAAAGCACAGTCCTCTTTTAAAAGAGTGTTTTGTTTGACATAAATTTTGTCGTTTTTAAATTCTATATCGGCGCATTGACCGTAGCAAGATTTGTATATGCTTTCGATTTCGGCAGGGCAGTTTGATATGTATTCTTTAAGCCTTAAAGTACCCGCAAGGACTTTTTTAAGCTCTGACAACCTTTTTTTAAAGGATAATGATTTTAGATGTCCGAAAAGAAACGAGGCTGTCAAAACAAATAAAATGCCTATCGTTTTAAAGAAAACATACATAATAAATCCTTAGTGTCAATAATGGTCGGCTCGGCATTGAAATCGCCGTTTAAAAGGGCGATTTTGCTTATGGCATTCATTTCGAGCAACTCTCTTATAATGCTTCTTTTTATCAAATCTTCTTTACTGCCTGCGTGTACTGTCGTTATGATGCTGACTCCCGAATGAAAGCAATCCGAAACACCTTTAAGCTCTGCGGCAGTGCCTATTTCATCAAAAGCAATTATATCGGGGAAGAGCGTTCTAAGCGCTATTTCGGTGCCGAGAGCCTTATTTTTCACCATAAGAATATCGGTGTTTTCTCCGAGATTGTTTGAAAATTCGCCTGAGAAACTTCCCGAAATTTCGCCGCGCGAATCTATAACCGAAATACGTCTGTAAATACCGTGTGGAAAGCCTGAGGACAGTTGCCTTATCAGGTCTCTGAGCATAGTGGTTTTACCGCTTCCGGGAGGTCCCGCTATTAAAAATCCGCCCCCGTCATATTCACGGGCAAGATACTTTGCACAACCCTTTATATCATGCGAAATTCGAATGTTTATTGATGAAATATCACTTATAACACCGTTTTCGTTAAGCGTTCCGCCTATACCCGCCCTATGTCCGTTTTTCATCATAATGTATCCGTTTTTAAGCTCTGCCTCGTGGGCAAAAACCGAGTTTCTGCAAAGCAGTAAAAAGCTTTCCTGCAAATCCTCTTTTAAGGCTATAAGCATATCGGCGCAAACGAAGTCTGAAACCCCGCCGTTTTTAAGCACGAATAAGGGCTTTCCCTTAGAGGTGAGGCAGACGGGTTGACCGCTTCGAAGCCTTATTTCTTCGGTGTTTTCTTTTATGCCTTGCGGCAAAAACATCAGCTCTCTTCTAATGCGTGCGGATATTCCGTATAAAACGCTGTCAAAGGAATTTTGTTTGTTCATTTTGTTCTTTCTCCTTTCACTTCTTCTCTAAAATTTTATGTACGGTTTGTCCTTTCTAGAACATAAAAAAGATAAAAAACGGGTGGCTTTTAAAGTGTAAAAAACAAAGGTAAAAAAATATCGAAAAAAAGAGTAAAAATACTTGTTTTATTATTATTTATATGTTATAATAAATGAAATTTGTGCTGTTTATTTACCGGCGCAATTTATAAAGTGTTTAGCCTTGCTTTAAAAGGCTTAAAAATCAGAGGAGGATTCTGTTAATGAAAAAGAAAATCAGCAAGCTCCCATTTAAGGGAACTGCCGAGCAGGAAGCACAGCTTCAGCAGGTAATTGCAGAAAACAAACACGATAAGAGCAATCTTATGGTAGTTATGCAAAAGGCACAGGATATCTACGGTTATCTACCTTTAGAGGTTCAGAATATGATAGCCGAGGGTATGGAGATTTCGGTTGAAAAGGTTTACGGCGTTGCAACCTTCTATGCTCAGTTCTCTCTTTCTCCAAAGGGTGAATACAATATCTCTGTATGTCTTGGTACTGCTTGCTACGTTAAGGGCGCAGGCGATATTTTTGATAAGCTTAGTGAGAAACTTGGCATTGCAGGTGATGAATGCACTGCTGACGGTAAGTATTCTCTTACCGCATGCCGTTGCATAGGTGCTTGTGGCTTGGCTCCCGTACTAACAGTTAATGAGGACGTTTACGGCCGTCTTACTGTTGACGATGTTGACGGTATCCTCGCAAAATACGGAAAGTAATTAAATCTCTCCGAAAGGATAGGACTATATGAAAATTACAACCATCCAAGAATTACTTGATGCTAAGGTTGTTTGCGGACAGGAATTTCTTCAAAATCACGTTTATTCTGCCTGTGGCAGCGATATGATGAGTGATGTTTTGGCATACGTTAAGGATCAGGCAGTACTTCTTACAGGCCTTGTTAATCCACAGGTTGTAAGAACTGCCGAAATGATGGATATGAAATGTATAGTATTTGTCCGTTCCAAAGCGCCTACCGAAGAAATGATAGCGTTAGCTAGGGAAAGCGAAATGGTTTTGTTAGCTACCGATAAGCGTATGTACGAAGCGTGCGGCTTGCTTTACAGCAACGGCCTTGTAGGAAACAAGGTGAAAAATGTCTGATGCAGTAAAATTTGTTTTCGATGTTGACGGTACCGATTTTATATCGGCAGGTCAGGCTTCGGTCTCGGTTAAAAAAAGTTTGCGTCAGTTAGGCATTTCTCCCGAGGTTATACGCCGCGTGTCAATAGCTATGTACGAGGGCGAAATCAATATGGTAATCCACGCGGGCGGCGGCAAAGCCGAGGTTACGGTTACCGAGGAATATATCGAAATATTCCTAAGTGATAAAGGCTCGGGTATCAAGGATATTGAGAAGGCTATGCAGGAGGGTTATTCCACCGCTACCGACAGCATAAGGTCTTTAGGCTTTGGCGCGGGAATGGGCCTTCCTAATATGAAACGCTGTACAGATTATATGGATATTAAATCCGAGGTAGGTAAGGGAACAGATATTACTATGCGAGTTAATATCACTTAAATTAACCTTACAAAATATAATTTCGGCAGGTAATCACTATGAATACTTATGAACATTCGGTTTATCTTGATGCCGATAAGTGTAACGGTTGCACTACCTGTTTAAAGCATTGTCCTACCGAAGCAATAAGAATAAGAGACGGTAAAGCGGTTATAAACCAAGAGCGCTGTATTGATTGCGGCGAATGTATAAGGGTTTGTCCGAATAAAGCCAAAAAAGCTTTATGCAGTTCGCTTGACGCTATGAAGCGCTTTAAGTGGAAGATAGCTTTACCTGCTCCGTCACTTTACGGTCAGTTTGACAATCTTGATGATGTAGACCTTGTGCTTGACGGTCTCCTCAAAATCGGGTTCGACGATGTTTTTGAGGTTTCTGCTGCAGCCGAGCTTGTCAGTGCATACACAAGAATTTATCTAAAAGGTAATGACGTGAAGAAACCGGCTATAAGTTCTGCGTGTCCCGTTATTTTGCGCCTTATAGGTTTGCGTTTTCCGTCACTTTCCGAAAATATTATTAAACTTTTGCCGCCTATAGAGGTGGCGGCAGACCTTGCTAAAAAGAAGGCAAGAGAGCAACACCCCGAGCTTAGAGACGATGAAATAGGCGTATGCTTTATTTCGCCCTGTCCTGCTAAGGTGAGCTACGTTAAAAACGGCTTTGCCGATTATAACAGCAAGGTTGACGTTGTAGTACCTATCAGCGACGTGTATTTCCGTCTTATAAACGCTATGCAGATATCCGATGAGCCGATTTCACTGTCTAACTCAGGTGTGATAGGAATAGGTTGGGCTTCTTCGGGCGGCGAGGCAACCGCTATATTTAACGACAGTTACTTAGCGGCAGACGGTATAGATAACGTTATCAGGGTGCTTGACCAAATAGAAAACGGAAATATTCCACCCGTTGAGTTTATCGAGCTTAATGCTTGTATAGGCGGATGCGTCGGCGGAGTATTAACCATTCAAAACCCATTTATTGCAAAGGCAAGATTGCAGAGCCTTAGAAGGTATTTGCCCGTGTCCTGTAATTTCCTCGAAAAAGGCAAAGAGGATACCTTGCCAAAGGATTGTGCCTTTAAGAATTTACCGCTATACAGACCTATTTCAAGGCTAAGCGACAGTATGATTACTTCACTTAGAATGATGTCGGAAATTCAAAAACTAAAGGAACAGCTTCCCGGTATAGACTGTGGCTCGTGCGGTGCGCCGAACTGCAGAGCCTTTGCGGAAGACGTTGTTAAAGAAACTGCTGATTTAGACGATTGTCTTATAAGGCGTTACGGCAGAAAGGGCGGCGACGGTAGTGACAGTTGAAAATTTGAGTCAAAACGACAAATTTAGCGCAGTTGCTTTACCCGAGCCTTCAAGAGAAATAAACGGCGTATATATAGGTGACCTACTCAGTTGGGTAATGGGAAGAGCCAAGGAGAACGATGCTTGGATTACCATAATGTCTAATATAAACGTTGTTGCGGTAGCTTCTCTTGCCGACGTTTCCTGTGTCATTTTGGCAGAGGGCGTGACTTTAGACGAGGCAACCGTTAAGGCGGCAGAAGGTAAGGGAATAAACGTCTTAAAGACCGAGCTTCCCATATACGAAACAGCTAAGATACTTTCGGAGCTGATATAAATGAGCATTTATTCCTATGATTTTCATACCCACTCGGCATTATCGCCCTGTGCAGATGATGACAATACTCCAAATAATCTTGCGGGTATGGCATCGCTTAACGGAATAGGAATTATGGCACTTACCGACCATAACAGCGCTAAAAACTGTCCTGCCTTTTTTAAGGCGGCAAGGCGCTACGGAATAGTGCCTATAGCCGGTATGGAGCTTACAACTGCAGAGGATATACATTTAGTATGTCTTTTTGAAGAGTTAGAGGCGGCACTGGAGTTTGATAATTCCTTAAATCCGTATAGGGTTCCTTTCAAAAACAGGGTAGATATATACGGTGAGCAGCTTATATTTGACGGTGACGATAACGTAATAGGTGTAGAAGAAAACTTCTTACCGCTTGCGACTATGCTGTCACTAGAGAGCGCGTACGATATGGTTACATCACATTCGGGTATTTGTTATCCTGCACATATCGACCGTCAGGCAAACGGAATAATCGCTACGCTCGGTACTGTACCCAAAACACCGCACTTTTCCTGTATAGAGTTTCACGATATAAAAAACCGTGACGAGTATATTGAAAAGTATTCCCTGCAGGATAAAAAGGTGCTTATAGGCTCCGACGCTCATTATCTTACCGATTTAAGAGAGGATAACGATAAGCTGAGTATTGACGATGAGCCGTATAGCAGTGCTCTCGTGCGAAAACGGGTTTTTGAGTATCTTAGAGGTATTTTATGAAAGAACTTTCATTAAACATTCTCGATATAGTTGAGAATTCGGTTAAGGCAAAAGCCACGTTAACCGAGATTTCCCTTAATAAAACAGAAAACGAGTTGACCCTTGTAATTAAGGATAACGGTTGCGGAATGAGTGAGGAAGTGCTAAACGGCGTTACCAATCCGTTCTACACAACCAGAACAACCAGAAAGGTAGGGCTCGGTCTTCCGCTGCTTAAAATGGCGGCAGAGCAGACGGGCGGTAATATGACGGTTGAGTCGGTTTCAGAAAACGACGATGCTGTAAATCACGGAACAACCGTGACGGCAGTGTTTTATACCGACCATATTGATTTTACCCCTTTGGGTGACGTTGTTGAGTCGATACTCACACTTATTCAAGGTCATCCCGATACCGATTTTCTGTTCACTCATAATGAGGGAAAAAGATGCGTTCAGCTTGACACACGTCAGCTGCGCGAGGTGCTTGAGGGCGTACCCCTTAACACCTACGACGTAATATGTTGGATACGCGAGTATTTGCAGGAGCAATACAGCGTTTCTATATAAATAATGTAATTCAAGGAAAGGAAGAAATATATGAAATCTTTAGCAGAGCTTCAAGCAATTAAAGACAAAATGAAGGATAAGGTTATTCTTCGTGAAGGCACAGAGTCAACAAGAGTAGTAGTTGGTATGGCTACCTGCGGTATCGCTGCGGGTGCACGTCCTGTACTCAATGCTTTTGTTGAGGGCGTTAACGCAGGGGGTCTTGCAGAAAAGGTAACTGTTTCTCAGACAGGTTGCGTTGGCTTGTGCCAGTATGAGCCAATCGTAGAGATTTACGAAGCAGGTAAGGACAAGGTTACCTATGTTAAGATGACTGCTGAAAAGGCTGAAAAAGTAGTAAAAGAACACCTTAAGGGCGGCAAGATAGTAGCAGAGTATACTATAACAGCTGCTCAAAAGGCTTAATTTGGAGGTATAATTTATGATTCGTGCACATGTACTTATCTGCGGCGGTACAGGCTGTACCTCGTCAGGAAGTAAGTCGATTCAAGATGCATTCCACGATAATATCGAGAAAATGGGTCTTGGCGAAGAAGTAAAAGTAGTACAAACAGGCTGTTTCGGTCTTTGTGCTTTAGGTCCTGTTGTTATCGTTTATCCAGACGGTACCTTCTACAGCCGTGTAACACCTGAAGATGTTGCTGAAATCGTTGAAGAGCATCTTTTAAAGGGCCGTATTGTAGACCGTCTTGTGTATAAGGATGCAGCATCTGACGTAGACCTTGAGGGACACGTTTCACTTAACGATACTGCTTTCTACAAAACTCAGAATCGTGTAGTTCTACGTAACTGCGGTGTTATTGACCCTGAGGATATTGATGAGTATATCGCTATGGACGGTTATGCAGCACTCGGTAAGGTTCTCACCGAATGGAAACCTGAGGACGTTATTAAGTGCGTTACCGATTCAGGTCTTAGAGGCCGTGGCGGCGGTGGCTTCCCAACAGGCTTCAAGTGGTCACTTTGTGCTCCAAATAAGGCTCCTCAAAAATATGTTGTATGTAATGCCGACGAAGGCGACCCAGGTGCATTTATGGACCGTTCGGTTCTCGAAGGCGACCCACACTGCATTATCGAGGCTATGACCATCGCAGGTTATGCTATCGGTGCTACAAAGGGTTATATATATGTACGTGCTGAGTATCCTATCGCTGTTAAGCGTTTACAGCTTGCAATTGATCAGGCGTATGAATACGGTCTTTTAGGTAAGAATATATTCGATTCAGGCTTCGATTTCGACCTTTATATCCGTCTTGGTGCAGGCGCATTCGTTTGCGGTGAAGAAACTGCTCTTATGACCTCTATCGAGGGTAACAGAGGTGAGCCAAGACCTCGTCCTCCATATCCTGCAGTTAAGGGTCTTTACAACTCACCAACAGTTGAAAACAACGTTGAAACCTTTGCAAACATTCCTCAGATTATTTTAAGAGGTCCTGAATGGTTTGCTTCTATGGGTACCGAAAAGTCTAAGGGTACTAAGGTATTCGCTTTAGGCGGTAAGATTGAGAACACAGGTCTTGTTGAAATCCCAATGGGTACTACACTCCGTCACATCGTTGATGAAATCGGCGGCGGTATTCCTAACGGTAAGAAGTTCAAGGCTGCTCAGACAGGCGGTCCTTCAGGCGGATGTATTCCTGCTAGTCTTATTGACACACCTGTTGACTACGATAACCTCACAGCAATCGGCTGTATGATGGGTTCAGGCGGTCTTATCGTTATGGACGAAGACAACTGTATGGTTGATATGGCTAAATTCTTCCTTGAATTTACAGTTGATGAATCTTGCGGTAAGTGTACTCCTTGCCGTGTAGGTACAAAGCGTCTACTTGAAATGCTCGATAAGATTACTCAGGGTAAGGGAACACTCGAGGATATTGATAAGCTCGAAGAGCTCTGCTACTACATAAAGCAGAACTCACTTTGCGGTCTCGGTCAGACTGCTCCAAACCCTGTTCTTTCAACAATCAAGTTCTTCCGTGACGAGTATATTGCTCACGTTGTTGACAAGAAGTGTCCTGCAGGTGTATGTAAGGACTTACTGCTCTTTAATATAGATATGGATGTATGTATAGGATGCGGTATGTGCGCTAAGAACTGTCCTGCAAACGCTATTCATAAAACAGAATATGTTGCTCCAGGTCACAAACTCTTCTCGTACGAGATAGATCCCGACAAGTGCGTTAAGTGCGGAGTTTGTATGGATCACTGTAAGTTCAAAGCTGTTCATAAAATATAAAGAAAGGAGCCAAAAATAATGGATATGATAAATTTAAAAATTAACGGCATTGCAGTAAGCGTGCCAAAGGGCTCCACTGTTTTAGAGGCTGCCCGTGTAGCTGGTGTAGAAATTCCTACATTATGCTTTATGAAGGAAAAGAATGAAATCGGCGCTTGCCGTATTTGCGTTGTTGAGGTAAACGAGGGAAGAGGCTTCCGTATCGTTACCGCTTGTGTATACCCTGTAACCGAGGGTATGGAGGTTCTCACCAACACCGCTAAGGTACAAAAGGCAAGAAAAACCACCCTTGAACTCATTCTTTCAACACATAAGAAGGATTGCTTATCCTGTAAGCGTTCTACCAACTGCGAACTTCAGAAAATGTGCCGTGATTACGGTGTAGATGAATTCGCTTTTGATGGCTTTAAGCCTGAATATGAGATTGATGAGTCTACTGCTCACCTTGTTCGTGATAACAATAAGTGTATCCTTTGCCGTCGTTGTGTGGCTGTTTGTCAGGAGCAGTATGTTGCTGTTATCGGCGCTAACGACAGAGGTATCGATACACAAATCGGTCAGGCATTTAACCTTCCTCTTAATAACGTTCCTTGTATCTCTTGCGGTCAGTGTACTGCTGTATGTCCTACAGGCGCACTCACCGAAAAGGACGATACTGATAAGATTTGGGAAGCTTTAGCCGATCCTACAAAGAAGGTTGTTGTTCAGACCGCTCCTTCCGTTCGTGCAACTCTCGGCGAATGCTTCGGTATGCCAATCGGCTCTAACGTTGAGGGCAAGATGGTTGCCGCCCTCAGAAGACTTGGCTTCTACAAGGTATTCGATACCGACTTTGCAGCTGACCTTACAATAGTTGAGGAAGCTAACGAGTTAGTAGAGCGTATCAAGAACGGCGGTACATTACCAATGATTACTTCTTGCTCACCAGGTTGGGTTAAGTTCTGCGAGTACTACTATCCTGATATGTTAGCTCACCTATCAACCTGCAAGTCACCACAGCAGATGGCAGGTGCAGTTATCAAGACCTATTGGGCAGAAAAAGAGGGTATTGACGCTAAGGATATCGTATCAGTATCCGTAATGCCATGTACTGCTAAGAAGTTTGAAATCGGCAGAGAAGATCAGTCAGCTGCAGGTGTTCCTGACGTTGATATCGCTATCACAACAAGAGAACTCGGCAGAATGATTGAAAGAGCAGGCCTTAACTTCACTGCTTTACCTGACGAAGATTTCGACAATCCTCTTGGTGAAGATACAGGTGCGGCTGTTATATTCGGTGCAACAGGCGGCGTTATGGAAGCTGCTTTACGTACCGCTAATGACTGGCTCACAGGCAAGGATAATGCCGACGTTGACTTTACTGCAGTTAGAGGTACTAACGGTCTTAAACAGGCAACCGTTAACATTAACGGCAGTGATATAAAGGTAGCCGTAGCTTCCAGCGGTGGCGCTGCTAAGGTTGTTATGGACAAACTAAAGGCAGGTAATCCGGACGGTTGGACCTTTATCGAAATTATGGGTTGCCCGGGCGGCTGTGTAAACGCCGGCGGTCAGCCAATTCAGCCTCAGTATATTCGCGATACAGTTGACCTTAAGGCTGTTCGTGCAAAGGCACTTTACGATCAGGATAAGGTTTCTACACTCAGAAAATCTCACGAATCTCCTGTTGTTAAGGCTCTTTACAGTGAGTGGTATGACGGCATCGGCGGTCATAAGGCTCACCACGACCTACACACAAGCTATGTAGCTCGTGAAAAAATCACTAAAGAATAATTAATAATTTTTTGGGACGGTCATAAGGCGAATTTATGACCGTCCTTAAAAACCTTTAGGAGAAATTATATGTACGCTCTTGAAAAGGCAGTTATAAACGATGCCGAAGTATGCTTTAAAATATTGGATTTTGGTCGCAGCTTTCAGCGTGAGCAGGGCTTTGTTCAGTGGACCGACGATTTTCCCAATTTAGATACTGTAAAGATAGATATATTTAACCAAAAAGGATATAAACTGTTATATAACGGTGAAATAATAGGATATATGTATATTGCCTTTGACGGCGAAAAAGAGTACGATAACATAGAGGGTAAATGGAGTTTTGACGGCGAGTATGCTACTGTGCACAGAGTAGCCTTTAAACCCGAATTCAGAGGCAAAGGACTCTCTAAAATAACCTTCGATTTAATTATTGAGCTGTGCAAATCAAAAAACTTCAAAAGTATCCGTATGGATACAGATGAGAAAAATTTAAGAATGCAACACGTTTTAGAAAAAAACGGATTTAAAAGGTGCGGAAGAATAACCTATAACGAAGGCTTCCTATACGTTTACGAAAACGTATTAGAGCCTTAAGAAAGGAATATAATATGAACATTTGGCACGATATACCTGAGAAGTTTGTAACACCCGATAATTTTTCGGCTGTTATTGAGATACAAAAGGGCGGAAAAAATAAATACGAGCTTGATAAGGATACGGGTATGCTTCGTCTTGACAGAGTTTTGTATACCGCAACCCATTATCCCGCAAACTACGGATTTATACCCCGCACCTATGCAGAGGACGGCGACCCTCTTGACGTGCTTGTGCTTTGTCAGGAGAGTATAATTCCGCTAACACTTGTTCAGTGTAAGCCAATAGGTGTTATAAAAATGATTGACGACGATGCCGCCGATGAAAAAATAATTGCGGTGCCTCTAAAGGATCCGTCACACTCTCATTATACTGATATCTGGCAGCTTCCCGCACATACGATGGAAGAACTAAAACACTTCTTTACAGTGTATAAAGCACTTGAAAATAAACGCACCTTTGTTAATGAAATTCTAGGTCGCGAACAGGCTGTGAAAATCATTTCGGACTGTATTGAGGGTTATAATAAAGTTTTTATAGATAAAAAGTAAAAAACACTTGCAATTTTTAGAACTTTGTGCTATTATAAATTTTACTGTGATATGTATGGCTTAAAATTAGCCACGAAACCATTAGGGAGGTGTCATAATGCCAAATATTAAATCTGCAAAGAAGCGTGTAGAGGTAAGCAAGCTTAATAATGAGCGTAATAAGGCTTTCCGTTCTGCTCTTAAAACTTCCATTAAGAAGGCTGATGCTGCTATCGAAGCAAAGGCTCCCGATGCAAACGAGGCTGTAAAGGCTGCTGTTGTAAAGATTGATCGCGCTGCTAATAAGGGTATTCTTCATAAGAATAATGCGGCAAGAAAGAAGTCAGCACTTGTTAAGAAGCTTAACGCTAACTAATTTGTTGCAAAACGCAGCGGTAATTTTATTAAATTAATTAATCCGTAAATACAAATGCACCGCAAGGTTTTGCCTTTGCGGTGCATTTTTTTAAAACTATTAAATTTTTTTACGGTTTACAACGGGCACAAGGTGAGTAGCCACTGTCAATTAGTTCCTGCCTATCCTCGCAAATATATAGATTTTCATTAGAAATGGTTGAAGCTGAGCCACAGCTTTTAAGGTGGAATTTTTTGGTGTTTGTGTTAGCGTAATATAAGGTCACCGTATTTTCTTTAGGTGTGCTTTGAGTATCGGTAAAATCGGGAACACTCTCATTTTGGCTATCGCTTACCCTGTATCCGTTAACGCTGTTATCGGTTGGCTGTTTTATAACGATTTCATCTGCCACCGATGAAGAATTTGCGTTATCCTCATTTTTCAAATTACAGGCAGAAAAACTTAAAATTATTAAAAGTGATAAAACTAAACATAAAATCTTTTTCACTAAGGTCACCTCATAAATTAATTATATAACAAAATTTGTGTAAAATCAATATGAAAGGAGATGCCGTATGAATATATCGGAACAAACGCTTAAAGAATTAAAACTAAAAGCTAATAAACTACCGCAAAGCCCCGGTGTATATATAATGAAAGATAAATCTGACAACATTATATATATCGGTAAAGCAAAAGCGCTTAAAAACCGCGTTACTCAGTATTTTGGCAAGGGTAGTGCACATTCTGAAAAGGTTAGACGTATGGTATCTAACGTTTCGTATTTTGAATATATTATGTGCGATAGCGAATATGAAGCGTTAGTGCTTGAATGTTCGCTTATTAAACAGCATCAGCCGAAATACAATATACTTCTTAAAGACGATAAGGGCTATCACTATATAAAAATAACCGACGACAAATGGCCTAAAATTGAATTTTCAAACACTATTGACAAAAAGGGTGAGTATATAGGTCCTTATTATTCGGCATACGTTGCAAGGGATACTGTTGACACCGTGCATAAGATTTTTAAACTTCCCGATTGCAATCGCTCGTTTGATAAATATTCAAAGCCCTGTCTTAATTTCCATATTGGCAGATGCGATGCTCCTTGCAAAGCAAATATTTCAAGGGAAAGTTATCTTGAAACGGTAAATTTGGCAAGAGAATATATTAAAAACGGAAACTCTGCCGATTTAATTACAACCTTAACGCAAAAAATGAATTTGGAGGCAGAAAAACTTAATTTCGAATATGCCGCAAAGCTAAGGGATAGAATTAACGCTCTAAAGGGAATGAAAAAGGGACAAAAGGTGGTTATGTGCACCTATAAAGCGCAGGACGTTTTCGCTACTACTATTGCCCAAAATACCGCCTGTGTCAGCGTACTTGTGTTTAGAAACAGCCGACTTGTCGATAAAAAGCATTATTTCTTTGAAGGCATTTCGGATAAAGAAACTCTGTATGGCGAATTTTTAACCCAATATTATTTCGATAAAGAGGATATACCGCCGAGAATACTCTTAGACCAAAGCTTTGACGGTATAACGCTTACAGAACAGTGGCTAAGTGCGGCGACAAAAAGAAAGGTTAAAATAATTGTTCCCAAAGCGGGTGAGCAAAAGGATATTATTGCTATGTGCCGCAACAATGCTGCAGATAATATAGCACAGCGTCTTAAAAAAAGCGGAAAAGAAACGGCTGTACTTAACGAACTTGCCACGCTTTTGGGACTTAAAGGAGTGCCGCAGTATATAGAGGCATACGATATTTCTCATACCGCAGGTGACCAAAACGTTGGCGCAATGGTTGTGTTCAAGGACGGAAAGCCGTTAAAATCTGCATATAAAAAGTTCAAAATAAACGGCTTTACAGGGCAGGACGATTACCGCTCGTTAGCACAGGTTATAGAGCGAAGACTAGAGGAATATAAAAATGGCACCGACGAGGGCTTTAAAACCCTTCCCGACCTGATACTGCTTGACGGCGGAAGCGGTCAGGTGTCAGCGGTAGCGCCCGTGTTGGAAAAATACAATCTCGGTATTGCGCTTTTCGGTATGGTAAAGGATTCAAAGCACCGCACCCGTGCAATAGCTAAAGACGGCGGCAATATCGCCCTTAAATCAAACCGCAGTGCCTACACCCTTATAACCTTAATTCAGGACGAGGTTCATCGTTTTGCTATAGATTACCACCGCAAAAAGAGGAGTAAAAAGATGCTTTCAAGCGAACTGGTTACTATTGAGGGCGTAGGCGAAAAAAGGGCGACTGAATTATTAAAATCCCTTAAAACCTTAAAGGCGATTAAAGAAGCTACGGTGGATGAGCTTTCAGCAGTAAAGGGTATTACCAAGCCTGTAGCCCAAAAAATTTATGACTTCTACCATACGAACGATTAAATTATAGTTGCTAAATCTTTAAAAAAATGGTAAAATAATCAAAACAAGCTAAAGGAGTGCTTATAATGTCTTGTATACAATTGGAGCCTGTTAAATCAGGAGATTTATTAGCAGTTATTCATACAAATATGGGTGATATTTCGGTTAAACTTTTCCCCGAATTTGCACCAAAAGCAGTTGAGAATTTCACTACCCACGCTAAAAATGGCTATTATAACGGTATAATTTTTCACCGTGTAATAAAGGACTTTATGATTCAGGGCGGCGACCCTACAGGAACAGGTATGGGCGGCGAGTCTATTTGGGGCAGAAACTTTGAGGATGAATTTTGTCCCGAGCTTCACAACCTTTGCGGTGCGCTCTCTATGGCAAACGCAGGTCCTTGTACCAACGGCAGTCAGTTCTTTATAGTTGAGGCTTCTTCTGTGCCACAGAATATGTTAGCGCAAATGGCAGACCTTGAGGATAGAGGCTTTCCAAAGGATATAGCTGAGGCTTATGCAGACCTTGGCGGTACACCTTGGCTAGATTTTCGTCACACCGTATTCGGTCAGGTTTACGACGGTATGGATACCGTTAAAAATATAGCAAAAACCCCTGTCGGTGCACAGGATAAACCCTTAGAAGATGTTGTAATATTAGGAATTGACGTTAAAATAGCAGAATAAAGGAGCGTTTTAAAATGAAAGGTATTATACTTGCAGGCGGTTCGGGAACAAGACTTTATCCGCTTACTATGGTAACCTCTAAACAGCTACTTCCGATTTACGATAAGCCTATGATTTATTATCCGCTTTCAACACTTATGCTTGCGGGAATAAGGGATATACTTATAATTTCAACCCCTACCGACCTGCCGAACTTCGAAAGGCTTTTAGGCGACGGTTCAAGCTACGGTATAAATTTGTCCTATGCAGTTCAGCCTTCTCCCGACGGTCTTGCTCAAGCCTTTATAATAGGTGAAGAATTCATAGCGGGTGATAGCTGTGCTATGGTGCTTGGTGACAATATTTTCTACGGAAGCGGTCTTAAAAAACATTTAAGAGAGGCAGCGGCTAAGGAAAACGGCGCTACTGTTTTTGGCTATTACGTTGAGGACCCTGAGCGTTTCGGTATAGTTGAGTTTGACCAGAACGGCAAGGCAATTTCTATCGAAGAAAAGCCTAAAAATCCAAAATCAAATTACTGTGTAACAGGCCTTTATTTTTACGACAACCGTGTTTGCGAGTTGGCAAAAAAGGTAAAACCGTCGTCACGTGGAGAACTCGAAATAACCGACCTTAATAAGATGTATTTAGAAGAAGGCACACTCGACGTTGTAACTCTCGGACGCGGCTTTGCGTGGCTCGATACAGGCACAATTGATGCACTGAGCGAGGCTACAGAGTTTGTAAAGGTTGTAGAAAACCGTCAGGGAATTAAGATTTCCGCCGTTGAGGAAATAGCCTATAAAAACGGTTGGATAACAAAGGAAAAACTTTTAGAGTCTGCAGAGAAATACGGAAAATCACCCTATGGCACACACCTTAAAAACGTAGCAGACGGAAAGTTCCGCTACTAATATGTGTAAAATCAGTGTAATAGTGCCAGTTTTTAACGCCGAAAAATATATTAGAGCCTCAATTGATTCGATAATTTCTCAAAGCTTTAAGGATTTTGAACTTTTACTAATTGATGACGGCTCAAAGGATTTAAGCGGTGAGATATGCCAAAAATACGCTAAAAGATACGATTTTATCCGTTATATAAAAAGGGAAAACAGCGGTGCCGCCGCTAGTAGAAATTTCGGTATGTCGATAGCCGAGGGCGAGTATTTCTGCTTTGTTGACAGTGATGATTTTATTGATAGTGATGCTTTAGAATTTATGTATAACAAGGCAATTGAAACCGACGCCGATATCCTAATGTGCGGATATATTATGCAAAATTATAAAAGCATTTCCGAAATTAAAGCGACACACGGTATATACAAGGGTGCAGAAATCAATCAGAGAATGGTAGAAATCAAATCTAAAAATTTGATTGATAGTCCCTGTAACAAGCTTTACCGCGCAGATTTTGTAAGAAAAAGCGGTATTCTTATGCCCGAAAACGAAACCTTTGAGGATACTGATTTTAATCTAAGGCTTTTAACACGTAACCCAACCTTTGTTATAAGCGATAAATGCTTTTATCACTATATTCTTCATATGGGTAGCGTTACAAGGCACTATAATCCTAAAAAGCTCGAAATTATCAAAAGAAGAGCACTGCTTTTGAGCGAGGTTACCGACGGCATAGACGCTTATTGTGATTTTTACTATATTAAATCGGTATATTCTGCTATAATTGATATGTTTTTATCCTGTGAAAAAAGTGAGATAAAAGCACAAATTAAAAAAGAGTGTGATGATGCGACTTTCAAGCAAAAAGCAGAAAACTGCGAGGCAAACGGCAGAGGTGCTAAGCTTATTAAAGCGTCTGCAAAAAGCCTAAACGTATTAAAAATTTATTATTTTTGCCTGTTTTGTTATATTTTAAAGTATAAACTTCAAAAGCTTTTTTTAAAACTCAGATAAAACTTTAATCGGACTGTACCAATTTTGGTACAGTCTTTTTTGTATAATACTCATAAAGGCATAAAATATCTTTATTTTTTTAAAAGTTTATGTTAAAATAAAAGTATTAAAGTTTTAGGTGGTAAGATATGCTTAAATTCATTTTTGGCAGAGCCGCAACGGGTAAAACCTATGAGATTTTAAACTTAATAGAACAATCGGTGGATAGGGGAGAAAGCCCTATCCTGTTAGTGCCTGAGCAGTTTTCGTTTCAGAGTGAAAAGGCTGTTTTCGAGCGCCTTAAAGACGCGCGTTTTCAAAACGCCAGTGTAATGAGCTTTAGCCGTCTTTGTGACGAATTAGAGCGCAGAAACGGAAATTTATGCGGTAAAACCTTAACCGACGCCGACAAGCAGATACTAATAAAAAGGGCGGTTATAAGGGTTGCAGACCAGCTAAAGCTTTGGTCGGGTTATGCTAATTCCTCGGGCTTTTCTAAGGGAATTTTAGAGGCTATTGAGGAATTTAAGGAACAGGCAATTTTACCCGAGGATTTAAAAAAATTATCGCAAATTGCCGAGAGCGAAAAACTTAAAAACAAGCTTTTTGATACCGCTTTGATTTTCGGTGCTTATAATGAGCTTATCGCCGAAAACTTTATCGACCCGTCAAATAGACTGGACAAACTGTATTTTAATTTACAAAAGGATAATTTCTTTGAAGAAAGACCTGTTTTTATTGATTCTTTTGACGGCTTTACAGGTCAGCAGTTTAGAATTATAGACCGTATTTTATCGACATCACCTAAGGTTACAATAAGCCTTACATACGATATAAACGATAAAAAAGAATACGGAATACTAAGAAACATTAGAAAAACCTATGAAAAAATTAAAAGTATAGCACAAAAATATGATATAGATATTGCCGAGCCCTTAGTGCTTAAAGAAAACCGCTACGAGTCTTTAAGTATTAAAAATCTCGAAAGGCTTATGTTTGGCGAGAAGGTTTTAGAAAATAAAACACCTAGCGTTACTGTTATAAAGGCTCAAAGTGTTTTTGACGAAGCCGAGTTTACGGCTAGAAATATCCGCAGAATTGTAAGAGAACAAGGGGCTAGATACAGCGATTTTGTTATTATTTCAAGAGAAACAGAAAATTATGAACAAGCGCTTAAAATAGCCTGTGAGAAAAACGCAGTCGGCTGTTTCTCGGATAAGCGTATAGAACTTTCCTCAATGCCGATAGCGGTAGCGTTGCTTAGCGCTGTTGAGGCTATTCCGTCGTTTAAAACGGATAAAATATTCAGATTTTTAAAATCGGGAATAGGTGTATTGCAGGACGACGATATTTCAGAGCTTGAAAACTATACTTACGTTTGGAATATATCGGGCAAAAAGTGGACTGAAAATTGGGATATGAATCCTGACGGTTTGTCACAAAATATGTCATCCTCTGCTAAACAAAAACTTGAAAGAATTAACGCTTTAAGAGAAAAGGCTATAAAGCCGCTAATTAGATTAGCAAACGATTTTAAGGGCACACCTGAGCTCATGTCAACCGCTTTAGTAAAATTGCTCGAAAACTGTGATGCACCAAAGAATTTTAATCTCCTAGCCGAGAAAAACACAGCTTCGGGTGAATTTGACCTTGCCGATGCGATACGTTCTTCCTGGGACGTTATGATGTCTATACTAAACAGTATGGTTGTTTGCTTTAATGATGCCAATATATCGGCAAAAGAGTATCTTGAGGCGCTTAAAACCTCGATTTCTTTTGCTACGGTGGGTGTAATTCCTCAGATGATTGACGAGGTAACCTTTGGCTCTGCCGACCGTATAAGACCTTCAAGACCTAAATATGCTTTTATTTTAGGTGCTAATCAGGGCGTTTTCCCAAAACAGACGTCAAACGGCGGAATATTTGCCGCAAATGAGCGCAAGGCTATGATAGATTTAGGACTTGATATAACCGATACAACGCTTGACACCGCGTCTTATGAGGACTTTTTGGTCTATGCTAATACCTGCTGCGCCACTAAAGAGGTTTATATTAGTTATTCGTCAGTCCTTGCAGACGGTAGCGCAGGTCACCCATCTGCCTTTTTAGAGTCAATACTTGAAAATTTAGAGGTTAATATCAAAAATGAGCCTATGCAACTCGAAGCCTCTAACGCACCAGAAACCTTATCAGGCGCTTTTACAGAGTTTTGCAAAAGGATAGAAAACGGTGTCGAGATGGCTTCAATACTAAAGGGTACAAACGGTGAGCTTTGCTTAAGGGCGGATGCCGTTTTAAACGGTGACGGTAATCAAAAGGCTAGAATTACACCCGAAACGGCAAAGGCTTTGTTCGGGTCTACTATAAAAATGTCGCCTACAAAGTTTGACGATTTTAATCATTGCCGATTTAAATATTTCTGCAAATACGGTCTAAAGGTTCAAAAGCTTTATCCCGCTGAATTCAGCGCAATGCAAAGAGGTACGCTTATTCACTACGTGCTTCAGCGAATAATCGAAGAATACGGCAAGGACGTTAGCGAATTTAATTATAAAAAATGCTGTGAGGCTGTTGACAAATTTACCGATGAGTATCTTGATAGTATAAGCGGCTACAGAAATATAGAAAATGAAAGAATGTCTTATCTCATTTCTAATATCCGCCGCTCACTTTACTACGTAACCGAGCGTATAGCCAAGGAATTTGCACAGTCAAAGTTTGAGCCTGTAAAATGCGAACTTAAAATAGGGGATAGCGGCGAAATTCCTGCTATCAATATACCTGTCGAGGACTATGGTAATATCGTGCTTAACGGAACTGTGGACAGGCTTGACCGATACGGCGCTTATATCAGGGTAATCGACTATAAAAGCGGAAGCAAAACCTTTAAACTTCCCGATATTTTATTTGGTCAGAATATGCAGATGCTACTTTATCTATACACCCTGTCACAAAACGAAAAATACGGTGGTACACCAGCAGGTGTGCTCTACGTTAAGGCTAAGCGTGTAAACGACGGTACACCGGCACAGCGCCGAATGAACGGCATTGTGTTAGCAAACGAGGACGTAGTCTTAGCTATGGAGGAGCAAAACGGCGGTGAGTTTATACCAAAGTTCAACTCCGAAAAACAAAGTGATGCATACCTTTCAAGTGAAGAATTTAATAAGATTTTCGACTTTATCGGCAGAAAACTTAAAAGCACGGCTAAAACGCTGTTTGAAGGTAGAATAGAGGCAGACCCTGTTGACGGACTTGAATCAAAAGCGTGTGAGTATTGCGATTTTTCGGCTGTTTGCCGAATCGAAAACAGAAAGCACAAGGGCGCCGTTTCAATGAGTAAACAACAGGTGATAAACCTAATTGAAGAGGAGGAGCAAGATGGCATTTAAAGCAACCGTGTCACAACAAAATGCAATAGATGCAAAGGGCAATATTTTGGTTGCCGCCGCCGCAGGTTCGGGCAAAACTGCGGTTCTTACCGAGCGTGTGGTTAAAATGCTATCCGATAAGCATAACCCTGTAAGTGCCGACCGTCTTCTCATTGTAACCTTTACCAATGCCGCCGCGGCGGAGATGCGAAACCGAATTGAAGCAAGGCTTTATAAGGAATGTCAAGATAATCCCGACGATGCCTTTTTAATGAAGCAAAAGCAGTTAATACAAAGTGCCGATATTTGCACTATTGACTCTTTTTGTATAAACCTTGTAAGAGAAAACTTTGAAAAATGCGGTGTTTCTCCTGATTTTAAAATAGGCAACAGGGCAAGGCTTGACGAGTTGTCAAAAATAGCAATGTCCGACACTATGTCAGAGCTTTTTAAAAACAATAATCCCGAATTTGAAAAACTTTTAGAGCTCACGGGCTGTGAAAATGATGAAGCGAATCTTGTGTCGGCTATCGAAAAAATTTACACCTACAGCCGTCAGCTTCCGTTTCCCGATAGATTTATAAATTTACTTAAAAAGCCGTATGAGATGCCGTTTGATAAAGACCATCCTTGGTATAAATCTGCCTTTTTACAGGCAGAGGAATATACCGATAGCATAAGGCTTTATATTGAAGAGCTAACCGAACAATCGGTTAAAATGCGTGTTGACAGCGAAGCCTATCTCGGCTACTCTGAAAAAGCCGCACTTTTAATTGATACTATATCAGACGGCCTTAAAAACAGTAGTTGGAACGAGTTTAAAGAGCTTTTATCCACCGCTTCGCTTCCCTCCTTGCCGAGAGCAAAAGAAAAGGGCGACCCTTACGTTGATGCGGCTAAGGAAACAAAGAAAAAAGCTTCGGACACGTTAAAAGATTTGTCGCTTTTATTTAGACAAACCGAACAGGAAATAGCAGAGGAAATAGCACAGCTTAAAGGTGCTGTAACGCTCTTTTGCTCTACGGTTAACAGTTTCGCTAATAGACTTTACAATGAGTTTAATGAGGACGGAAATTTTGATTTTTACAACACCGAGCAATTAGCACTTGAGCTTTTGTGCGAGTGCGATGGGCAGGGAAATATCTCTATCCGCGAAGATGCAAACGAGTTAATTCACCGCTACGATGAGGTTTTGGTAGACGAGTTTCAGGATGTTAACGACCTTCAAAATCTGCTTTTCTATGCGCTTTCAAATAAAGAGCAAAAGCTTTTTGCGGTTGGTGATTTAAAGCAAAGTATATATGGCTTTAGAGGCTCTAATCCTAAAAACTTCCTTAATAAAAAGCTAAGCTATAAGGATTACGAGCTATTCAAAGATGAGGACGTGCCCAAAAGAATAATCCTATCTGATAATTTCCGCAGTTCAAAGGGTGTTTGTGAGTATATTAATTTCTTTTTCTCACTTATGCTAAACGGCGAATTAGGACAACTTGTGTACGACGAGTCGGAAAGATTAAACGCCGCGGCTAACTTCCCCGAAACAAACGAAACTGCGGCAAAATTGTTGCTTGTAGATATGTCCGACTCTGAGGATGAGGACAAGCTTTTAGGCTACGAAGCAAAGGCAATAGCAAAATATATTTTAGATACGGTAAACTCTAAAAAACCTATAATTAATGCTAAAGACGGCACACTCAGAAGCGCGAAATTTGAAGATTTTTCAATCCTTGTAAATGCGCTAAAGGGTAAGGGCGACATTATTGCCGAAACCTTAGAGCAAAGTGGAATTCCCGTGGCACTTAACAGCTCGGTATATACCGAAACTGCAGAAATTTCACTAATGTTAGCGCTCTTAAAGGTTATTGATAACCCCAAAAGCGATGCCGAGCTTTTAGCGGTTTTGCTATCTCCGATATTTAATTTCACTCCCGAAGAATTGGCAAAATTAAGGGCGGAGTTTATAAACGGTGACATTTATTCGGCTATGCTTTTAGCGGCTGAAAGAGGAAACCGCAAGGCTTTGGAGTTTAGAAAAAAACTCTCTGATATGCGCACAAAATCTGTAGCCGAGCCGCTTGACAGCTTTATAAACTATCTTTTGAATTCTACCGGCATACTCGACTTTATGACGGCACTATCAAACGGTAGTCTTCGCAGAAGCAATCTTTTATCCCTTGTAAACTATGCGAAGGGCTATTCCGCCTTTAGCGGCGGCAGTATCGGCGGGTTTGTAAATTATATGCTAACTGCCGCACCCGAAACCTTTAAGAGTTCAGCCGATGCTATAGGCAACAGTGTGAAAATTATGACAATGCACGCCTCTAAGGGTTTGCAGTTTCCTATCTGCATAATCGCGGGTAATGCCTCTGCGTTTAACAGCATAGACTCTACAAGCAGAGTTTTATTTAACGATAAAGAGGGTATAACCTTTAAATACTTTAACGAGTGTAAAAAGGAAACGGTGCGCTCTGTAGGTCATATACTAAGCGCTAAAAAAGCCGCTGTGAACACGGTCGAAGAAAAAATGCGACTTTTATACGTTGCTATGACAAGAGCAGAGGATATTTTGGTTATGGTTTCCTCATCTAAAAATTTAGAAACCACTGTAAACCGAATTTCTAAGAATATAATGCTGGGTATTAAGGGCAGTTGGCTCAAAAGCACTAATAATATTAACGATTGGTTGATTTCTGCCGCCTTAATGCATAAGGACGGCAAAGCCTTGCGTGAAATTTCTGACACCGAAATCACCGCAGTAGACCACCAAAGCAACCTCGAAATAATTAAGTATACCGATACTGAACTTAAATTCACCACAGAACAAGATATTAGTATCTCCGAATTTGAGGCGGACGAGGAAATAGCAGAGGCGATTTCGAGGAATATTGATTTTGTATATCCGTTTGAGTTGCTTAAAGGCGTTCAGGCGAAAGCGTCTGCATCGGTTGTGGCAAAAAGGCAAGAAAGCCTTAAATTCGGTTTTACCGAAAGACCTGTCTTTATGCTAAGTACCGGTCTTACCGCCGCCCAAAAGGGAACTGCTACGCATAAGGTTATGCAGTTTATTAATATGTCGGCAAAGCCTTGCGTAAAATCAGAAATTGAGAGGCTTTGCGAGTTTGGGTTTATAAGTGATAGCGAGGCAGATGCTATAGACGTTGGTGTTATTGAAAAGTTCTTTGAAAGCAATCTGTTTTCTAGGATTTTAAACTCTAAAGGCTATAAACGTGAAATGCGGTTTATGACCGAAATGAAGGCTAGTCGTCTTGATGATACTCTTACAGGTATAGCCGCGAATACCCCTGTTATAATTCAGGGTGCAGTAGACCTTGTGTTTGAAGAGGAGGACGGCATTATAATAGTCGATTTTAAAACCGACAGAACCGATAATCCCGCAACACTTAAAGATACCTATGCAGAACAGCTTAATATCTACGCAAAGGCTTGTGAAAAAATCTATAACAAACCTATAAAGCAAAAAATCCTTTATTCCTTTGCGCTGTCACAGGAGATTATTATATAAAATTTTGAGGAAATATAAGGAATTTACGTCCTCTCAATTGTATAATAATTAAAGATAATATAAAGGACGTGATTTTATGAAAAGGATGTTTTTGGTTGTCTTATCGGTTGTTATGATGCTAACTGCCTTTGTTGCCTGTAATAAGGATGAGCAGTTGGGGCAAAATCAAAGTTCTCAACAAAATTCCTCGTCCGACAACACTTCAAGCGGGAAAACAAACACTTCGTCCTTAGTAGACGTCACTATTCCTCAGCTTAAGGATTACGGTGGCAAAACCTTTACGTTTTGTTTTTGGCAACAGCCCGGTGATATTATGCAGCAGAAAATTGCCGCGTTTAATAAATCAAACAACGCAAATCTTAAAGTAAAGGTTGTCGCAAATTTTTGCGAGGAAGTATCACAATCGGTTGTTAGCGGCAAGCCGTTTGATATAGTAGCCTATTCGGATTCTTTTTATTCTCCGTCTTTTATGGAAAATAATCTAGAAGTATTAAACCGCTATATACTTGATTCTGATTATTCGGTTGCGGTTTGGGGTGAACCTTATTATAGCAGTTATACAGGTATACATAAAGAGGCTACCGAAAAGTTTACCTACAAGGGCAATATTTATTCGGTTGTTTCTTCGTATTCTATTCTGCCTTACGTTATCTACTATAACAAAGAATTAGCACCAAAGTATTACGAAGAATCGAAAAACTATGACCTATGCGAACTCTGGAGAAACGGAAAATGGGATTATGATAAATTAAAGCAATTATCCTACGTTTCTGTTGATTCTGCCGCATTTGATTATATTGACCTTAACGTTTGGCTTAGTATAAACGGTGTAAGTGCCGTAACAAGAGACGGCGACAGCTTTTCTTCTGCGCTTAAAACCTCAAAGGTTACTTCTGTGCTTAATTCGTATAGAGATTTATTCTACGGCTCAAATGCTTGTATGAAAAATGATTTATCCAAGTTTAACGCGAGCTCATCTAAAGCAGAAACGGTCTATAGGATAGGCACGGTTGAGGAGTACGAAGAGCTTTTAAAGGGTTCTGAAAATGCTGCTGCAAACGACCTTGCCAAGAGTAATTTAGGTGTAGTGCCGCTACCGCAAGGTATGATACCCGATAGAAAGTATCCTGTGCAAATAGCCAGAGCATACGGTTCGGCTAAAGGCGCTGCCGACCCCACGGTAGCCATTATATTCGCCTTGTTTGAAAGCAAGTATAAAAATAATACTACGATGTCTGCGGAAGTATACCACTACGTTTATGAGTCTATTAACCCTGCTTACTTTGAAGGCTTTTCAGGATATAACGGTGGTTTCCCCGTAAAAACCGGTGATGATATGTCGGTGAGTGACTGTATAAATCGGCTTGGAAAACTGATAGCAGAGGGTGTGCCCGTAAATGAAGCCGTTAATGAAATTGAATCTTCATTAAACAACGCGATTAAATATGAATATGTAAATTAATAAAAACACCTCGTTGACACTGGCTTGTCAACGAGGTGCTAATTTTTTAAGATATTAAATTAAAGATTTAAAAGCTTAGTTCCTGCTTTTGTAAGTTCAGTAAGCTGTTGCTCTGAGGCTTCAAGCGAGTTTCCGACAGCGGTTGTATAAAGCTTTATTTTAGGCTCGGTGCCCGACGGTCTTACAATTACCGAGGCATCGTTTTCAAGATAAAAGCCTAAAACGTTGGATTTTGGAAGATTAATTTTTTCGCTTTGGCCTGTTTTAAGGTTAAGTGATACCGATTCGCCGAAATCCTTAAACACGCTAACCTTTACACCGCATATTTCTTTTGGTGGGTTATTTCGAAGATTTGACATTGTATCGGCAATCTTCTTCATACCGCTTTGACCTTCACAGTAAAAACTGTTTTGGTTACAGCTGTAATATCCGTGCTCGGCATAGATATCGCATAAAACCTCGTAGAGATTTTTACCGATTGATTTATAATATGCCGTCATTTCGCAGATAAGCATAGAGGCAATAACAGCGTCCTTGTCCCTTACGTATCCACCTGCAAGATAGCCGTAGCTTTCTTCAAAACCGAATATAAAGCGGTCTTCTTCGCCATTTTGTTCGAGCAATAAAATTTGTTCGCCTATAAACTTAAAGCCTGTCAGCACGTCAACTAATTCACAACCGTATTTCTCGGCTATCTTTTTGCAAACCTCGGTTGTAACTATAGTTTTAACAGCTACGGGATTTTTCGGAAGCGTGCCGTCAGCTGATTTTCTTTCTAAAATATAGTTTAGTAAAAGTGCGCCTACTTCGTTTCCTGTAAACAGGCGGTATTCTCCGTTTAAATTAAGGGCGATACCAACTCTGTCGGCATCAGGGTCGGTAGCAAGTAATAAATCGGGGTTTGTGTTTTCTGCCAGTTTTAGCGCATATTCAAATGCCTGTCTTATTTCAGGATTTGGGAACGGGGAGGTAGGGAAGTTACCGTCAGGCATTTCCTGTTCAGGAACTACCGTTACGTCACTGGCGCCTATTCTTTTAAGAATTGTGCGTACAGGGATATTGCCTGTGCCGTTTAAAGGTGTGTATATAATTTTAAGTTTTGAAAGGTCGAGTTCTTTTGATACTCTGCGCTTTATAACCTCGTCAAAATAAGCCTCTAAAACGTCCTGACCGATATATTCGATAACACCACTGTTTAGTCCTGCATCAAAAGAAATCGACTTAACACCCTCGAAAATATCAACGCTGTTCATAATAGACAATACGTAATCTGCTGCCTCAGGTCCTAACTGACAGCCGTCAGGTCCGTATGCCTTGTAGCCGTTATACTTAGCAGGGTTATGGGAGGCGGTAATAACAATTCCTGCGTCGCATTTTAAGTATCTAACAGCAAACGAGAGCATAGGTGTAGGCATAAGCTCTTTGTAAATATACACCTTAATTCCGTTTGCCGCAAAGGTCTCAGCCGCAGTACGTGCTAAAAGCTCTGACTTAATTCGGCTGTCATAAGCAATAGCGATACTGCCGTTTTTATTTACCGAATTAACGTATGATGCTAGACCTTGAGAAGCCTTACCAACGGTATATACGTTCATACGGTTAGTACCCGCGCCGATAACACCGCGAAGTCCCGCAGTGCCAAATTGGAGCTCGGTATAAAAAGCATCGGAAACGGCTTCCTCGTTTTCTTTTATATCTACTAATTCTTTAATTAAATCAGGGTCCTTTGTAGCGTTTTTAAGCCATAAATTATAAAGCTTGTCAATCATATTTTGCCTCCAAAAAATTACAACTAAGTATCTATTATTTTATCCCTAAAATCGCATATTGTCAATGCCAAATAAATAAAAAATCTATAGTTTTTTTGTGCTAATTGACAGTTTTGAATTAAAGCCTTGACAATAGTGTATAACTATTATATAATAACAACAATAATTGTTATAAGTATGTCTTGTGGGAGTATCGATGGACGAAGTTGCGATTTTTCAGGATAATTTTTTATCAGATAATGAATTGGTAGATTTAGTTTCGTTCGGAAGATACGAAAACCTTCAGATTTTAATAAACCGTTATATGCCCTATATTATCAAAACTGCCAACAGCTATTCAGATAATGGCTGTGAGGTTGAAGATTTAATTGCCGAGGGTGTTTTAGCGGTCTTTAATGCTGTTAAGGTCTATGACAGTTCTAAATCAAAATTTTCTACATTCGTTACATTGTGTATATCGAGAGCTATCTTATCACAGCTTAAATTGGCGTCCGCAGATAAACGCATTCCGGACAAGCTACTATCACCTTTGGAAGAAGCAGAGGATTTGGCAGTGCAAAATCCTGAGCAGACATATATAGATAAAGAAAGTTATGAAAGTTTCAAATTAAGCATTTTTTCATCGCTTTCACAACTTGAATACAAAGTGCTTTGTGCATTTCTTTCAGGGGAAAGTTATTCAGAAATCGCCGAAAGGCTTGGAATAACGGTTAAGGCAGTTGATAATTCTCTTACAAGAATTAGAAACAAAATAAGGAAATAAACGCGAAAGCGTCTATTTATAAATATGCCCGTGTAGCTTAAAATAGGAGAGCGTTTCAAAGAGGTGGCGGTGCAATTCCGTCCGGGGCAAGAAATTTAAGTCAAGAGAGGTACTTAAGATGTTTGAAGACAAGACACTAGTTTGCAAAGACTGTGGCGCAGAATTCCTTTTCTCTGCTAGTGAGCAGGAATTTTATGAGTCAAAAGGCTTTGTAAACGAACCACAGCGTTGCAAGCCTTGCCGCGATAAGCGCAAGAACGCAGGTAGAGCTCCTCGTGAATTCCACGAAGCAACCTGTAATGCATGCGGCGGTGTAGCACGCGTTCCTTTCATTCCACGTGATGATCGTCCAGTATACTGCAGCGAATGTTATGCAAAGATGAAAGAAAACGAAGCTTCTGGTGAGGCTGAATAATTAGTCTTGAAAGGCCGCTGTTTTACAGCGGTCTTTTTCTTTGTTAATTTACAAAATTTTAATATATAATGCTTATGTTTGTGGTAGAGTATAAGTGATAACTCAAAAAAGGGAATAAGCGAGGTTGATTTAAGTGGCAAATCAAAAAATTCTTATAGTTGACGACGATGCTAATATATGCGAACTTTTAAGGCTTTATCTTGAAAAGGACGGTTTTGATACTCAGGTAGCCGAGGACGGAAAACAAGCGCTTTTGGCTGTTGAAAGTTTTTCACCCGATATAATCCTTCTTGATATAATGCTTCCTAAGCTTGACGGTTGGCAGGTATGCCGTGAGATTAGAAAAAATCACAAAACCCCTATTATAATGCTGACTGCAAAGGGTGAGACCTTCGATAAGATTTTAGGATTTGAACTGGGTGCTGACGATTACGTTACAAAGCCTTTTGATACAAAAGAAATTATCGCAAGGGTACGCGCTGTGCTTCGCCGTAGTGTTGACCCCGAAAAAAGCGATATAAAAGAGGTAAAATACGAAAATTTGCGAGTAAATCTCACTAATTATGAACTCGAAGTGGCAGGCAATCTCATTGATACGCCGCCTAAAGAGTTAGAACTTCTTTATCATCTAGCCCTTAATCCTAACAGGGTATATACCAGAGACCAGCTTCTTGATGAGGTTTGGGGATTTGACTATTACGGTGACTCAAGAACGGTTGACGTACACGTAAAACGCCTTCGTGAAAAGCTTGAGGACGTTTCGGACAAATGGTCACTCAAAACCGTTTGGGGTGTAGGCTATAAGTTCGAGGTAAAGTGATTAAATGAAACAAAAACTTTTTAAAAAGTATTTTTTCACCATCGGAATTCTTATACTGCTAAGCCTTACTATGATGATGCTTGTAATGACGGTGGTTTATAATAATCAGTTATCCTCTCAAACACAAAAAAGCCTTAAAAATTCCACCGAAAAAATATATGAATTTATCGAGGGTGAGGCAGTACCTTTAGGCGATACTGCAAAAGCTTCACAAACCCACGAAATATTAAGCATACTTTCAAAGACCTTATCGGCAGATATTTATTATACCGATAATAATGGCGTTATAAAAATTTGCTATTGTGACGATTGGGGAAAAGACGGCATTTGTGAGCATAGCGGAACTGAACTTTCGGGCAGCTTTATAGGTAAAGCTCAGGACTACAGCGGCGCTAGCGCTTTAGGAATTTATCCCGAGAGAAGATACGTTTGCACCAAAGCGCTGAACGGCGAATCGGGTGCAGTTTCGGCATATATTATTTCGACCTCTGCAATTCCTTCCTTTAAATTTCAGCTAGAGGCTTTGTGGCGAATTTATATCTTCTCGGCGCTCATTCCGATACTTATAATGCTTGCGGTAATATATATTATTACCTACAGACTTACAAAACCGCTAAAAATGATGTCACAAGCAGCCCGTGCTATGAGCCGAGGCGATTTTTCGCGTAGAATACCCGTAACCAGTGACGACGAAATCGGCGAGCTAGCCGTTGCCTTTAATCAAATGACCAACTCACTATCACGTCTTGAAGGTATGAGAAAAAGCTTCGTTGCCGACGTATCGCACGAGCTTAAAACACCAATGACCACAATAGGCGGTTTTATTGACGGAATTTTAGACGGAACTATCGAACAGGAAAAGCAGAAATATTATCTTGAAATAGCCTCTGAGGAGGTTAAGAGACTGTCGCGTATGGTAGAGTCTATGCTAAGTATTTCAAGACTTGAATCGGAAGAATTTGTATTCAAAACCGAAAAATTTGATTTTAAAGATTTGCTTATAAACGTAGTAATCTCGCAAGAGCAACGAATAGAGCAGAAAAATCTTGAAATTGAAGGACTTGACGGTATACAGAATATCACAATAAATGCCGATAAGGATTTAATTCACCGCGTAGTTTATAATCTTGTGGACAACGCTGTAAAATTCTGCGACCAAAAGGGCAAAATAAGTTTTGAGCTTTTAAACGACTCAAAATCTATGTCCTTTTCGATTAAAAACACAGGAAGCGGAATACCAAAGGCTGAGCTTCCCTATATATTTGAAAGATTTTATAAAATTGATAAGTCGCGTTCGGCAAACAAAAGAAGCACGGGACTAGGCCTTTATATAGTAAAAACAATAATTAAAAAGCACGGCGGAACTATTACCGTTCACAGCAAGGAAAAGGAATATACTGCGTTTACGGTAACCTTGCCGCTACTTAAATAGGAGGACAAAATGGAAAACCCTTACAATCAAGAAAATGCCATTAACGAAACAGAAAACAAAGAGCCTCAAACAGAGTCGGGGGATAGTTTCTTTGCAGAAGGCGAGGAGGCTTTTACAGCCGATACTTCGGAGAACACCTATGAAAATTTTCCGTATGCCGAGCCGTCGCCCTATAACAAGATAGAGATGTCGCCGAGCGACAGTTATCCAAAGGGCACAACCAAGCAATCTGTTTCAAAAGGAGTAAAGATTTTTGCGCTTGTAATGGCGCTTGTAATTTCGGCTACTGCCTCTTGTGTATTAGGTTACTTTTTAGGGTTAAACAACACCTTTACAAGCACCGATAACGAGTTAAATCTATCCGCTAAGCCTGACCTTGAAAACGAGTATACTCCGGCCGAGGTTTATGAAAAGGTTAATAAATCAATAGTTGGTATAAGGGTTTATAATACCGAGGGCAAAATGGGTGATGCTTCGGGTATTGTTTATTCTAAGAACGGCTATATCATCACAAACGACCATATCTATTCCTCGGTACCCGCCGCTAAATTTAAGATTTATATGCACGACGGTAAGGAATACGATGCTAAGTACGTTGCAGGTGATACGGTAAGCGACCTTGCGGTTTTGAAAATAGACGGAGTAAACAATCTATCGGTGGCAGAGTTTGGTGACCCAAATGAAATGGCTTGCGGAGAAAACGTTGTGGCAATCGGCAGACCGAGTGATGCTACCGATAAAACCTCGATAACCAGCGGTGTTATCTCACTGTTAAAGCGCAGAGTAACCACAACCTCAAGCTATTCTGCAAGTCTTATACAAACCGATAGCGCAATTAATCCCGGTTCTTCGGGCGGTGCGCTTTGCAATATGTACGGTCAGGTAATCGGTGTTACCGCCTCAAAACTGGTGGCTACGGGCTACGATTCCTTTGGCTTTGCCATTCCTACAACAACTGTGCAAAGAGTTGTAACACAGCTGATAGAACACGGCAAGGTTATCGACAGAGCCAAACTCGGCATCAGCTATACCGAAATAAACTCGGTTACAGCAGAAATAGAAGGATATGAAAGCACCGGTCTTTTGGTTGCCGACGTAAGCTCAGACAGCGATGCCGTAGGCAAAATCAAAAGCGGTGATATAATAACTCACGTAGACGGTCAGCTTATAACCCATGATGATTTAGTCTTAGATATTATAGAATCTAAAAAAGCGGGAGATAAAATAAGCGTTACCATAATAAACCAAAAAGGAAACAGTCAGACCTTCCAAATAGAACTAAAAGCCAATATAGGCGAGTCAAGTTATATTTCTTCGGACTCTAATTTATCAGGCAACGGCGGTAATGATTTTAACTTCCCTGAGGGCGAATAAAAATTAATTTAAATTTAAAAACTCGGTTTGAAAATTTTTCAAATCGAGTTTTTGTTTTAATTTTTATGGTTTGGGCAAAATAAAGCGGGAAGTGAAAATATGAGGAAACTGAGAATTTTTATAAAAACGCTGACGGTCGTGTCTTTAGCCTTAAGTATCGGCGTTTTTGGTGCGATAGCAGTACTTCAAAATAAAATATGCGAAAATTATAAACTGCAAAAAGGCGAAGCGTTAAAGCTTAATAGTATTTTGCCCATAACCGCAAAGTATAAAGGTTCTAAAGAGTCAATAAGCAATACTCATAACGTCGGCGATAGCTTTGACGTCGACCTAAAGCTTTTCGGTGTAATACCGTTTTCGAGCACCACGGTTGAGGTTGTAGACGAAATGTACGTAGCAGTGCTAGGCAATCCTTTCGGTATGAAAATATATACCGACGGTGTATTGGTAATCGAGCTTTCAAACGTTTTAAGCGAGGGCAAAACTAAAAATCCCGCAAAAAAAGCAGGACTCGAGGTGGGAGATTATATAAAGAAGGCAAACGGAGTCCAAATAACAACCAACGAGGATTTATCCGAGGTGGTTATGAATTCTGCGGGCGCCCAAATAGAACTTGAGGTTTTAAGAAATAAAAAGACGATTTTTTTAAAATTAAATCCTGTAAAATCCGATGAGGACGGCCTTTTTCACGCGGGAGTGTGGGTAAGAGATAGCTCGGCGGGAATAGGCACACTTACCTTTTACAGTCCTCTTACAAATATAGTTTGCGGACTCGGTCACGGTATATGTGATACCGATACGGGTGAACTTTTAGAGCTTATGTCGGGTGAGCTTGTTGAGGCAAGCATAGTAAGCATCGTAAAGGGCGCAAACGGCAGTCCGGGCGAGCTTAAGGGTAAATTCACCTATAATATACTATCAAATATAGCCTTAAATAACCAAGACGGTGTATACGGTATTTTAAAGAGTGGTTTAAGCGGTGCTACACTCACCGAGGTAGCGCTAAAACAAGAAGTAAAAGACGGTGCCGCGCAAATTCTTTGTACGGTAGACGGCAATACGCCAAAGCTTTATTCCTGTGAAATTTCTTTGCGCACCGCAAATTACCGACAGCCCACCCAAAACCTTGTGGTTAAAATAACCGATAAAGAGCTTTTATCAAAAACAGGCGGAATAGTACAGGGAATGAGCGGCAGCCCGATTTTGCAAAACGGAAAATTAGTCGGCGCACTAACCCACGTATTAGTTGACGACTGCACAAAAGGCTACGGCATATTCGCAGAAAATATGCTCGAAACTGCACAATCCGTAGGGGAGGGGTCACCCCTCCCGCAAAACGAACAAATAAAAGATGCATCGTAAAACAACGGAAGGCTCAATTTATGAGCCTTCCGTTGTTTTATAATATGATTAGAGGTGATTGCAAAGTGAAAGTTTATGGTTATGTGCGAGTATCGAGTATCGATCAAAATGAGGACAGGCAGCTTATTGTTATGGACGAAAATAATGTTCCGAGCAAAAACATCTATATTGATAAGCAGTCGGGCAAGGATTTTGAGCGACCACAGTATAAGAAACTCGTTAAGAAGTTAAAAGCGGGAGATTTGCTCTACATACTCAGCATTGACCGTTTAGGTCGAAATTACGAGGATATCCAAAAGCAGTGGCGGATACTGACTAAGGATATTGGTATTGATATTTGTGTCATTGATATGCCCTTACTTGATACCCGAAATGGTAAAGATCTAATGGGTACATTTATTGCAGACCTTGTGTTACAGATACTCTCCTTTGTTGCACAGAACGAGCGTGAAAATATAAAGAAGCGACAAGCACAAGGCATTGCCGCCGCAAAGGCAAAGGGTGTTAAGTTTGGCAGACCGGAAGTTCCTATGCCTGACGGCTTCGATAAGTATATTTCTAAGTGGGAAAAAGGACAAATAACAACATCAGAGATATTAAAACTAACCGGGCTTAGCAAATCCACTTTCTACCGAAAGGTCAGAGAATACAATTTAATCAAAAAATAATAGTACCAAAAGGTACACCTTTTGGAACTATTTATATATCGTATATTTTATCACAATAGCACTTGGTTTGCAACCCTTTTTGACGATAATTTGAAGATTTTGGAAGGAGAATTCAGTTATCAAGTTGTTTTTGGGCACATTCTCAAAAGGTGTACTTTTTGAGAATAGCGGTTTAAGGACGTGAAATATATGCATGTTTGGTATATGAATTTAAAAGATGATAGAAGATGCGCTACAAAAGATAGCAGTATTAAAAAATGTGACTATTGTTTCGAACACAACCTCATAGGTGTTGGATGGGCAGTTGGAAATGATCGAGGGTTATTTAAGAGAATAAAGAAACTTGAAGAACATTATAAAAGCGCTCCAAATGAGTATTCAAAAATGTTAAGCACGCTTGATATTTTAAATGAAATAGAAGTAGGAGATTTAGTTTGAGTAAGAACACAGGGGACGGTTCTCTGTGTTAGGGAGAATTTTTTAAAACAGTAAACAAATCGGCGCGCTAACCCACGTGCTTGTAGACGACTGCACAAAAGGCTACGGTATATTCGCCGAAAATACGCTCGAAACCGCGCAATCGGTTGCAAACAATGTAGGGGACGGCGCCTCGACGTCCCGTTTAAAAGAAGCATCGTAAATTAATATCGTAGAGGACTAAGCTCACATCGTCCCAAATAACTCCGTCAAGGTTTTAATTGCCTTGGCGGAGTATTTTATAATTATAAAAGTTGAATTTTTGTTTTTATTGCATTTTGAAATAATTACTAATAGAACATATTGACAATATCACGGTATCGTGATACAATGTTGTTAAAAGGAGATGGTGAAATGCCTGTATTATCTAGATTTTACGGAATCGTTATTCGTATGTACTTTTTGCAAAAGGAACACAATCCGCCGCATATTCACGCAATTTACGGTGATGATATGGCGGCAATAACAATTGCCGACGGAATGGTGTTAGAGGGTGCTTTGCCTTCAAAAGCACTTGAACTTGTTAAAGAATGGATTACTCTTAACAAAGATGAATTGTTTTCTATTTGGGAAACTCAAGATTTCAAGCACCTTCCTCCGCTTGAGTAAGGAGGCTATTATGTTTCATAAAATCAAAAATGTTTATCCGTTGACTGAATATCGTTTAAGTGTTCAGTTTGCAGAAGGTTGCACTAAAATATACGATATGAAACCGTTATTTGAGCAAATACCACTTTTTGCAAAACTGAAAAAAAACCATTTGTTTTCGGACGTTACTGTCGACATAGGCGGTCACGGTATTGTTTGGAATGATGATTTAGACCTTTCCTGTGATGAACTATGGGAAAATGGAGTAGAGGTAGAAACTCCATTTGACGGGCTTATGGCATTTAGTGATGCCACTGATCTTTGGTCTTTAAACGAAAGTACACTACGAAAAGCTATCGCCTACGGTAAGTTAGTTGAGGGTGTTGACGTTTGCAAATTTGGTAAACAGTGGATAGTATCTATTGATGCAATGAAACGCGAATACGGAGAGCCATAACTTTAAAAATTTTAAAGTTAATTCTACTGAGGGTAGAAGTTTTCCCGAGTGCAGTTATTTTAGAATATAACGGCTTGTGATATAATTTTGTTAACAAAAAGCAAAGGGGATATAAATATGACATTCGGTGAAAACCTTAAAGCATTACGAAACGCTCGCTGTGTTTCGCAGAAAGATTTAGCAACACAACTGGGATTTTCTTTTCAGAGCATTTCAAAATGGGAGAGAAACCTCTCCCATAGTTAAAGATACCACCAAAAACCCACGCTTACATTACTTCCATAACATCAAATTTTGGAGGTAAAACCTTATGAAATGTCTTATATCCTGCGAATATAACTTCGATAACTGCTGTGTGGAACTGAAATTCTGCAATGGCGGTATAATTGCGATAGACACGATTGCCGTAGAAAATGAAGTTGCGGACAATATGTATCAACGGTCAGAGCTTGACTATCTGATCTACAATGCGCCACTTGAATATGCTGATCTTATCTTGAATGGGGATCCCGAAACCTATCTCAAAACCGTGACAGAATATAAGCCTTTAGACTAATCTTATAAGTAATGCCGCTTGCACCGACAGAAAAAGTCAGTACAAGCGGCATTTTTTTACGTTGTATAGTATTGTGCTTGAGCTGTCCAAAGTTCGTAGTATTTTCCGTTTTCATTAGCAAGAAGCTCGTCATGCGTACCGAACTGTACGACGCTACCGCCGTCGAAAACGGCGATTCTGTCGCAGAAACGACAAGAGGACAGACGATGGCTGATATAGATAGCAGTCTTATCGCCAACAATGCTGTTGAAATTGGAATAAACCTCAGCTTCCGCAATAGGATCAAGCGCGGCGGTCGGTTCATCAAGAATGATAAACGGCGCGTTTTTATAAAGCGCACGAGCAAGAGCAATTTTTTGCGCCTCTCCGCCCGAAATTTCCACACCGTCTTTTTCAAAGTTGCGGTAGAGATAGGTTTCCGCTCCTTTTTCAAGTCTATCCAAGCGTTCCCCAAAATTGGCTTCAATTAGGCTCTTTTTCACCTGTTCTTCGTTATAATCGGTGCTTGCCGCCACATTTTGACCAAGTTTGAAGGCGAATAGCTGAAAATCTTGGAACACAACGGAGAAAATAGAATGGTACTCCTTGTAATCATATTTGCGGATATCAATGCCGTTCAGCAATATCTGACCTTCCGTTGGGTCATAAAGACGGCACATGAGCTTGATCATCGTAGTTTTACCCGAACCGTTCATGCCCACAACTGCAAGTCGTTCGCCTATTTTGAATTTGAAATTAACATGGTGGAGTGCCCAAGAATCGGTGTTGGGATATTTGAACGAGACATCGCGGAACTCTACTTCATATTCACGGTCATCGCGTTTCTCCACGGGTAACGTACCTTGAACCATATGGGAAGGTCTTTCAATAAAATCAAAATAGATCTTTGTAATTTCATTATTCACGCGAAGCATTTCAACCGTGTTCACAAGCGCACTGACAGCTCCCGTAAATTTAAAAATTGAACTAATATATTGTGAAATAGAACCAATCGAAAAACGACCGACAAGCGCAGAAATACCTGCAAAAGTATAGAGTATAATCTGCGTTGCGGTTTCCATAATGCTGCAAGGGATTATCTCGTTTTTTACACAGTAACCTGCACATCCGTCAAGAACTACATAACTTCCGTCTATGGCATCATTCAAACTATTCTTAATAATGTGCTTTTGATCATAAACACGAATGTTCATCGCACCACCGCCATCGAATGGCAGACTAAGAAGCGAGCTTGAAAGTTGGTTGATAAACGTAAATTTCAGTGTTTCTTTGGATTCAAAGCGTGTGTTTTTCGTGTGGCAATGTGATGTGAACCATACCGAAAACGCATTGATTGCAAGAATAAAGATTGCAAAATACGGCGTCACTATGTATTTCGCCATTCCGACAAGATTTTCCGGATAATGCGAAATAAAAAGCTCCAAAGTCATCGCTACGGAGAAAATAATCGTAAAAACATGTCCGATCATGGTCGGCAGATTGCTTTCAAATCGCCGCAAGCCGCCACCGTTCATGTTTTCATATTGGTATATTTTGTTGAGCGTTTGCTGAATTTCCACCGTATCTACATAGTCATAGTCCATTTCCGATATTTTATGATTTTTAGAATATTTGTAATTATAATTGAAAACGGAGTGACGAACAGAAATGAAATATTTCAAAATCGCCTTCATTATAACAACAAAGAAATTCAGCCCTGCGGTAATTCCTGCCATCAAAAGCGTTTCTTTCCACGGCTCGCCCGCAAGAATCATATCCACAATGCGTGCAGCCATGTAAATATTGATAAAGGGGGAAATAGAATTAAAAATAGCATTGACGATATGCAAAAAGACAAGCCCTTTGCAAAGATATTCAATATGCTTAACGCACTTGACAAACATTTTAATGTCACCGATGAACTTTTTCATTCGCTTACCTCCTCTTTGTAATAGTGGCTCTGTACCTCGAAAAGCTCGGCATATTTGCCGTCCATAGCCATCAACTCATCGTGCGTACCGCATTCTGCGATCATACCGTTTTCGAGAAAGAAGATACGGTCACAGAAGCGAGTGGAGGCAAGTCTGTGAGAAATAAAAACAGAGGTCGAATTTTTCGTCAGATCATTATATTTTTGATAAATTTCATTTTCCGCAATCGGGTCAAGGGCACTTGTCGGTTCATCGAGAATGATAATAGGTGCTTTTTTATAAAGTGCACGGGCAAGCGCCAGCTTTTGCTTTTCACCGCCGGAGAAATCCACCGCGTCCTCATAAAGTGTTCGGTCGAATTTTGTTTTCAAACCCTTTGGTAGGCTTGCGATTTTCTCCGAAAGTCCCGAAAGCTCTATGACTTCTTTCAGCTTTTCTTCGTCCGCTTTTCCAAATGTGATATTATCCTCGATGGAAAGCGGCAGCATATCAATTTTTTGAAATACAGCAGCGATGTTTTTGTAATAATTCTCGATGTTATATGCCGAGATGGGCTTCCCATCCACCAGAATTTCGCCATCTTTCGGGTGATATAAACCGCACATAAGCTTGATCAGGGTCGTTTTTCCCGCACCGTTCAAGCCTACGATGGCGATTTTTTCGCCGCCATGAATCCGGAAGGAAATGTCTTTAATTGTATTTGTATTAGCACCGGGGTAGGCATAGCTTACATTGCGAAATTCAATTTCGGGTGCGTGTTTGGGAAAAGGCACACCTTCGCTGTGATTAAATGTATTTTCATCGTCTAAGAAATCTCGGTAATCTGTAACACCCAGCGATTGCTGATACATTACATTATAGGTGTTGATTATTCCCCAAAGATAGTGGGCATACTGCCCGATCAGAGCAAAATAAAATACAAATTCTGATGCCGAAAGACCGCCTTTTGCAATTTGATAGATCAAAATGCCGTACGCCAAACCGTCGCGCAAAAATGTCAGAGTTGCGGTAAGAAGTTTTGCAAGGAAGGAACGTTTTTCACTTTTTTTGCTCCACGCCACGCGTTCACCAAGAAGAGAGTGATACAAACGATCAAACCAACCCGCAATTCCATACAAACGAACATCCTTCGCAGAATCCAAGTCGCCCAGCACGCGAAGAACGTAATTGATGCGTCGATCTTTATCAATCCATTTTTCTTTATTTTTCTGTGTCCAATCTGCATTGATCTTACCGGCATAGTATAGCACGACGGTCGTAATAAATAGGACAATAACAATGACGGGTGAAAGCGTCCAAATCAAAACGGAATAGGTGACAAGCCCTAATATGTTTGAAAAAATATCCTTTATATACGAAAAGATCTTTTCTGTGATAGTGTTATTACTCATAGTGATATACGTGCCCTTTTGCATTTTCGTTTGAAAAGCGGGGTCTTCTATTTTGTAATAATCGCAGGTCATAGCCCCTTCGTAAAGTTTTGACATAAAGCTCATACGATTTCGCAAGGCATACTTTTGTTGATTTGCCTGCAAAAGCTTATAAATTATGTTAACCGCGAAAAGAGCGAGGGAAAGTGCCACAATTACCGTGAGTATCTTTTCTGCCGTATAACCACTTGAAACGTATTCCACAATCGTGGATGGTAGCAGTGCCGAAAGCGGACCTACCGCCACGGTCAGCGGTACGCAGATTGCGGAGATTACCATCATCATGGGACTGAATTTCCACGAAAGATGGCAAACATACCATATATTTGAAAGAAAACTATATTTTAGTTTTTCTTTCTTTTGCTTTTGAGTGTTCACTTTTTTCACAAATTACAACTCCTTTCTTCTTACGCTTTAATCTTATCACAAGAAATAAAAGAATTTTAGATTTTTGCACGAGTGGTATTGTATTTAGCACGAGTGGTACATTTTTTTCAAATCAAACATGATAAAATGGCGAGCGCAATCACTCGCACTCGCCCAAACATCTGATTAAATCGGAAGCATAACTTCCGTTGCAAAAACGCCTTCCTCGTGCTGACGGTTGACATAGCCGCCGTATTTCTTTGCAATACTGTCGATGCGAAGAAGTCCAAAGCCGTGAGAATTGCTGTCATTTTTGGTCGTGCGGTATTTTCCGTTTTCTCTTGTTCGCATACCGAGATAGGAATTGGTGACGGAAATGTAAAGCTGACCTTTCAGTACACCGATATAAACACGGATAAATCGTTCTTCTTCCTTTTCCAAAGTCAAACAACCCTCAATGGCATTGTTCAACAGATTACCGATCAGTGCGCAAAGCTCCACTTCGGAAACCGTAAGCTTGTCAGGCACGGTTGCCTTCGCATTGACAGTGATATGTTTACTCATGGCAAGCGTGATCTTACTATTGAGCGCCGCATCGACCATCACGTTGCCTGTTTTGAGAACGGTGTCCACTGTGCGAAGCTCCACCCCCATCTTGTCGAGATAGACTTTCAACTCCTCATGATTTCCTTTCTCTAACAGAGTATTCATATTTTGCACATGATTCGCAAAGTCATGTCGCCAACCGCGTACTTGACGGTACATATTTTGCACTTCATCAAGATGGCGCTCTACAATGTCGTTTTGATAAGCGGAAATACGCCGATCGATCATTTTTCCGAATATTAAATCAAATAAACGAGCCATCACGCCTCTCCTTTATAATAACCAATGAATTTTTGGTTCACTTCTCCATACAGTCTGCGAGAAAGAGGAAGCATTTCTCCGCTGTCGAGGATCACATCAGTTTTTGTTATCTTACTGATGTGGCGGATACCCACCAAATAACTGCGATGACAGCGAACAAATGAATCGTTCAATTGTTTCTCAAAATCATTTATGCCTATCTTAGCGGTTTCTTTTCTGTCTGTAAGTGTCAAAAGTGTTGTATGTCCTATGGCTTCTGCAGACATAATTTGAGAAAAATTGATACGTATTATGCCGTTTTCTGTTTCCAAGACAAGAGATCCTTCTTTTTGCTCGATTCTTTCCGAGGCTTTGTCGAGTATGGAAAGAAGCTTTTCTTTATTTACGGGCTTCATCAGATAGTGCAACGCCGATACGTCATACCCCTCGGACATAAATTCAGGGTATCCTGTGATAAAGACGATTTGGACGATACCGTTTTCCCTCCGTATCGTTTTTGCAAGTTCCATGCCGTTCATCCCGGGCATTTCGATATCAAGAAGTAAAATATCAAAATCCTTTTCCTCGGAATAATCGAAAAGAAATGATTTTGCAGATGAATAGGTTTTGATCTCGACTACATGACAATTTTTGCTTGCCCACGCAGAAACCACGCCCGATAAATATTCAATTTGTTTCTGCTCATCATCGCAGATAGCAATTTTGTATTTCATGTAAATCACCGCCATTCTATAGTCGTTTCCCAAGCTCTTTATGTCAATATATTTGTTAACTTTGTATTTGGGTATAAGTTCATCAAATAACATTATAACACAAATTTTCGTTTTTTTCAATCGGACAGTATCAAACTCTTTGTTAAATATATCTACTGTCACTTATCACGGACATGCTGAAAAGCCTGTCCGTTTTTCTTTTGCCCAAATATTTTTCCATCGGAGGTTTGGCATTTTCGATTTTAACGCCGTGGAAGAAAACAAAAGAAAAAATTTTTTCAAAAATCAGCCAAAACGCACCTTGCCCAGACCTGTAATAAGTGAACGGAAAATCTACCGAAGAAATTTTCGCAGGCGGTTGAATTTCACCCCTCTGAAATTCCAAATAGGTGAAAGGTATTTTCAGACCGTTGATTTTTCTCCCGCAAATGTCCTAACAAGTAGAGAAAAAATTTTTTCGAAGAAATTTTCGCGTTGCCGTTGATTTGTGCCCTCTGAAATTCCGAATAAGTGAAAGCACTTGATACCGAGCAAATGCAGTTCATCATAAATTAACATTTCTGGAGAGAACACAGGGGACGGTTCTCTGTGTTAGGGAGAATTTTTTAAAACAGTAAACAAATCGGCGCGCTAACCCACGTGCTAGTAGACGACTGCACAAAAGGCTACGGCATATTCGCCGAAAATATGCTCGAAACCGAAGAGAACACAGGGGACGGTTCTCTGTGTTAGGGAGAATTTTTTAAAACAGTAAACAAGTCGGCGCACTGACTCACGTGCTTGGAGACGACTGCACAAAAGGCTACGGCATATTCGCTGAAAATATGCTCGAAACCGCACAATCGGTTGTAAACAATGTAGGGGACGGCGCCTCGACGTCCCGTTTAAAAGAAGCATCGTAAATTAATATCGTAGGGGACGAAGCCCATATTGTCCCAAATAACTCCGTCAAGGTTTTAATTGCCTTGGCGGAGTATTTTATAATTATAAAAGTTGAATTTTTGTTTTTTTGAGGTATAATTAAATTGCAAACTTTAAAGATTTTAAAGTTAATTCTACTGAGGGTAGAAGTTTTCCCGAGTGCAGTTATTTTAGAATATAACGGCTTGTGATATAATTTTGTTAACAAAAAGCAAAGGGGATATAAATATGACATTCGGTGAAAATCTTAAAGCATTACGAAACGCTCGCTGTGTTTCGCAGAAAGATTTAGCAACACAACTGGGATTTTCTTTTCAGAGCATTTCAAAATGGGAGAGAAACGAAAGTCTGCCTGATATTGCAACGTTGCTTGAAATCGCTAAGTTTTTTTCTACTACGACCGATGCGCTTCTTGGATTTACTCCCGAAGAAAAATTTTCAACACTTGCAATTGACAAAAATGAGGTCGATATTTATTGTACCTATCCAAAAACAGAAACAAAACTTAACGGGCAAATAGTTTTTGCGATTGATAGCGAACATAAAATCACCGGTACAGTGTTCATTCCATTTAGGCTAGCATATAGAACAGGATATATACGAAATACTTATGAACCTTTTGAGGAAATAAGCACGGTTATTTATGAAAATATATATCGTTCACGCGGTGGGGACATAGTTGATAATAAAAAAATCAAAATACCCGAAAACGGTTTTTTGATAGCTGTGTCGGATAATACTTTTGCCGCAAAGAAGATTATGAAATTTATCACTCCTGAGGAATACTCTGCCTTTTTAGATCCCGATACACATTCGGGTTACTATAACAGCAGAAACGGAAAAAATTTATTCAGCGATATTTTAAAACATAACGAACTCGACAATATTACTGTTGAATTAACCGACAACGGTGTTGTTTTAAGTAAGCCGTTAGAAACGGTAGATCCTATGTCGGTAAATATCGAAACACTTGCTAAAATTGTACGCCGTGAGCTTCAAAAGGAACACGATAAACAAATTGAACAGCTAAAAGACAAAATAGCTGAACTTGAAGTTATGATTTATGACAATGAATCTCATATCGAAGATTTAGAAGGCCAAATTTTAGAGATCGAAGAAAAATTTTCAGGAGAAGATTTTTCAGAAGAAGACGAATAAATTATAGAAATACGCTTGTTTCGTCCCGATTAAAACAGATATCGTAATCAAAATCGCCGTAAATTTACGGCGATTTTTTATAATGATACAAAAATGATACATCTTCTGCTATAATAAACCTAAGAGGTGAAAAGCGTGAATAAAATACTGGTTGTTGATGACGAGCAAACTATAACCGAGATGGTAAAACTTTGTCTTAACAAAAACGGATATATGTGTGAAACTGCAAACGACGGAATGACCGCGACCAAAAAAATTGAAGAAAAAAGATTTGATTTGGTTTTACTCGATATAATGATTCCCGATATAGACGGATACGACCTGATTGAATATATAAAACAGTTTGATATACCCGTTATATTTATAACGGCAAAAACCGCAGTGACTGATAGAGTTAAAGGCTTAAAGCTTGGTGCTGACGATTACATATTAAAGCCTTTCGATTTAGATGAATTACTTGCAAGAATTTCTACAGTTTTAAGAAGATTTCATAAAACCGAAAACGTTATCGAGCTTGGCAGAATTAAGATTGATACCCTAGAGCGCATAGTTTTGCTCGACGCTGCCCCTGTGAATTTGACTGCAAAAGAATATGAATTGCTTTTGTTTTTAATAAGGAATAAAAACATAGCACTATATAGAGAAACCATATTTGAACAGGTATGGCAAGAGCCGTATTTTGCCAATACAAGAACCATCGATTTGCATATTCAGAGGCTAAAGAAAAAACTCGATTTAGGTCAAGCCGTAGAAACGGTATATAAGGTTGGATATAAGTTTAGATCGGAGAAATTAAAATGAAACTGTCATTTAAATTCTTTTGTATAGCCTATATTGTGGTACTGTTATCTACAGGACTTGGCGGGTCTTATATAATCAAGAATATAAACGATACGCTTTGGAACACTCAACTAGAACGTGTAAACGCTGCGGTAAATTATGCTGCGGACAGCTTTATGGCTATTGCCGACGTTTCGTACGATGATATATCAAATAGCAAAAAAGCTGATATTGTAAAGCAAATTAAAAGCACTTTGGACAGTTCTGTAAGCGATATTGATATACAAACCTCTGATTTTATAGATGCCAAATATACCGAAATTGACCACAACAAATGTGCCGTAACCTTTGTGAAAAAGGGAAAGAAGCTTTTGATGGAGTCGGTTTGTAAATTAAAGGTAGGCGCTACGGATTATTACCTTTTTGTTTATTCTGATTTTACCCAAATCCAAAATCAACGTGATTTGTTTTGGAGTCGGTATAGTATAGTTGTTGTTTGTATATCTGCTATAAGCGGTTTACTGCTCTTTATATTAGCGAGAAAAATATCAAAGCCGCTTAACATTCTAGCCAAGACAGCCGATGAAATAGCACTCGGGAATTACGGTAAAAAGGTTAATATTAAAAGCTCTGATTACGAGATATCGGTTTTATCTGAAAGCGTAAATTCTATGTCTTTGGCAATAGAGCAAAAAATAACCGAAATCCGCGAGGAACTTAATAAGCGCAATTCGTTTGTTGCTGATTTCACCCATGAACTGAAAACACCTATGACCTCTATTATCGGCTATTCACAAATGCTGAGTTGTTATGACCTTGACAACTCAGAAAAAGAACAGGCGGTTCAATCAATATTGCTGGAGGCAAAAAGGCTCGAAAAGTTATCCTTGCAGTTGCTCGATTTATACGTTTACCAAAACGAAGACGTTAGGCTTGAGGAAATTAATCTATCACAAATAGGTGAGCAGTTAAAGCTAACGCTTAAACATCTTGCCGAAAAATATGACGTCTGCTTTAGTGTGAATTTTGCAAATGAGGTTGTATATGCCAACAGCGTATTGCTGTTATCCTTGCTTTATAATTTAGCAGATAATGCCTTTAAAGCTTCCTTTCCTAAAACCGAAGTTAAAATTTATACAGTTTCTAGCGACAATGCCGTGCAGATATGCGTTGAAGACAGAGGTGTCGGCATTGAAAAGGAAAATATAAAACTGTTAACAGAGCCTTTTTATCGTGAGGATAAATCGCGTTCAAGAAAATTAGGCGGCGCAGGGCTGGGACTGTCCTTGTGTAAGGAAATAGCAAAAATTCACGGCACAGAGCTTATTTTTAACAGTGCTAAAGGTGTAGGCACAAGGGTTTCGTTTATACTAAAAAAGGACGGTGACAAAAAATGAAAAAAATTATTTTGCCAGTACTTCTTGTAATACTCACACTGTTTATAATTTTAATACCGCCGTTTTTAAGCGGTCAAAATAAACGTAATATTGCTGATGAAACCACCTACCGCGATTATACTGCCGGTAAAAGAACGTCAATTACAAGTGAACAGGTAGCGAAGCTTTATTACAACCAAGAAATAAGTATGGTGTACGATTATTTTGATATTAAAACTGTGAACAAAGAAGAAATACACAATAATATTATTGATTTAACAGAAATGTTATTTGATAACAATAAAGAGGCGTGCGAAGCAATTAAAAAAATATTACTTAGTAACAATGATTATTATGACAGTAATAAAATTTTTAATAATTATTCGCGAAAAAGTATTCTTATAAAGGTCGATAATCAACCTGCTGCACTTAATTTTGTACACTACTACATTGAAAATGAAAACGGTTATTTAGTAATCCGTTACGAAGAAAAAACAAAAACCGTAATTTCTTTCACATGTACCGCCGTAAACGTACCGTTTGAAAATGCTGACGCTGCAATCTCCTTTCCACAAAAAACCGCTGAAATTTTGAGTAAACATTATGAAAATTATGTTGATAAAAACGGCTATTACGTTAATTTAAATGATCCGAAAAACCTCGAAGATACACTTGTGTTTTGGGGTGACGAAGCTACGGTAGAAGGATATATAAGTAGTTCTCAAGTTACAGATAATATTAAAAACGACAGTGAAACAGGCTGTTCGACAACTGTTACTATTTCCTGCGGTTTGGCACAACGCAGTAATAAGATTTTTTATGTAGAATAATAGATGTTTTTGAAACAAATTATACAAATAAGATACAAAAAAATATCGGTTATGATACACTCCCTCCGTATACTTGATTAAGAATACGGGGGGATATTTTATGAAAAAGACGTTAATTTCTTTGTTTGTAATAGTTATTATTACAGTTTTGGCATCTCTTTCTTTAAATGTAAAATTCAAACCGTATTTTACCGAGCTAAAAACTGACTTTTTAAGCCGTTTGAAGCCGTCTGATAGCGGAGTCCAGTCTGCAGTTTCAAAACCTACTGATGCTTCAAAATTACCGATAACATTTGAACAACCTGTAATTTCAAATCCTCCTGTTAGCTCTGAGGTGCCTGTGATATCCGAGCCACCCGCTAATAAGAAAAAACTTATAGAGGTGCCTAATATTAAACAGTATCCAAAATTACCTACGGGCTGTGAATCGGTCGCGGCAACCATGCTTCTTAAGTATTACGGTGTTAATATAACTGCCGAAGAGTTTGTTAACTCTTGGCTTGAGTGCGATGGTAATTTTTATACCGAAAACGGTATTTTATATGGTCCTGACCCTAATGAAGTATTTGTGGGCAGTCCTTTTAACAGCAGTTCTTTCGGTTGCTTTGCAGGTCCTATAGTAAATGCAATTAACAATAACTGCAAAACTCATAAGGCTGAAAAGATTACTGATAAAACGTTATTAGAACTTTGCGAAAATTATATAGATAATGATAACCCTTTACTTATTTGGGCTACAGGATATATGCAAGCTTCATATCAGGGGAAAACTTGGTGTTTTGCCGATGGCACAAAATTTATCTGGCCGGCTAGGGAGCATTGCTTAGTGCTTGTAGGTTATGATGAAAAAAACTATTTTTTAAATGACCCTATGACAGGCACTACAGTTACTTACCAAAAAAGCCTAGTCGAAAAACGCTTTAAAGAACTCGGCGGACAAGCGGTATATATTATACCAAATGAAAATTAAAAATAACAATTTGCCATAATTTAAAATGCTCCCTTGAGTGAAAGGGAGCATTTTTATTCAATTCCTAAAAGCCAATCAACCGAAACCTTTAGTATTTTTGCGAGTTCTCTTAGTTCATAATCAGCAACAAAACGTGTTCCAATTTCAATACGTGAAACGCTATCACGTTCAATAATGATACCATTGATTTGTAGCTGCGCAGCCAAATCGCTTTGTGTAAGTCTTAGCTTACGCCTTGCTTGATGCACCCGCTCACCGCATATATTTTTCTTTCCGTTATAATTATAAATCTTCATACAATCATCATCTCCAAAAATATGTTAAAGATACGAATTTATCTTGACATTAACATATTTTTTAGCTATAATTGTGTTAAAGATAAGAATTTGTCGCATTTTATTGAGACTTCTGTCTTTTGCGGTTATTTTTGTAGCCACACTATTTTATGGAGGTGTTAGTTGAAAAAGAGGTTGTTTAACAGTATATAGCAGAAAAATAAAAGGTAATTAAAATGAATTTTGGAGGATAATAAATGAAAAAGTTAATTTGCTTTTGTATAATTAGCATTATGCTTCTTAGTCTTGCAGCGTGCGATACAAGTACAGGTACAGGTAGCGCAAATAATGATACTGATAAAACCAGTTCTAATCAAGAAGTCAGTCAAGAGACGGAGATAACTTCTGATATCACTGCGGAACAACAAGATTCGTCCGCTACCTCGTCAAATACAGAAAGTCCATCTTCAACAACCAGCAGTGTTGAAAGTACAACTTCTTCAACTGACGACAAAGAAGTAAAACCACTTAGTGAGAGAATTATTTGTCCCTTTTGTTGTCATTTCGGCTTATTTGGAAATGTAGAAAAAGTGGAAACTGCCGTTTTATATCAACAACTTGATAAACTGAAATGTTGCGAATGTGGTTTGGTAGATGGTGAAGACTACAAAGTGGGAGACTATATTTATGTGTTTCCAGAATAATTGTGTATGAAGAACAGGGTTGGTTGTATGGCTTAACTTATTGGTCCTATATAATACGCGTAAACAAATTTTTGATAACTCAAAGAAGTCGTGCCTACTAGGCGCGATTCCTTTGAGTTTAGGGAAGATTTTTCAATATTAACAATTTTAAAAAATGCGTTGCTGATATATCGACAGGTTGGTGCTGAACGGCCCAATTTTGCAAAATGGCGGTCGAAACCGCACAATTGGTTGTAAACAATGTAGGGGACGGCGCCTCGACGTCCCGTTTAAAAGAGGCATCATAAAATTAAATATTGTAGAGGAAGACTTGACGAGTCCGTACCCCTCTGTCGGCTATTCCGACATCTCCCCTTCACCGAAGGGGAGTCTTCCCACATCGTACCGCAAGAATAAAAAAGAAGTATTATGATTTACAAAACAGCAAGTTTTATCTTGCTGTTTTTTCTTTCGCATTTAAATTGAAAAATCGGTAAAGATAATATAAAGAAAAATGCGAGAGGTAAATTTATGTCAGATAAAAAGGAAAGCAAACAAGAGGAAAAATTAGACCTTATAGAAAAAATCGGTTCTGCGGAGGTTATGACGGGCAAACATAATATTTTTTGCCTTACAATCATTGGTGAAATCGAGGGGCATAACGTTTTGCCCGAGCAGAGCAAGACGACAAAATACGAGCATATAATTCCGCAGCTGGTATCCCTTGAACAAAGCGCGGATATTGACGGTGTGCTGATAATCCTTAACACCGTCGGCGGTGACGTTGAGGCGGGTCTTGCCATTGCAGAGTTAATTTCGGGTATGACAAAGCCTACCGTCAGCTATGTTTTAGGCGGCGGTCATTCAATAGGCGTGCCTCTTGCCGTTTCGGCAAAGCGCTCGTTTATAGCAAGGTCGGCTACTATGACAATACACCCTGTGAGAATGACAGGCCTTGTAATCGGTGTGCCTCAAATGATGAACCATTTTGAGCGTATGCAAAAGCGAATAACCGAGTTTGTAGCTAAAAATTCCAAGATTTCTGCAGAGCGGTTTACTTCGCTTATGATGAACACAAACGAGCTTGTAACCGACGTCGGCACCGTGCTTGACGGACAAAAGGCGGTAAACGAGGGGCTTATCGACAGTATCGGAACGTTAGGCGAGGTTATAGACGCACTTTATGAAATGATAGAAAATAAGTAAAACTGTCAAAATTCATAAACCACTTGCAAAAAATAATTTATAATAGTATAATAATTATGTATATCTTAATTGTTTTTTAAAAGAGGTATGAATATGGCAAAAAAAAGAAAGAAGAGTAAAACTTCAGCGGCTGGGGCAAAAAGCTTTAACCGTCAGTTAACAGCGGTTATTTTGTTTGCTGTTGCAGTTTTTTCAATGTGTGTGGTAATAATACCGGGAAGCAATCTCTGGAATGCTATGAAGGACTTTATGTTTGGACTTCTTGGCATTACTGCGTTTGTTTATCCCGTGTTTTTAGGGGCGGTAGCGGTACTCTGCGCTATTGAAAACAAGAAACGCACCGTAAAGGCTAAGCTTATTGAAATAGGAATTCTTATTTGGCTTATTGGTGTGGTTATCGATATCTTTGCCGTATATAACGAAAAGCTAACCTTTGCAGACCATATAGTTGAGGTTTGGAAAGCAGGCGGTTCTATTAGCACCGCTATAAAGGGTGGCGGTATACTTGGCGTTTTTCTAAGTCATCCGATAGGTGCGGCTTTTGGCAGAACACCTGCCGCTATAACCGTAATAATACTCATTTTCGTATTTCTTATGATTATAACAGGTACAACGCTCATAGCTTTATTTAAAGCCGTAGCAAAGCCTGTGAAAGCAGTATCCGAACAGGTTGAAGATGCTTATAAGACAAGGGCAGAAAAGCACGGCGCAGAGGGTGAAAAGGGCGAGAAAAAGCCTAAGATTAAGGTTATCAAGGAATTTGAGGTTGATATCCCTGTTGACGATATTCCCGAAAAAAGAGAGAGAGATAAGTCAACCCTTGGTGAAAAGCAGAAAAAAGTGGTTGATACATATTTTGACGAGCCTGAAGGCTATTCTGATACGTCGGTTGCCGACGATACTTCTGCCGACCTAGGCGGCGCTATTGAGGCTACAAAGGTAGAGGCAGAGGAAAAGGCAGATGCAGAACAGCCTCAAAAAATCACGGTTGATTTTGAAAAGGAAACGGGTGCTGTAACCAAGGAAATTGAAAAAGCACCACAGGAAAAACGCTATAAATTCCCACCGCTAAATCTCTTAAAGCCATCACTTTCGGGTGATGCTAAGACGTTAGCCCGTGAGCTTGACGAAACTGCAGAGCACCTCGTTGCAACACTTAAAAGCTTCGGCGTTGAAACAAGAATTGTTGATATTAGCCGCGGACCTACGGTTACAAGATACGAGCTTCAGCCCTGCGCAGGTGTAAAAATAAGCAAGATAACAGGCCTTGCTGACGATATAGCGCTAAGTCTTGCCGCCGCAGGTGTCAGAATTGAGGCTCCTATTCCAAATAAAGCGGCTGTAGGTATTGAGGTGCCTAATAAAGCAAGTGCAATAGTAGGTATCAGAGAGATTATAGAATCTCCCGCATTCACCGCATCTAAGAGCAAACTAACCGTTGCTATGGGTAAGGATATAGGCGGTAACGTTGTAGTAGCCGATATCGCAAAAATGCCTCACGGCCTTATTGCAGGTGCCACGGGCTCGGGTAAATCGGTATGTATTAACTCAATTATTATGAGTATTCTTTACAAGGCTTCGCCCGAAGAGGTTAAGCTTTTAATGATTGACCCTAAGGTTGTAGAGCTCGGTGTTTATAACGGCATACCGCATCTTTTAATCCCTGTTGTTACCGAGCCCAGAAAGGCGGCGGGCGCACTCGGTTGGGCGGTAAGTGAAATGGAAAAACGCTACCAGATGTTTGCCGACCGTTCGGTTCGCGATATAGAGGGCTATAACAAACTGGTTGAAGGCTTAATAGACGAGCCTGAAGTTAAGAAAATGCCTCATATCGTTATAATTATTGATGAGTTGGCTGACCTTATGATGACGGCACCAAGTGAGGTTGAGGATTCAATAAACCGCATTGCCGCAAAGGCCAGAGCCGCAGGTATACATCTGCTTATAGCTACACAAAGACCGTCGGTTAACGTTGTTACAGGTGTAATTAAGGCGAATATTCCAAGCCGTATTGCGTTTGCTGTTTCTTCTCAGATTGATAGCCGTACAATACTTGACTCTGCAGGCGCAGAAAAACTGCTCGGTCGAGGCGATATGCTGTTCAGTCCTATCGGTTCTACCAAGCCAAAGCGTCTGCAAGGCTGTTTTGTAAGTGACGAAGAGGTCGAGAGGGTAGTAGGCTTTGTGAAAACGGGTAGTGTGCCTGATTACGACGATAACATTATGGTTGAAATCGAGCGTCAGGCGGCTATTGAAAAGCAAAAGAAAACAGGACTTCAAGAAGATGCTCCCGAAGAAGACCCAATGCTCGACGAGGCTATAAAGGTTGTAGTAGAACAAGGACTTGCTTCAACCTCGTTGCTTCAAAGAAAACTAAAACTAGGTTATGCCAGAGCCGCGAGAATAGTCGATGAAATGGAACAGCGCGGTGTTGTAGGTCCATACGAAGGCTCAAAGCCCAGAAAGGTGCTAATAACCCGTGAACAACTGCTTGAGAGGGAAGCGGGTGAGTAAAAGCCTTGAAAACTTATAAGAGCAAACGCTTAAAAAGTTTTGCAACGCTTCTTATTACCGTAATTTTTCTATTATGTATTGCGGCGGTATTGCTTGTTAATCACAATAGCAATACCGCTCAAAACACTCTGACTACAGAAGGTGATGATTTCATCACCTTTCTTGATGTAGGTCAAGGTGACGCAACGCTGATAAGAAGTAATAACAGGTCGGTTTTGATAGATACAGGTACTCCCGATTCTGCTGATGAGCTTTGTGCAAAGCTTAAAAAACTAGGCGTAGATAAAGAACTTGACGCAGTGATAATCACCCATTTTCACGACGACCATACAGGCGGACTTGATACGGTAGCGTCGATTTTTACGGTTAAAAATTTAATTCTGCCTGATATGTTAAAATCGGATAGTGTGCAAAGCGAGGTACATAACGCAAAACGAGAAATTCTTGCAGAAGACGGCGAGTTTTACACTGCAAAACAGGGAATGACCGTTTCGTTTGGCGATTGCGAGCTGACCGTTTTAGCCTATTTTGGAAATGAAGAAGATGAAAATAACCGTTCCCTTTTTATAATGGCGAAGCTTGGGAATAAAAAGTTTTTGTTTACGGGTGATGCTGAAAAGAGCGCCGAAAAGAAGCTTTTGAACGAAGGTCTAAATCTTAGGTGCGACGTTTTAAAGGCGGGTCACCACGGCAGTAACACCTCTACAAACGAGGGTTTGCTAGAGGCGGCAAAACCTAAATATTCTGTTATTTCTTGCGGACTTGGAAATAAGTATTCCCATCCCGGCGAAAAACTGCTTGAACGGTTAGACCAACAAAACGTCTCGTTTTGGCGAACCGACGTGGATGGTGATATAACCTTTGCTTTTTCAGACAATGAAATGACCGTTTCAAACCAAAAATAATGTAATTTTTAGCACTCTACTGATAGTGGAGTGCTAATATTTTTTAGTAGAGTCGGGAATTTAATCGGTAGGTTGCTAATTTTTGTATAAATCCGTAAAATGAAAATATACTTTTTACGGAGGCGTTTTTAAATGAGCAACAAATTTATTTTGTCCTGTGAATCAACGGTTGATTTGCCATATTCCTACGTTGCAGGACGTGATATATCGGTACTGTTTTATTCTTACAGTATTGACGGTGTAGAGTTTGAGGACGAAATGGGCAAAGACCCTAATGCATTAGTTGAGTTTTATAAAAAAATAGAAAACGGTGCACTGCCTTCAACCTCACAAATAAATGAATATAAATACTTAGATTACTTTGATAATCTCTTGCAAAAGGGCGACGTTTTACACATAGCGTTCGGCTCGGGTATGACACCGTCGGTAAACAACGCATACGTTGCGGCCGAGCAGATGCGCGAAAAATATCCCGATAGGAAGCTTATCGTAATTGATTCAACCTGTAGCTGCGGAGGTTACGGTCTGCTTGTTGACACCGCCGCAGATTTGCGTGACGACGGCAAGAAAATGGAAGAAATAGAAGCGTGGGTTAAGGATAATATCCGTAACGTTCACCATCAGTTTTATGCAACCGATTTAAAATTCTTTAAAAGAAGCGGCAGAGTTTCAGGTCTTGCAGCAACCGCCGCTACAATACTCGGGATTTGCCCGATTATGCACCTAAATTACGACGGAAAAATCATTGCCTACGGTAAGGTGAGGGGTAAGAAAAACGCTATCGGTACAACGGTAGCAGAAATGAAAGCCCACGCTGTAAACGGTGCAGAGTATAACGGCAAATGTATTATCTGTCATTCAAACTGTCTTGACGACGCACAGACTACCAAGCAATTAATAGAACAGGAGATGCCTCTTTTAAAGGATAAGGTGAAAATTCATAACATAGGAACTATCATCGCTTCTCATTGCGGTCCCGGTACCGTAGCGGTATTTTTTATGGGTGACCAAAGACAAGATCACAATTAAAAAACCTTTTAAAACCTCTATGACCTACAGCCTGTCACAGAGGTTTTATTTTACCCTTAAAATACTGTAATTTTATTAATAAATAGATTGGTATTGTGTTGACAAAAGTATCATAATATGGTATATTTTATAAGTAAATATATGTCAATTTGGGCGAGAGTCTAGTTTTTTGAATTGAGGGATTAAAGTGAACAAAAATTACGTAATTAAAGAGCCTTTTTTTGAGTACGGTCCTAAGTGCTATATGTACGGCGACGTATTGCTCGATATTGCAAAGGGTCTTGACAAATTAGCGGATAAGTACGATGTGGACGTAATTCTCGACGTTCCCGATACCGAGATTTATAATCTTGCTAAGAACGTGAAGAGAGTACATATCTATTCTCAGCATATGGATAGCATTCCTGTCGGTAAGGGTATGGGCAGAACCTTACCTGAGGCAGTTAAGGCTGCAGGTGCCGTAGGCGTTATGCTAAATCACGCTGAGCATAAGCTTACTATGGACGAGTTAGCAGAGGCTATCAAACGTGCAGACGAGGTAGGTCTTGCTACTATGGTTTGTGCAGATAGCGTTGAAGAGGTTAAGGCTATTGCAAAGTTAGGCCCTAACATTTTAGTTGCTGAACCTACCGAACTTATCGGTACAGGAAAGCCTGCAGATAAAGAGTACGTTGATGAGGTTATCAAGTGCATCAGAGAAATTAATCCTGAGATTAAGCCGTTCCCATCAGCAGGTATCAGCAAGGGTGAGGATTGCTACAACATAATTAAGGCAGGTTCCTCTGCCTCAGGATGCTCAAGTGCTATAGCAAAGGCAGAAAATCCGTTGGCACTAGCCGAAGAAATGATTGCCGCTGTTAGAAAAGCTTGGGACGAAACACACGCTTGAGGTGATAGTATGAAAAAAGAAACTTTACAGGCTGTAAAAGACGTTTTTGCTATAGAGTCAGAGTGCATTATCGAAATGGAAAAGTATTTTGACCCTATTGCTTTCGCAAAGGCTGTTGAACTTTTAAAGAATGCAACACGAATCGGTGCTTCAGGCTGCGGTCATTCGGGTATTTTCTGTCAGCACTTCGCACACCTTATGTGCTGTATAGAGCTTCCGACAAGATTTATTTCACCTGCTGAGGCTATTCACGGTGCTACAGGTTATCTAAAGGAAGGCGACGTAATGGTATTCGCTTCCCGCGGCGGTAAAACTAAGGAATTACTTCCAATAGTTGATATCTGCAAGGCTAAGGGCGTAAAAATCATTACCATAACCGAGAATTTAGAGTCCCCCTTGGCTACCAGTGCCGACGTAGTTTTAAAACAATACGTTAACCGCGAAACCGATAAATACAATTCGCAGGGAACAACATCTTCTACCTCATTAGCAGTTATATTCCATATGCTGCAAACAGCACTCATTGAAGAGACAGGCTATAAAAACGAGCAGTTTGCCCTCATTCACCCGGGCGGTGCAGTGGGCGAAAGGCTTAATAAATAATAAAATATTTTTAAAAGGAGTTTTTAAAATGGAGTTTAAAGTTTATCAGAAAGAGTTAGAGTTACAGTCAAGAGGTTGGATTCCAACCTTCCACGATGTATCTAAGGAAATTATGGAAATAGTTGCGGCTTCAGGTGTTAAGAACGGTACAGTTGCAATTGCTTCCCACCATACAACCTGTTCTGTAATGGTTCAGGAGTGCTCACACGATATTGATTCATTCGACCTTGAGTTCTTACAGCACGACCTTCTCGACATTATGAGAAAGTTAATTCCTGACTATACCAACGAGGGCGACTACCGTCACCCAGGTCCAATCCACGCTAAGTTCGGTAGATTTGTTAACGAGCCTGGCGACTTTACAAGTATGAATACCGACGGTCACCTTCGTTCCGTATTCTTCGGCAGAAGCGAAACAATGACCATTAAGGACGGCGTTCTTGACGGCGGTGAGTTTGCTCACATCTACTTCATTGACTGGGATCACGTTCGTGCACGTCGCAGACAGTTAAACGTTACCGTTATGGGTACAACCGATGACGTAGAGGATAGAAAGTGGAATAACGGCGAGGTTATTAACACTCTCCGTAAGTTTACCGACGAGGAAAAGGGCGACGATATCCACTACACCCTCCAGCAGCAAAGATAATAATTATTTAAATTTACAAAGGCAACATTTTTTAATGTTGCCTTTGGCTTACAAAATAAAACCCGAAGGAGAAAACAATGAACCTAATGGGAATAGACGTTGGTACAACGTCTGTAAAAACCGCAGTTTTTAACGAGAAGCTTGAAATGCTAAAATCCTCTAATATTGATTATATAATAGAGGCTCATGGTGATATAGTTGAGTTTACTGCTGAAAAATATTGGGAAATAGTAAAAGAAGAACTAGCCAATTTAGATTTGAAGGTTGATGCTTTAGCTATTGATACCCAGTGTGAAACACTTATTTTAACCGATGAATTAGGCAATCCTGTTCGAAAGGCTATCGTTTGGCTTGATAACAGAGCAACAGCCGAAGCCGAGCTTATTGAAAAGCACTTTGGCAGAGAAAAGGTTTACTCAGTTACCGGTCAGCCTGAAATAACGGCTACTTGGCCTGCTTGTAAGCTTTTATGGGTTAAAAATAACGAGCCAGAGATTTGGGCTAAAACAAAAAAGATTTTCTTGCTTGAAGATTATCTTCTTTATAAGCTAACAGGCAAGTTTGTTACCGAGAAAACTTTACAGTCTTCCACCATATACTTTGATATTAACAATGCTGTTTGGTGGAAAGAGATGCTCGACTTTATAGGCGTTGGCGAGGATATGTTACCGACACTTTTGGATAGCGGCGAATACGTTGGCGACTATAACGGCATCAAGATTGTAACGGGCGCTATGGATCAGGTTTCGGGTGCTATCGGTGCCGGTGTTATCAAAAAGGGTATTGTCAGCGAAATGACAGGTACTACTATGGTGGTGTTTAGTCCTTGCGATACCGTGCCTAAATATGATCCTAACAGCATAATTCCTTGCCATTATAACTATGACGGTAAGTATTGTGTACTGACCTGGTCTTCTACTGCAGGAATGGCTCTTAAATGGTTTAAAAACGCTCTGTGTGAAGATTTATCATTCAGAGAGTTAGATGACCTAGCCGAGAAAATTCCCGCAGGCTGTGACGGTCTTACATTCTTACCTTACCTTTGCGGCTCCACAATGCCAAAGTATAATCCTGATGCCAGAGGTAGCTTTACAGGTCTTACCCCTGAGCACACAAGAGGCCACTTTGTCAGAAGTATTATGGAGGCTATTTCCTGTATTTTAAAGGAAAACCTTGATTACGTCGGTGCCGAGGTCAGTGAAGTCAGAGCTATGGGTGGCGGTGCAAACAGTCCGCTATGGTGTCAAATGAAGGCTGATATGACGGGCAAAACCTTGGTTACGCTCAAAAACAAGGAAACCGCTTGTCTTGGCGGCGCTATCCTTGCAGGTGTTGGCACAGGAGTATTTTCTTCGGTTGAAAGTGTTCTTGATTTAATTAAGATTGAAAAATCCTATTCACCAAAGGGTGAAGATTATTCGTCTGCTATCAAAAATTTTGAAAAGGCAGACTCTATATTAAACATAGTAGAAAAATAAACAGAAAAGAGGTTTTATTATGGCAAAGGCAGCTTTTGTAGGCTTTGGTGAGGTTAATACCCCTAAGGAGCTTATAGTTAACAAATGTGCAAATGCCCTAAAGGCACTAGAGGCAGAGGGCATAGAAACTGTCAGCGTATATCCTGTTACCGACGATTATGAGGAAAAGGATATTAAGATGGCTATTGATGCGCTAAAGGGTCAGGAGTTTGACTTTTTAGTAGTATGTATAGCAGGTTGGATTCCTACCCACGCTGTAGTTAAGGTTACAGAGCATTTCCGCGATAAGCCAATGGTATTATGGGGACTTTGCGGTTGGATAGAGGAAGGCAGAATTGTTACTACCGCCGATCAGGCAGGTACAACTGCCATCAGAAAGACCTTCTACGATTTAGGATACACCTTTAAGTATATCTATGATATTATCGGTCTTCCGACAAATTCTAAGGCAGTAGCAAACTACGGTATTGCCGCCGCTGCAGCTAACAAGCTTCGTCACGCCAGAATAGGTATGGCAGGCTATAGAGATATGAACCTCTACGGCACACAGGCTGACGGTCCATCACTCAAGCGTGTTGTAGGTCCTGAAATTGAGACCTTTGAAATGCTTGAAATGGAGCAGAGATATAAGGAGATTACCGAGGAAGCAAAACAGGAAGTAATCGACAAGCTTATGTCAAAGTGGAAGTTCCTAAAACCTGCAAAGCAGGAGAGTATGTTAATGGCTGCAGGTTATTATCTTGCAGTTAAGGCTATCTGCGACGAGAGAGGCTATGAGGCTATCTCACTTAAGGACGTTGACGGTATGAAGAAGCTTTTAGGCTTCCCACCCGCACCAATCTTTATGTTACTTGCAGATGCTGAAAATCTCTGCACAGTTCCTGAAAACGATGCATTAGGCAACGTTACACAGCTTATGGTAAGATACGCAACAGGTCAAGCAGCGGCTTATCTAGAGTTCTATGAGTTCTTCCAAAACAGCGTGCTTGCAGGTGTTCCTGACTATGTTCCTGCCGCTATTGTTGACGGTGACGTTACCGTTATGCCTGCGGCTTTCGGTGAGCTTTCTGAGGGTATTTTAAACGTTAGTAAAGTAAAAACCGGTGAGCTTACAATGTGCCGTTTAACCTGGGATGGCGGCGACTATTATATGCATATGGTTAAGGGCGTTGGTAAGACTCCTAACAAGTGGGAGGAAGCAGGTTGGACACAACCCGCACCTCAGCTACCCGGACTTGAAATTGAACTTGACGACGTTAGACGCTTTGCAGATAACGTTATGTGTCAGCACTACATAATCTCTTACGGCGATAACACAGAGGTTATTGAAAATCTCTGCGATATCCTTGGAATTGAGATTATCCGCTAATAAAAGTTAATAAACAAAAAGCCGTTTTGGATTTCCAAAACGGCTTAAATTTTTGCATAAAAAATGCTCAAGTGTTAATTCACTTGAGCATTTTAAATTAGATTTTATGCCTTTTTCTTTTTAGCAGGCATATGCTTTTCGCGGTATTCTTTCCATAATACCCAAAGCGGACCTGCCACAAAGAGAGAGGAGAAGCAACCTGAAACAAGACCAAACGCCATTGGAATAGCGAAGGTGCGAAGTGAAGTAAGACCAAAGATTTCTGAAACAACGATAATAGTTAAAACTGCTAAGATTGTTGTTGTGGTTGTAACGATATTTCTTGTAAGTATACCGCCTGTGGTCATATCCATATTTTCAGATATGGCAAGCTTTGGATAATACTTTTTGTTTTCTCTTACGCGGTCGTAAACTACTATGGTATCGTTTAGTGAGTAACCTAGAAGAGTTAATACTACCGCCATATAGTTGGAGTCAATCTCTAAGCGGAATATAGCGCATACAAAGAAGCTAACGAATAGGTCAAGCACCAAAGCGCAAAGGGCTGTAAGAGCCGCCGAAACACCGCCGATTTTTCTAAATCTTACACCTACGTATGCTACAACGAATATAGCGGTAATAAGTACGGCAACTAAGCTTTTAGCAAAGAAACTACCTGCGATAGAAGCATTAACCGAGTTTGCATCGTAGATTTCGAAATTATTCTTTTCAAAGTTCTTGGTAAGTGCGGTTGAAAGTTCGTTTTGCTTTTCGGCAGAAACAGTCTTTTTACCTGAAACGGTTATTACAAAAGTTTTGGTATCGCCTGCAAAGGATTCGCTTTGTGAAACCTTAAACTCGTCCTTGATAACAGTTTTTGCTGTGTCTTCAAAATCCTTTTGAGCAACGTCGCCTGTGTAAGAATAGGTGATTCTTGTACCGCCTGCAAAGTTGATATCAAGCTTTAAACCGAAAATTAAGGTAGCAATAATACCTAAAACAATAACAGCGGCATAGGTAATGATAGCAATTTTAAATGCTTTTTTAGAATTAATTTTTTTCATATCAGCCATTTTTCTTACCTCCGTAAAGTGCAGGATTTCTCAACCACTTCTGCTGAGAAAGACTCTTAAGCATAAACTTAGAAGCAAGAACACCCATAATAAGATTGAATATAACACCAACTAAGAGGGTGTAACCGAATGAGTAGATAGAACCTGTTATAGATGAACCAAAGAGTGACATAACAGGTGAGAAAAGCTTAGGAAGTAAGCTATCGGGTGAACCGAATGCACCCATAAGTACTATAGATACGATAACGATGGTAACGTTACCGTCGATAACTGCGCTAAGGCTGTTCTTAAAGCCTGAGTCAATAGCACCGTCGATAGTCTTGCCCTTTTGGAACTCGTCTTTAATACGCTCAGCCGCGATAACGTTAGCATCAACACCAACACCGATAGAAAGGATAATACCTGCTATACCTGGGATTGTAAGGGTGAAACTATCGGTACCTGGGAAGTAACCCGAAATACAAGCGATAGAGCCTGCAAGCTGACCGAGAAGCGCAATAGATGCTACAACACCGGGAACGCGGTAACGGATAATCATAAGTAAGCAAACAACAGCAAATGCGATAGCGCCTGCAATAACCATAACTCTCAAAGCATCAGAGCCGAGTGTTGGGGAGATTATCTGAAGTTTGCTATCATCAACTGTGAGTGCAAACGGAAGAGAACCCGCTTTAATCTTTTTGGCTAGGAGGGAAGCGGATTCCTGTGTGAAGTTTCCGTGAATAATAGCGTTTCCGCCCGAAATTTTTTCGGTGCATCCTGCTGTGGAAATATTTGTATCATCCATATAGATAGAAATATTGGTTTCGTTTGCAACAGCGTCTGCTGTTGCTTTTTCAAAAGCGGCAGCGCCTGCAGAATTAAGGGAAAGTGATACAACCCACTCAGGATCCTTATTAGCTTCATACTGAGTATACTGTGCAGAAGCATCGGTAACAACGTCACCCGTCATAAAAGGTGTACCCGAATTTGTGTCACCGCTATAGAATTTAAGCTGTGCAGATGCGCTTAATTCTTCAACTGCGGTTTGGGCATCAATCGAGTTTCCGCCTGCTGCTTCAGGGAAACGAACAATTACCTGATTACGAGAAGTATCGGTATAAACCTCATAATCTGTGATATTAAGGTTTGTAAGTCTTGTTTCGATGATGGTTTTTGCAACCTGCATATCATCGGCTGTGATATCAAGACCTTCCTTGTCGGGTGTGAAGACAGCTTCAACACCGCCGCTTATATCAATACCCCAACGTATATCGCCGGCACCCTTGATATAAAGTTTTTCTGTATCGCCGTAGTAGTTCTTTATTCCTATGAAGGCTGTAAGAGTAAGCGTAACAATCAACACAAAAATAACGAAAAACAACGGCTTGCCTGTTTTTTTGGACTTCATTGGCAAATCCTCCAATTTCTTTGATTATCTTAATCTAAAAAATGTAAGACAAACTTTCTAATAATTATACCTAAAAACTTTTGCAAAGTCAATCAGTTTTAGTATAAATTATATATTTTCACTTAATTTTTCAAGAGCAGCGTATTTAACCGCTACGCAAAGCAGGTTAGCTGCAACCTTAATATCCTCAAGACAAGGATATGAAGGCGCAATTCTAAGGTTTGAATCCTTAGGGTCAATGCCGTATGGATATGCGGCACCTGCAGGGGTTAGAATAAGACCAGCATTAGCGCAAAGCTGTTCAACTCTCTTAGCACAGCCTTCAAGCACGTAAAGGCTTATAAAATATCCGCCGAGTGGAGAGGTCCAACGCGCAATGTTTTTATCCGAGAGATTTTCATTAAAGGCATTTAAAACTGCCTCAAATTTAGGACGTATAATATTGGCGTGTTTCTTCATATGAGCCTTTATATCATCGAAGCTTTGGAAAACTCTTGCGTGGCGAAGCTGATTTAACTTATCAGGACCGATAGTCTGATATTTCATTCTATCCTTTAACATTAAAACGTTGTTAGGACTGGCAGCTATTGCCGCAACACCGGCACCGGGGAAGGTAACCTTAGAGGTGGAGGCAAAGATAATAGGCAAATCAGGGTGTCCTGCCTTTACACATTCATCATAAAGATTTAAAAGACGGTCGCCCTCTTCATATAGGTCGTGAATAGCGTAGGCATCGTCCCACATAATTCTGAAGTCCTTAGCCGCAGGCTTTAGTCTTGCAAAGCGCTTAACAACCTCGTCGCTATAGGTTATACCGTCGGGGTTAGAATATTTCGGAACGCACCAAATACCCTTAACGGTGGGGTCCTTAACAAGTTCTTCAACCTTATCCATATCAGGACCGTCGGAATTCATTTCCACAGGAATAAGCTCAAAACCAAAGTATTCGGTTATAGCAAAATGACGGTCATATCCGGGAACAGGGCATAGGAATTTAAGCTTACCCTGTTTCATCCAAGGCTCACCGCCCATACCGTGTGTCATACCCTGAGCGATGGTATCAAACATAAGGTTTAACGAGGAATTTCCGCCAACTATTATCTGCTCCTTTGAAATTCCGAAAATCTTGCTGAAAAGTTTTTTAAGTTCTTTAAGACCGTCAAGACCGCCATAGTTTCGACAGTCAATACCGTCGATATTTTTAAAGCCTGTAGTATTGCCGACAAGGTCAAACATTTTTTGGCTTATATCCATATTTTCGGCACTGGGTTTGCCTCTTGACATATCAAGAGAAAGATGTAAAGCACGTAAAGCTTCGTACTCTGCTTTGACAGCCTCGAACTCGGTTTTAAGTTCGCCGCTCGTCATTTTCAAATAATCTGACATTTGAATTAACTCCTTTTTATAAATGCAACTAAATAATTATACTTTATTTTATCTATATATGCAATACCTATAATCTAAATTTCTCCATTTTTTATTAAAAGATTTAATTTTAATATTGCAACCTGAGTTTTAGCATCCTTAATCTCGTTTGACAAAACCATATTAAGAGCCTTTTCAAAAGGAATTTTTTCAAGACTTAAAAATTCGTCCTCATCAGGCTCGGCATCGCCAAAAGAAAGACCTGTTGCGGCATAAATCCAAATAATTTCTCCGCAATATGCAGGGGTAGGGTATAATTCGCCTAAAAAGGTGTATTTTTCAGCTGTAACACCCGTTTCTTCTTTAAGTTCTCTTTGACCGCAAAGTAGCGGGTCCTCGTCTAAAGAGTTGCGTTTACCCGCAGGTATTTCATAGATAACTTCGCCGTAAGGATAGCGAAACTGTTTAACCATAAGCAAATTATAATCGCTATCAAGAGCCGCCACGCATACGCCCCCGTTATGCTCTATAACTTCTCTTTTAGCGGTTTGACCGTTTGGAAGAAGGGCGTCGTCAAGACGTAGCGAAACTATCTTACCTTTATATTTGTATTCCGCGCTGATTTGTTTTTCGATTAAATTCATTATTTGTTCATTCCTTAAATATAATTTAGTACAGGTTTAAAATTTGAGGTGGTTAAAATGGGAAACTTAGTGCTTTGTGAAAACTATGATTATTCTGCGATGTCAAAACTCATATACAATATGTGTGAGCAATATAAATTTGTTAAAAGCTTTGTAATCGGTAAAAGCTGTGCGGGTAGAGATATAATAGCCCTTAAAATCGGTAACGCGTCGGAATATGCTTTGATAACGGCGGCTACACACGGCAGTGAGCATATTACAACCAACGTGCTTATGATGTTTTTCGAGGAACTGTGCACAGCACTTTCAAAAGACCTTTCAATTGCAGGGCTGAACGCCAGAAGAGCGCTTATGGGCAGGGGCATTATTTTAATACCCAGAGTAAATCCTGACGGTTGCGAAATATCAATAAACGGAGCTTTGGCTTGTGGTAACAGGCAAAAGGAAGTAACCAAAATGTGCAACGGTGATTTTGAACGCTTTAACGCAAACCTAAGGGGAGTAGACCTAAACCACAACTTTGATGCAGGTTGGGAGAGACTTCGTGAGCTTGAAAGAGCAAACGGAATATACGGACCGTCGGCAAGGCGCTACGGCGGACCGTTTCCCGAAAGTGAGCCTGAAACCAAGGCACTCTGCAAACTCTGTCACGAAGGGGCAATAAGACAGGTTTTATCGCTTCACACACAGGGGGAAGTTATTTATTGGAGTTACGGCAAAAACCGTCCTAAAAGAAGCGAAAAAATGGCGGAGATTATGGCAAGCAGTGCAGAATATGCGCTCGATGTACCGACAGGCTTAGCGCTGGGCGGAGGATTTAAGGATTGGTTTATAGATTGCTTTGACCGACCGGGGTTTACCGCAGAACTAGGCTTGGGTGTCAATCCGCTTCCGATAAAACAGAGTCGCGAAATTTATCTTCGTGTCCGCGAAATGCTTACGCTGTTTTCGATTATGTAATAAAAAGGTGTTACGTCAAGTAGCACCTTTTTCTCATTCTTTTTTCTCATCCTTCTTGTCCTTTTGCTTTACGTGGGATAGGGGATTTGAATCTATCGCATTTTTGATTTGAGTGTTGGAAATATGGGTGTATATTTGTGTTGTACCAAGATTTGCATGGCCTAAAATATCCTTTAATACCCTTATATCAACGTCGCCGTGCTGATACATAAGCGTGGCGGCAGTGTGACGCAGCTTGTGGGTAGAGAGGCCTTGCCCTGAAAGACCTGCTTTGTCTAGGTATTTCTTTACAATATGCTGAACCGTTTTATTGCTTATTCTTTTGCTGTTTCGGCTTATAAATAAAGCGTTGCGGTCGCCTGCTTTGAGATTATCGTTAGGTCGCACCATAAGATAGGCGTTTATCGCCTCCTTACAAGCGTCGTTTAGATACACCATTCTTTCCTTATTGCCTTTACCGAGAAGCCGTAATGTACCGTCTGAATGTATATCGGTAATATTTATTCCGCAAAGCTCAGACAAACGCATACCGCAGTTTAAGAATAATATCAAAATACAAAAGTCACGCTCTTTATATGGACCGTCAACCGTAGAAAGCAACTCAAGGGAGTCCTCAAGTGTTAAATGCTTGGGTAAGGACTGTTTTACCTTTGGCGCTTCAAGAAGCTCGGCTGGATTTACTTCAAGCAAATGTATTTGCGAGGTTAAATATTTAAAAAAGCTTCTTAGTGTAGAGGTCTTACGGGCTCTGGTGGCAGGGGAGTTACCCCTTTCATCTTTGCAAAAAACAATAAAAGCGTAAAGGTCTGATATGGTTACAGAACAAATAAGCTCGGCGTCTACCTGTTCTATACTGATTTTATCAAAATCGGTTTTTTTATCAATCTTACCGCGAATAAGCAAAAGATATCTGAAAAAGGTCTGAAGGTCTAAATAATATTCCTCAACCGTTTTTGACGATTTGCCCTTTATAGTTTCGTTGTAGGTTAGAAAATCTCTTATTATGGGTGGTGACGTGAGTAAAAGCTCGTGCTTCGTAAAATCAACCCCTATCCTATATATTAATATAGGTGTATTCTATCACAAAAATTATAAAAATGCAAACAAAAGGATAAAAAAACAGAAAGTCTTTTTTGTGACCTAAAATTCAACATAAAAGGATGGAAAAATAATGATTTTATTTAAAAACAAAAAAATCGCTTGAATAAGATTGTTTGTTTTTTAAAAATATATAACAATTTTGACATTTTGTGTACATATTGCTAAGCAAGACTTAAAAAAAATAAATTTTATTGTCAAATTTGCAAAAATACATTGACATTTTACCCAATAAGTGCTATTATGTTTATGCAAAGTGATAAATTATGCGCTTTGCATTTTACATATTTAGTTATTTTGATTGGGCAGAGAAATGTTTTTTCATTTCTCTGCGTTTAGTGTTTTATTTATATAATATTAATTATTCAAAAAAGTTTGCTATTTAACGCGGTGCGTTTTGCATCGCTTTAGATAAATTTTCAAAAAGGGATTGATAGAAGGTAATGAAAGCTATGTTCCAAAAAAACTCAGCACTTAAAAGATTGGCTTCCATCATGCTTGCGCTTATTCTTTGCGTAGGTGTGCTTCAGGCCGGCCTATTTGTAAGTGCGACCGCTTCGGATCAGGTTGAGGACACTCAGACAGAAGAAACCGATGAAATTAAGGTTTCCGATAACTCTGTTGTGCTAACCGACGATGGTCAGGAGAAGGATTACAAAAAATTCTTAGACGAAAATGAAAAAATACCATTTTCGAATGCGGAAATTGTTGTTGGTCCTTCAAACCTCACAGCTTCTGCTGTTGCTTCCGAGTTAAAAACTGTTGAAGGCAAAGAAGCTTATGTGATGGACCGTGACAATAAATATCTCGAATACACCTTCGAGGTAAAAGAAACAGGTCTTTATAACATCTCTCTTAACTACTGTCCTGTTGAAGACACAGGCAGAACAATACAGATTGGTGTTATGATTGACGGTGTTTATCAATACAAGGAGATTGAAAACGTTAAGCTTTCAAGATTCTGGGTTGATGAAACTTTCGAAAACGGTGATAGATATTTATTAGACGTTGATGGCAATCAGATTCGTCCTAAGCAGATAGAAACTTTCTATTGGGACGAAGCATGGGCAAAGAGCTATACAGGTCTTTATAACGATCCGCTTTATGTTTTGCTTACCGAAGGCACTCATACTGTGCGTATCGAAAGACAGCTTGAAGCAGCGGCTTTTTCTCAGATTACCTTTAAGAAATATCAAGAACCTGTTTCATACGAGGAGTATACTACCAAAACTTCTGATAAGACAATACATTCTAACACCGATTATATAATACAAGGTGAGGATGCTTTCGTAAAGAACGACAACAAGATAGCTGCTACTCTTGACGAGGGTAATGCAGGTATGACTCCTGCATCGCCAACGGTTAACGTTGTTAACTCTTTCGGTAAGGATTATTGGAAAGAAGTAGGCCAGTGGGCTTCTTGGAAGGTGCCGGACGATTTAAAACCGGGAAAATACGTTCTTCGCTTTAGAGCAAAGCAGAACGCTAACGTAGGTGTACCTACATTCCGTGCGGTTTACATTAACGGCGTTATTCCTTTTAAAGAGGCTTCTTCTGTTCCGTTCCAATACAACAATGGTTGGTATATGAGTACAGCAGGTGACAAAGATGGCAATACTTTCTTGTTCTATCTTGAGCCTGGTGACGTAATAACACTTGAGGCTACAACAGGTGACCTTGCACCTTCCTTGAGTGAGATTAACCAATCTATTAATATGCTTAATGAAATCTATCAGTCTATTATAATGGTTACAGGCGTTAATCCCGACCTTAAACGTGACTATAACATTCAGCGCGAAATCCCTACACTTCTTGATGACCTAAAGGCAGCAAAGAAAGAAATTTCTAAGATTGACAAAATGGTTACCGAGGTTTTAGGTGATAAAAACTCCAAAACCTACTTCTTCAGAAAATTTATTGCAGACCTAGATGAAATGATAGCAAACTATCGTATCATTGTTGAAGAGCTTGACTCCTTTAAGGGAAATATCGACTCTTACATTGCTCAGACCTACGATATCAGATCTCTAGCTCTTGAGGTTGACTATATTCAGATTGCTTCTCCAGACACCGAAGAGCCAAAAGCAGGCGTAGGCTTCTGGAAGTCCTTGAAGTTCGAGCTTCAGCGTTTTATATATTCATTCGCTGACAAGTATATGGAGGAAGACGAGAAGGGTAGAAAGACCCTAACAATCTGGACAACACTTGGTCGTGACCAGGCACAGGCTGTTAAGCGTCTTATCGACGAAGACTTCTCTGCTACCCACGATTACAACATCAAGTTCATAATTTCTCAAACAGGTCTTGCAGAGGCTATTTTGGCGGATAAAGAGCCTGACGTTTCACTTCTTGTTGCACAGAACCTTCCTATTAACTATGCAATCAGAGGTCAGCTCTTAGACCTGAAGCCGTACGTTGACCAATTAAGCGACGAATATATGGCACAGTTCCAAGAGGCAGCTTGGACACCGTTTGAATATGATGGCGGTATCTATGCAGTTCCTACAATCCAAGACTTCCCAATGATGTATTACAGAACCGATATACTTAGTAAGCTAGGTCTCGAACCTCCGGAAACCTGGGATGAGCTTTATGAAGTACTTCGTGAACTTCAGAGAAACAAGTTCTCAATAGGTATTAAAGAGGCTGACTCTGCTTCTCCTGGTGTAACCGTAGCGCTCGGTATATTCGATATGATGATGTTCCAAAGAGGCGGAACATATTATAATGAAGATTTAACTCAGGTTAACTTCGAGTCAAAAGAGGGTAAAGAAGCTTTCGTTGACCTCGTTAAGTTATACAGAGACTATGGTCTTGATAAGGACTTTGACGTTTTAACACGTTTCCGTTCAGGTGAAATGCCAATTATTATTGGCGGTACAGCAACATATCAGTCATTTGCCGCAATTGCTACTGAAATTCAGGGTAGATGGGCTATGACAACTGTTCCGGGTATCAGAAAAGAAGACGGTACTGTTGACCATTCTGCAGTTTCTACTGCTAACGGTGCTATAATTCTTAAGGGTGCCGAAGAGCGTGGCGTTGCCGACGAGGCATTTGAATTTGTAAAATGGTGGGCAGATGCTAAGACTCAAGAGAAATACGCTTATGCTATGGAATCTATTCAGGGTATAGCAGGTAGACCTTGTCTTGCTAACCTGGTAGCATTTGAAAACGTTGGTTGGACCGATGAAGAAAAAGCTATTCTAAATAAGCAGCGTGAGTTTGCTATAGGTGTTGAGCAGATACCTGGTAACTACATTATTCTTCGTCACTTCACCAATGCATTACGTACATCATTCAATGATTACGACGATCCGCTTCGTCAGCTTAATATTCAATGCAGACTTATAAATGAAGAGCTTATTCGTAAGCGTGCAGAATTCGTAGATAATAACTGAAAGGGGAAAAGTAAATAGTTATGAAAACAATTGAGAAACAAAGAAAACCCCTCAGTTCTAGTGCACCGTTTTATATAATGGTAATACCGTTTATCATTATATTTATCGTATTTACTGTTCTTCCTGCAGTGGGTGGTTTACTTGTAAGCTTTACCAACTTTAACGGTATGACCTTCCCTGATTGGGCAGGACTTGACAACTACATTCGATTACTGTTTAGAGACCAAACCTTTATTATAGTACTTAAGAATACTCTTATGCAGGCTATGATAGTAGGTCCTGTAGGTTACATTATGAGCTTCGTTGTTGCTTGGCTTATCAACGAGGTTGACAAAAAGTTCCGTTTGCTTATTATCTTCCTTTTCTACTCACCGTCCTTTAGCGGTACCTTGTTCGTAGTTTGGAGATACATATTTGCAAACGACTCTAACGGTCTTATCAACTCTGCGTTAAACCAGATGGATATAGAGCCTATACAGTGGCTGTCTGACCCTGATTACGCTATGACGGTTGTTTTAATCGTTAGCGTTTGGAACTCGTTCGGCGCTGGCTTCCTTTCCTTTATTGCAGGTTTACGCGGTCTTGACCGTGCGTATTATGAAGCAGCTGCTATTGACGGCTTGCGTAACCGTTGGCAAGAGCTATACTACGTAACACTTCCTCAGATGGGACCGTCACTTATGTTCGGTGCGGTTCAGGCAATCGGCGGCGCATTTGCTTGCGGTGCTATCAACTCGGCTCTTACAGGTTATCCTTCAACCAACAACGCAACCGATACAATCCTACTTTATATGGCTGAGTTCGGCGGAACCCGTTTCGAGTACGGCTACGCTTCAGCGATGTCAGTTTTCCTAATGGCAGCAATGCTTATAATTTACAGACTATTTACCAAAGTTCTTAAGAGCTTTGGTGCGGACTAAGGAGGTAGAGAAATATGAGTAAGGTTTCATCCCTTCTTAAAAAGGTAGGACTTAAACAGAAGGATAAGGAAGTAGCACTTTCCCGTTCTTCGTTCGGTACATTCGGAATTTCTCTAACACTCTTTATAATTAGTTTGTTTATGTTTGTTCCGCTTTTGTACACAATTCTCCAGTCTATCAAACCAATAGAAGAATATTACATTTATCCTCCTAAGTTCTTTGTTATGAATCCTACGATGGATAGCTATCGTGCAATAGTTTCTTCGATTGATAGCTTAGGTGTTCCTTTTACAAGATATCTTTTCAACGCAGTGTTTACAACGCTCGTTGGTACTTTATCATATCTTTTCTTATCACTTATTACAGCTTATCCTGTAGCTAAGTCAAAGATAAAGATAGTTGCAATACTTAATGCATTCTTGGTTTATGCGATGCTTTTCCACAACGATACTATGGCAATGCTAAGATACGTTGTTATGTCAAAGATAGGAATTATCGATACATATTGGGCAGTAATTCTTCCGGGTCTTGCATCTACAATGGGTATATTCCTTATAGCTCAGTTTATTAGGGCTAACATTGATGATACAATACTTGAGGCTGCACGAATTGACGGTGCAGGGGAGTTTAAGATACTGTTTAGCATAGTAGCTCCGGCTATTAAAGCAGGTTGGCTTACCGCTCTTATCTTTATCTTCCAGAGTTATTGGAATCAGGGCTCTTCAAACGCTATCTTCTCTGAAGAATTAAAGCACATTTCGGTTGCGATGCAAACAATTGCTGCTTCGGGTATTACAAGAGCAGGTACCGGTATGGCGGTAACACTTATATTAATGATTCCTACAGTTATAATCTTCCTTTGGAATCAGCGTTCCATTATGAATACAATGGCGCATTCAGGTCTTAAGTGAGGTGAGCGAAGTAATGAAAAAAATATTAAGTATTATTTTAGTGGCTATAACATTATTGTCGCTCTTTACCTGCACAGCATCTGCGGCAGGCAGCGCGTTCGCGCCTTACAAGTCTTATGAGTATAACAAGTTTAAAGAAGCCGTAGTTGCTCCTATAGGTTATACATATAAGCAGTCGATAACAGCTAAGACCTTAGGTCTTGAAAAAGCATTTAAGACTCTTACAGACTTAGTTATATATGATGAGCATCTTTATATTCTTGATTCGGGTAATAACCGTATTTTAGAACTGGATTTGGATTACAATCTCATTAAAGAATATAATGATTTCACCATTGATCCTAAATATGCTGACAATGATAAAATTGTTGCACCACAAGGAAAAATTTCCTTTAATAATGCAAAAGGTTTTGACATCACACCCGATGGTAAGTTCTTAGTTGCCGATACAACCGGTAACCGTGTTTTAAGAATTACCCGTGAAGGTATTGTTGATCTGATTGTTTTGAGACCTGACGAAGTTCTTAACGATACCGGCGCTGCTTTTTCTCCTGAAAAGGTTAATGCCGATGATAAGGGCAGAATTTACGTTATGTCGCAGTCTATTACCCTTGGTATTATGGTGTTCACACCTGAGGGTGAGTTTGTTGAGTTCTTTGCGGCAAACGAGGTTCTTTCTACAACACAGGCCTTCGTTAAGTTCTTCCAGGAAACCTTTATGAACCTTACTCAGCTTGAGTTTGTTGAAAAGGCAGTTCCTGTTACGGTTACAAATATGGACTTTTCACCTGATGGATTTGCTTATACGGTTAACCCATACAGAGATGCTACAGTTCCATATGCTGTTCCGGGCCTTATAAAGAAGCTAAATTACAAGGGTGAGAATATCACAAACGCAAAGATATCCTTTGGTGACCTTATCGCATCCGAAAACGGCGCGGTAAAAACAATATTTACCGATATAGATATTGATGAAAACGGCTTCCTTAATATTCTTGATAAGCAAAGAGGACGTATATTCCAGTATACCGATGCAGGTCAGCTTTTATCTGTATTCGGTGCAAACGGCGACCAGGAAGGCTGCTTTAATACAGCCGCTGCAATTGAAACGGTTGGCGATTACATTTTAGCTGCCGATTCAAAGAAAAATATCGTTATGATATTTGAGGCAACAGACTATATAAAGAATGCGCACGCAGCTGTTGTTAAGATGGATAATAACGACTTTGAAGGTTCGGCAGAAATTTGGCAGAAGCTTCTTAAGCAAAACAGTAACAGTTATATGTGCTATCAGGGTCTCGGTCGTATAGCCGACTATCAGGGCGACTACGAAACAGCAATGAAGTACTATAAAATGGCTTATGACCAGGCTGGTTACGCACTCGCATTCAAAGAACAGCGTCAAATTAATATTGAAAAGAACGCCGGTTGGATAGTTCTTGTTGTAGTAGCACTTGGTGTACTGGTATTTATAGGCATTAAATACCTAAAGAAACTAGCAACTCCTACAGCTGATTCGGCTTATTCTAAGATGGAAAGCAAAGGCGGTATGCCGTTCTATATGCTGTTACACCCAATAGACGGTTGTGCACAGTTTAAGACCAGACCGGTTACCTCATATGGAGCAGCTGCAATAATTGTTTTTGCATGGCTTGTAGTTAAAATAATTGATTTTAATATGAAGGGCTTTGCATTTTCAATCAACCGTTCAGTTGACTTCAATATGCCAATAACAATTCTTGTAACTGTTGGTATGTACGTACTGTTCTGCATTTCTAACTGGGCTATTTGCTCACTTATGGACGGCAAGGGAACGTTTAAGGATATATGCTCTGCTACTGCTTACGCATTAATTCCTTACATCGTAACACTCTTTTTGAGCACGGTACTTACAAACTTCTTGGTTCCTCAAGAACAGGTATTTATCGGCATTGTAACAACAATAGGTCTTATATGGACAGCGGGAGTTCTCGTTTTGGGACTTCTCACAATCCACGATTTCTCACTTGGCAAGACATTGTGGGCTATCTTCCTTACAATCGCAGGAATAGCCGCAATGATACTTCTCGCAATTCTTCTCTTCAGCCTTATGAAGCAGATGTTCGGCTTCGTTGAGTCTGTGTATAAAGAGATAGACTTTAGATACTAATAGAAGGGAGCAAAGATAATGAAAAATAGATATAGTAAAGCAGTTAAAACCTTATCTGTAATTTTAGTATTGTGTTTATCTCTTTGCGTTGCCCTTCCACAAAACGTAACTTTTGCAGAGGAAGCTGAAGCAGTAACCTCTGCAAAGGCAGAGATGCAAGAGCAAAAAGGTTTTAAACAGGTTGCAGAAAACAAAAATTTAATACTTTATGCTAATATGAGCAATGGCCATTTTGCAGTTTTAAACAAAAATAATGGCTCACTTTGGTACAGTATTCCACCCAACGTAGATGAGGATAAGTTAACAAAGGGTATTGCAAGATTTGAGCTTCGTTCACAGCTTGTAGTTGAATACCTTCCTGTTGAAGACCAATATAAAGGTGTTGGTACCCGTACCGCTAACAGCCAGCAGGCTTGTATCCTAAAGGGTGGCTTAACAGTAGAAAAGATAACAGACGGAATAAAGGTTACCTTTAATTTTGTTGATCTTGGATTTGTAATCCCTGTAAGCTATACCATTAAAGACAATTATCTTGAGGCAACTATTGATACAAAGAATCTTGACGAGGGTGAGTCAAACCTACTAGTATCCGCATACCTACTTAACGCTATGGGTGCTGCAGGTCCTGAGGAAAACGGTTATCTCTTTGTACCGGACGGTTGCGGTGCCGTAGCAGGCTTTAACAAGGGAATAGTTCCTTATACTACCTACACAAGAACCATTTATGGCGGTGACCTTGCAGACGGTTCCTCACAGTCACTGGACATTAACCTTCCTGTTTTTGGTACAGTTATTGAAAACAAGGGCGCTATGTTTACGGTAATCACTTCGGGTGACGGTGCTGTTTCCATGACCGCAAAAACAGGTAATGCAAAGCAGTATTGGAACGTTGTAAACACCTGCTTGCGTTATAGAGTTTTCAAAACAGCCACAGGTCTTTATTACACTGCAGGTACAGGTACGAATATTGCTACTGTAACTCAGCAGCCATTCGGCGTTGATGCCTTCACTATGAGATATTATTTCCTTGACGGTGAGGATGCTTCTTATACCGGTATGGCTAAATGCTACCGCAATTACTTAATTGAAGAAAAAGGCCTTGAAAAAACTGTTAACAAGCCTTCGTTAGCACTTAACGTTTACGGTTCACTTGAAACTGAGGAAAATTTCCTTGGTATTAAGTACAACAAAAAGCAGGTGCTTACAAGCTTTGATGATGCTAAGGCAATTGTTGAAGAACTAAAGAACGACGGTATAGATAACATTTCTGTGCTTTACACCGGCTGGACTAATAACGGCTACTATAACCGTAAATATTTAAAATCAGCTACTCCACTTTCTATTCTTGGTGGAACGAAGGGTATGGATTCCTTATTAGATTATCTAAAGGATAACGATTTCGAATATTACCTTGCCGCAGATTTTATTACCTATTCTGAAAGCCGTTTAGGTGTTTCTACCAAGTTCCACGCTACATCTCAAACTAACGGTGACGTAGCAAAGCAGTTCGCTTCTTCTATCGTTACTCATAACGTTGACAGAGATATAGATCCTTGGGTAATTATCAGCCCACTCAAATTAAAATCCGCTTCTTCAAAATTCCTTAAAGACTTTAATAAAAAGGGTTACGATTCTATCTGCCTTACTACAATCGGTTCTAAGATTTATTCCGACTTTAAACCGAGAAAGGGTATCTATCGTTCAACCGGTTTAACTCTTATTGAAGACTTTATCAAGAGTGTTGACGTTGAAAATATAGCAGTTGACGGTTCAAACGCTTATACCTTCCCATATGCAAATAGAATTTATAATCTACCTGTAAGCTCAAGTAAATACGATATTTTTGATTATGACGTTCCATTTATTCAAATGGTATTACACGGATACAAGAACTACACCACTCCTATGGTAATTCAAGCTCTTGATCCTGAAACGTTATATCTTAAGTCCATTGAGACAGGCAGCGATTTACAGTTTGTTTGCGTTTCCGACGATACTTACAATCTCCGTGAAACCAGACTCAGTTCTTTATACAGCTCAGAGTTTTCTCTTTGGAAGGACATAGCTCTTAACTACTATAAAGAGCAAAACAAGGTAAACAAAGACGTTTATGATCAGGCTATTGTTGGACACGAATGTCTGGCAAAGGACGTTTTCAAAACAGTTTATGCTAACGGAACTACAGTATACGTTAACTACAACGTTGAAGACGTAACCATAGGCGATATTACAATTAAGGCTGAAAATTACCTTGTAGTTAAGGAGGCGGCGTAATGAAAAAACAAAATAAAGTTAAAAAATCCCGCCTTACTTTAAAAGGCAGAGAAGCCATGGTAGGTAGAGCATTCGTTATACCTTTCTATATTGGATTTATAGCCTTCTCTCTATTTCCTCTCATTCAGACAATGAGAATGATGTTCTATAACGTAAAGGTTGATTTCGGTGGCTTTTTAATGAAGCCTAACGATTTTGACAACTTTATACAGGTGTTCGGCAGAGATACGGAATTTACGTTAAACCTGTTCACTTCGGTTGGCGATATGCTTTGGCAGGTTCCGTCGCTCTTGTTTGTAAGCTTGTTCTTGGCTATACTTATTAACACTAAGTTTAAAGGACGTTCTATAGTTCGTGTTATCTTCTTCCTTCCTGTTATTGTAATGACAGGTGCGGTAATACTCATCATTCAGAACGACGTTGTTGCAAGTGCCGCTCTTAGCGGTGAGGTTGTAGCAGGCGGTAAGATTGAGTATGACGTTGGCTTAGAGAAGCTACTTGTTGATGCAGGTATGAATTCTAAGATTGTTGAAACCTTTACAGAATTCTCTAACGACATATTCAACCTTGCATGGAAAACCGGTGTACAAATCATCATTTTCCTTTCAGGTCTTCAGAGTATTCCGACTTCACTTTACGAAGCATCATCTGTTGAGGGTGCTACAAAGTGGGAAGAATTCTTCAAGATTACGTTACCAATGCTTCTACCGGTGTTTGTATTAAATACAGTTTACACCATAGTAGACTCGTTTACCGATTCTACCAACGAAGCTATGAATCAGGTGCTATATGCGGTTCGTTCACTTAACTTTGGTCCTGCTTCGGTAATGTCTTACTCATACTTCATATTAATATCAATATTCGTATTGATAGTAATGTTTGTGTTCTCTAAACTTATTAAGAGATATTCAGCTTAAAGGGGAGGTTGTTTATTGTGAAAAAATTAGATACATATCAATTAAAGAGCAAATCAACCTCTTTGGCAATTAACATTGTTAAATTTCTTTTCTTGGCAGGCATGTGCTATCTCTTCCTGTTCCCGATAATATATCTTATTGTTTCGGCGATTCAGGACCCTGCAACTGCAAACGACCCAACTATTATTTGGGTACCAAAGCAGTTGGCGTGGACTAACTTTAAAAATGCATTTGAACAGCTAGATTATATTAGAGCTTTCGGTTTAACCTTCTTTGTTACCTTCTTTGGTATTTTAGCAGCGTTGGCTTCCTGTTCAATGGCAGGTTACGGCTTTGCAAGATTTAATTTCTTCGAGAAAAATATAGCCTTTATTTTGGTTGTTGTTCTCATAATTATTCCTCCGCAAACCACAACCATTCCTACCTTCATTAACTTCCGTTTCTTTGATATGTTCGGTATTTTAACCTTATTTGAAAAAATGGGAATAGGCAAGGGATACTGGCAGCTTACAGGTAGCCCGATATCAATGATTTTACCCGCACTCTTTGCAAGCGGTATCCGTTCGGGTCTTGCAATATACATCTTCCGTCAGTTCTTCTTAGGTCAGCCTAAGGAACTTGAGGAAGCTGCAAAGATTGACGGCTGCGGTGCTTTTGGAACGTATCTTAGAGTTATGCTTCCACTTTCAAGCCCTGCTATTATTACCGTATCAGTGCTTTCGGCTGTTTGGTATTGGAACGATACCTTCTACACTTCAATCTTCTTCAACGCAGAACAGCGTCCTATAGCTGCAGCGCTTGATATTCTCAGAATATCTCTTGAGGAAGATAAGCTTGCAGGTCAGTTAGGCTTTAATGCGTTTGAAGCAAAAGGTATGTTGGCAGCAGGCGCTCTGCTTTGTATTCTTCCTATAATGATCTTCTACTTTATCGTTCAAAGAAAGTTTACAGAAAGTATTGAGCGTTCCGGTATAGTAGGTTAATTTTTAGTAAAAATCATTATAATTTTTAAACTTTTCGCTTTTTTATCATTTAATACTTGAAAAGTTTATAAACTTATGCTATAATTCATTTGTAAAAATTGTTGCCTTTTGCGATATTAATTGGTATCCAAAAGGCAGCGATATAATAAATCTTAAGAAAAGAGGTAAAATCTATGTTAAAGAAACTTTTATGTTTAGCTTTAGCACTTGTTTGCGTTCTTACCTTTGCAGCTTGCGACGGCAACAAAGGCGGCAATGACAAAACTAGCAGCAATAAGAACTCAAACAGCAAGCCACTCGAAAGTGGTAGCCGTGTTACTTCCGGCGGTGTATCAGAGAACTCAAACATTGAGTCAGAAGTTCTTGAATCTCCACTCGCTACTAAGAATTACGGCGGCAAGGAATTCAAATTCTATTTCTGGTATCAGTACGGTGAGAACATTGACCGTAAGATCAGTGCATTCAACGAGAAGCACAATGCAAAGGTTACTACCGAAATAGGCACTGAATTTGCTGAGGATATCGCAAAGTCTATCGTTGAGGGTGTTCCTTACGATATTATTGCTAACCACTCAGATATGTTCCCACAGTCAGTTATTTCTGACATTTTAGCTCCTCTTGATGAGCACCTCACCGACGACCGTGACTTCTTCAACGTTAATAAGCTTGATAACGGCGGTCTTTCTAGAGAAATCATTGATGCTTTCTCTTGGGGCGATAAGAAGTACACTGCAGGTTCTGCACAGTCCATCTACTCAATGGTATTCTACTACAACAAGAAGATGTTCAGCGATGCAGGTCTTGACGATCCATATGATCTTTGGAAGAACGGTCAGTGGACTTGGGATAAGTGCGTTGAGATGTCTAACGAAGTAACAGACATTGAAAACACAACTGCATTCCTTGAAGAAATTCCGATCTTTAACTGGTTAACTCTTAACGGCGTTAAGTACGTTAGCGTTGATAACAAGAACAAGACAGCTAAGGAAAACCTTAACGATCCTAAGACACTTGCTACTATCCAGAAGTGGCAGGATCTCTATCTTAGCGATAACCCAATGTGCTCAGTAACATACTGCAGCTTATTCGGTTCAAGCAAGATTACATACGCTGCTGTTTCTTATACCGACGTTTATGCTCAGTGGGCTGATAAGGCACTCAACAGCGCAGCATTTGATAAGAACGCTGCTAACCTTGGTGTTGTTCCAATGCCAACAGGTCTTATCGAGGCTGGTACCTATGCAGGTCACGTTCCACAGGGTTACGCTGCTGCTAAGGGCGCTAAGGATACATCTGTTGCAGTTTGCTATGCACTCTTCGAAAGCCGTCTAGTAGACTCAGCGGTTGGTGTTGATACTCAGATGCCACCTGAAATCATGAACGCTGTTAACGTTGCATTTGCAACTAAGGGCTTCCTTGGTTTCTCTGGTTGGAAAGATTCTACCGGTACAACTCCTAATACCTACATGAAGGAATTAGCAGCTCAGCTTAAGGAAGGCGCAGACGTTGCATCTTCTGTTGAAGCATTACGTCCAGAGATCGCTAAGTGTCTCCAGGATACAATGGATCTTGCTAAAGCTGGTTAATGTTGTTTAACTAATTTTGGTATAATAAACCCCGTTCCGAAAGGGACGGGGTTTTCTTTTTTTATAATACTCCTATAAAAAGTTTAGTATCCTTTAAATTTTTAAATACTCAATATTATCCTTGAAAAATATATCGTTCTTTGCTATAATGATTATATATATTTTATTATTAGGAGATAATAGGATGTCTTTTATAAAACGGCTTTTTTGTCTGATACTTTCTTCCACATTAGTATTTTCTTTATGCGCTTGTTCTTCGGGGGGGACGCAAGAGGAGGTAGTCAGCACTCCTAAGCCTCAAACAATAACAATTGAAAAACAGGAAGAACCCAAAATAGGTGTTATTTCGCTTAGCACAGAGGCTTCCTCAACACCTCTTGCAAATAAGGATTTTTCGGGCGCCGAAATCAGTTATTATACTACTAAACAGCCAACCGAATTTCAAAAAAATAAACTTGCCGCGTTTTCTAAGGCACATAACTGCACAGTTAAGGTTATTTTTGATGCCTCAGGCACTACTGACGAAATAGCATCCTCAATAGCTTCGGGAAAGCCGTTTGATATAGTAGAGAATGATATTGACACTTTCTCAAAAACCTATCTTTACAATATTTACGAGCCTCTACAGTCAGGCATTGATGCTACCGATTTCTATTCAGCCGAGCGTCCTGGGGATTCGGGCCTTGCCAATGCGTTTAATTCGCGCTTTACGGTGAACGGTAATATTCTTGCTGTTGGCTCTGCGCAGTCTAGCGATTTTCTTGTGATGTATTATAACCGCGCACTGTTTAAAAAGGCTGAGTTTGAGGACCCACAGGAAATGTGGCAAGCAAGCCGTTGGTCGTTTGAGGAGTTTTTAAAAATGGCATCTGTTACCTCGTTTGTTTCGGGTGATGCTCTTTTACAAACACCATCTCTTTCAACCTGGTTTAATATTAAGGGTGTCGATGTTTTAGAATTAAACGGGGATTCAATTCTAGCCACGGTAACCGACGAAAATGCTGTTACGGCAGCAACCGACTATTCAAATTTAATTTACGGTGACACCCCGATATCTATACCAAAGTCAAGCAAAACGTCATTCCAAAACGGTAAGGCATATTGTATGATTGATAAGGCTTCAAATTATTCTTATTGGCAGGGAATTGCGAACACGTCAAATTCCTTTGAAAAAAATCAAGAAAATTTAGGATGCATAATTCTGCCGTCAAATTTATCTCAAATCGGTGCGATTTCGGTGGCTGACGTTAGGTGCTACAGCGCGTTAAAGGGAGCAAAAAATCCAATGGCTGCCGCTTGCTTCGCTTTGTACGAAAGCCGTAGCTATGAGTTGGAGAAAAACCAAAATACCTTGCCTGTTGATATAAGCAGCTATCTTATTTCAGAATTTAATAAAAACGCGTTCATACCAAACCTTAATCTAGTATCTAAGAACGGTGATAATTCTCTTTATTCCACCGTTGATGAGCGCGGAATGTATTTAAGAGACGGTAAAAGACCTAATACTATGATGACCAAGCTTTCAACCGAAATAGAAGATTTGCTTGCAACCGTTTCAAAAACGTTACCAAAGGCAAAGAAATAAATTTGATTTTAAAAAGGAATTTTTATGAAACATATTTATAAATTAATTGCATTGTTGCTTTTGTTACTGTTAGTTTTTTCTATAACGCTTTCTCCTCTTGCTGAGCCGGGTACTTCTTCTGATAATACAACCTCTCAGGAAAATGAAAGTTCTGACCAAACCCAGTCAGAAAACACGCCAAGCAACGATACCTCGTCTGACAACACTTCGTCTGACGATACCTCCTCGGACAATACATCATCCGACGATACCTCTTCGGATAACACTTCCTCAGAAGACACCTCGTCCGATAATACCTCGTCTGATAACACTTCTTCCGACGATACGTCCTCGGATAATACTTCATCAGATAACACTTCGTCGGACGGTACGTCTTCAGATAATACTTCTTCGGATAACACGTCTTCTGAAAATACACCTCCGCCTTTGACCGAGGAAGAGCTAGATAGACTTTACGGCACCAAAGAAGACGGCTACATATTGCCCGAAGGATTGACTATGTGGTCGGTTGAACTACAGTCAGCATTAAAAAACAGCGGCTTTACCGAGGGACTCAGATATTGGCTCTCTTTGAACGGCGGTAAGCCGTCAGAAAACGTTACCATTGTACAAAACGGTGAAAACACCTATCTTACTGCTAATAAAAATTCAAGCGGTGATACAATAGGCATAGTCTCGATGAGATTTTCGTATAAAAATATTGTACCGGGACAGGCACCGGTGGTAATTTATGACTGGGCAGGCTCTAATGATTTTACCGTTAAATTAGAGCAACGCGACCTAGCGTTCTTATATTTGGTTTCATCAGGATTTGGCCAGTCACTTTACACTGCAAAGAATGATGAGGAATGGAATACAAGCGTTACTAAACCACTCTATCCTGTAAGATTTTCTGAAAACGGTTATTACAATATTAATTTTATTGTTAAAATAGAAATTCACAATCCAAACGCTGATATAAAGCTGGACAATCTGAGAATTGGCTTTATAAATGCAAACGGCATAGTTTATGACGTTAACGGCAACGAGATAAAGGGTGAGCGAAGAGCAACAAACGAAGCGGAGCCGCCACCCGTTGAATATATCCCGCCCGTTTCTCAAAACACCACCACTAGCAGTAACAGTACCAGTAGTGGAAACGCCGTAGAGCAAGTAATTCAGCGTGGTGGGGATAACGATGAACTCATAAATACTTTTATTATTTTAGGTACTATAGCTATTTGTCTTATTTTAGCGCTTGTTCCTTCTGCTATAGTGAAAGCCGCTAAAAAAAACAAAAAGCATTAAATATTAATATAGTAGGAGTTTTTTATGTTTAAGAAAATTATTACACTTCTTCTTGCTGCAACATTAACCTATGGTCTAGTTGCGTGTACCGGTGACGAGCAAACGGGAAGTAACACCTCATCAAAGGATGAGAGCTCAGTATCATCTAACATTCTCCCACAAAGGTAGAAAAGGTTGCCGCCGATTTTGACAAGGCACAGGCTATAATGGATAAAATCTATCCCGGCTACAAGATTACACTTTTCAGACCTGTAGGCGGCGTTGTTACCGACGCTCTTAAAACTGAAGCTGCAGCACGTGATTGGCGTATTATTAACTGGACCAACTACGGTTTTGATGATACCAAGTCTTATATGTCTGCAGAAGAAAGAATGCAGGGTGTGTATTCGTCTCCATATAGCAAAACAGTAAGAAATGGCGAAATTTTCTTGATACATCCATATAAAGACGTTACCGAAATTAGAGATGGTATAGGTCTTCTTATCGACAAATTAAAGACCGACGGATACGAGCCTGTTACTATGTCCTATCTTCTCCAACGTAAAAAGGGAGGTACAGCAGGTGCTGTTTACGATTCACCAATACGTCAATAAAATTTATTATGCAAAATAAAAAACTCATCACACTTACCTTTGATGATACTCCGTACGATACTACGAGCAAGCTTCTTGATATGCTTAAAAGTAAAGACGTACGGGCAACCTTCTTTATGATTGGTAATAAAATCAAAAAGCATCCAAACCTTGTATGTCGTGCCTCTAACGAGGGGCACGACATTGCTTGGCATTCAATGGAGCATAGCATTACCGCTTTTAGCAAAGCACAAGAGGTTTACTCTGATTTTGCCATGGCACAGCCTCTGCTTGACAGTATAGGCTGTAATCATAAGATAAAATACGTTCGCTGTCCCGGTGGGCATATAAGCGAGGATATTGCACATGCCGCAAATGATAACGGCTTTAAGATTGTGAATTGGTCGCATTACAGCTTTGACGATAGCGTTAAAAGCGAGGCAACACCAAAGGAACGATGTGATAAAGCATTTAGCTCTACCTACGGTATAAGGGACGGAGATATTTTTTTAATACATCCGAGTAGTGAGGAAATAATACAAGGTGTAGCACTGCTTATAGACAGACTAAAATCCGAAAACTTCGAGATTTTATCTTTATCAGAACATTTCGAACGAAAAAACGGTGGAATAAACGTGTGTTACGGCCCCATATTTTAAGTTTAGGAGTTTTTTAAGGAATGACCGATATTTACCTTATACGTCACTGTGAGGCACAGGGAAACGTTTTAAGACAACTGCAGGGTGTGACCGATGCAGATATTACAGAACTTGGTAAAAAGCAATTAGATGCTTTAAGCAAAAGATTTGAGGATATAAAGCTTGATGCAGTTTATTCTAGTCCTCTTATCAGAGCCTATAAAACCGCCTGTGCTGTAGCAGACAAAAAGGGAATTACAGTTATAAAGAACTCAGGTCTTGCCGAGGTTCATTGCGGAGATTTAGAGGCTAAACCCTTCGCTGAGATTTTTGCCGAGGGTACAGAGCTTGGTGATATCTGGTACAATCATCCTGAGGATTTTGCCCCCGAAAACGGTGAAACCATGAGGGCGGCATATGAACGCATATGGCAAACCGTTTTAGACCTTGCAAAGCAAAATGAAGGTAAAACTATTGCGGCGGCTTCCCACGGGGGAGTGCTTAGATGTCTTTTGTGCAGGCTTTTGCATAACGATATAAACAAACTGTCAAGCATCGTTTGGGATGATAATACCGCAGTATCGCTGATAAGGTTTGACGATAAATTCAATCCCACCTTATTGTACTATTCCGATTTCTCACATCTAACCGATGACCTTTTGTCAAATCACAGCAGATTGTCAGTAATTTTAAGGGGTACAAATAATGATAATAATGTCGGTTGATTTAGGCCTTGCAAGGACAGGCATTGCCGTTTCGGATAATACCGAAAGCTTTGCCTTTCCCAAAACTGTTATTCACGAATATAACAGGGAAAAACTGATAAATAAAATTTGTGCGCTATGTGTAGAATACGGCGCTGAGGAAATTGTTGTCGGTCTTCCCAAGAATATGGACGGAACGCTTGGCGAACGCGCCGTGACCTGTCAGGAAATAGCAAACGAGATAGGGGAGAAAAGCGGTAAAAAAATCGTGCTTTGGGATGAGCGACTGTCAACGTCTGCGGCACACAATGTACTTAATATGAATGATAAGCGCGGTAAAAAGCGCAAGGAAATAGTTGATGCGGTAGCCGCAGTTATAATTCTTGAAGGCTATTTAGCTAATAAAAAACTCGGGTAAGAAATTTCTTACCCGAGTTAAAATTTTTTCATTAATCCTTTAGTGAGCGTTCAAGCCAAGTAAAGCCTAAGTCTAACGCATCAAACAAAGTGTCCTTAACGCTTTCCTTGTGAACTCGCTCTTTAATAGGCTTATCGTTATCGTTTCTTATAAGCTGAACCGAAACCTTATCGGCGATTTCAAGCTTTCCGTCCTTAGTAGCCGAGAGAATTTCAAATCTAACAACAAACTTTTCGGACATATCGCCGTAAAAAATTTCGTTGCCCTTGCGAACCAAAGGTTTGTTTTTATACATCAAAAATTTTGTTTCTGCCATTATAATTCTCCTGTATTATCACTTATTAGGCATCTCGCCGTAAAGATTTAATCTAAAAAGCATGGTTTCGTCTTCAGGGTTTGTGCAACGAAGTGTAGCCTCGCCAACCTCTGCATTAGAAAGAATGGTTGAAAGACCTATAATCTGGCAAAGCTTTGATTTAAGGTTAAGCACGTCGCCTTCGTCGGTTTCAAGATAAACGTCGCCTTTGCAAAGGTCAATAGCGGCAATAAACTTTTCAAAATCAATGTTATGAAGCTTAATTTTATTCTTATCCATATAAGGTAACCTCCTGAAAAATCTCTACTCTTAAAAGTATAAACTAAATAGTATTATATGTCAAGCAAAATTACTCGTCAAAAACTTAAGTTTTTTAACTAAAAAAGGCAATAATTTGCTTTTTTAGGTTGACTTTTGGTTTGATTTTTATTACTATTATATGTGATGTATTTTTATATTTTCGGAGGAATAAAATGGATAACTCTAAAAAAACTATGGATATGATAGTAAATCTTGCTAAGGGCAGAGGCTTTGTATACCCCGGCAGTGAAATTTACGGCGGCCTTGCTAACTCTTGGGATTACGGTCCTTTGGGTGTTGAGCTTAAAAATAACATTAAACGCGCTTGGTGGAAAAAGTTCGTTCAGGAAAATCAGTATAACGTAGGTCTTGACAGCGCTATACTTATGAACTCTGAAACCTGGGTAGCATCAGGTCACTTAGGCGGCTTTTCTGATCCGCTTATGGATTGCCGTCAGTGTAAAACAAGACATAGAGCAGATAAGCTAATAGAAGACTACGTTGCAGAAAATGGTCTTTCAGACAACCCTGCCGCTATGAGCGATCAGGAAATGGCTCAGTACATTAAAGATAAGCAGATTGCGTGTCCAGGCTGTGGCTCTCACGATTTTACCGATATTCGAAAGTTTAACCTTATGTTTAAAACTTTCCAAGGCGTTACTGAGGATAGCACCTCAACACTTTATCTTCGTCCTGAAACCGCACAGGGCATATTTGTAAACTTCAAAAACATTCAGCGTACAACACGTAAAAAGCTTCCTTTCGGTGTAGGTCAGATAGGTAAGTCCTTCCGTAACGAAATTACTCCCGGTAACTTTATATTCCGTATCCGCGAGTTCGAGCAGATGGAACTTGAGTTCTTCTGCAAACCCGGTACCGACCTTGAGTGGTTTGACTATTGGCGCGGCTTCTGCCGTGATTGGCTACTAAATCTCGGTATGGAGGAAAACGCGCTCAGACTTCGTGACCACGATAAAGACGAGCTTTGCTTCTATTCGAAGGCTACTACCGACTTTGAGTTCTTATTCCCATTTGGTTGGGGTGAGCTTTGGGGCGTAGCAGACCGTACCGATTACGACCTCACACAGCACGCTAACCATTCAGGCGAGGCTATGGAATATTTCGACCCCGAAACTAATGAGAAGTTTGTTCCATATGTAATCGAGCCGTCGCTTGGCGCCGATAGAGTAACACTTGCATTCCTTTGCAATGCTTACGACGAGGAGATTGACGAAAAGGGCGATAAGAGAGTAGTTCTTCGTCTGCATCCGGCTCTAGCACCTTTCAAGGCGGCAGTTTTACCGCTTTCTAAGAAACTATCCGATAAGGCAATGGAAATTAAGAACGACCTTGCAAAATACTTTATGGTAGACTTTGGCGATGCAGGTTCAATCGGTAAGCGCTACCGCAGGGAAGACGAAATCGGCACACCTCTTTGCATCACCTATGACTTTGAGTCAGAAGAGGACGGTTGCGTAACAGTTCGCGATAGAGATACAATGGCTCAGGTAAGAATCCCAATCACAGAGCTAAAATCCTATATCGAAGAAAAAATAGTATTCTAAGGAAAATTGAAAAAACACCGCTTTTGGATCCGAAGCGGTGTTTTTTGTGTTGTTTATTCCAAAATAGTAATTGAATGTGTATGCTTAAACTCTGTATTAGCGTTAAGGGAGGTGATGCCTTCTTTTTCGGTTATATCATAGCTCGAACCAACAATATCGTGTATACCGTTCCAAGGCTCTAAGCAGATATAAGGAGCGTTTGGCACGTGCCATAAAACAAAATAGTTATCATCGGGGAAATCAATGCGCAATGCTTTGCCTGTTTTTCTGTTTCTAAGCATTGCGGATTTTGATTTTAAGTCTTTAAATACAACCGCATCGATTGTAAAATACTTATCATATAAAGGTAATGTATTCTGGTCTTTAATAATAGGTAACTTCTGATTAGAAAGAATATTTCCGTAAAGCACGTAGGAGCTTAGTGTTTCGTTTTGTGGGAAGATTACGTCGTAATCTTCTATTCCTTCGGGCGTATAATATCCCTCGTGTGAGCCAATGTTGAAATACATGGTATCATCAGAAAGATTTTTTACAGAATAATCGACCTTTAACGTTTTGCCGTTTAGGGTGTAAATCAGTCTAAGCTCATAGTCAAACGGGAACGCTTTTTTAGTTTCATCGTCGGACTTATGTAAAAATACAGCGCTATCGTCGGTTACAGATTCTACCTCGAAGAGCTTTTTTCGAGCATATCCGTGCTTACCTAGGGTGTATTCCTTGCCATTTAATATATACTTATCGTCTTTGAGTCCGCCGCAAACAGGGAACATAAGCGGAGCCGAACCTGCCCAGGTATCAGGGCTACCTTCCCAAATATATTTGGTGCCGTTATACTCAAGGCCTTTAAGCTCTGCGCCCATCTCATTAATTTTTGCGGTTAAAAATTCGTTTTTAATTGTAATCATTTATTTTCCTCCTTAAAAGACTGTTTTGAACAACTAATTTTGTCCTACAAAGAGTATATCATATTAAAAGTTAAAAGTAAACTTATATTAATAAATCCTTTAACGTATTTATTTCATTTTACCAACAAAAACATCCAAAGGGGTGTCTTCCATAAGGCAGGTTTACCTACCGAAAAACAAAAGGAGTACGGACTATGTGTTCGTACTCCTTTTCACACACCTTGCCTGCAAGGTATAGTGTGTTACACCTTATAGGTGTACTGTCGGGAGGAAAAGAGCCTCCCTTGTGTAAAGGGAGGTGGCTTGCGAAGCAAGACGGAGGGATTGTAAAAGCAAAAATTTCATCGTAAAACAATCCCTCAGCCGCCTTCGGCGTCAGCTCCCTTTACACAAGGGAGCCTTGGGTTTGTGAGCCCCGAAAGTCCGTCTTCTTTTCCTGACAAACACTGCTTTTGTGGACACAAAAGCTATTTACTACGATTGGTTGATTACTGTATGTTCTGTTCTCCGAAATGGAGAAATAATAAAATATCACTCTGTTGACTCTACCGTTGGTTTCGTGTATAATATAGTCACAAGCTCCGGAACTTGAATTTTTTCGAGAGGTGAAAAATATGTACGAATGTAAGATCGCAGAAAAATTGGTGGAGCTCCGCACTTCAAAGGGAGTAACACAAGAAGATGTGGCACAAAGCCTATCTATTTCAAATAAATCGGTTTCCAAATGGGAGAACGGTGCTTCGACCCCCGATCTTCCTATGGTTATAGAACTCGCAAAATATTATGGTGTTACCACCGACACCCTTCTCGGACTTTCCGAGGATAAAAAGCAAAGCACGACGGAAGAAATCCGCTCCTTGTTTGAAGGGCTTGACCGCCGCGAATCTGTGCTAAAAGCATTTGAAGCGGTAAAAGCACTTATTCCGGCCATGTATGGAACAGTTTCAAAATATAGTGATGATGTATATGATAGAGAAAATGTTTTTCCGTCTGAGATATCGCATTTTTATCGATCAAACATTTCACTCCATGAGTTTTTTGAGTTCGTAGCAAGCTCCGAAAATGTAAACGTGGCGGTAATGATGCTCCGCAACAAAGCTGATTTTGCATGGATGAACGATCCGAATAAGCAAAAAGAAATCGTTAAGATTTTTAAGTTCTTGTCGAATGAAGATGCTGTGTCCGTTCTTTATTATGTTCATTCTACCGCTTGCTCTGAAAGCTTCACGGCAGACTATATTGCAAAGAATACGGGCGTAAAGGAAGAACGGGTTTCCGAAATCCTCGATGAATTCTGCTCTATAGGAGCTTGTCATTGGGTAACGGCGCATCTTTCCGAAGGAGAAGTAAGAGTTTATGAGTGCTTTGGAGACGGTCTTGTTCTATCCTTGATTTCCTTGGCATTTGAAAGAATGTGCGGCAGACAGTCCTACGAATACAACTTCAACGGAAGATGCAAAATGATCGGAGGTAAATAATATGAGTTTATCGGCTAATATTAAAAGATTGCGTCTTGAAAAGGATATGACACAAGAGCAGCTTGCAACAAAGCTCGGTGTCTCGGCGCAAGCGGTTTCAAAGTGGGAAACAAGCGAAACTTATCCCGATGGCGCGCTTCTTATTCCTCTTGCTAATGAGCTTGAGGTATCTCTTGACGAGCTTTTCGGAAATGAATCGGTTACGATGGCAGATATTTCGGGGAAAATCGTGAAGTTGATTCATAACACCGAGGCAAAAGAGCGTTTTAATGTCGCGCGTGATATCGGTTGGCAGATCGAGCGCGGTTTGTTTAACTGCCGTATGGAGATAGAAAAGAAGTACGATCCCAATGAAATCAAGAATCAGAAAAACGCATCTTACATTCTTGACGATAATGGATT
>JAZSCM010000024.1:0-24519 GCA_045602945.1 Acutalibacteraceae bacterium | reverse complement strand
TGAAGATTGGCCTTGGTGGTATATTCCTGAACGTTCAATTGTAAAACCCGAAATACAGGCTGATCCTCGTTGGAACGAATGGGTATCTAAATTGCAAAAATAAATTTTAACAGTATACGAAAGACAGGGGTCAGTCCCCTGTCTTTCTTTTTTCCTTCAGTTACTTCTTAGTTAGGCGAATAATTGAACTAATGCTTATTTGACAAAAATTGGATTAACGTTTATAATTATAAATAACCAAATAAACTAGGAGAACAAAATATTATGATAATAGACAATTCCGTTGCACTCTCATTAATGAAAAAAGATCTGGAATATTTTTATTATGATGTTGTTGACCTAAAAATTATGCCTAACAACATTACTATAATCGCAACTTCACTAGACGAATTAACTAATCACTCCTTTGTTCGAGTTACAGAATATAATGATGATACATTAATTCAAATAAATACTGATAATTTTTCTCTAATTTGCGAGGCTATTTCAGTGGCAAAAGAAAAGAAAAACTCAAAAATACTCCTATCCGTAGAAAAGGATATGGATTTATCGTTTTTAAGTGACACGATTTCAATAGAAATCAGTGAAAATCAGGATTATAAACATTGGGGAGTTTTTGGTGCCATACAAAACGAGATCGTAATAACAGATGAGCAAAATATAACAATAGCTACTCCGAATCAAAATGATATCGATTTTATTTCAAAATTACCTAATAATGAGTGGGTGTTTCTTCCAAGTCGAATTAAATTTGTCAAAAATATTATTATTGCAAAAAAAGAAAATAATGTTCTTGGATATTTGATTTATGAAAGCGTCGATACAGGACATTATGATATTGCAATGGTATACGTACATCCAAATTATAGACGATTAGGTGTTGCCGTAAAATTAATAAAAGGGTTTGCAAACGAATGTGCTAACAAAAACGGTATCGGCTATTATGTTAGTGCAGGAAGTGAAGCTTCTGCAAAATTAGCAGTATCATTAAATATCAGAAAAGTTAGAGAAGAGAATGTAATATACAATTTGAAATAAAAATCAATTATTACCTATCAAATTAAAAATAAATAGTATGATTAGCAAAACATAACCCACAAAAAACAAAAAACTGTAGATTTTTCTACAGTTTTTTGTTTTTATCTTTACAGCTATCACACATAGTACAGCCTGAACAGTTTCCGCCGCAGCCTTTGTTTTTCTTAATGCTAATAATTGCTAAAACAATACTGGCGGCGAGTAAAATCAAAATTATGATACTAACCTCGTTCATAGCATACACACCAACAATAAAATCATTCTAACCAAGAACGCGCAAACCCAGGCTATGAGGCATTGGAAAACTACGATACCAAACGCCCATTTTCCGCCAAGCTCACGTTTAATAGCGGCAACTGCGGCGACGCAGGGGGTGTAAAGCAGACAGAAAACGAGTAACGCTACTGCTGAAACAGGGTCTATAAGCGAGGTAACTGCGGCAGAGCCTAAAAGCACCGAAAGTGTTGAAACAACGCTTTCCTTTGCCATAAATCCCGCTATAAGCGCAGTTGAAAACTCCCAACTGCCAAAGCCTAGCGGTGAGAAAACAGGTGCTATAAAGCCCGAAATCTGCGCTAATATACTATCCTGTGAATTATCCACAATATTTAGTCTGAAATCAAAGGTTTGCAAGAACCAAACGGCTACCGAAGCTATAAATATTACGGTGAAGGCGCGTTGTAAAAAGTCCTTTGCCTTATCCCACAAAAGCATCATAACGTTTTTGAAAGACGGCATACGGTAGTTAGGAAGCTCCATAACAAACGGCACGGCTTCGCCCTTAAAGGTTGTGTTTTTGAGTAAAAGTGCGGTTATAATGCCCACCAAAATACCAAGCAAATAAAGGCCTATCATCACAAGACCGCTGTATTTCGGGAAGAATGCCGCCGCAAAAAAGCCATAGATTGGAAGCTTTGCAGTACAGCTCATAAAGGGGGTTAACATTATGGTAAGCTTACGGTCACGCGCACTAGGCAACGTTCTACTTGCCATAACACCCGGTACTGTACAGCCAAAGCCTATTAGCATCGGAACGATACTTCTGCCCGACAGACCGATTTTTCTTAAAAGTTTATCGGTTATAAAGGCAATTCTTGCCATATATCCGCTATCCTCTAATAGCGAGAGGAAGAAAAACAGGACTATTATAATCGGTATAAAACTAAGCACACTGCCGACACCGCCGAAAATACCGTCAATAATAAGGGAGTGTATCGCCTCGTTGACGTTCATTGAAGAAAGGAGCTTGTCCACAACTAAAGTCAGCTTTTCTATTCCTAGCTCTAACAGGCTTTGAAGCGACGCACCGATTACGTTAAAGGTCAGCACAAAAACCGCCGCCATAACGGCAAAAAATACAGGAATTGCGGTGTATTTACCCGTTAAAATCTTATCAATTTTAAGGCTCCTAATATGCTCTTTACTTTCCTTTGGCTTTACCACGGTAGCACCGCAGAGATTTTTTATAAAGGAAAATCTCATATCGGCAATTGCAGCAGACCTATCCATACCGCTTTCCTGTTCCATTTGAATAATGATATGCTCGATTAATTCCTTTTCGTTATCGGTAAGGTTTAGAGCAGTTAAAATAAGCTCATCACCCTCAATTAACTTTGAAGCCGCAAAACGAACAGGGATATTTGAATCTTGAGAATGGTCCTCAATAATATGCATTATACTGTGAAGCGCTCTATGAACTGCGCCGCCCTTAGAGTTTTTATCGCAAAAATCGGTTCTGGCGGGTTTTTCAGCATATTTAGCAATATGTACCGCGTGTTTTATAAGCTCGTTTACGCCCTCGTTTTTAGCGGCTGAAATGGGCACCACGGGAATACCCAAAATGCTTTCCATTTCGTTGATGTGGACTGTGCCTCCGTTTGAACGCACCTCGTCCATCATATTAAGCGCCAAAACAACGGGAATTTCGAGTTCTAAAAGCTGCATTGTAAGATACAAATTTCGCTCTATGTTATTTGTATCAACTATGTTAATAATACAGCTCGGGTTTTCACTTAAAATAAACTCTCTTGAAACTAGTTCTTCACTGGAATACGGAGAGAGCGAGTAGATACCGGGTAGGTCGGTTACTAAAGTATTCGCAACGCCTTTAATCTGACCGTCCTTACGGTCAACCGTAACACCCGGAAAATTGCCGACGTGCTGATTAGAGCCTGTCAGCTGATTAAACAGCGTTGTTTTTCCGCAGTTTTGGTTTCCTACTAAGGCAAAGGTCAACGTTTCTCCTTTAACAACGGGTGCAGTACCCAAATGCTTATGGTATTTTCCCTCTTCGCCAAGGCCCGGATGCTCAATATATTTAGTTTTTGAAGCTGTTTTTTCCTTCTTTTCTAAAGCTTTTAAATCAATTGGCAGTACTGAAATCTTTTCTGCATCGGCGAGGCGAAGTGTTAATTCATATCCGTGAATTTTAAGCTCAACAGGGTCACCCATCGGCGCATATTTAACAACCGTTACCTCGGTGCCCGGTATTACACCCATATCTAAAAAATGCTGTCTGAGACTACCCTCGCCGCCAACAGTTTCGATTATGGCACTGCTGTTTGGTTTTAAGTCTTTAAGTGTCATCAATATTCTCCCAAAAATTTAAAACGCTCGAAAGCGCGAACTTTCGAGCGTCAGTAAGGTTTAAATTAGTCCTTCTTGAAGAAGCTCATTACGTCGCCGTAAGCTTCGTCATCGTCTGCAGAGGTATCACCTATTAGTGCAGCAAGGTCATCGCCTTTGTTTGACTTCTTATCGTCACCAAGGCCTGTAGCAACAACTGTAACGCGGATGGTATCATCGAGGCTGCTGTCAAGCTGAGCACCCCAAATGATTGTAGCATCAGGATGAGCCATATCAGAAATGATAGAAGAAGCGAGTTCAACCTCTTCAAGACCGATATCCTCAGAACCTGTGATGCTGATGATAACGCCTCTTGCATTATCCATAGAGGTTTCGATAAGAGGACTTGTAACTGCCATTCTAGCAGCCTGTTCAGCCTTATCTCTACCGGTTGCAACACCAACGCCCATGTGAGCATAGCCTGCGTCTGCCATTATAGACTTAACGTCAGCAAAGTCGAGGTTAACGAGTGCTGTAACGTTAATAAGCTCAGAAATGCTCTGAACGCCCTGACGGAGAACGTCATCGGCAATATAGAAAGCGTTCTTAAAGGTAATCTTCTCTTCGGAAACGAACTTAAGACGCTCATTAGGAATAACAACAAGGCTATCAACGTGGTCGCTAAGAGCAGCGATACCTGCTTCAGCCTGAGTCATACGCTTCTTGCCTTCGAAAGCAAAAGGCTTTGTAACGATACCGACAGTGAGGATACCGAGCTCCTTAGCAATTTCAGCTACAACAGGAGCAGCACCTGTACCTGTGCCGCCGCCCATACCTGCGGTTATAAATATCATATCAGCACTGCGAATAGCGGCTGCTATCTCATCGCGAGATTCTTCAGCGGCTGCCTTACCGTTTGCAGGGTTACCGCCTGCGCCCATACCTGCAGTTGCTTTGTCACCTATTTGAATTTTCTGGTCAGCGCCTGAAAGGAACAGAGCTGCTTTATCTGTGTTAATTGCTACGAACTCAACTCCTTTAACACCTGCGGCTACCATTCGGTTAACAGCGTTACCGCCGCCACCGCCGACACCTACTACTTTTATTTGTACTACGTTTTCCATTTCTGTTGCTACGTCAAATGGCATTTTAACTTCCTCCGTTTATGTAAATTATGCAATTTAATACTAAAAAATAAATACACAATAGTATAATAACATATTAGTTTTATAATTTCAATAGTTTTTATTACAAAATGTAACTTTTTTTATTGTGAACTTTTTCTAATAAAGGTACATTCCTTTTTGTCAGGTGTCCACATATTTAATTTTATTGTACCTTCAGCATCGGATTCTAGTTCCTGTATGGTTGTAAGCAGGTGTTTGCACTTATTTTCCATATATGCGCTACCGCCAAGCAACACCTCAAATCTATCCTCTATTTTCATGGTAATATTGAGAGAATCGGTTGTATCAATACTGTTAATTTTGATGTTTTTATCAGCGAAAACCTCGAATATTTTATCGCAGGTTTTTTTAGCATTTTCATCGTGAATTTCTATTTTTTTACCCTCTACACAGGTGATTTTTCCGCACTTTATATCGGTCATACCTTGGGGTAGCTCATCATAGCTTTTAAGCACGTAATTTTTACGGCTTACGGTATAGTATTTTCCGCCGTAATTATAGCAATATTCCTCGGTAGCATCGGTTACTTTAATGCTTAATGAATTGGGAAGTTTTTTATCAAGCTTTACGCTATCCACAAACGGAAGCTCTGCTCTGATTTTTTCGGTGAGTTTTTCTTCGGATAGCGTTAAAAGATTAGTGCTTTGGGTTATTTTACCCGCCTTTACAATCTCGGTCGGAGTATATATTTTACTGCCTGTAACGTTTACCGATTTAACAGGAAAAAGCACCGTAACAGATAAAACGGCAAAGGTAATTATTGCTAGTATTAAAAGCACCAAAAAAGCCTTGATTGCTCGGCGTTTTCTAATTTCTTTACGCCTTGCATTTCGTCTTGCCTCTACCGATTTATCAACAGCCATTTTTCCACTTCCTATTCTTCTTCATAAATATCGGCACCTAAAGAAAATAGGTTGCCAACTATATTTTCATATCCTCTGTAAATGTGATGGATTTTATCAATTTTTGTAGTTCCGTTAGCGGCCAGTGCGGATACAACAAGTGCCGCGCCGCCTCTAAGGTCGGTGCACTCGCAGTTTGCGGCAGAAAGGCGTTCTACACCCTCTACTATAGCTACTCTGCCCTCTGTTTTTATTTTGGCACCGAAGCGTTTTAATTCGTCGATATATTTAAACCTGTTTTCAAAAATATTTTCAACAAAAACCGATGTTCCCTGTGCTTTACTCAGCATCGCTATCGAGGTCGGTCCCGCATCGGTCGGAAATCCCGGATAAACCGTGGTTCTGACCGTTGGCACACGTTTTAAGCGTTCGGGTGCTTTAAGCCTTAAGGTCTTTCCTGTAGATGAAATTTCGCAACCCGTATCGGTAAAAAAAGATATAAGCGAGACCATATGCGAAGGCATAATATTGGTAAGAATTATATCTCCGCCTGTGACCGCCGCTGCCGACATATAGGTAGACGCGGCAATACGGTCAGGTATAACGTCAAGCTCTGCGCTGTAAAGCTTTTCAACACCGTTAATTGTTATTATATCCGAACCTGCGCCGTAAATTCTAGCACCTGCACAGTTCAAAAAGTCGGCTAAATTGCTGATTTCAGGCTCTCTTGCCGCATTATGAATTACAGTTTTACCCTTTAGAGTGCAACTTGCAAGTATAATGTTTTCAGTAGCGCCGACACTTGGAAAAGAAAGTGTTATTTCGGCACCTTTTAGTCCGTTTGGAGTGCTAAAACGCAAAAAGCCGTGTTCTTCATCTATCACTGCACCTAGCTTTTCAAGTGCAGAAATATGCAAATCTATAGGTCGAGGACCTAATTCACAGCCACCGGGAGTGCTGATTATTGCCTCCTCACACCGCGCTAAAATAGCCCCTAAAAAGACCACCGAGGAACGCATTTCGCGCATAAGCTCATCGGGAATCGTGTTGCAACAAATACCGTCGGTATTTATAACAACGTCGTTACCCTCTCTAACGTATGTACCGCCTAAAGCCTTGATAATTTTAAGCGACACTTCAACGTCGGACAAATCAGGGCAATTATGTATAACGCTTTCACCCTTGCAAAGAATGGTGGCTGCAATAATCGGCAAAACGCTGTTTTTTGCGCCCTGAACAGTTACTTCGCCGACAATACGGTTTTGACCGTTTATAACCAGTTTAGGCATAATATTACCTCACAGAATGATACTTCATTTCATTCTATGAAAAAATATTGATTTTGCCAATAAACTTTATTTACTATTGTAAAGCTTCATTACAACCTCATAAATACGCTCGTTTGCATCTATAATGGCATTTTCTCGAGCTTTCTTAGCCATTTCGCTTAGTTTTTCTTTGTTACCGATTAAGCTTTCTACAACCTTAATCAGTCCCTCACCGCTTAAATCCTTTTCTTCGATTAACTCTGCGGCACCTATATTTTTAAGCGTCATCGCATTATGGAACTGATGGTTTTCAGCAACGTAAGGTGACGGAATAAGGATTGAAGGCTTACCGCAACCCTGTAGCTCACTAAGGGTTATAGCACCTGCTCTGCAAATCACAAGGTCTGCCGCCGCCATACATAAGTCCATATCGGTAATGTATTCTCGAAAATCAATTTCATTAGCTAGTGTTATATCGCTTAAATTCTGTTTCATAGTATCATACCCTGCCTTACCTGCGGCGTGAATATGATAATATTTGCCCGAGCCGTTATGATGCTTTATAAGCTCTGTAACCGCCTCGTTAATACGACGGGCACCAAGCGAACCGCCAAAGGATAAAATAACAGGTCTTGAGTCAAGTCCTAATTTTTCCTTAGCTTCTTGCTTAGTAATCTTTAAAAGCTCGGTTCTTATGGGGTTTCCTGTTATGACAGGTTCTTTATTAAGTTTTAAGTAACGCTTCGCTTCAGGCATTGCAAGCATAATAGCGTTGGTGCGTTTTATAAGCATTTTTGTAGTAACACCAGGGAATGCGTTTTGCTCGTGAATTGCGTTTTTAATACCTAATTTTGCGGCTTCTCTAAGGACAGGGCCGCTAACGTAACCGCCTGTGCCGATTACTATATCGGGCTGTAACTCCTTTAGAATTTTTCTAGCCTCAGCCGAAGAAGTAACTGCCTTATATACAGCGTCAATATTTCTTTTTATATTTTTAAGGCTAAGTGAACGCTGAAATCCCGCAACCTCAATTGTGCGAAAATCATAACCTTTTTCGGGGACCAAACGTGCCTCTAGTTTATCGGGAGTTCCGATATAGCTTATACGAGCATCAGGATGTTTTTCTTTTATATATCCTGCAATGGCAAGTGCCGGATTTATATGACCTGCCGTGCCGCCGCCTGCAAATAAAATATGCATATATTTCGTCCCCTTATTGTTTTGAAATATCTGCCCCTCGGGATACCGAAAGGACTATACCCATTTCAGCCAACAGTATAACCAAAGACGTACCGCCGTAGCTAAAGAAGGGTAAAGAAATTCCCGTGTTTGGAATGGTGTTGGTAACAACCCAAATATTAAGCATTGCTTGTAGACCTACCTGAAAGGTAAGACCTATTGCCAGTAACGCGCCGAATTTATCCTTTGAGCGCATAGCAATTGTAAATCCGCGCCAAACAAGTAGTGCGAAAAGTGCAATTATAACCATAGCACCTATAAGGCCCAATTCCTCGGAAACTATCGAGAAAATAAAGTCGTTGTGTGGCTCGGGCACCCAAAGATACTTTTGTCTTGACTGACCTATTCCTCTGCCGAGCACACCGCCCGAACCGATAGCTAAAAGTGACTGTATAGTTTGGAATCCTGCACCCTGTGGGTCTAGCCAAGGGTCAAGCCAATATTTAATACGGTCAGAGCCGTAACCTATAAAGCCTGTGAATATTGCCGCTAAAAACAGTGCTACCGCACCTGCGCCGCCAAAAATCAAATAGCGAAGCTGTAATCCGCCAACGATAAGCAACACAAGTCCTATTGCAAAAATAAGCACGGTTGCCGAAAGGTGTGGCTCCATAACTACCAATCCGCAAACGACACCTAACAAGAGAACTAAAAAAGCAATAAATTTAAAGTTTTTCATAAGATGCTGATTAGCGGCTATTAGTGTTGAAAATGTCAAAACTATAGCAAATTTAGCTATTTCTGACGGCTGAAAGTTAATAGGTCCTACAACAATCCATCGTTTAACGTCCATTCCTTCAACCATTGGAGGCATAGCAAGTAAGGCTATCAGCATAACGATTGTAACGGCAAAAATTATCCAGGTAAATCTGCGCCAAAAATGATAGTTTATCTTTGAAAAAAACAACATAACAACTATACCTATGGCGGCAAAAATCGACTGTCTTGCTATGAATTTATAACTGTTGTTGTAATACGCATGAGAGTAGGCATAGCTTGCCGAAAAAAGCATAACAAGACCAATTGTCAACAATACAAGAACGAGTGCAAGGAATGTTATATCAAGATGTCCTGTTTGTAAAAAGCCTGTGCGTTTTTTTCTTAAAGCCTTTGACTTAGCCATTTCCCTGCCTCCTAAAATTCATTTTAATATAAAATTACCAACCGAGCAATACCGAAAGCATTGCAATAAGACATCCTACAAATGCAACTGCTGAGAACAAAAATACTACCTTTTGCTCTGAAAAACCGCACATTTCAAAGTGATGATGAAGCGGTGCCATTTTGAAAAGTCTTTTGCCTGTAAGCTTGAAGTATGCTACCTGTAACATAACCGAGAGTGCCTCAAGCAGATACATACAACCCGCTAAAATAAGTAAAACGGGACGTCCGATAGCAAAGGATAACGCTACCACCATACCGCCTAAAAACATTGAGCCTGTGTCACCCATAAACACCTTAGCAGGTTTTGCATTCCAAACAATGAAACCTGCACAAGCGCCTGCCAAAGCGGCTGAGAGCATATTTGCGCCGTAGAAGCTTATATGTCCTGAAATTAGCATAAATACGCACGAAACAACCAGGGTGACAGAGGATGCCAGACCGTCCAGTCCATCGGTTAGATTTACGGCATTTGTAAAACCGTAGATAAAGAAAAGTGCGATAGGCCAAAAGATAATGCCTATGCCTGAAATTATATTGACGTCACCTAAAAACGGAATATATGTGGTGTGCATACCCGAAAGCGCTAAAGTTGCCAGATATGCGGCAGAAACTAAAAGTTGTAAAAAGGTTTTTTGTTTAGCGGTGAGACCTAAATTCCTCTTTTTAACCACCTTAATATAGTCGTCGATAAAGCCAATAGCACACATACAAAGTGCCATGATAACACCGCCTATCAAGGCAATTCCCTTTAATTCGTTTTTAAAGAGCTCGTCGGCTAACTGTGTTTTAAAAATCAAAGATACTGTGAGCGACACGGCAAAGGCGAATATAACACCTACTACCATCATAACTCCGCCCATTGTGGGAGTACCCTGTTTGCCCTTGTGCCATTTAGGGCCAATATCAAGTATAGTTTGCCCAAATTTTAACTTTTTAAGGTATGGAATTACAACAAATCCAAGGAGTGAAGTAACCAAAAAAGCGGTAAATGCTGATATAACAGCTATATATCTTCCCAATTTAAACTCCCCTTTTAATTTCTTTTATTCAAGTTCCTCTAAAGCCTCTTTTACAATCTCGCGTTCATCGAGATGTATTGTTTGGTCTTTCAAAATCTGATAGGTTTCGTGACCTTTACCTGCTAGAACTATTATATCATCTTTTTGTGCAATTGAAATAGCATATTTTATAGCTTCAATTCTATTTTCAATAACCTTTACAGGCACAGGCGCTCCCTGAGTGCCCTCAAGTATATCATTTATTATAGCCTCAGGGTCTTCGGTACGAGGATTGTCACTTGTAACAATAACAAAATCCGAATTTCTGACAGCGATACTGCCCATTATAGGACGTTTGGTTTTATCTCGGTCGCCACCGCAACCGAATAAAACTATAAGTCGGTTTTTCTGACATTCCCTAAAGGTTGAAAGAATATTTTTTAGTCCGTCGGGTGTGTGGGCATAGTCGATGATAACTGTAAATTCTCTATCGCTTTCTACTACCTCTGCCCTACCCTTTACGCCTTTAAGCTGGGATAACGCCTCGGTTACTGTATCAAGGTCAAGTCCTAATTCTATTGCCGAAACCAAAACCGCGGCAGAGTTATAAACGGTGAATTTACCGCCCGTTTTAACCGAAACAGATTTAAAAACAGTGTCGCTTACAAGCACGTATTCAACCGAAGCAGGATGATAGTTGACTCCCTTAGCACTATAGGTTGACTCGTTGCTCATAGAATAGGTTACAATTTTACAACCTAAGCCCTCACAAAGAGCCTCAGCATAACTGTCGTCAGAGTTAATTACGGCTGTTTTGCACATTTTAAAGAGTCTCTTTTTAGCCTCTAAATAGTTATCCATTGTTATATGATAATCAAGATGGTCTTGTGTTAAATTAGTAAAAATTGCAACCTCAAACTCTAGGTTATAAACTCTAAATTGGTCTAGTGCGTGTGAGGAAACCTCCATAACCACATAAGTGCAACCCTCTTTACGCATAACGTCGAAAAGATAATTCAGTTCATACGCGTCAGGAGTGGTGTTTTTAGACTCAATCACCCTATCGCCCACCATATTTTGAATAGTGCCGATAAGACCTACCTTATATCCCGCTTTTTCGAGCGCCGATTTTAACATATAGGTTACCGAGGTCTTTCCGTTTGTACCTGTAACGCCCACAAGTTTTAAATCCTTTGCGGGATTTAAAAACCAATTTGCCGACATTTCTGAATAAGCCGCGCGGCTGCTTTGTACAACAACCTGATTTTCAAGTCCTAAATCGCGCTCGCATACTATTATTGCGGCGCCGCTTTTTTGGGCATCTTCAGCAAACGTATGACCGTCTTTTTTAGTGCCTGAAATACAAACAAAGACAAAATCTTTCTCTACTTTTTCAGAATTACAGGTTATACCTTTAACATCAATATCGGACAAATTGCCTGTATATCCTCGCAATAATTCATTAAAGCGCATCTGCGAACTCCTTTACTATTCTTGTGGTACTATATCTACGTTTCCTTCATCTCTGAAATATACCGTTATTACCTCGCCTAGAGGCACCGTTGTTCCCGCGGTAATGCTCTGGCTATATGATTTTAAGTCAGGCAACGAAATATTGCCCGAAAATACAATATTTATTCCCGCCGAGGCTGCCGCAACGTTAACCTCGGTAGCCGTAAGTCCTACAAGGTTTGGCACTGTTGCCGACTGTTCTCCGGAGGTATCGGTATAAATTATTACTGTTCCTCCGTTATATAAAGGTGTACCTGCTGCAGGTAACTGACTAAGCACGGTTGTGCCTGAGCCTACAATCTTGTAAGAAAGCTTTTTAGCCGAAATTTCTTCTCTTGCTGTCATAAGCTCTTTTCCTACTATGTCGGGTACAGTAATAGAAAGCTTTTCAAGTTCATCATCGGTATAATGCGGTTCATAGCCTAAATATGGCAATATATCCGCCATTATTTTAGAACCTACAGGTGCGGAAATTGCACCGCCGTAGTATCTGCCGCTCATAGGCTCGTCAAGCATTACAAATACCGCTATTTCGGGGTCATCAATCGGTGCTATGCCTACGTACGAACCGATATACAAGCCTTTGACACCGAGAGATAACATTTTCGAAACCTTTTCTGAGGTACCTGTTTTACCGCCCACACGATATCCTGTAACAATACCGTTTTTAGCACCGTTTTGTACAACGTATTCAAGCAACGTTCTCATAGTTTCAGAGGTTGTAGAAGAAATAACCTGACGCTTATAGCCTGTAGAAATGGTTTTAACTATATCGCCTTCTGAATCTATAATTTTTTGTGCAACGTGCGGCTGTACTAAATATCCACCGTTAACCGAAGCTGCGGCTAAAGAAATCATTTGTAGTGGAGTTATATTAAAGGTTTGACCAAAGGATGAGGATGCAAGTTCTGTGGCACCCATATTTTCTTCCTTGTGATAATTAGGATAGGCTTCACCGGGTAAATCTATACCTGTTTTTTCGGCAAGACCGAAAGCCTTATAATATTTTGAAAACATATTTACGCCGATTAACTGACCTATCTGAATAAATGCAGGGTTGCAAGAATTAGAGATAGATGCGGCAAGGGATTGCAGTCCGTGACCGCCGTGCTTATGACAGTGATACACGTTACCCGCTACCATATACGAATAATTACAGGTAAAAGAGCTTTTAGCAGTTATAAGATTTTCTTCTATCGCTGTTGCGGCTGTAAATATTTTGAATACCGAACCCGGTTCATAGGTATCTGAAACCGCTTTATTTCTCCACTGACGGTTTAAAAGTTCGCTTCTTACCTTAGACTTTTCGGTTTGGTCGGTTATTGCGTCTACTTTTGCTTGGTCCTCGATTGATAGTTTAAAAGGTTCGTTTGGATTAAAGTCACCGCTTACTGCCATACCGAGAATTTCACCGTTATTAACATTCATAACCACAACGGCGCCGCGCTCTGCAACCTGTTCCTCTGCGGCGGCATAGTCAAGGTATTTTTCGCAAGTGTACTGAACGTAGGAATCAATAGTAGATACTATCGAATTGCCCTGTTTTGCTTCTTCCACCTTTTGATAGGTAAAAGGCATATCGGTACCCTTTGCATTTTTAGCGGCTACTACTCTGCCTGCAACTCCTGTAAGCTCATTATCGTAATAGCTTTCCATTCCTGCAAGGCCTTGGTTATCGTCACCGACAAAGCCTAAAACGGTAGAAGCTAAACTATCGTTTGGATAATAACGCTTGGTTGTTTCATCAAGACCGATATATCGAGCCATTTCAAGTTCTTTATTATCGGAAATAAATTTTCTTACTTTATCGGCGATATCCTTTTCTATTTTCTTTTTAACTATTACGTAATAGGTATTTTGCTGTGTTTTTTTGTATATATCTTCCCTATCCAGTTCCAAAATCTCAGCAAGACCGTCAGAAATCACGTTTCTGACCTGCTCTGCCTCGTCTACGTCAAGAGTTTTAAGGCTATTAGGTGTAATGTAAACCGTCCAAGCAGTAGAGCTGGTAGCTAAAACCTTCATATTACGGTCGTAAATATTACCTCTCGGCGCAGTAACCAGGTTATCATAGAGTTGTTGTTCACTGGCTAAGGTTTGGTATTCATCGCCTTTTATGACCATAATGTAAAAAAGACTTGAACCTGAAACGAGTGATATACAAAGTATCATTATTACCATAACAACAAGAATTCTAACTATCATTTGTTTGTTGGGTTTTGCCGACATCAGATTCACTCCTTTATTATCCTAAATTATGCTCGAAAACGAGAGTCGCTTTTTGCGGCTCTCGCGTCATTTATTATATAATATATTTTTTTATTTTAATTTGTATAACCATTATAGTATCAGTCATTGCTGTTTTTTGTTTCAACCGTGTCAGTATCGTTAACACGAATATACTTAACCTGTGATTTGTCCTTTTTCTTCATGCCAAGCTCGGTAGCTTCAAGTTCTATATTAGAATAGGAAATTCTTCTTTCAAACTCAACCTCGAGGCTTGTCATTTCGCTATCAATTTCATTTATCTCTGTATTAACCGCATTGATTTTCGAGTCTACCTCGTTTATTTGCAAACGAAGATATATGTTTCCGCAAAGTGCCGCCAACATAAACACGGCGGTCATAACAGCAAAAGCAGATACAGACAGGGTTCTAGCAGCAGGCTTTTGGCGGCTTTGCTTTTTGCTTTGAGGAACCTTAACAATATTACTCTGTTGCTTTTCCTTTTCTGTTTTGGGCATAAAAGCACTGAAGTCATACGCTATACTATCGGTATAATACTTCATATTGTCCATATTCTTTCATCCTTTTATAATTTTTTAATCGACCTTAATTTAGCACTTCTGCTTCTTTGATTATTTTCAAGTTCTTCTTGTGAAGCTGTAATAGGCTTTCTTGTTACAAGTTCTCCTCTTGGGGTTTTTCCGCAAACGCAAACAGGAATGTCGGGAGGACAGGTACAGCCGGTTGCATACTCTTTGAATTTCAGTTTCACAATCCTATCTTCAAGTGAATGGAAGGTTATTATTGAAAATACACCGTCAGGATTTAGCATATCAAAGGCTTTATCTAAAACACCTTTTAAATTATCGAGTTCTCCGTTAACTGCAATTCGCAGTGCTTGGAAGCATTTTCTTGCGGGATGACCGTCACGTCTTGCCGCCGCAGGTACTGCAGAAGCTATAATATCTGCAAGTTCTAAGGTAGTATCAATAGATTTTTGTTGTCTTCTTTTTACTATCTCCCCTGCTATTTTGAAGGCAAATCTTTCTTCACCGTAATCTCTGAAAATCTGAGTTAATTCTTCTCTCGAAAGATTGTTTACAAGCTCGGCGGCTGTCACGCCCGACCGACTCATTCGCATATCAAGAGGTGCGTCCTTGTGATAGGAAAAACCGCGCTCGGCATTATCAAGCTGATAGGACGAAACTCCCAAATCGAGAAGTATTCCGTCAACCTTATCTATTCCTACACTCTTTAGCGCTATGTCCATATCCTCGAAATTGCTTTGTATAACCGTTGCAGGTAAACCATTTAAGCGCTCACTTGCAACCGCTACGGCATCAGGGTCGCGGTCAAGCGCTATTAGTTTTCCGTTTTTTAAACGCTTGGCTATTTCAAACGAATGACCTGCACCGCCTGCTGTTCCGTCTACGTAAACACCGTCAGGCTTAATGCTTAGTGAGTCTATGGTTTCATAGAGCATTACCGAAATATGTTTAAACTCCATAATTAAAACTCTAAGCCCTCAACAATTTCAGCAATCGACTCGGGTGAATATTTTGCGTTTTCTTCTGCCCAAAGCTCTGTATTCCAAATTTCAAGGTTTGTATCAATACCGATTATATGGGCATCTCCCTCTAATTTTGCATATTCTCTAAGGGAGGCAGGGATTAATATTCTTCCCTGTGTATCAAATTCTACGTTGAATGCACCTTCATACAAGAAGCGTTTTACAACGCTCGACTTAGCCGAAGGCAACATACCGATTTTTTGTACCAAATCATTCCATTTTTCAGTTGAATACACGCAAAGACAGCGCTTTCCGTAAATACCGCGGCAAATCATAAAACTTTCGCCTAACTCATCACGAAGCTTTGCAGGTATTGCAAGTCTGCCTTTTTTATCAATATTATGCTGATAACCGCCGTAAAGCACTGTTCTTCACCTCAACTTCCACACTTTTACACACTTTAAGGTAAAACGATACACATTTCACCACACAATTGTATTATAATACCACTTTAACAAAAAATCAAGTGCTTTTTTAAAAAAAATTATAAAAAAAATACCGAAAATGCTAACTACCAGCATTTTCGGTATTGAGTTTAATTTTTTATCTACATAAATGGCGCAAATATGTGTAAAACTGCCCTTTTAAGCTTTAAATACCACGGTTGTTTCTTCCACTCTGTTAATTTAATTTCTTTCGAAACACTAAAGGTTTGTTCAAAGTTTTGTTTGATTTCGTTTAATGCATTTTTATCGGTAAACCATACTCCGCATTCAAAGTGCATAAGAAAGCTTCGGTAATCCATATTCACCGTGCCAACGGTTGCGACACTGTCATCCGACAAGAAAATTTTAGAATGGATAAATCCGGGTGTATATTCATAAATTTTAACACCCGCTTCAAGCAATTCAAGATAGTTATATTGCGTTACAGGATGAACGTACCACTTGTCAGGAACGTGCGGAGTGATAATCCGTACGTCTATTCCCGACCTTGCCGCTATTTTAAGCGCTGTTATCATCGTGCTGTCTATTATAAGATACGGCGTTGTTATATATACGTACTTTTGCGCCGTATTAAGCATCTGCATATATATTCCCTCTGCGGGATTTTTTTCGCTTAACGGGTCATCTGCATAAGGCAGTGCGAAGCTGTTTACGGGTACCACACTAGACGAAATGCGGTTTTCCATATTTATCTTTTCGCCCGTTGTGAATTCCCAAGTCATACAAAACATAGCAAGAAAGCTTTTAACAGCCTTACCGCTTACAATGATTGCGCTATCAAGCCAATAGCCGAAACGCTCAATACGGTTAATGTATTCGTCACCTATATTTATTCCGCCCGTAACCGCAACCTTACCGTCTATAACAACAATTTTTCGGTGGTTTCGGTTGTTCATAAATATATCAACCGACGGACGTATCTTATTAAATATAGCAACCTTTATTCCTTTTTTATTAAGGTCTTTTATAAAATCCTTGTTTTGACGCTTTATCGAGCCGAAATCGTCAAACAAAACTCTAACCTCTACTCCCTCTTTTACCTTACGGACCAGAATTTCCTCAATAGCATCCCACATTTCACCCTCTGCTATTATAAAGAATTCAATGTAAATATAGTTTCTGGCCTTTTCAAGTTCTTCTAAAAATCTCGGCAAAAACCTTTCGCCAGGCGAATAGAACTCGACCGACGTTCCGTCGTAAAGCGGATAACCTGATTCTCTTACAAGATATTCTGCCTGACGGGAATGATTATAATCATTATACTGCAAACGGGAAAAGACCTGTGGGTCGCTTTCTAAATATTTAGCATAATGCGATTCGCATTTTTCCATCTTTTTTCTAAAATGAGGCATTACTCTTCCGCCACCCCAAAGAAGATATACGGATATACCAAAAACAGGTACGGCAAGAATAAATATTATCCAATTTATTTTATAGCTCGGATTTCCTCTTTTATTAACTATAAATATAACCGTTATTGCGGCTAGGATTTCAAGCAAGGTGTAAAAGAAAAAATACTGCTCTGAAAGGCGAGTCACAACTGCATATAAAAGAACTATCTGCACCAAAAGCAAAATAGCAGAAACTATTATTCGGCTTTCAATTTTTATACCGCGCTTATGTTTAACCGATATATTTTTCTTCAAAGCAATTCCTTCCTTTCTTTAATCTAAAAACAAAAACGGACTTCACAAAAAGTGAAGCCCGTCCCTTAAAATAATTATTCAGCAGTTTCTTCTGCAGGAGCTTCTACTTCGGTTGTTGCTACAACCTCATCAGCTGTCTCCTCTGCAGCTTCAGGCGCCTTTTCAATTAACGCACGAATAGAAAGGCTTACGCGCTTCTTATCAAGGTCAATTGCGATAATCTTAGCCTGTACCTCTTGGTCGATTGCAAGTTCGTCCTGTGGCTTTGCGATGCGCTTATCAGCAATCTGTGAGATATGGATAAGACCGTCAACGCCTGGGATAATTCTTGCAAACGCACCGTAAGCGGTCATACTAACTATCTTTGCAGTTACAACGTCATCAACCGCATAGTTGTTCTGGAAGATAGCCCAAGGATTGTCTTCAGCCTTCTTGTAGCCTAAAGAAATCTTCTTCTTTTCGGTATCAAGTGCCTTAACGTAAACCTCAATAGTATCACCTACTGATACAACCTCAGACGGATTCTTGATTCTCTGCCAAGAAAGCTCAGAGATATGTACCATACCGTCAACACCGCCGATATCAACAAACGCACCGTAGGTTGTAAGTGACTTAACAACGCCTGTGAAACGGTCGCCTTCAGCTATGCTGCCCCAAATCTTCTGCTCAGCCTCTTTACGAGCCTCACGAAGAACACTTCTGATAGAGCCTACTGCTCTGCGGCCTCTGCCGATTTCAATAATTCTAAAGGATACCTCTTTACCCTTTAAGTCCTCAAGAGCTTCGCCTCTTGTAGCGGTAGCCTGAGAAGCAGGAACGAAAACACGAACATTATTGGTATATACAACAACGCCGCCCTTAACGATGTCACGAACAACACCTGTAAGTACCTCAGAGGAATCCTTGGCTGCAACTATATTGTCCCAACCGGCAATAGCATCGTAACGACGTTTTGAGAGCATTGCGGTTCCTTCCTGGTCATTAATTTTCATAATGATAAGGTTAAGCTTATCGCCTACCTTAACTTCGTCCTCCAGCTTAACAGAAGGGTCTGAAGAAAATTCGCTTGCAGACACATATCCGGTAATACCTCTGCCAAAGTCCACCTGAACTTCGGTATTGTCAACGGCGAGAACTACACCGCATACCTTTTGGTCACCTGTTAAGTTGCTGAGCGAAGCCTCGAATGCTTCTTCATCTGTCATTTCCTCGAAGCTTTTTTGAACAGTTTCTTTTTCCTCTAACTGTTCGTCAACCGGTTGTAAAATTTCCGACATGGTTTTGATAACCTCCTTTATTATACCCGCAGGTGTAGAAGCACCTGCGACCACTCCAACCGAAGCACGTTTTGTAAACCAATCCTTTGATAACTCATAGGCGGTTTCTATCCAATATGTTTCAGCGCAAAGTGAAGAGCACACATCAAAAAGCTTTGCTGTGTTTGAACTATGCCGTCCGCCGATGACAACCATAACCTCATTAGCCTCGGCTAGTTCGCGCGCCTCATTTTGACGCATTGAAGTAGCATTACATATTGTATCAAATATTTTCGCATTTGTACATACTTTTTTTAAAATTTCCTGTACTTTTTTCCATTTTTTTGCGTTAAAAGTGGTTTGAGCGACCGCTGTAACACCTTTTTTGACAATTTCTGGGTGTTCTAAGACAATTTTTTCTAATTCTTCCTCACTTGAAAAGACAAAAGTTTCACCCTTTGAGTGACCTATTATGCCTATTACCTCTTGGTGATTTCTATCTCCTGCTATTAAAATCGTATCACCGTTAAGACTGTTTTCTAAAACTATTTTATGAATTTTAGCAACAAACGGACAGGTGGCATCCACTATTTTAACGCCCAATTTTTCCGCCATTTTGTAGACGTCCTCGCCAACACCGTGAGAACGAATAACTAAGGTTTTATCCGTAGGCACATCCTCCACAGAATCCATCACCTTAACACCTTTGCTTTCAAGGTCTGAAACTATCTGAGGATTATGTATAATAGGACCTAGTGTACAAACCTGTTGTTTTTTTTCAAGCAGGTCGTACACCGTATTCACAGCCCTATCAACACCAAAGCAAAAACCGGCAGTTTTGGCAAGGGTTATTTTCATTTGCCTCTCACCTTGTTTTCAATTATATCAAGGATTAACTTGAGAGAACCGTCAAAGGTGCAGTCAGAGGTGTCGGCTAAAACTGAATCCTCGGCAGGTTTTAGCGGTGCTATTGCTCTGTGCGAATCGTTATAGTCACGCTTTACCATATCGTCGTAAATCTCCTGATAATTTACGTCTATACCTTTTTCCAGCAGTTCGTTATATCTTCTCTTTGCTCTAACCTCAGCAGAGGCAGTAAGAAAGATTTTAACCGTTGCGTTAGGAAGGACAACCGTGCCTATATCTCTGCCGTCCATCAAAACGTTATTTTCACGGGCAAGTTTTCTTTGCATTTCTAAAAGGAAGGCTCTGACAGGTGGCTTTGCCGAAACGGCAGATGCCATCATAGAGGCCTCGGGTGTTCTTATTTTATCCGAAACGTCGTTTCCGTCCAAGAAAACTCTCTGCTCGTTATCAATAAACTTTATATCTATCTTTGTATCCTCTAAAATCTTATCAATATCGCAGTTAAGCTCGGTATCGTATCCTAAATTCAAAAATTTAAGACCTACCGTACGGTAGAGTGCTCCCGTATCAACGTATATATAACCTAACTTTTTAGCTGCCGCGCGGGACAGTGTACTTTTACCTGCACCTGCAGGCCCGTCGATTGCTACCGAAATCATATTAATTCTCCTTTAATTTTTCTGCCGCAGATTTTCCTGCGGTAAATCCTGTCGAAAATGCAATTTGGAGATTAAAACCGCCTGTAAATGCATCAACGTCTATAACCTCACCCGCAAAATAAAGATTATCCATTATTTTAGAGCGCATGGTTGACGGCTCTATTTCTGAAATCTTTATTCCGCCTCTGGTAATAATTGCTTCCTCTATAGGTCTTGTTGCTATTATGTGTAGCTTTAAACCTTTTATTATTTCACAAAGTGTTTTGCGTTGCTCTTTTGTTATGGAGTTGACCTTAATATCGTTAGGAATTCCCGAAAGCTTTATAACCACGGGAACTAAGCTCTTTGGCAATAGATTATATAGGGAATTTGCAAAATCCTTGTTAAGCTCTTGTGAAAAATCTCTTAAAATTCTTTTATCGAGCTGTTCGTGAGTCAGCGCGGGTTTTAAATCTATTACTGCGGTATAATTTACCTTTTCGGGATTTTTTATACAAGCGGAAGCGCTAAGCACTAACGGTCCCGAAATTCCAAAATGTGTAAAAAGCATTTCTCCCATATCGGAATATACTGCTTTTTTCTTGCCCTCCTCAAATATTGACAGCGTTACATTTTTAAGAGAAAGACCTGATAATTTAGAACAAAAGCCTTCGTGACATTCAAGCGGAACCAGTGAGGGAGAAAGCTCTGTAACGGTATGGCCTAAATCCTTTGCAAATTTGTAACCGTCACCCGTAGAGCCTGTAACGGTATACGATAAACCGCCTGTTGCAATTATTACTGCGTCCGCCTCTAAAATTCTGTTATCACTTAATTTTACAGCGGTAATTTTATTTTGGTTAAATAATATTTTTTGAACTGTTCCTTCAATAATATTATTTTTCCTATTTAGTTTTACAAGGACATCTACAATATCCACCGCTTTATCCGATACAGGAAAAACTCTGTTTCCGCGCTCGGTTTTAAGCGGCACACCCTGAGCTTCGATTAGTGCCATTACGTCTTGCGGTAAAAGATTTGAAAAAGCTGAATATAAAAACTTGCCGTTGCGCGACGTATTTTTTATAAGTGTTTCTAAATCACAGTTATTAGTAACGTTACATCTTCCCTTACCCGTTATCATAACCTTTCTGGCAGGTCTTGAATTCTTTTCTACTATTGTAACGTTCAAATTGCCATCACCAAAAAATTTTCTGGCACTTGCCGCCGCCATTAGCCCTGCGGCACCGCCGCCCACAACAACCAAGGATTTCAACTCTTTCACCCACTTTACATAAACTTTTATTATTTTACACTAATTTCACCAAAAAGTAAACAGCCGACAAAAAATTTTTTGGTCGGCTGATTTTTAATGTTTACCAATTTTTCTAACAAGCGGATGAATTTTTATCATATAAAGCAAACCTATTCTTGATACCGCAATATCATACATAACAAAAACAACGTTTGAAGCGGCTAATAAAATATACGCTCCGTATTTGCCAAGTTCACCTAAATCCTCTATTTCAATTCCAAAAACAAAGGTGGTGACAAGGTATATTACAAAAACGGCTATATTTAAAACAGCCATTTTCAAAACCCATTCCAAAACTCTGCTTTTAAGTCTTTCGATTATTGACTTTAAAATCGGATAGTATCCTAAAAAGCATACGTATATACAAGCTGCCTCAGGCTCCGCCGTTAATAACACTATACAAGCACTAACAAAATAACTTAAAAAAGCGTAGCCTTTCCCTACCTCCACCAGCGGCATAAGCATAAAAAGACCTGCTATACCGGGGATAGCCAAGGTAAGATACGGAAAATAACTCGTTAGCATAAAACTTGCAGCTAATGCGGCAGATATGGCGCAGATAGTTATTTTAGCACTCTTTTTCATACGCTACCTTCTTAACAGCAAGAAATCAGGTCGCCGCCCATACATTCGCAACAGCAGTCGGTACAAATAAGGGTACTGCAAATGTCACAAGAATTGCAACCACCAACACTATTATAAGACCTATACGGGTTATTATTGTATGCCCCTGCCTGACGTGAGGCTTGGTTCATAGCGTTTCTGTATTCGGGGTTTGCAGGGTCCATTCTACACGCATTGGCAAAGCTTGTATAGGCTTGGTCAAACCAACCTCTGCGGTAAAGCACCGTGCCGTTTAAGAAATACCATTCGGCATTTCTACTGCCAACAGGAACACCGTCTAAAAGTTCTTGCGCTTGTTCTAACATATTTCGGTTAATAAGATTTCTAACCTCGGGGAAAGCGCTTGAAGTGTTTCCCGTATTGTTATAAGCGTTATTTTTAGCCTTACCGCTTCTGCGCACGTTCATTATAGAATCATACGCATCGTTTATCTCCTTCATCTTTTCACTTGCCAAATCAGAAAGAGGGTTGTCGGCATAGTTGTCGGGATGATATTTTCTGGCTAACTTTCTGTAAGCCTCTTTTATCTCATCGTCGGTAGCGGTTTTAGAAACGCCTAGCACCTCATATGGATCGTTCATTTTGTAAGCTCCTTTTTAAAAGTCTCCTCAAGACCTAGATAAATTATATTTCCGAGAATAGTTTTGTATTTTTTAATATCGAGCAGTTCAAAAGCCATTATACACTCATTTATGCAAAAATACAACTGCGGCTCTACCCTTTTTATCGCATCTTCTTTTGTGGTGTTTTGACCGTTTACCTTTAGAGGATTAAAATTATTCTTTTTTATATCGTCTAAAATATCCACCGCCGCATCAAGAAGATATATGTATCTTCCTATGCAATAGCCTAGTCTGTTAAGCACCCTTTTTTGCTGTGTATCTTCAGCACACAGCTCGAATATTTTAGCTAATGCCTTTGCGGTAGGGTCACAAGCCTCATCAAGTGTTGAATCTTTGCTTTGCTCAACCGTGCGTTGCTGTGAAATGTACTCGGCAACTATTTCCTTTATTTCAGGAAAACGCTTTGCCGCCTTTTTATTTGCGCTTTTAAAAATAGGTTTTAACAAACAAAAGCCTAATTTTTTAAAGCCCTTTTCGTCCTCAATATTATCAAGGATTTTATAATATAGCATTATCATTGCGGCGGCAGCGGGCATTTCAAGCTCATCGGTATCCTTACAGTAGTTACACTTTTTAAGCGGATTAAATGCACAGCGCTTCCGCTCAAATTCGGTGCAATCGCTTTTAAGTGACATATTGAGGAGTGCTAAGAAGGTAAAATCGTAGCTTAAGGTCATACGGGATAAAATCCCGTAGTTCTTGCCAAGCTTTTTGCAAAGAGAACAGTAAATAGCTTTGTAGGTATCATATTCTTTGACCTTTAGTTCTCCTTTTTCTGCCCGAATATATCCGAACAACTCCTCCACCGCCTTTAAATTAATTTTAAATTAAATTTACAAAAAATGGTGAATAATGTGTAAATTTAAAGCATCTTTTTAAGAAAGTGACCTGTATAAGACTCTTTACAGTTGCAAATTTCCTCGGGTGTACCCTCGGCAATAATCATACCGCCTTTATCTCCACCCTCGGGACCCAAATCTATTATATGGTCTGCGGTTTTAATAACGTCAAGATTATGCTCGATAACAAGAACGGTATTTCCGCCGTCAACAATACGCTGTAAAACCTCTGTTAGCCTGTGAACGTCGGCAGTATGAAGACCTGTCGTAGGCTCGTCGAGAATGTATATTGTTTTACCCGTCGGTCGCTTTGAAAGCTCGGTTGCAAGTTTAACCCTTTGAGCCTCACCGCCGGACAGTGTTGTAGCGCTCTGACCTATTTTTATATACCCTAGTCCTACCTCGTATAATGTTTTTAGTTTGCGGTGAATTTTCGGTATGCTCTCAAAGAAGTTCATACCCTCCTCAACCGTCATTTCGAGCACGTCGCTAATACTCTTGCCCTTATATTTTACGCTAAGCGTTTCACGGTTGTAACGCTTACCCTCGCACACCTCACAGGGCACGTATATATCGGGTAAAAAGTGCATTTCTATCTTCATAATGCCATCACCTTCACAGGAAGTCGGAGGCAGCGGTCTTAGGAAGACAATTGA
>JAZSCM010000023.1:0-8967 GCA_045602945.1 Acutalibacteraceae bacterium | reverse complement strand
ACCGAAACGCTGACCGCCGAACTGCGCTTTACCGCCGAGAGGCTGCTGTGTAACGAGTGAGTATGGACCGGTTGAACGTGCGTGAATCTTATCGTCAACTAAGTGGTGAAGCTTGAGATAATACATATAACCTACTGTTACCTTATTATCAAACGGCTCACCTGTTCTACCGTCATAAAGCTGAACCTTACCGTCCTCAGACATACCTGCCATCTTGAAGCATTCACGAATGTCAGACTCGTGAGCACCGTCGAATACAGGTGTGCAGATGTTCCAGCCAAGTGCCTTAGCGGCATAACCTAGGTGTACCTCAAGTACCTGACCGATGTTCATACGGGAAGGAACGCCGAGTGGGTTTAAAACTATATCAAGTGGTGTACCGTCAGGTAAAAATGGCATATCCTCGCTTGGAAGAATTCTTGATACAACACCCTTATTACCGTGACGACCTGCCATCTTATCGCCCACAGAAATCTTACGCTTCTGTGCGATATAGCAACGTACAACAACGTTTACACCGGGAGATAACTCGGAAGAATTTTCACGGGTGAATACCTTAACGTCAACAATAGTACCGTATTCACCGTGCGGTACTCTAAGGGAGGTATCTCTAACCTCACGAGCCTTTTCACCGAAGATTGCGCGAAGAAGTCGCTCTTCAGCGGTGAGTTCAGTCTCGCCCTTAGGTGTTACCTTACCTACAAGGATATCACCTGCGGTAACCTCTGCACCGATACGGATAATACCTCTGTCGTCAAGGTCTTTTAAAGCATCCTCGCCAACGTTTGGAATATCACGGGTGATTTCTTCAGGTCCGAGTTTAGTATCTCTACACTCAATTTCATACTCTTCAATATGAATTGAAGTGTAAATATCATCGCGAACTAGACGCTCATTTATAAGAACAGCGTCCTCGTAGTTATAGCCTTCCCAGGTCATAAAGCCGATAAGCGCGTTTCTACCGAGAGAAACCTCACCGTTGCTGGTTGCTGGACCGTCGGCAATAACTTCTTTTTCTTCTATTTGCTGACCTACCGATACGATAGGCTTCTGATTTATACAGGTACCATGGTTAGAACGCAAGAACTTAATGAGGTTGTACTCATCAATCTCGCCGTTTTTAGCTCTTACCTTGATGGTATCGGCGCTAACGTAGGTTACAACACCTGCGCGACGGGCTAAAACTACAACGCCCGAGTCAACAGCTGCCTTGTATTCCATACCTGTTGCAACGATTGGGTTTTCAGGACGAAGAAGCGGTACTGCCTGCTTCTGCATGTTTGAACCCATGAGCGCACGGTTGGTATCGTCGTTCTCAAGGAATGGTATCATAGCAGTTGCTACAGATACAACCATCTTAGGTGAAACGTCCATAAACTCAGCCTTAGAGGCTTCTATTTCCTGGAACTCGTCACGGTAACGCGCATTAACCTTTTTGTGAACAAAATAGCCGTTTTCATCGAGTGGCTCGTTAGCCTGTGCTACGATGTAATCGTCCTCTTGGTCGGCAGTTAAATAGTAAACCTCATCGGTTACTCTGCCTGTTTCCTTATCAACCTTGCGGAAAGGAGCCTCAATAAATCCGTATTTATTGATTCTTGCAAAGGTAGCAAGATAAGAAATAAGACCGATGTTAGGACCTTCAGGTGTCTCAATAGGACACATACGGCCATAGTGTGTATAGTGAACGTCACGAACGTCGAAGCCTGCACGGTCACGTGAAAGACCGCCGGGGCCTAGCGCTGATAGACGACGCTTATGTGTAAGCTCTGAAAGTGGGTTTGTTTGGTCCATAAACTGAGAAAGCGGAGATGAACCAAAGAACTCCTTAATAGCCGCAACTACAGGGCGGATATTAATAAGTGACTGTGGAGTGATATTTTCAGCATCCTGTGACTGCAAAGTCATCTTTTCTCTTACAACTCTTTCCATTCTTGAGAAACCGATACGGAACTGATTCTGTAAAAGCTCACCTACTGAACGGATACGACGGTTGCCAAGATGGTCTATATCGTCGACATTACCGACATCATGTGGAAGGCCGAGGAAATAGTTAACCGATGCATAAATATCATCAAGTGTTATATGTTTTGGAATAAGAGCATCTGCAGCCTCTACCAAAGCTACCTTTAACTCGTCCTTAGAAAGACCTTCGTTAAGGATTTCTTTAAGAACGTTGTAGCTTACAAGTTCGTTTATTCCCTGAGCATCGAGCTCTGCGAGTTCTTCTGCTGTAAGGTCAACGAAATTAGCAAGATTTACCATACCGTTAGAAATAATCTTAACTTCGGTAACTCTGCCTTCAAAGTCCTGAACTTTAATATATGCCTCACTAACGCCCTTAGACTCAATAATAGCGGCTAACTCTTTTGATACTGTGGTATCGGGCTCTGCTAAAATCTCACCTGTCTCCGGGTCTACAACAGGACGGGATAGCACCTTGCCTCTAAGACGGGCACCGATAGCCAACTTCTTATTGTATTTATAACGGCCTACTCTTGAAAGGTCATAACGGTGAGCATCAAAGAATAACTGTGCAATATAGGTCTTTGCACCCTCGATAGTTACAGGCTCACTTGGGCGAAGCTTCTTATAAACCTCAACAAGTGCTTCCTCCTGATTTTTAGTTTCATCGATTTCAAGCGTAGCGCTAAGGCGCTCATCTTCGCCTAAAAGCTCTCTTATCTGCTGATTGCTTTCAAGACCTAATGCGCGCAAAAATACCGTGATAGGAAGCTTTCTGTTCTTATCTATACGAACATACAAAGCATCTGTTGGAGATGTTTCATATTCAAGCCAAGCACCGCGGTTTGGAATGATTGTTGATGAAAACAGTTTTTTACCTGTTTTTTCGTCTGCTTTAACGTCAAAGTATACACCAGGCGAACGAACGAGCTGAGAAACGATAGCACGTTCAGCACCGTTGATAACGAAGGTTCCCGATTCGGTCATAAGCGGGAAATCGCCCATAAACACTTCGCTTTCTTTGATTTCACCTGTTTCGTTGTTAACAAGTCTTGCTGTAACTCGAAGCGGAGCCGCATAGGTAGTATCTCTCGACTTACACTCGGTTACGTCATATTTTGGTTGCTCGTCGATACGGTAGTCGATAAAGGATAATTCAAGGTTACCGCTATAGTCGGTAATAGCGTCCATATCCTTAAAGACTTCCTTTAAGCCTTCGGTTATAAACCAGTTGTATGAATCCTTCTGAATTTCAATGAGGTTAGGCATATCAATAACTTCATTGATTTTAGAAAACGTCATACGAGTGTTTTTACCCAATTGGATAGGTTTTACCATAGACATAGAATCCATAGGTTGACAATCACTCCTAAAAATTTTTTGTAACTCTAAATTTCACGAATTTGACTTCGTTCCTCTAAAATCACGCTAAATCAGGGCTTTTTCTAGCCTTTTTGACCGTCTAAATTATGGCATAAATGCAAAAAAGGCGCAAAATCCCCCATGATTATTAGTAATGATTAATTATATACTAGTCGTCCACAAAAGTCAAGCCTTTTTTAGAAAATTTTAACTTTTATTAAAGTATGCTTCGGTAGTAAAGACCGCGTGTAAAATCACCCTCTGATTTACCGCCAAAGGTATAGTCGGAAATTATATCTTTTATTTCTTCTTTACTCTCGCTTGTAAAATACAGCAAAGCAAAATCAAATGAGGATACGTCTGTAGGCTTATCCGCCATATAGGTAGGCGCACAATTATAAAGCTCACTATACGTATTTTGACAAATTATCGGGAAACTCACACCCATTCGGTCGGTAATTACACCTTCACCGTTACAGTTTTGACAGCCCTCCCCGTTTTTAAGCGGACAGTTTTTAAACATCATAAGCGGAATTCTGCCGTAGGCGAATATGCCTGTTTTTGTTACAAGGTTTAAATTTTTGGCATCCTTTATTGAAATTTCGCTAGACAAGACGGTTTCCTTTACACCCAAAGCTTTTAATACCTCGGCGTTACTGCTGTTATAAACGTTAAGCCCCATACCGCCTATAATTTCAAAGCCCTGTGATAATGCCAATGTGACAGCGCCGAGCGTTGAACAAAAGGCTGTTTTGAAGCCTGACTTTTTAAACTCTGATAACCTATTTAAAATATATTCCTCATTTTCTATCCAGCGAGGCAGTTCTACCGCATATCTTATTCCCTCTTTAATTTGTTGAGGAATTTCGGAGATAAGAGGCAAAATCACAGTTGTTATTTGCTCTATATTTTCAGGAATATTTAAGGCATTTTTAAACCTTGCGTAAATTTGCGTTTTAACACTTTGTTTGCTTTGAGAGGTAACTGTTTTTATAGAATGTTCTTTTATGGGCTCTATTATAGCCCTTTGCTCACTTAAAAGCTCTACAGCCTGTCTTCTAAGGCTATTAAGCTCTGATGCAGATATAAACAGTCCGTCATCAAGCGTAATATCCACTTTCTTAGCGAAATAAGGTGTGCCGCCTAATTTATTTAAAGCCTTGAAAACGTCCTCATTTGTAGCCTGCTTATTTTGAGCCGTTTGGGGTATTTCACCATTAACGGTAACTTTGTGTAGACCGTCATTGAAAGTAATTGATATTGGTGATAACTCTTTAATTACTGCAATTATATTTATAGGCACACTGCTTCGCTCGTTCCTATAAAGGCTGTGAAGGTAAGAAAAAGTGCTTTTTGAAAGTTCGGCATCGCCTTCGGTTCTGATACCGAACATATCCTTGCCTAGTTTGTTTTTATAATATCCGTCCGTAAAGCCTGAACGGGTAAAAACGCTGTTTAATGCGTCGGTCAGCTCTTGTGGTATTGCCTGACCGTCAACCGCTAAACGAAAGGCATTCGTAGCGGCGGCTATATATTCAGGACGTTTCATTCTGCCCTCAATTTTAAAAGAGGCTACGCCCATTTCCCTTAACTCTTGAGCGTAGGAAATAAGAGATAAATCCTTAAGGCTTAAATCATAGCCTGTACCACCCTTAACCTTAAAGGGCAATCTGCAAGGTCCTGCACAAAGACCTCTGTTTCCGCTTCTGCCGCCAATCACCGAGGATAGCAAACACTGACCTGAAACGCACATACAAAGCGCACCGTGAACAAACGCCTCAACCTCAATACCTAAGGCATTAGCCTCTTTACAAAAAACTTCAAGTGAGGATTTTGACATTTCTCTGGAAGCTACAACCCTTGAAAAGCCTAAAGCCTTTAAATACTTTAAAGGAGAGGGTGAATGTATAGTCATTTGTGTAGAAGCGTGAAGCGGAAGGTCGGGAAAGGCTGTATGTATTAATTTAGCCAAGCCTAAATCGGCTACGATTACAGCATCAATTCCGCACTCTACACCCTGTCTTACCGTTTCAAGTGCGTTTTTCAGTTCATTTTCCCCTACCATTATATTAACGGCAAGATACACCTTAACGTTTCTGACCTTGCAGTATGCGACTGCTTGTTTTAGCTCATCCTCATCAAAATTATCGGCATTTCTACGCGCACTAAACTGCTTTGCGCCAAGATATACGGCATCTGCGCCGCTTCTTACAGCGGCTTTGAGAGCTTCGTATGAGCCAACGGGAGACAGCACCTCGGGAAATAAAGTTTGCATTTTTTTACCTCACTTTAAAATACTGTAAATATAATACTATAAATCCTTATAAATATAAAGTCTTTTTTCTTTACTTTAATCCTAATTTTTGGTATAATGATATAAACTTTAAATTGAAGGAGTGATTACTTTGAAATATATGGTACTGCTTTGTGACGGTATGTCGGATACAAAAAATCCAATACTTGATAATAAAACGCCAATGGAATGTGCTAACAAGCCCTGTATGGACTCTTTGGCAAAAAGTGCTGAGCTCGGGTTTTGTAAAACCGTTGCCGATTCACTGAAGCCCGGAAGCGACGTTGCAAATCTTTCGGTTATGGGCTATGACCCACTGGTTTCCTATACAGGCCGTTCGCCATTAGAGGCGGCTTCAATAGGTATAGAACTAAAGGATACCGACGTAACTCTCAGATGTAATCTCGTAACGCTATCCGATGAGGAAAATTACGAGGATAAAACTATGGTTGATTACTGTGCTGACGATATTTCTACCGAAGAAGCGGCTAAGATAATCAAAACCGTTGAGGAAAATTTCGGCAACGAAATATACTCGTTTTATTCGGGTGTCAGCTATAGACACTGTTTAGTGGTTGATAACGGCACGGTTGACCTTGGCGATATGACACCGCCTCACGATATAAGCGGCAGAGTTATAGGTGAGTATTTAAGCAAATCTGAAAATGCAAAGCCTTTAATTACGCTTATGAAGAAAAGCTACGATTTACTTAAAGACCATCCCGTAAACAAACAGCGAGTAGCCCGTGGCAAGCGCCCTGCCAACTCAATTTGGCTTTGGGGTGAAGGCACCAAGCCTGAAATTGAAAATTTCAAGGATAAAAACGGTGTTAGCGGCTGTGTAATCAGTGCGGTGGACCTGCTTAAAGGTATAGGCAAATGTGCGGGAATGAAAACTCCAAACGTTTGCGGTGCTACAGGATATATTGATACAAACTTTGAGGGTAAGGCGTCAGCCGCAATTGAAGCCTTTAAAGAAGGATATGAGTTAGTATATCTTCACGTTGAAGCGCCTGACGAGTGCGGTCATAGAGGCGAGGCACAAAACAAGGTTAAAGCAATAGAGCTTATCGACCAAAAGATTTTAAAGCCCTGTCTTGAATATTTAAATACATGCGGCGAGGATTTCAGAATTCTTATTATGCCTGACCATCCGACACCGCTCGAAATTAAAACCCATTCGCGAAATCCTGTTCCCTATCTTATTTTTGACAGTGCTAAAAAGTATAACGGTGCTGACACCTTCAACGAGCAAACTGCTAAGGAAAGCGGTATATTTATCGAGCACGGTCCTTCGGTAATGGATAGACTGTTAGGCAAATAGGTGGCATTAGTGAAACGAACAAAACTTAAAGACAGACTACTGCCTGACTATACAAAGGGAGAAGAAATATTCAATATGGTCTCCCATATAGTTGGCGGCGGTTTTGGTGTTATTGCCTTAACCTTTTGCGTAATTAAGGCGTTTTTAGTAGGTGACCCTTATAAAATAGTTGGCGCTTTTATATTCGGCTTTTCGATGATAGCTCTTTACACAATGTCGAGTGTCTATCACGGACTAAAAAGCGGAATGGCTAAAAAGGTTATGCAGGTAATCGACCATTGCACAATATTTATTTTAATTTCGGGCACCTACACTCCCATATCGCTAGGTTTTTTGAGAAAAGAAAACGCGGTGCTCGGATGGGTAATATTCGGCGTAGTTTGGGGAGTTTCGGTGTTAGGCATCGTGCTTAATGCTATCGACCTTAAAAAATATTCAATTTTTTCAATGATTTGCTACGTTACGCTTGGTTGGTGCATTGTACTGCCCGGCAAGTTTGCACTAAGCGTTATTCCAAAACCCGCACTGACGCTTCTGCTTATAGGCGGTGTATCCTACACTCTCGGCGCTGTGCTATTTGCAATAGCAGGAAAAAAGGTGCATTGCTACTTACATTCTGTATTTCATATTTTTGTGGTACTCGGTAGCATTTTCCATTTCCTTGCGATTTTACTTTATATGATTTAAAAAATAAAGGTTATCCATCTATTGTTTACAGGTGGATAACCTTTTTTGTTATAAAAAGAAAAAAGCGGTTGGACAAAAAGTCCAACCGCTAGTTTAATTTAAAGTTTCAAATAATCTTTAAGATTATCTGTTCTTCATAGCCTTAGCAGTGCCAAATACAGCAGCGCCTGATACGAAGAAGAGAGCAGCAAGAGCTAAAACGCTGTCACCGGTAGGTGGTGTTGTAGTACCGCCGTTGCCTGTGTTGTCGTTATTATTGTTATCGTCGTTTCCGCCTGTACCGTCGTTGTTGTTAGCATTTGGATTGTAGATTTCAGAATTGTCAGTGATGTCAATATAAACACCGTCAACAACCTTAGCAATTCTAATGTTATCAACTGCTGCGTCAAGAACGTCACCAGCTGCAACGCCTGCTTCAGATGGGCAACCAATAACAACCTGTAGGAAGATATCATCTCTTAAGGTATCCTTTGTTTGGGTAGCTGCAAAAGAGTCCTTAGGCTCATTAACAGTTACGTTAGTCTCAGCGATAAGTGTGGTCCAACCTTCTTTTTCGGTCTGAACTGCAAACTCACCGTTCTCAACAGCTGTGCCTACCATAACAGTAGGTGCACCTGGAGAGCAGTTTAATAATGCAGAACCGTCAGCCTTCATAGCAGTATTAAGACCTGTTGTCTTATCATAAACTGCAGCTTCCTTAAGGAATTCCTGAACAAGCTTAGGTCTGATATCAAAGCCGTTCTTACCCTTTACGTCGTAGATAACTACGAGGCTATCGCCAGGCTGAACGTTTTCAGCTTTGAATAGAACTGTAGAAATGTTAGATACATAACCATCAGCCTTAACCTGAGCATACTTGTTGCCGTCAGCTTCGGTTATAATGTCAAATGCTGTAGAAGCAAGTGCACCTGAACCTGCTGTAGCCTTACCGCCCCAGAAAACGAAACCGTCAGTGAAGTCGAGGTTTGCAATTTCGTCAGCCGGTGTTAACTGGCATGGATAGTGTGTGAGGTTAGAATTTAAACCGTCAGCCTCAGTACCGAAGTATACAGGATACTTTGGAATGTAAGGATAGTTTTCAACCTTACCGTTTGGATGTGTAACCTTTAAGGAGATGTTTGAAATCTGCCAGGTCTTCTTAGCGCTGTTACCGCAACCAATCCAGAAGTCAAATACCTGAGCAGGATCTTCAATGGTCTGAGGACCAACTACTACGGTACCCTCTTCATTGTAGAATACCTGGTTACGCTGACCGTTTGATTCAGAACAAGCAGTTAGTCTGGTTGTTGTGTCGATTGTAGGATCAGCAAGGTATACGTCAAGAATCTTGTTAGCA
>JAZSCM010000022.1:0-22819 GCA_045602945.1 Acutalibacteraceae bacterium | reverse complement strand
ATCCGATTTGCTATTTTCATCTATTAAACCACAGTCCTTTAAATGTAAATGCGTAAAACCCAAATCCTTTGTATCTTTGTTTTTCGTTTTAAATTGGTTGACTTCGTCTTCAAACTTCTTTAAAGAAATTACCAATTTTTTAAATTCCTGATAGTCGAGTAATATCTCAACGCTATCGGTTTCTGTGTTGTTTGTAGTATAAATTTTCACAAAATCAACCTCCCCATCCGTTATCAAAAATCCAAATTCGTCCCCTGTCTTTTCTGCCGTCCCCTATGTTACCCCTTCCCTTCGTTACCATGTTACGCCTCCGCTAGGTGTAACTATAAAATCATTGTTTACAGATACAATGCACAAAAGTATAAAGCATACTAAAATGAGTGTTATAAAGAAATAAACAATTATTTTTAATGGTAAAAGTTTTTTAGGCATAAACGTTGATACAATAAAAAACAAAGGACAAAAAGGAAGTGCGCCTGATGCTAAAAATACTATAGCAAAATCAAGGTTCGATGTTTTTTTCACTAATATATAACCTATAACTTGAATTATTAAAGCAACTATGTATAAAATAGTTATCGAAAATATTTTTAAAAACAAAATTCTTTTATTAATCAAAAAAACACTCACCTTATCAAAAAACTTATCAAGATTAAAATCTAAAGAAAATCCGAGACCAGCGTAAAAGAAAATTTCAGCCTGTGAAAAGACACAGAACACCGTCCCCTGTCTTTCTTGTTCCCTAGAAATATCCGTCCCCTGTATGCTTCAGCAAAGCAAGAATTTCTGCATTATTTTCTTGCTTTGCATAATCATAGGCAGTTTTGCCACGATTATCCTTAATAGAAACATCGGATCCGTTTGCTATAAGATAATCAACTAAATAAATGTTCCCACTTTCCGCGGCATACATTAGAAGTGTTCGTCCCGAGCTTGTTTTAATATTTATCGACTTATCGTCAAGTAAAATAATTACTATTTCAGTTATTTTTTTAGCTGTTTCAACATCGTAACCAGTAGAAAAAACCGTTCCGTTAGTTTTATTTTTATCAAACACCTTTGGGCGCATTTCTGCAGCGTTGAATACAGGCAAATTATAATATTCTTCTGCGAAATCAGGATCTGCACCGTTTTCTAATAAAAGCTTCACTATTTCTACATCGTCGGTTTGATAATAAAATAGTGTTTCTTGCAAAGGGCTCCAACCGCTTTTACCGTCATCTTCTGCAGTCGCACCATATTCTATAAGCATTTTGACAATTTACAAATTAGCAACGTCACAAGCGACGCTTAACGGCCTTTGAGGGCCTGTTTCTAAAGCATTCCAAAAAAGTATCTCATAATCGGGCGTAGTAAGTACGTTGGGGTCTACACCGCTTTCAAGCATTTGCTTAATTTCAGCAATATCTTCATTTTTTATTGCTTTAATCAATTTTAGCGAATCACGATATGGTTGTCTTGAAATATGTAGCCTTACTGAAAAAACAATTGCTACAACCAGTAATAAACTTATAGGAACTCGAATTAAAAAAAGAAGCATTATTTTTCCTTTTTTCATACAATCCCCTCCTTGTAATTACTACTATTATTATAAGTGAATTTTTTACATAATACAAGTTACAAATAGGCTTAAATATTAACTGAGTGTAAATTTTATGTCATAACAAAACGGAGGTAACTGCTTAAAGTTATCTCCGTTTTTATTAATTATTTTACAACAATATTTACAAGGCGCTTTGGAATGTATAATTCTTTAACTATTGTTTTGCCTTCAATTGCTGAAGCAACGCCTGACTCTTTCTTAGCAAGAGACAGTGCATCGTCAGCAGAAATATTAGCATCAATATTAATTCTAGCCTTGATTTTTCCGTTAACCTGAACAGCTATTTCAACCGAAGCGTCAACGCACTTTGCAGGATCAAATTTTGGCCACTCGGTACCGTTTAGCATTCCCTCAAAACCGCAAAGCTGCCAAATTTCCTCGGTTAAGTGAGGTGCGAATGGGTTAAGCATTATGATATATGCTTTAAGCTCTGCTTTGTTTATGCTACCTGTTGCTGTAATTGAGTTAAGTAGTGCCATAAGTGAAGCAATTGCTGTGTTCATCTTAAGACCCTCGATATCCTCGGATACCTTCTTAATGGTCTTATGGAATTCGGTTTCAAGTTCTTTTCTAAACTCGTGACCGTCGGTTAAAACGTCAACGAGAGATAAAACCTTTTCAAGATAACGTCTGCTACCCTTAATTGACGACTGACTCCAAGGTGCTGCCTTTTCAAAGTCACCTATAAACATTTCGTACAGACGCATAGTATCTGCGCCGTAATCTCTAACAATATCGTCAGGGTTAATTACGTTGCCTCTTGATTTTGACATCTTTTCGCCGTTTTCACCCAAAATCATACCGTGGCTTGTACGCTTAGCGTATGGCTCGGCATTTGGAACAACGCCTATATCATATAAGAAACGATGCCAGAAACGGCTGTAAAGTAAGTGAAGTGTTGTATGCTCCATACCGCCGTTATACCAGTCAACAGGTCCCCAATATTCGAGTGCCTCTTTTGAAGCAAATGCCTCGTTATTATTTGGGTCACAATAACGCAAGAAATACCAAGAAGAACCTGCCCACTGTGGCATTGTATCGGTCTCTCTTGTCGCCTTTCCGCCGCAATGAGGACAAGTGGTATTTACCCAATCGGTCATTTTAGCAAGTGGAGATTCGCCTGTATCGGTCGGCTCATAGGAATCAACGTTTGGAAGCGTTAGCGGTAATTGGCTCTCATCAAGCGGAACGTAGCCGCATTTTTCACAATAAACAATCGGGATTGGTTCGCCCCAATATCTTTGACGTGAGAACACCCAGTCACGAAGCTTGTAGTTAGTTTTCTTGTAGCCTATTCCCTTTTCTGTTAGCCACTCTTGAATAGCTGTTTTAGCATCTTCAACGCTCATACCTGTAAGGAAGCCTGAATTTACCATAGTTCCTGTTGCGCAATCGGTAAATGCTTCTTTCTCGATATCGCCGCCTGCAACAACCTCAATAATCGGAATACCAAATTTCTTAGCAAATTCCCAGTCGCGAGTATCGTGTCCGGGTACTGCCATAATAGCGCCTGTACCATAAGAAATAAGTACGTAGTCAGAAATAAAAATAGGTGTTTCCTTGTTGTTTACTGGGTTAATAGCAGTAACACCCTCAAGCTTTACGCCCGTTTTATCTTTTGCTAGTTCGGTACGCTCAAAGTCAGATTTCTTAGCGGCTTCGGCACAGTAAGCGTTAACCTCATCTATGTTTTTAATCTTATCTGCCCACTTTTTAATAAGCGGATGCTCAGGTGACATAACCATATAGGTAACGCCGAAAAGCGTATCGGCACGGGTTGTGTAAATCTCGAAATCATCACCGATATTTGTGGTGAATTTCACTTGAGTACCGTATGAACGGCCTATCCAGTTGCGCTGTTGAGTCTTAACTCTTTCAATAAAGTCGAGATCGTCAAGACCGTCTAAAAGCTTCTCTGCATAGTCGGTAATTTTAAGCATCCACTGGCTCTTTTCCTTGTGAACAACCTCATTACCGCAACGCTCACAAACACCGCCAACAACCTCTTCGTTTGCAAGAACGCACTTACAGGATGTACACCAGTTAACAGACATCTGCTTTTTGTATGCTAGACCTTTCTTGAAAAGGTGTAAGAAAATCCACTGTGTCCACTTATAATAAGAAGGGTCGGTGGTGTTTATTTCTCTATCCCAGTCGAATGAAAAGCCGAGAGATTTTAACTGACGCTTAAAGTTAGCAACGTTTTGCTCGGTAACAATTGATGGATGAATGTGATTTTTAATGGCAAAGTTTTCGGTAGGAAGACCGAAAGCATCCCAACCCATTGGATATAAAACGTTATAGCCTTCGAGTCTTTTCTTACGCGCTACAATATCAAGAGCGGTATAAGAACGTGGGTGACCTACGTGAAGGCCCTGACCTGATGGATAAGGGAATTCTACAAGTCCGTAAAACTTAGGCAACGTATAATCATTTTTTGCGGCAAAGGTTTTATTTTCGTCCCATATATCCTGCCACTTTTTTTCTATTTCACTGTGATTATATTTCATAACTAGTCCTCCTGTGCTATTTCAAGTATTTCGGATAAATCAACGCTTTTACCGTCACTCCAAATATTGTCAAGACCGTAAAATTCACGCTGGTCAGGAGTAAAGATATGGATTATTACCGAAGAATAATCAAGAACAATCCAACCTGTTGATTTACCTTCAATATGATGCGGTTCAAAACCTGCTTCGGTGAGTTTTGTTTCAACCTCATCGGCAAGTGAGTGAACGTGTGTTGATGAGGTTGCCGTTGCAATAACAAAATATTCTGTTAAAACTGTAAGTTCCTCAACCTTTAAAACGTTTAGTGCTCTTGCCTTTTTATTATTTAAAGTGTTAGCGGCAATAACTGCTATTTCATTAATCTGCACTCTAACCCTTACTTCCTTTCAAAACAATTTCATTGTATGCTTCAAGCGCGTCAAGATGCACGGCGCGTTTATCGTTAACAAGAACATTAACAGTATATCCGATAGCATACTTCATAGCCATATCAACGTCGGTATTTGCTAACATTCGCATTATATCAACGTCGCTGTACTTTCTATCCTCAGAGGTAAAGTCGGCAAGAAATACAACCTTAGATAAAAGCGACATATTAGCTTTTGCAGTAGTATGATAACGGATAGCATCGTAAATTTCAGGGTCGGTAATTCCAAGTTCTGAACGCACGTACTCAGCGCCCGAAATTGCGTGCCATAATTTTTTGGAATTCTTTTCTACGTCGTTTAAAACTACTCCTGCTTTATCGAAAATCTCAAAATGTTCCTCTTTTGTAGCAAGTTTAGTAATATCGTGTAAAAGACCTGCTGTATATGCTTTTTCTTGATCGCAACCATATTTTCTCGCTAGTTGTCTTGCCTTTTTAGCAACAGCAAGTGAGTGCTTATAACGGGTTTCGTCAAGTTTTTGGGCTAAAAGGTCTGAATATTTATCAAAAGATTCATTTGAATTTTCGTCATACAATTTGTGCTTTAAAATATAATCGTAAACCTTTTGAGTTACCAAATTGGGATCAAGTTTATCTCTGAGGCTTGTAGATGATACGTCGGTGATTTTATCATCAAGCATAAGAATATTAGCGCCTAAACTTGACATGCGCTCAAAATCTGCTAAAAACGATTTTTCATCGCCTCTTGAGAATGCAATAAATGACGTTTCCTTAATTAGTTCTTCCCATCTATGCCAAGTGTCAAGTGTTGCCAACATATCACCGCCGACAGCAAAATAAAAATCATAATCAGGATACTGTTTTTTAAGTTCTAAAACGGTATCAATTGAATAACTTTTACCCTCGCGCTCCATATCGACCAGTGAAACTTCCGTTTTAATAAAGTCCTCACACAAAAGTTTAATCATAGCAAGTCTATCTTCTTGAGAGGCTAACTTATCACAAAACTTATGCGGTGGCACCTTAGTAGGAGTCACAATGACCTTATCAATAAATTTAAGATCACATAAAGCCGAAATCATTTCGTGATGTCCAAGGTGTGGCGGATTAAATGTACCGCCGAAAATTACGATATTAGGCATATTACTTCACCAACACAATCTTTCTATTTTCTTTGTTACTGCTTTGTTTATATAAAACAAACTTTCCACCGATTACCTGAACGACGTCAGCGCCAACCAAACTTGCTATTTGGTCTGCTGCTTCTCTTGAGGTAACAGGAGAAGTTTCTAAGCATTTGAGTTTAATTAATTCTCTGGCTTCCAATGCGTCTTTAACCTGTTTAACCAGCTGTTCACCGATACCCGATTTGCCAACCTGCAAAATGGTATCCATACTATTTGCCATACCTTTTAGTTGTGCGCGTTGTCTACTGTTTAACATAAATTTTCCTCATTAATGTATTTTTTCAATTCTTCTTTAAATTTAATCAATGCTTTGCCTCTATGGCTTACCGCATCCTTTTGCTCATCGGTAAGTTTTGCAAAGCAACCGCCCTCACCAATAAAAATCGGATCATATCCAAAACCTGAAGTGCCCTCGGGATACTCGGCAATATAACCGTGACATTCGCCTCTGACTGTAAATTCCCTACCGTCAGGAAATACACAAGCAACTGCGGCAACGTATTTTCCTTGGCGCTTATCCTGGGGTACACCTTCAAGTTCTTTGAGTAACTTGTAAAGATTTCGCTCGTCGTCCGCATCGGCACCCGAATATCTTGCAGAATATACACCGGGAGCACCGTTTAAATAATCCACACAAATTCCCGAATCGTCGGCAACGGTTATATATCCTGTAACCTCTAAACCGTGATGTGCTTTAATTAAAGCGTTTTCTTCAAAGGTTGTACCTGTTTCTTCAACGTCACCGAAAGGTTTATCTAAATCCTTAGGTGATAATACTGTAAAGCCCATCGGCGTTAAAATTCTATCAAGCTCTTTTAACTTTTTCTTATTTTGAGTAGCAACAAAAATTTTCATCAGTTTTCTCCTGTATCAAAAATTCCGTCTGCAAATTCATTGGCATTAAAGGGCATTAGGTCGTCTATCCCCTCACCTACTCCGACAAACTTAACGGGAATTTTAAGTTCGTTGTGAATTGCAACAACAATACCGCCTTTTGCAGTGCCGTCAAGTTTTGTAAGAATAATACCTGTGATATCGGTGACGTTCTTAAATTCCTTAGCTTGATTTACTGCATTTTGTCCTGTAGCCGCATCTAAAACAAGTAACGTTTCTATCGAAGCATCAGGCAACTCTCTTTTAATAACACGGTTTATTTTGGCTAGTTCGTCCATAAGATTTTTCTTGTTATGAAGTCTGCCTGCCGTATCGCAGATAATAACGTCAGCGCCGTGTGCTTTGGCAGAAGAAATAGTATCAAAAACTACAGAGGCAGGGTCAGTGCCCTCAACGCTTTTGATAATTCCTACGTCTGCCCTCTGTGCCCAAACGGTAAGCTGTTCTGCCGCCGCCGCTCTAAAGGTATCAGCGGCACCGAGAACCACCTTTTTGCCCTGTTTTTTAAGCATTAAAGATATTTTACCTATTGAAGTGGTTTTGCCGACACCGTTAACACCGATAACAAGTATAACCGAAGGCTTTGTATCAAGAGTAAGAGTCTTGTCTTCACCTAGCATCTCGACAATTACGTCGTGCATATATTTCTTAATAAGCTGAGGGTCAGTAACACCGTTTTTCTTAACGTAGGCTCTTAATCTATCGCAAATAGCAACCGAAGTTTCAACGCCGATATCTGACATTACAAGTATTTCTTCAAGTTCTTCAAACAACTCTTCATCAATTTTTGTAAAACTGTTAATTATGTTGTTGATACCGTTTGAAATAGAGTTCTTAGTTTTTGTAAGACCTGCTTTAATTTTGCTAAAAAATCCCATTTTATGCTCCCTTATCTTCAAGCAATTTCTTTTCCAGCTCACTAACGTTTAGTTCTAAGAGTTTAGTAACACCCTTTTCCTGCATAGTAACGCCGTATAGCATATCAGCGGCTTCCATGGTGCCGCGTCGGTGTGTAACGCAGATAAACTGTGTCGGAAAGCCTGACTGTTTCATATAATCTGCAAATCGGTCAACGTTGATATCGTCAAGCGCTGTATCAACCTCGTCCAAGAAGCAAAACGGCGGAGGACTAACCTGCATAATTGAGAAATAGATAGACAAAGCAACAAGCGCTTTCTCACCGCCCGAAAGACCGTCAAGACTCGGTACGTTCTTACCGGGCAGTCTAGCCTCGATATCAATACCGCTTTCAAGAATATTATCGGGGTCAGTAAGCTTAAGAGATGCCTCGCCACCGCCAAACAACTCAGTAAATGTCTTTTTGAAGTTCTGATTAATTTTATCAAAACCTACTACAAACAGTTCTTGCATTTGTGAGGTTAATTGGTTAATCAGTTTATAAAGCTCCTTACGGGAAGCCTCAACGTCATCAATTTGAGCCTTTAAGAAATCGTAACGCTCTTTAACCTCTTTGTATTCCTCAATCGCAGAAACGTTAACGTTGCCGAGCGAACGAATTTTTGACTTAATATCAGCAAGTTCTTTTTTAGCCTCAGCAGGTTTTTCTATCTCTGTGCTGTATGCTTCTGCCTCGCTCTTTGTAAGCTCATATTCATCATAAAGTTTACGGATAACCTCGTCGTATTCGTTAACCATAACCTCTTTACGCGCGTTAAGACGGGCTAGTTCGCCGCTTATTTTTTCACGCTCTAAGGTTTGTTCTTTTTCACTGCTTCTAAGTTCAACACCAAACCTTTCGGTATCGTTACGAAGAGCCATATATTTATCAATAGCGGCGTTATGTTCAGCGATTTTCTGCTTTAAATCATCAATATTATCAAGAATATTTTTGATTTCATTGTTTAACGATTCGTTCTTAAAAGCTACAGTTGCAAGTTCTGCTTCGATATCGTCCGCTCTTTGTTTTCTATCGTCAATAGCTGTTTCAAATGCAGTAATATTTGCAATAATAGCTGACTTGTCCTTTTCAGTCTCAACCAAAGAAAGCTTAACGTTAGTGATATTTTCACTCAAAATCTCTCTGCGTTCAGAAATAGAATTTCTGCCGTTGGTCATTTTATCAATTTCTAACTGAATTGATGATTTTTGCTGTTCAAGTTCTGCAATTTTAGTGGTGGCAGAAGCAGAAGCTTCTTTCAATGCATTAACCTTTTCTAAGCCTTCGGTTTGTTCGTTGAACAAGGTTTGTAAAGAACGCTCATTGTTATCTATCAGCATTTCAAGTCTTTTTAGTTCTGCAAGTGTTCTAATCTTATCCTCAGTAGCTGTTGTAAGGTCTGCTTTCACAGCAGTGATATCTGCGTCGGTTTCATTAAGTGCATTCTTTGCTATCTCAAGGTCTGCTTCACTTAGTTTCAACTTGTTTTCAAGCTTTACAAGCTCGTCTGAAAGTTTATTTATATCTGTGCTACGGCTTAAAAGTCCTGCCTGTTTTACAAGCGAGCCGCCTGTAAGCGAACCGCCTAAGTTTACAATTTGACCGTCAAGAGTTACTATTTTTACCTTATAATCGGTCTTTTTAGCAATTGCTACAGCAGAGTCTATATCCTCAGTTACAATAGTACCGCTAAGTAAAAATTTTACGATTTCTAAATACTTACTGTCTGTCTCTACTAAATCACTAGCAACACCGACATAGCCTAGCATACCGTCAAAATTGCCGTTTTTAATATCTTTAGCCTTAATTGTACCAATAGGCAAAAACGTTGCTCTGCCTGCGTTATTTTTCTTTAAATAATTAATAGTACGCTTAGCATCTGCTTCAGAGTCTACAACAATATTCTGAATATTATTTCCAAGAGCAGTTTCGATTGCAACGGAATATTTTTTATCAACCGTAATAAGTTTAGAAATAGTTCCGTGTATATTAGGAAGAATACCCTTTTTGCTCTCATTCATTACAAACTTAACCGAATGTGAGAAACCTTCCATATTGTTTTCGAGTTCTTTGAGAATTTGGAGTCTACGGCGCTTTGCCTCGACGTCAAGACGCAATTCTTCGGTTGAAGCAGATAACTTATCGAGTGTTTCTCTGCGCGAATTAAGTCTTAACTCATAACCCTTTAAGGAATTATTACAAGATATAATTTTATCTTCTATTTGAGTAAGAAGCGAATTGGTCTCATTAAGTTCTTTATCAAGAGCCTCTTTTTCGGTGTTCAATTCTGATACGGAGGTCTCTAAAGCGCTCTGGCGCATAGTGATTTCTTCAATTGAAGTATCCGCTGTAACCTTTACAACACGGTTATCTGAAATTTCAGTAGATAACGTGTTTAGTATTTTGATTTGCTCTTCAATTTTATTAGAAATACCTTCGCTGTCAGTAAGCAGACCCGTTAACTGTTGTTCTAAGTGTTTCAATTGTTCGTTAAGTTCGTTTATTCTGACTTCTTTTTGCTCTAACTGACGTTTCCTATCCTCAATTTCACCTGTGGCATCGGCATCACTGATGTTTAACTGAATCTTTTCGTTGTTTAGGCGGGTTGCAAACTCAGCATTATGCTGAATATCGTTATTAATAATGGTTATATCGCCTTCGAGCTTAACGATATTTTCGTTTGCAACAGAAATAGCTGTACGCTCTTGCTCGATTAAAGTTGTATATCTTGCAAATTCGGTAGCGTTAGCCTCAACCTTAGAATCAAATTCGGATAAAGCATTGTCTATTTCTTTATACTGCATTTGTGCCGCCGCAATTTTGCTTTCATGGTTTCTTAAAGCTTCTTTTGAATTGTTAAGAGTGTACATCCAAAGGCTGATTTCGAGTTTTTTCTTACTTTCGGCAAGACTTAAAAACTTTTCTGCCTTTTGGCTTTGCTCATAGAGTGGTCCGACTCTTGATTCAAGCTCGTCCATTATGTCTTTAAGGCGCAAAAGATTATCCTCGGCCGCAAGTAATTTTCTTTCTGCCTCGGTTTTTCTATATCTATATTTAGAGATACCCGAAGCCTCTTCGAAAATATCTCTGCGTTCGTCGGATTTTGTGCTGATAATATTATCAATTTTACCTTGACCAATCATTGAATAACCGTCGCGGCCAAGACCTGTATCCATAAAGAGCTCGTGAACGTCTTTAAGACGCACTGAAACGTTGTTAATAAGGTATTCGCTCTCGTGCGAACGGTAATAACGTCTTGTAACCGAAACAAAATCATTATCAAAATTAAGGGTTCTATCGGCATTATCAATATTAAGAGTTACCTCGCAAAAACCGTGAGGACGGCGAGTATCGGTGCCACCGAAGATAACGTCCTCCATAGACTGACCTCGAAGGCTTTTAGAGGATTGCTCACCTAAAACCCATCTAACTGCATCGGAAATATTACTTTTACCGCTACCGTTAGGACCTACAACGGCAGTTATGCCCTTTCCAAATTTAAGGGTGGTTTTATCAGCGAAGGATTTAAAACCCTGTACCTGTATAGAACTAAGCAGCATTAACTTCAGCCCCTTTCAACAACAATTTCATTTTTGTTTACCTTTATATCAGGAATAACTTTACAATTAAATCCGATTTCTTTAAGTTTTGTTAAATTTGATCTTTTTTGTCCTATCATTTTAGAAACGTCGGACGGATTAACAAAAATCACATAGTCCCCTGTTTCGTTTAATTCACTTTTAAACTTATTTAGGAAAAGCTCAGATTGACAAAGTTCGGAAAACGCAGGGTGCCAAGGCCCCGCGATATAAGCCTTAGGCTCAATAGAATGAAGACCTAGTCTTATGACCTTTATATTCGCCTCGTTGAACATAGAAAGTAATTTAGTCGCGAGTGTAACCGCCTCATCTAAGCTTTGCGGTTTATAAAAACCTTCGACAAATAAAGCCTCTAAGTCGGTATCTTTTAAAACAATGGTTGGATAAATTCTAACTGTGTCAGGCTTTAGTTCAATAATTTTTTCTGCAGTTTTTATAGCCTTTTGGTCGGTATCTGCATATAGACCTGTCATCATTTGAAGACCTAACGAAAACCCATATTCCTTAATTAATTTTGAAGCGTTAATAACGTCTTTAGAGGTATGTCCGCGATTGTTAAGCTTTAAAACCTTATCATCAAGACTTTGAGCGCCCAGTTCTATAGAGGTTACACCGTATTTTTTTAAAAGTTCAAGTATTTCGTGGTCGATCGCATCGGGTCTTGTTGATATTCTGATACCACAAACTAAGCCGTTTTTAACGTATTCGTATGCAGTTTCTAAAAGACCCAACATATATTGACGGTTAATAGCCGTAAAGCTACCGCCAAAAAAAGCAATTTCAGTAGTTTTAGGGTCAAAGTTCTTGCTGTTATTTATAGCAGTTTCAATGGTCTTTTTTACGTCGGTGCTTCTCGGTGCTCTGCGTTTGCCTGTAATATGTCTTTGGTTACAAAAACTACACATATTAGGACAACCGATATGAGGAACAAATATAGAAATATTTGAGTGAACGGCGCTCATATTTTTTCACCCATAAGCTCGAGTGCTTGTTTTGCCGCCATTTGTTCTGCCTGTTTCTTGCTCTTACCTGAGCCTTTGCCTATGGCATTTGAATTAAGCATAACTTCAACGGTGAATATCTTATCGTGGTCAGGTCCTGACTCACCAACAAGCTTATAAGTAACAGCTTCTTCGGGATTTCGTTGGATAATTTCCTGTAAAACGGTTTTGTAATCCTTAAAAACATCATCTTCAGGGTGTTCAATTTCTCTGAGAACAAATCTCAAAGCGTGATTTTTGGCAATCTCATAACCGCCGTCAAGATAAATTGCCGCCAAAACAGCCTCAAAGGCATCGGCTAATATGGAATCTCTTTCTCTACCGCCGCCTTTTTCTTCGCCTTTTCCTAAAAGCAAATATTTACCAAGCTCTAATTCTCTTGAAAAACCGCACAAAGATTTTTCGCAAACAAGCGATGCTCTGAGTTTTGTAAGCTGACCTTCGGGAAGGTTTGGAAAATTGTTAAAAATATAGTCGGAAACTATAATCGAAAGAACGGAATCACCCAAAAACTCAAGACGCTCGTTAGAAGTCAAACCGTTTCTAACCTCGTTAGCATACGAAGAATGTGTTAGTGCATTCTTTAAAAGATGAATATTATTAAATTTATAATTAAGATTTTTCTCAAGCTGTTGCACTTTTTTCACATCCTTAAAAGCATAATAAACTAAATATTTTCTGCAATTTTTTCTATAATTTTATTTTGAGCAATAGATTTTGCCTGACCTATCGCATTTTTAATTGCCTTGGCATCAGAGCTTCCGTGAGCCTTTACAACAGGCTTAGAAACACCGAGTAACAATGCGCCGCCAACCTCAGAACTATCCATCATACTTTTCAGCGCATATAGGTCTTTTTTGATTATTGCGGCGGCAAGTGTATTAAAGAAGTTCTTTTTAAGAACGTTTTTAATAAGCTTAAACAAGGTCATTGAGGTACCTTCGATAAGTTTTAACGCAATATTACCTGTAAAACCGTCAGTAATAACTGCATCGCAAACACCCTTAGGCATTTCTCTTGATTCAACGTTACCCACAAAATTAATAGGCGCTTCGGATAATAATTTAAAGCTTTCGGTACGAAGCTCGTCGCCCTTGCTTTCTTCAGTACCGATATTTAAAAGAGCAATTTTTGGATTTTCAATACCGGCAACCTTTTCCATATAAACACTTGCCATAATGCCGAACTGTTTTAACATTTCGGGTCTGCACTCGGCATTAGCGCCCATATCCATTAGCATATAATGTCCGTTTGGTGACGGAATTAAAGCGCCGAGAGCCGGTCTTTTAACGCCCTTAATACGCTTAACGATTAAGGTGCCGCCAACAACTACCGCACCTGTAGAACCTGCAGATACAAAGGCATCGGCCTCGTCATCTTTAAGCTCGTTAAAGGCTAGAGCCATAGAAGAATTTGAGTGTGCTTTCAATATGCTTGTAGGGTCGTCCTCCATAGCGATAACGTCATCGGTATGTATAATTTTAAGGTCGCCTGAAAAGGAAATGGAATGTTCCTTAATTAAGTTCTCAATTGTTTCTTTGTTACCAGTTAAGGTAATATCAACGTTATATTCTTTAGACGCTAACGCGGCACCCTTTACTATTTCAAGCGGTGCGTTGTCGCCACCGAATGCATCAACAACAATTCTCATAATAACTCCCCTTTATATTATGATATATTTTCTCGAAACCAAGCAACAGAACGCTCGGCTAATGCCATATAACGTTCTCGCTTGTCTCTGATATGATTTTCAAGAGGCGGTAGAACACCAAAATTCGCGCCCATTGGCTGAAATTTTTTAACCGATTCATCGCAGATATAATTAAGTAATGAACCAATCATTGAAATTTCGGGTAAAATCAAAGGCTCTTTACCTTCAATAAAATTTGCGGCATTAATTCCTGCGACAATACCCGATGCCGCCGATTCCATATATCCCTCAACACCGGATAATTGACCTGCAACAAATATATTTCCGTTCTTTTTTAGGGATAAGTTTTTATTTAAAACCCTTGGTGAATCAATAAAAGTGTTTCTGTGCATAACACCGTAACGCATAAAGTCGGCGTTCTCAAGACCGGGTATCATAGAAAAGACTCTTTTTTGCTCGGAAAATTTAAGATTTGTCTGAAAACCTACAAGGTTATATAACGAACCGATAGAATTTTCTTTTCTAAGCTGAACGACCGCCCAAGGTCTATGTCCTGTTCTTGGATCTCTTAGTCCTACAGGCTTTAAGGGACCGAAACGAATAGCGTCTTTGCCACGTTTTGCTAAAACTTCAACAGGCATACAACCCTCGTAAACGGTTATCGGCTTATCAAAAGAGTGCAAAACAGCGCTTTCGGCATTTATAAGTTCATTATAAAAGAGTTCGTATTCCTCTTTGTTCATCGGGCAATTAATATAGTCTCCACCGTCTTGCTCATCACCATAACGAGATGCAATAAAGGCTTTTGACATATCAACGCTTTCTTTTGTGACAATAGGTGCCGCCGCATCATAGAAGCTAAGAGAACCTGTTTCAAGATAAGCTTCTAGGTTTTGGGCAAGTGAAGAATCGGTAAGCGGCCCTGTAGCCAAAACCGTAATACTATCTTCTGGCAACTCTGACACTACTTCGTTTTTAACAGTGATATTTGGGTTTGACAATATTTTTTCAGTAATAAGTCTTGAAAAAATATCACGGTCAACCGCTAATGCACCACCCGCCGCAACCGAAGATTTGTCGGCAGCCTCTAAACAAACCGAGCCTAAAAGGCGCATTTCCTGTTTTAAAAGACCTGCGGCAGAATCAAGCCTTGCGGCTTTTAGTGAATTCGAGCATACAAGCTCTGCGAAAAGATCAGTTTTATGTGCGGGTGTATGCTTTTGAGGTTTCATTTCGATTAAATCGACCTTGATACCCCTGTTTGCAATTTGCATAGCCGCTTCGCATCCCGCAAGACCTGCACCGATTACAGTTATTTTATTCATTATAAGCCTTACCTTATTTTGATTTGGCAGTTTTTCTTGAAGGACAATCTGCATTCATACAATATTTTCTGCCTCTGATACCGTTTATGATATATCCGCCGCAATCCTTACAAATTTCACCTGTAGGAATACCCGGGGAAGCAAAATCACATTTAGGATATGCAGAGCATCCATAAAATTTCTTGCCTTTTTTGGACATTCTCTTTAAAAGCTTAGCACCGCATTTTGGACATGGCTGTGTAATCTCGTCCTCAGGAACAGGCTTGGTATTTTTACATTCAGGATAACCGGGACAGGCTAAGAATTTACCGAAACGGCTAGTTCTGACAACCATCTTTCTGCCACATTTATCACAAACAACGTCACTTTCAACTGCAGGAATTTTTACGTGTTTACCGTTCATTTGTGCCTCGGCTTTTTTGTAAAGCACGTCAAAATCACCGTAAAAGTCGTTAAGTGTATCAATCCAATCAAGTTCACCTGTACCGATTTTGTCTAGTTTTTTCTCGAAACCTGCAGTAAACTTAACGTCAACTATCGGTTTAAAGTGCTGAGCAATTAAATCAGAAACAACAATACCCAATTGTGTAGGTTTCAACTGTTTTTTCTCACGCTCGATATAGGTGCGCTGTAAAATATTTGAAATAATAGGCGCATAGGTCGAAGGTCTACCTATACCGTTTTCGTCAAGAGCCTTAATAAGCGTAGGTTCGGTAAATCTAGCTGGTGGCTGTGTGAAATGTTGATTTGGTAATAACTCCTTAAGTTTCAGCACGTCGTTTACCAACATTTCAGGAAGTGAAACACCATCATCGAGATCTTCATCTCTACCCTCTTCATAGAGCACGGTAAATCCATCAAAATCAACAGTATATCCGTTTGCCTTAAAGAGATAATCATTAGCCGTTATATCAACCGCAACCGTTTTCTGAACACAAGCCGACATAAGCGAAGCAATAAAGCGTTCCCAAATAAGTTTATAAAGCTTGTATTGTTCGGTTGTTAGAACGTCCTTTGCCATTTCAGGAGTCAGAGTAATAATTGTAGGTCTGATAGCTTCGTGAGCATCCTGAGCGCCGTTTTTAGTTTTAAAATAACGTGGTTTTGATGGCAAATATTTAGCACCGTACTGTGAAGTAATATACGAATTAGCGGCAGCTCTTGCTTCTTCGGAAATACGCAAAGAGTCGGTTCTCATATAGGTTATAAGACCTGTAGCACCATAGCCCGGAACCTCAAGGCCCTCATATAATTGCTGAGCAATACGCATAGTGCGCTGACCTGTAAAGCCAAGCTTTCGTGAAGCCTCTTGCTGTAGAGTTGAGGTGATAAAAGGCGGTGCGGGTTGTTTATTACGAACACCTTTTTTGATATTACTAACAGTAAATACTGCGTTGTCGAGTGAGTCAACGATACTTTGCGCATCGTCACCCGTAGCAATTGCATCGAGTTTATTGCCGTCAGCCGTACCGTAAAGCTTTGCAACAAATGATTTTCTGCCTGATTGAAGTTTGGCTTCAACCGTCCAATATTCTTCGCTGTTGAAGGCTTCAATTTCACGCTCTCTGTCAACAATCAGTTTTAGCGCAACAGTTTGCACTCTGCCTGCAGAAAGACCGCTTTTAACCTTTTTCCAAAGGAAAGGGCTTAGCTTATAACCAACTATTCTATCAAGCACACGTCTAGCTTGTTGTGCATCAACGAGGTTTAAATCAATTTTTCTTGGATTGTTAATACCCGCCTTAATACCCGAATCGGTTATTTCGTTAAAGGTAATTCTATTAGTGTCCTCTAAATCAAGACCTAGTATTTGAGCTAGGTGCCAAGAGATTGCCTCACCTTCTCTATCAGGGTCGGTTGCGAGGAGGACCGAATCGCTCGTTGCGGCGGCGTTTTTAAGATTTTTAATAACGTCACGCTTATCAGCCATATTTGAATATTCTAATTTAAAGCCGTTATTTACGTCAACGCCCATTTTTGACTTAGGCAAATCTCTTATATGACCCATAGATGCCATTACGTTATAATCAGCACCTAAGGATTTCTTGATGCTCTTTATCTTATATGGCGACTCTACAATAACCAATTTTGACATTGATTTATCTCCTTTAGTTTTTTAAATTTTTTTATACATACCGCCCGGAAGTGTTTTAATTAGTTGCTCCATTTCAAGCTCGGTGAGCGCTGTCAAAATTTCGTCATCCGATAATTTACAGCCCAACAAATCGTCTGCGGTGAATTTTTCTATATCTATATAATTATATACTATTTGCGCCTCTTTTGAAAGACCTTCAGCATAATTTTTTTGAATTTTTATGTTTTTTTCTTGTATTTTTTCAGTTTTTGCTCGTTTTATAGGCTCGAACGCCTTTTCTAAATCAAGTTTATCGCAAAATTCAGAAATATAAACGTTAAAAACGTCACTGGCATCGAGTAGCGGAATGGCACCGTCACGCAATAATTTGTTAGAACCCTTATAGTGTTCAAGCGTAGGGTTACCCGGTATTACAAATACATCCTTGCCCTGTTCTATAGTGTGATTTGCCGTATTGATAGCACCGCTTGTTTGGTCTCCCTCAATAACTACAGTGCCAAGAGAAAGTGCAGACATAATACGGTTTCTAATCGGAAACGTATACTTACCTGTTTTGTATTCGGGCGGATATTCGGAGAGTAAACAACAGTTATCTACAATCTGCTCCCGTAAAGCTTTATTCTCGGGAAGATAGTTAACAAGATGACCGCAACCAAGCAGACCGATAGTTTTACCGCCTGCATCAAGTGCCGCTTTATGTGCCATAGCATCACTGCCTTTAGCGGCACCGCTTACAATTATAAAACCTGCTTTCGCAAAACGATACGATAACGAATATGACGCCTTTGCGCCAAAATCTGAAACGTCACGAGGGCCTACGACACATATAACGGGAGTATCGTCAATCTGAGGAAAGGTTCCCCTGTAAAATATCACAAGTGGCGGAACAGCGATATTTTTTAGACGCTCAGGATATTCACAGTCGGTTATAAGCAACAGCCTTATAGCATTTTCGTTACACTTGAGAATAACGTCGTCGGCAAAATTATAATTAAAGCCTTTAAGTTTTGATAATATCTGAGGCGGTAAATCAAGTTGAGATACGGTTTTGGTAATATCGGTAAAGATATCACCCGATGATTTTAATGCCTCAAAAGCAATGTTGGCAGTTTTGGTGGCAATTCCAAGATAATGCTGTAATGATATTAAATTTCTAGCAGCATAAAATCTATTTTCCATAATCGTCACCACCTAAAAGTTTATTTTTTAAGCTCCCACATTGCTATTGCCGCGGCAGCAGCAGCGTTTAGCGACTCCGCGCTACCAAGCATCGGAATAGTAATTTTTTTATGCGCAGCCTCGGCTGTTTCTTTTGTTATACCGTTAGCCTCGTTGCCGATTATTAAAATATCGCCGTCTTTAAATTCAATCGACGTTATTTTTTCGGCTGAAGAGTCTACAACACAAGCAAAGCTTCTAAGCGAGTGCTGTTTAATAAAAACGGTTAAATCCTCAGTCAAAAACAAGGGCAATCTAAGAAGTGTACCCATCGAAGCTCTTAATGACTTTGGCGAAAAGGGGTCACAGCCCGATTTTAAAACAATACCGTTTATTCCCAGCGCCTCGGCAGTTCTAGATATAGCACCGAGATTCGACGGGTCCTGTATGTTCTCAAGTGCTATATATCTACCTGACTTATCAACACTTTTCTTTTGCTCGGGAATTTTAACAACCGCAATTATTCCTTGCGGAGAATCGGTATCGGATATTTTTGAAAACAACGAATCGGTAACTAGATAATTTTGCTGACAGTTTTGTGATAAAAGATTTATACTCTCGTTTTGTTTTTTAAGAAAGGTTTCGCTGACAATCAGTTTATCAAACACTATGCCGTTCTCACACGCATCGGTGCAAATTCTAAGGCCTTCTAGCACAAATAAACCGTTCTCCTTGCGCGATTTTGCTGAGCCTTGCAAAGAGCATATAAGCTTGATAAGCGGATTGTCTTTTGAACTTATTTTATTAAAATCCAACATTTTTCACCTTCTAAAACTAACTTTAAATAGCAAAAATTCGCCCGAGAATTTTCTCGGGCGATATAATTTTTATTTGCTAAGAGCCTTCTGTGCAGTCTTAACAAGTGCAGCAAAACCAGCTGCATCGTTAACAGCAATATCAGCAAGCATCTTACGGTTAATCTGAACGCCTGCCTTGTTTAAACCGTTCATAAATGTTGAATAGTTCATACCGTTCATCTTTGCTGCTGCGGATATACGAGTAATCCAAAGACGACGGAAATCACGCTTTTTGAGTCTGCGGCCGATGTAGGCATAGTTGCCTGACTTCATAACAGCCTCTTTAGCAGTCTTAAAGAGCTTTGATTTAGCGCCAAAATAACCCTTGGCAAGTTTTAATACTTTATTTCTTCTCTTGCGTGTAGCTAACGCACCTTTTACACGAGCCATTTCAAGTAACCTCCACTAATTAAATTCCTATTATTTATAGGGAATCATTTTCTTTACTGCTGCAACGTTTGTTACATCAGCACATACTGTCTTGCGAAGATTTCTCTTACGCTTTGTTGTTTTCTTGTTAAGAATGTGTGACTTGAAAGCATGAGCACGTTTAACTTTGCCGGTTTTGGTGAGCTTAAAGCGTTTCTTAGCGCCACTGTGTGTTTTGATCTTAGGCATTTTTAAGTCCTCCTATAATATAAACTTTATTTACCGGATTTGGGAGCCAAAAACATTAACATATTGCGTCCCTCAATCTTTGCAGCCTTTTCAACTGTTGAATACTCGCTGCAGTATTCTGCAAAACGAGTCATAGTTTCCAATCCAAGTTCTGGATGGCCCATTTCACGACCTCTGAAACGAATGGAAACCTTAACCTTATCTCCGTCCTTTAAGAAGCGGATAGCGTGATTGCCCTTTGTTTCAAAATCGTGTTTATCAATGCTAAGGCCTAAACGGATTTCCTTAATATCGATAACCTTTTGGTTTTTCTTAGCGTCCTTTTCGCGCTTTGCCTGTTCAAAGCGATACTTACCGTAATCCATTATCTTGCACACCGGCGGAACGGCGTTTGGAGAAATGTTTACAAGGTCAAGATCCTTGGCATAAGCACTTTCAATAGCCTTAGCTATTGGTAAGATACCTAGCTGTGAACCATCGGAATCAATAACACGAACTTCCTTAAACTTAATACCTTCATTGATTGCTAATTCTTTGCTGCTGATTGTGAAGCACCTCCGTAATTCAGTAAAAAACATTGTAATAACAAAGGCGCAGACATAAAATCTGCGCCCAAAAAGCCATAATGATAACTTTTTATCAACCGTCGAATAACACATCGATCGGTGAGAACGCAGAGTGTTCTACTTCTTTGTCCTAAGTATTATAACACATTTTTTCCATTTGTCAAGGGGAAATTTTTAGGCACAAACAAATTTTAGAAATTACAAATGTTAGATGTTGTATTTTCTTTCTATTTCTATAGCTTTATTCTTGAGTTCGATAAATTCTTTTTCGTTTCTAACCCCATCAAACCAACTCCAACCAGATTGATTGGTAAGCGGTTCTGATACGTGTGTAGTGCAAACACCGTAATATTTATACTTACTGTTTCCAAGATATATCGTACTGTTGCCGTCAGTTCTTGAAAAACGTATATTATTGAACAATGATAATCTACCCAACGTAAGTTTTTCTTCCTTTGAAAACGAATACCACTCTTCATATTTTTTCAAGCCGTTTTCGAGATTTTTATATCCGAGTTCTTGGTTTCCACAAGCAAAATAAGCCGCTGACAAACGGATGAGCGTCAATCCGTAATTGCAAAGCCATCCATCCGGTACTTTGCCGTTACCAATTGTTTTCATCAAATCAATCAGCAATTCATTCCACTCAATTGCCTTTTCAGGTGCATCCATACAGTAAGAATTTCTTTCAAGAATGTATTGGAACAATAGGACCATCTCTAAATCAAAATAGTCATGTGCTAAAGTGTATTCCTTTTTATCCCATAGCCGTCTTCCAATTATATTCGGGCGTATAAGTATATGTTCGTCAAACGAGTTGAGATATTCTTCTGCTTCATTATCATCACAAATGAACGCTAAAACTTTTCTGGCTGTAATACGAAAATCGGTATTCGTACATTCAGTAAGAATACGATGACCCAGTTGCTTCGCTAAAGCAATCATTTTGTCATCATTGCGGTATTCTCGGTAAATTATCCAAACAATCCATTCCAAAACACAATATGTGTTGGAATATTGATGATAATATCGTATCAAGCACTCTTTTTGCTCTTTATCAGTTATCGTTTGGCGCAATTCATCTTTGAATTGATTTAGTATTTCTTCATCACTTAAGTTGTCAATCCCAAACAATGTATCTGTTGATATATCCAAAGCATTAGCAAGAGATGGTATAAGCAACACTTCAGGATACCCCGCTTTACGTTCCCAGTTAGATATTGCTTGTGATGATACGCCTATTCTTGAAGCAAGTTCTTCCTGTGTTAAATTCATTTCTCGTCGTCTTTTTATTATCACGTCTGCAATGTTTACTTTCATATTCAATTTCTCCTTTGTTGTTTTTTCGGGATGGCCATCCTGCATTATGATTATAACAAAAGATAAATTGTAGCACAATAACTGTGTCGGTTAGAACACTCAAGGGCGGCTTTAGTTATTCAACAATTTGTTTTGTTAGCTAACGTGTATAAAAAAGACATAGAACACCGCATGATTTCGCATCACACACAAGGAATGAAACCATGATATAATAGTTTTGTGGGAAAGCTCGAGGGACGGAATGTTGAACAAATCACGCCTGTAGAACAAGAGCAAGGTTATTCCGGAGTACACAGAACTGTCACTAGATGACGTACGCTAAAATTCTTAAATAATCGAATAACCACACCCACGCAAAATGAAAGGGAGTGTGTTATGCAACCGATTTTAGAATGTTGTTGCGGTGTTGACGTTCACAAGGATATGATTGAGGCTTGTATTATTAAAGGGCAAGAACAGCCTGAGTTTATTCGTATGCAGTTTTCTACCTTTCCTAGTTCACTGAAAGATTTTGTGGAGTGGTTATACCAAAACAACTGTTACCACATTGCTATGGAAAGTACCGGTGTATATTGGAGACCTGTATACGAGGCAATTGAGGCAAATAGCCCTTATTACGAAAATATTGTTGTGGCAAATGCACACAATATGCGAAATCTTCCCGGAAGAAAAACCGATGTTAATTAACACAGGGGACGGTTCTCTAATTAACACAGGGGACGGTTCTCTGTGTTGTCAGAATTTTCTGACAATATTAAAACTAACCCCTGTCATTCTACTAATTTGTCGAATAGACAGCCCGTTTTCTCTAAATTTTTTTAGATATTTATCTCTTGATTTAATATCTAAATTTTGAAATTCGGAAACACTTTTACACTTTGAATATTTTTCTATTGTTAACACAGGGTTAACACAGGGGACGGTTCTCTGTGTTATCAGAATTTTCTGACAATATTAAAACTAACCCCTGTCATTCTACTAATTTGTCGAATAGACAGCCCGTTTTCCCTAAATTTCTTTAAATATTTATCTCTTAATTTAATATCTAAATTTTGAAATTCGGAAACACTTTTACACTTTGAATATTTTTCTATTATTTTTTGCGCCTGCTCATCAGTAACTTTTATTACAGGTTTAGGATCAACATCT
>JAZSCM010000021.1:0-2138 GCA_045602945.1 Acutalibacteraceae bacterium | reverse complement strand
CCTTGGCTCACAGAACGACATGGCTACGATCCGACTTGTTACGGCTCACTCTTCGATGCAACTCAGACAATGGTTTGCAAGATTGCTGATGACCTTTATGAAGTACAGGTTGTTTCTTGGTATGATAACGAGAACAGCTACACAAGCCAGATGGTTCGTACAATTAAGTACTTCGCTGAAATCTAATAAGATTTTAAACTAAACTTAAAATCGGTGTGAAGATTTTATTCGCACCGATTTTTTCTTTTTTAAGTAAAAATAAAACTTATTTTCGTTGCATAAAATATACGGGGTGAGTTTTATGATTTTTAAGCTTGATTTAAAAAAGCTGAGTTTAAGTCTTTTTATTCCTTTGGCGGTAGGAGGACTTTCAGCACTGATTTCGGGCGGGGGTATGGGCTTTTATAAAACGATACAAAAGCCGCCGCTGTCGCCACCCGGTATAGTTTTTCCTATAGTTTGGACCATTCTTTATATTCTAATGGGAATATCTCTTTATTTGGTTATTGTGAAAAAAGATATGTACCAAAGTAAAACAAGCGCTTATGTGTTTTTTGCTTTACAGTTATTTTTGAATTTTATTTGGTCGCCTGTTTTTTTCTCGGCAAACGAGTATCTTGCCGCCTTTATAATTTTAATACTTTTATGGCTGTCAATAATAGGAATGATAGTAACCTTTTTTAGAATTTCAAAACTGGCGGGTCTTTTACAAATTCCGTATTTAATATGGGTTACCTTTGCGGGATATCTTAATTTAGCGATTTATCTGCTTAACAAATAATATAGAAAAACTTGACTTTTAAAGCAAAAAAGAATATAATTTTGGTGTTTTTAAAGAAGTTCAGAGAGGAATTTTAAAAATGACCGATTTAGAAAAAGCAAGACAGCTTATAAATTCTGCTGATATTAAAATGGCAGAGCTTTTCGAACAGCGTATGGACGCGGTAAAGCTAGTCGCTCAGTATAAAAAGGAACACGGCGTTCCTGTGGATGATTTTGCGCGTGAAGAGGAAATTATAAAGCGAAACACCGCCAATATAGAAACAGAAGAATACCGTTCGTACTACGTAAATTTCCTACAATCAGTAATTGATTTATCTAAAAATATGCAACACCGTTTGCTAGACGGTATGCGCGTAGCCTACAGCGGTGTAGAGGGCGCGTTTGCAAATATAGTAGCCGAGCGCGTTTTTCCCGATGCTGCCTGTGTGCCTTGTAAGGATTTTAAGGCGGCATACGATGCAGTTTTAAAGGGAGACTGTGACTGTGCTTTGCTTCCTATAGAAAACAGCTTTAACGGTGACGTTGGTCACGTAATGGATTTAGCATTTTTCGGTTCCTTATTTGTAACAGGAGTATACGAAGCCGAAATAGTTCAAAATCTTTTAGGTGTAAAGGGTGCAACTGTGGACACTGTAAAAGAGGTTATCAGCCACCCTCAAGCGCTCGGACAATGCGCCTCATACATAAAAAAACACGGCTTCAAGGAGATAGAAGCAGTAAATACCGCGGTAGCCGCAAAACACGTAGCAGAACAGGGCAGACTCGACATTGCCGCTATAGGCAGTGAGGAAGCCGCTAAAAAGTTTGGCCTTTCTAAGATAGAATCACATATAAATGATGCGTCGGGTAATACCACAAGATTTGCAGTGTTTTCAAGGGCACAAAAGGCGCCAAGCAAAAAAGATAATCACTTTATTATGCTGTTTACGGTTAAAAACGTTGCAGGTTCACTCGGCCGTGCAGTATCGGTTATCGGTGAGTACGGATTTAACCTGAGAGCCTTAAAGAGCAGACCGACTAAGGATTTAATTTGGGAGTATTATTTCTATGCCGAGGGCGAGGGTAATATAGACAGCGAAAACGGTAAACAAATGCTCAAGGAACTTAAAGAATGCTGTAGCAACGTAAAAATATTAGGCAGCTTTGAAAAGGAAATAAAGGTTTAAATTGCATAAAAAAATACAGCGTGAAAGTCACGCTGTATTTTTTTGTTCTGTGTTATTATGCGTTTAGTGAAACCTTAACTGCATCGAAATCGTCGGTAATTTCTTTTTCGGGCTCTTTTGTGAGCAGAGAAACAACAACGATTACTATGCAACAAACTATGAATGCAGGAAGCAATTCATAAATGTTAA
>JAZSCM010000020.1:0-16144 GCA_045602945.1 Acutalibacteraceae bacterium | reverse complement strand
AGCGAAACTTATCCCGATGGCGCGCTTCTTATTCCTCTTGCTAATGAGCTTGAGGTATCTCTTGACGAGCTTTTTGGAAATAATTCTGTCACTATGGCGGATGTTTCGTCCAAAATTGTGAAGTTGATTCATAACACCGAGGCAAAAGAGAGGTTCAACGTTGCTCGCGATATCGGTTGGCAGATCGAGCGCGGTTTGTTTAACTGTCGTATGGAAATCGGAAAGAAGTATGACCCAAATGAAATCAAGAATCAGAAAAACGCATCCTATATTCTTGACGATAACGGATTTACAATCGTATCTAATGGAAAAGAGCCTTTCTTCTCCGTGTTTCCGCAACCGGAAGAAGGATACGGACATTTTTTGAACGACAAGGACGATCTGCAAAAGATCTTTGCTGCACTGTCTCATACGGATACAATGAACGCTTTGATCTATTTGTATCATAAAGCGGAGAATTATGTTTTTGAGAGCGCAGTGCTTCAGCGAGATTGCGAGATTGCAAATGATCAGATCAGCGCGGTAATAGATGATCTGCTGACGCTAAAGCTAATATGGAAACAGGAGCTTACAATTAACGGTGAAAAGCGTGTTCTGTATTATTCTCGACCGAGCCACAAATTGCTTGCCGTATTGTTGATGACAAGAGAGATTGGCTATAAGGGAGCATATAGCCTACAATCACATATCAGAAATACGCCGTTTATTAAAGAATAATGAAACACCGCCGCGAGTAACCGTTTGGTCACTCGTGGCGGTAATTTTATATATCTTATAAATCTGCTTTATCGCAGGTACGCCAAGGGATATCTTTTTTAATGGGCAGCCCTCTTAGAGTTCAAGTCCTGAATAAATATGACAAAAAAATCCAACCTCAACCAAAAGGTCGAGATTGGATTTTGGTGCGAGTGATGGGACTTGAACCCATACGTCGTGGACACACGCCCCTCAAACGTGCCTGTCTGCCTATTCCAGCACACTCGCATTTATGACGCCTGATTATTATATCACCAAGCGTCAGTAATGTCAACTATTATTTTAACTTTTTTAAAAGTTTTTTTAAGTTTTTGATTTACTTCTTTATTACCTCAAGATAGGTCTTATAAGCCTCGTCCCAAGCGGATGCGTCTTGTGGCTCGTAACGGGTTGGCTCTACCGATTTTGAAACGGCTTCTCTGATAGCCTTAAAGCTATCAAGTTCACCTAAAGCATAGAGCGCAACTGCAATATTACCCATAACGGTAGCCTCGCTAGGACCTGCTAAAACGGTTACGTTACAAGCGCTCGATGTTAGTTTGCAAAGAAGTGTATCCTTAATGCCGCCGCCCAAAACATTAATTGAGCTGTATTTTTTGTTGCCAAGCTTTTCTAGAGAATTAAAGGTTGCTTTATACTTCATAGCAAGACTCTGATAAATGCAACGCATAATCTCGCCTCTGGTTTGCGGTACATACTGACCTGTTCTTTCGCAGTATTCACAAACACGCTTTGGAAGATTTCCTGCCTTTTCAAAGGATGGGTCATCAACGTCAATAAAGCACTTAAACGGCTCACTGGCAAGAGCTTCTTTTTCGAGCGTGTCGAAACCTACCTCAACGCCCTCTCTGCGCCATTGACGGCGAGACTCCTGAATAAGCCAAAGGCCTATAATGTTTTTGAGAAATCTTGTTCTGCCCTCAAAGCCCATTTCATTTGTAAAGTTAGCCTCGGCGGCTTCCTTTGTAAGAATAGGGGCAGGGGACTCGATGCCAAACAGACTCCAAGTACCACAGCTGATATATACAAAATCATCGTTAAGACTAGGTGTTGCCGCAACGGCGGAGGCGGTATCGTGACAAGCAACTGCGATAACAGGCACCTTTTCGCAACCTAATTCTTCGCAAAGTTCATCGGACAGCATACCATAAACCGAACCTGATTTAACGATAGGTGCGAATATATTTCTGGGTAATCCTAATCTATCAATTAACTCATAGTCCCAATCTTTTGTGTTTGGATTTAAAAGGTTGGTGGTAGAGGCAATACTTAACTCTTCTTTAATTTCGCCTGTTAAAAGATATGCAAAAAGGTCAGGTGTTAAAAGGAATTTATCGGCGCGTTCTAAGAGTTCAGGCTCGTTTTCCTTTAGATACATTAGCTGATAAATGGTGTTAAAGCGCATACACTGCGTACCTGTGCGAGAATAAAGCTCATCAGAAGAAATGTATTTCTCAAATACCTTCTCGGGCACACCGTCTGTTCTTGCATCTCTATAGTTTACAGGGTTAGAAAGCAGTCTGCCGTTTTTGTCGATAAGACCGAAGTCAACACCCCAAGTATCAATACCGATAGCATCAAAACCACCGTCGTTCACAGCCTTGGTAATACCAGCCTTAACCTCAAAGAAAAGGCGGAGAATATCCCAATACATAGTTCCTCTGACAATTACAGGGTCGTTTGAGAAACGGTGAATTTCCTTCATATTTATTTTGCCGTCTTGGTACGTTGCAAGCATCGCTCTGCCGCTTGAAGCACCGAAGTCAAATGATAATACCTTTTTCAAGCAAAAGACCTCCTAAAGATAAAATATACAACTTTAGTATATCAAAATAATTTTATATAGTCAATCGTTTTTACTTGTATGTTACCATAATTTGTTGTATAATACTGCTTATGAAAGCGGATTTATGGAATTATTTAAAACACACACAAAAACCCATTGTCCTTTACGGTATGGGCAACGGGGCTGACAAAATAATAAAGGTTTTAGAAAACAGGGGCATTAAAATACAGGGTGTTTTTGCGTCTGACGGTTTCGTGCGCAAAAAAACCTTTCACGGCTTTGAGCTTTTATCTTATAGCGAGGCTAAAGAAAAGTTCCAAGATATGATAGTTTTGCTGTGTTTTGGCTCTGCGCTGACTGACGTTATAGATAATATAAAGCGTATATCCGCTGAGCAGGAATTATACGCTCCCGACGTGCCTGTTTGCGACGGTGCGCTGTTTGATATAGATTACTATAATAACAATAAAAACGCTTTGGAGAGCGTTTGCGAGTCTCTTGCGGACGAGCTTTCTAAAAAGACCTTTTTAAATACTGTAAATTATAAATTAAGCGGTAATTTAAACTATTTATTTGATTGTGAGGTAACACATAACGAACCTTACGATAATTTCTTTAAGTTAAACGATAACGAAATCTTTGTAGATTTAGGCGCGTATAGGGGAGATACGGTAAGAGATTTTTTAGGTAGGGTAGATGCTTATAATAAAATAATAGCAGTAGAGCCTGATTTTAAAACCTATAATAAGCTATTAGCAGAGCTACGCGGTGTGAAAAATCTTAACGCTGTTAACGCATGTGCTTCAAATATAGTAGGTGAGCGTCTTTTTTCAGCCGACGGCTCGAGAGGCTCTAAGGTATCAGCTAAAGGTAAGTTGATAAACAGCGTTACTGTTGATAGTTTGGTAGAAAATAAAGGGTGCACCTATATCAAAATGGATATAGAGGGCGAAGAACTAAACGCTATTATGGGTGCAGAAAAAACCATAAAAGCATATAAACCCAAAATGTTAATTTCCTGCTACCATAAAAGCGAGGATTTAATTGAGATACCTAAAGCGGTATTAAATATTTGTGATGATTATAAAGTTTATATGCGTCATTTTCCGTCAGTACCCGCTTGGGATACGGTGTTCTATTTTGTATAAAGATAAAGGGTTTGGGATGAATGAAAAGTTTAAACCAAAAATTTAATAAAAGGTCGCTTTTCTTTGAGGGAGTAAAGGCGGGTATACCTATAGGTCTTGGCTATTTTGCCGTTTCCTTTTCGCTTGGTATTACTGCTCGTAATGCGGGGGTTACACCGCTTCAGTCTCTTATTATCAGTCTGCTTTGTAACGCTTCAGCGGGTGAATACGCAGGGTTTACGGTTATTTCAGCCGCGGCTACATATATTGAGATGGCTTTAATGATATTTATAGCAAATGCAAGATATATTCTTATGAGCTGTGCGCTGTCTCAAAAACTCTCTCCCAATTTAAAACTGGGACACAAACTTCTTATAGGCTTTGATTTAACCGATGAGCTTTTTGCGATTTCTGTTACAAGACAGGGCTTCTTAGAGCCGTTTTACTTTTACGGCGCGGCGGTAGTTGCCATTCCTTGTTGGGCAGGGGGCACGGCACTCGGAACGTTTATGGGAGATATAATACCCGAGCTAATAGTAAATGCCCTTAGCGTTGCCCTTTACGGAATGTTTTTGGTAGTAATTATCCCACCTGCTAAGAAAAACAAAATTATAGCAATGCTTATAGCCGTTTGCTTTGCTTTAAGCTATGCTTTTAATAGAATTAGCGTGTTTTCGGGTATTTCGTCGGGTACCAAGATTATTATTCTCACAGTAATTATATCGGTAGCCGCCGCCTTGCTTTTCCCTGTAAAAGATGAGGAGGTATCGAAATGAGCGGTAATATCTATATATACATAACAATTATGGCGGCTGTAACCTACGCTATAAGAGTGTTGCCGTTAACCCTTATCAGAAAGCCGATTAAAAGCCGTTTTATCAAATCCTTCTTATATTACGTGCCCTACGTAACCCTAGCGGTTATGACCTTCCCTGCAATAATAGATGCCGTAAATAACCCAATTGCAGGTGTTATAGCACTAATTGTCGGTATCATCGCGGCATACCTAGGCTCAGGACTTTTCCCAACGGCACTTCTTTGCTGCCTTACTGTTTTCATAGCAGAGTTAATACTACCTAAGATAATAGGCTAAACATAATTTGATATTAACTAAAAATACATTTGTAGGGGACGGCGTCTCGACGTCCCGCTTTTCGCTCACCAATCTTCACGGGCTGTCGTAGGCGCCAGCCCCTACGATTTTTCAAATTGTACAATTATTGTTTTAAGTTAAATCCAATTCTATTTTTATCATTGACTTTATATACAATTTGTGTTATACTTGACAAAAATTTTTAGGAGGAAAATGGTATGTTTTTTATCATCATACGACGTATGCGACGATAGCTTGTATCTTTTTAGGTACAGGCTTATTCAGCTTTGTGCCTAGACGTGTGATGAAAAGAATTTAACCTTTTTAAACTGTTAATGGCATCAAAGCTATTGACAGTTTTTGTATTTTTGGAGGTTATCATGAGCATATTAAAAACAAATAGATTATTACTTAGGCCCTTAGATTTTAACGATGCAGAAGCTATGTTTAAAAATTGGACTTTTGACGAAAGAGTGGCAAGATATTGTCGGTGGTATCCCCACAAAAGCATCGAAGAAACAAAGCAACTCCTAAAGATGTATTTACAAGAGGCACAGAACGGTTTTGATTATCGTTGGGGAATTGAACTGCAAGATACAAATGAGCTTATTGGGTGTATTGATGTGGTAGACCTATCTGATGATAACAAGAGTGCAACAATCGGTTATGTTCTATCGCACGAGTATTGGAATAACGGAATTTCAACCGAAGCGCTTTCGGCGGTTATAACTAAACTCTTTGATGATGGTATCGAAATTATAAAAGCAGAACATCATATTGACAATATAGCATCTGGTAAAGTTATGGAAAAATGCGATATGAAATTCACTCATAACTCTAAAGCTCAACTAAAGTTTGGCTCAAATGAAATGTGTGATGTAAAGTGTTATGAGATTATAAAGTAAACTTACTCTATATAGTAAAAAACACGCTAAGGATTTTCCTTAGCGTGTTCTCTTATATTAATATTCAATTAACGTTTTTTAAAGCCCTTGCGGTCTTTACGGGGAGCTTCCTCGTCAGCACCTGCTTCAACGGTAGCGCCGTTAATCTCTACTAATGCATCTCTGCGAGAGAGGTTAATTCTGCCCTGATCATCAATTTCAGTTACCTTAACGATAACCTGATCGCCGACAGCTACTACGTCCTCAACCTTTTCAACGCGCTTAACGTCGAGCTTTGAAATGTGAACTAAGCCTTCCTTACCGGGAGCTATTTCAACGAAAGCACCGAATGTCATAAGACGGGTAACTTTACCTGAATAGATAGCACCGATTTCAGGGTCGTTAGCAATAAGGTCGATAATAGAAATTGCCTGTTTTGCCCTTTCAATATCAAGACCTGAAACGTATACGTGACCGTCCTCTTCAATGTTAATAGTACAGTCGCACTGCTCTTGAATTGACTGAATTACCTTGCCCTGCTTACCGATAACGTCACCAATCTTATCAGGACTAATAACGGTTGTGAGCATCTTAGGAGCATACTGTGAAAGCTCGGCTCTAGGCTCTGCAATACATTTTAGCATAACCTCGTCAAGAATATAAATTCTAGCCTTGTGTGTCTTAGCGAATGCTTCCTTAATGATTTCAGGTGTTAGACCGTGAACCTTTAGGTCCATCTGAATAGCGGTGATACCTTTGTGAGTACCTGCTACCTTAAAGTCCATATCGCCGTAGAAGTCTTCAAGACCTTGGATATCAACCATTGTCATAAAGTCGCCGTAAACACCCTCGTCGCCTGTGATAAGACCGCAGGAGATACCTGCAACAGGAGCCTTAATCGGAACACCTGCAGCCATAAGTGCTAACGTTGAGCCGCAGATAGAACCCTGTGATGTAGAACCGTTAGAGGAGAGAACCTCGGAAACTACACGAATAGCGTATGGGAATTCCTCAACGCTTGGAATTACAGGAACTAAAGCCTTTTCAGCAAGTGCGCCGTGACCGATTTCTCTTCTGCCTGGACCGCGGGATGGCTTTGTTTCACCTACAGAGTAGGAGGGGAAGTTATAGTGGTGAATGTATCTCTTGCTAACGTCTTCATCAAGACCGTCAAGCTTCTGAGCTTCGCTGACAGGAGCTAGAGTAGCAATAGATAGAACCTGAGTCTGACCTCTTGTAAACATACCCGAGCCGTGAACACGAGGTAGTAGGTCAACCTGAGCGTCGAGCGGACGGATATCGTCAATGCCTCTGCCGTCTACACGCTTGTGCTCGTCCTTAAGCCAAGCACGAACAACGTGCTTCTGTACCAGATACATAATCTCGTCAAGCTTAGCCTCGTTACCCTCAAAGCGCTCATCAAACTTTTCGTGAACTGCATTGTAGATAGGAAGTAAAGCCGCATCGCGAACGTTCTTATCGTCGGTATCAAGAGCCTTCTTAACGTCTTCGATGCAGAAAGTCTCGATTTCAGCCATAATCTCAGGGTCAGGATTGCTAGATTCAAAGGTGAACTTCTCTTTGCCGATTTCAGCAACGATACCGTTTATAAAAGCAACGATTTCCTTGTTAACCTCGTGACCTGCCATAATGCAGTCAAACATAAGGTCGTCATCAATCTCGTTAGCACCTGCCTCAATCATAGCAACGAGGTCAGCGGTTGAAGAAACTGTAAGATTTAGGTCGGAAACTGCTCTTTGCTCAAGTGTTGGGTTGATAACTATCTCACCGTCTACTAAACCTACCGAGGTACTGGCAATCGGGCCGTCCCAAGGGATATCGGAACAAGCAATAGCCGCAGAAACACCGATAGCGGCGGTAATTTCAGGTGAACAGTCAGGGTCAACCGACATAACTGTTGCTACAACCGAGCAATCGTTTCTCATATCTTTAGGAAATAGAGGACGGATAGGACGGTCAATACAACGTGAAGAAAGGATAGCCTTTTCACTTGCTCTGCCTTCTCTTCTCTGGAAAGAACCTGGGAAGCGGCCTACTGCATACATTTTTTCTTCATAGTCAACTGAAAGAGGGAAGAAGTCTACACCCTCGCGTGGCTTGTCCGATGCGGTAACGGTACAAAGAACGCTTGTGTCACCGTAGGAAGCCATAAATGCTGCGTTTGCAAGACCTGCCATTTTGCCTGTTTCAAGCTTAAAAGGTCTGCCCGCAATTGTGGTTTCATAAACCTTGAAATTTTCGAACATTTTAAAATCTCCTTATATTTTATTTTTAAGCCTCGGAGAATTTTGTTTTAGCAATAAATCCAATGCTTTTTTACTTTAAAAGCACACGATTTACCGCTAAACAGCAAAAATCCACAAGGCGAAAATACTTTTAAAAACTAAAAGCAAACCGCACTTCTCTAGTACGGTTTGCCAAAAGTCAAAATTACTTACGAAGACCGAGTCTCTTAACGATTGAACGGTATCTCTCAATATCGTTCTTCTGAAGGTAAGCGAGAAGGTTTCTTCTGTGACCTACCATTTTAAGCAAACCTCTGCGTGAGTGATGGTCTTTCTTGTGAACGCTGAGGTGCTCGTTAAGCTCGTTGATGCGTGTTGTAAGAACAGCAATCTGAACCTCAGGAGAACCTGTGTCGCCCTCATGAATTGCATACTCAGCCATAATCTGCTGCTTTAATTCATTAGTCATTTTAATTTACTCCCTTTCTATAATGTCCGCCAAAAATCCGAGCCAAAGGCCGTGAGTAATCCGTAAAATACGGCAGACGCCAAAAGCACAGAATTCGGTAGCCTATCAAGTATAACACAACAAAGTCAAAAAGTAAAGACTTTTTTTAAATTTATATATTTGCCTTAATAATAAGGATTAACGCCGCCATTTGCAATAGTATTATAAGCGGTAGCGTTAGCATAAATCTTAGATGCTTTGTCTTATGTCTGATATTTAGCATTGTAATATACATAAAGGTAGCGCCGCCTAAAAGAGAGAGGATAAATAGCGTTTTTTCGGGTATTCTTCTCTTGCCATTTATAGCGGCAGATTTATCCACTCTACAAATTATTATAGACAAAAGATTGATAATAAAAAGGTAAACACAAAGAACTATAAAAAAATATTTTTCCAAATATAATCACCGACTATATTTTACAACATTTAAACCGCTTTTTCAATCTGTTTTTTAAGTTTAGAGATTATCCGTTTTTCAAGCCTTGAAATGTAGGATTGAGAAATTCCTAAGGTATCGGCAACCTCTTTTTGTGTATACTCGTTATAGCCGCCCATGCCAAAACGCATCTGCATTATCTGTTTTTCTCTGGCACTTAGCTTTTCAATAAAGGAATTTAAAAGACATTTTTCGTCCTCTTGCTCAATACTGCTTCTAACCTCGTCACCGTCACTGCCTAAGATATCCGAAAGAAGCAGCTCATTTCCGTCCCAATCGGTGTTAAGAGGCTCGTCGATTGAAATTTCATTTTTTCTTGATGAGGTTTTCCTAAGATACATTAAAATTTCGTTTTCTATACAGCGAGAGGCGTAGGTGGCTAGTTTTATGTTTCTATCGGGGCAAAAAGTGTTTACTGCCTTTATAAGACCTATTGTACCGATAGAAGTAAGGTCCTCTATATTATTACCAGAAGAATCAAATTTTCTGGCAATATATACCACCAAGCGAAGATTGTGAACTATAAGTTTTTCGCGTGAAGTTTGGTCACTAATTTGCAACAGTTCTTGTTCTTCTTCCGTAGATAACGGCGGCGGCAGGGTTTCGGGACCGTTTATATAGTGTGTGCTACCTGAGTATTTTAATTTTTCTATAATTTTAAAAATTAAGGTTGTGATTTTAAGTTTATATACAGTAAATATTTTCAATTATAACACCGCTTCCGGATTAATTATTGCATCACATTCGATACTGAGACTGCTTTTTGAAACAGCAAGTATAGGGTTTAAAAACTCCTTTTTCTTTTTATCAATATGTATTACCGCTTTGTCAAAGCGCCACCCGTCAAGTAAGGTCTCGCCCGACACGGTATTGCAAGGCACCGCCCTGTAGCGCGAGTCTATACATTGGTTTTTGAATTTGTCTATTATCTTTTTTTCGACAATTATTATTTCGCTAACTCCGAAAACGTCTTTTAGCGAATTGCCGCTATCCGAAATAGCTGTTAAGGATAATTTGTTGTCTTCGATATAAACGTCTATAGGGTATCTTTCGGCAACCGATGCGTTTTTAGCTATAAATCTGCTAATAAGTGTTACGGCAACGTATCCCAAAACAGAAAAAGCGGTTAAAAAAACTGCCGAAACGTCAAAATACACAACCGAGTTGAAAACTACCATACCGTTTGGTCTGAATATGTAATAAAACGCCCACATGCTACCCGCAAAACCGAAATTTATAAGGAAATGTAAAAGGTTAAGCCTAATAAAGCGCTTTAAGGATTTAAAACCAAAGGCAGAAAAAATCATAACGGAGCCAATAAACAGTCTAAAAAGTGCGTTTGTGAGTATGCTTTGTTGGGGAACAAAAATCCAGAGCGATGCCACACCGCCAACTACCGCCGCCAAAAGAACTCTAAAGGTTTTTACGCTTTCCTTAGCAAAAAAAGAGGTGGTTTTTAGTAGAAAATAGTCGCATATTAGGTTTACTGCAACCAAAATATCTGCGTATACTACCGTGTGTATCACCCCTCTATTCTAGACGTTGCACAAATATTATACTCCTTTTTAGTTTAACAAAATGTCAATCTAGAGGGTAAAATTATGTATAAATAAACATAATAACGTCGCATGTAAAAAGTGGTTTTTAAATGCTTGAATAGTAATAAAAAATATGTTATTATATACTAAATACGTAAATTGAATTAAGGTGTTAGAATGTTTTTTAAATCAAAAAACAGTGCGTTTGATTATATGATTGTAGGTCTTGGAAATCCCGGAATGCAGTACGAGGATACAAGACACAACGCGGGGTTTATGGCAATTGATTTGTTAGCCAAATCTCTAAACGTAGAGATTTCAAAGCATAAGTTTGATGCCCTTTATTGTGATTGCAAGATAGGCGATAAAAGAATACTCCTTTTAAAACCGCAAACCTATATGAATAATTCGGGACGTGCCGTGCAGGCAGCTTCCTCGTTTTATAAAATACCGATTGATAAAATTATTGTGATTTTTGATGACGTATCTCTCGACGTTGGCAATATCAGAATAAGGAGAAAGGGAAGCTCGGGCGGTCAAAAAGGCGTTAACGATATAATTGAAGTTATGGGCACTGAGGAAATAATGCGAATTAAGGTAGGTGTCGGCAAAAAGCCTAATCCACAGTATGACTTGGTAAATTGGGTTTTAGGTAAAATCCCGAGTGAGCAAAGAGAAGTCTTTAACAAATCGCTTGAAACTGTTGTGGATGCCGCAAAAATGATTGTAAACAGCGGCATTGATAAGGCTATGAATGCCTATAGTAAGTAAATATGAAGTTCTTAAATCGTGTAATACTTAAAGACCCTGAATATAAAAAGCTTTTAAACGATGCTAAAAGCGGTAATCTGCCTATAGCCGCAACAGGACTGTCTGCGGTGCATAAAGCGGTGTTTATCTCGTCGCTATTCGAACACACCAACAAAAAAGCCGTTGTGTTCACACCCGACGAGGCTAGTGCTATAAACCTTTGTAACGACCTTTTATCGCTGGGACTTACAGCACTCTATTTACCGCTTAGAGATTATAATTTGCTTAGAGTCTCTGGCTTTTCAAGAGAGTATGAGCATAAGAGAATAAACACCCTGTCAAAGATAATTGGCGGGGGTTTTGACGTGCTTGTTTTATCGGTTGAGTCGGCGCTTTTGTATACCGTTCCACCCGAAATTTTAGAAAAGGTATCACTTAAAATAGATGCAAATTCTCTTGTTAACATAGAACAACTAGCCGCTAACTTGGTTGAGGCAGGATACGTTAGAAGTGAGTTAACCGAGGGCGCAGGTCAGTTTTCTATTAGAGGCGGAATAATTGATATTTTCCCTGTAAACTGTGAAAATCCTGTGAGAATTGAGCTGTGGGGAGATGAAATTGACTCTATTTCTGAGTTTGACTCTATAAGTCAGCGAAGAGGAAGCGCTATAAAAGAAGTTAAAATTTCTCCCGCTTGTGAGCTTCCTATAAATTATGAGGCTTTAAAACTAAAATTAGAAAATTACCTTGAAAGCGAAAAGAAATTAACCGATAACCAAATACAAAATATCCAAAAGGATATTGACTTAATCGGAGGCGGTGTGCAGATATCTCCCGACCCGTATTTAAATCTTTTATACGATAAAAGGGCAACAATTTTTGACTACACAGCCGACTGTCTTAAAATAGTTTGCGAATCGGGAAATATAGCCGACCGCATTAAAACAATAGAAATAGGGCATTCAGAGGATATAAAAAGCCTTTTAGAAAACGGATTTTTAAGTAAAAAAACCGCCGATATATATGTTGATAAGGCACAATTTCTTTCACAATCTGCCCAGAGTGTTTATCTTGAGAGTTTTCCGCGTTCGTCTTATTCTTCAGCGCTCAAAGGTTATTACGGATTTAATCTAAAGCGTTTATCCTCGTGGAACGGCGATATAGAATTATTAAAAGAGGATTTAGCGCTTGTTACTCGCACAAAGGGTTTAGCGGTTATTTTGGCGGGTGAAGAGAGAGCCGCCAGAGTATTAACCGAAGAATTAAACGAAAAGGGTATATCCGCAATTCTTTCACCTGACGGTGATGCAATAGGTGAAAAGGGTGTATACGTCACCACAGGCGGATTATCGGCGGGTATGGAAATTCCGTCTATAAATTTTGCGCTTATAACTCACAAATATATAGCGCCCGAGCAAAAGAAAAAATTGAGGCGCCCTAAAAACGCAAAGGAAATAGGCTCACTCGACGAGCTTCACAGGGGCGACTACGTAGTTCATTCGGGACACGGTATCGGTATTTTTGACGGTATTAACCGCATAACCAATTCGGGTATTACTAAGGATTATATCAAAATTAAATATGCGGGTACCGACGTTTTATACGTTCCCGTAACTCAGCTCGATTTGGTTTCAAAGTATATAGGCGCCGCCGAGGACGGCACAATAAAGCTTAACAGATTAGGTACTCAAAGCTGGGAGAAAACACGAAACAGAGTTAAAGCCGCTGTTAAGAATATGGCGAAGCAGTTAACGGCGCTTTATGCTAAGCGTATGGCAACTAAGGGTTATGCGTTCTCTGAGGATACCGACCTTCAAAATAACTTTGAGCGCCGATTTGAGTATGAGGAAACCGAAGACCAATTGCGCTGTGTAAACGAAATCAAGCGCGATATGGAAAGAGCCGTGCCTATGGACCGTCTGCTTTGCGGCGACGTAGGCTTTGGCAAAACCGAGGTAGCGCTAAGAGCCGCGTTTAAGTGTATAGCCGAGGGTAAGCAATGCGCTTTATTAGTGCCTACTACAATTCTTGCTATGCAGCATTTTACCACCGTTACACGCCGTTTCGGTGAGTTACCCGTTACTATAAAATTGCTTAACCGTTTTGTTCCTAAAAAGGAACAGGAAAAAACAGTAGCGGGTCTTAAAAGCGGCAGAGTGGATATGGTTGTCGGTACCCACCGCTTAATTTCAAGTGACGTTAAATTTAAAAATATAGGTCTTGTTATTATCGACGAGGAGCAGCGCTTTGGCGTAGCCCAAAAAGAGCGACTGAAAGAACTGTATCCGTTTGTCGATATACTAACCCTATCTGCTACGCCTATTCCCAGAACGCTTAATATGGCTATGTCAGGACTTAGAGATATGTCAACCATAGATGAAGCACCTGGTGATAGATATCCTGTTCAGTCTTACGTTTTAGAGCAGAATACAAGTGTGCTTATAGATGCAATAAACAGGGAAATAAGACGAGGCGGTCAGGTTTATTATCTTCATAACAGGGTTGAAAGCATAGTTTCGTGCGCGGCGAAGCTTAAAAACCTATTGCCCGAGGCTAGAATCGGTGTAGCGCACGGAAAAATGAGTGAGGACGAGTTATCAGAGGTTTGGCAAAAGCTTATTGATTATGAGCTTGACGTGCTTGTTTGTACAACCATTATCGAAACGGGTGTGGACGTTCCAAACGCTAATACGCTAATAATTGAAAATGCCGATAGAATGGGACTTTCTCAACTTCATCAGTTGCGAGGCAGGGTAGGGCGTTCTTCAAGACGGGCATACGCTTACTTTTGTTTTAACGGCAATAAAGCATTGTCCGAGGTAGCGCAAAAACGACTCGAGGCAATAAGAGAGTTTACCGAATTCGGCTCAGGCTTTAAAATCGCAATGCGCGACCTTGAAATTAGAGGCGCGGGAAGTATTCTGGGCGGCGAACAGCACGGAAATATGGAAGCCGTTGGTTACGATATGTATCTAAAACTTTTATCCGAGGCTGTAAACGAGGAAAACGGAGTCGAGGCAAAGCCGCAAGTAGAGTGTACGGTTGACCTTAATATTTCGGCGCACATACCTGAAAATTATATTGCTTCTTTACCTGCAAGGCTCGGTATTTATAAGCGTATAGCCGATATAGCCGACGAGCAGGATGCAGAGGACGTAGTTGACGAGCTTTGTGACCGTTTCGGTGAACCGCCCAAGGCTGTTATGGGACTTATAAACGTAGCGCTTGTTAGAAATAAAGCGGCGGCGGCAGGTATATTTGAAATTAACCAAACCGCTTCTGCGGCAATATTTAAAACCGATAAGCTACGTGAAAAAACAGGTCAAAAATTAGCCGATGCATTCGGCACTCGCTTTACAGTATCGCCTACGGGTACCACTGCCTACGTGGTAAAGCTTGAGAAAAACGAGAGCATAAACGAACTTTTAACAAAACTTTCAAAAGTGTTGTAATTTTTAGTAGACATTTTGAAGATTTTAGTATATAATTATTTAAATGCTTAAAATTTTGTGCTATAAAGCACTGATGGAGGAAATACAAATGAAGCTATTAAAGAAAATAGTTGCACTTTTAGGTGCTGTGGCTATTCTTCTAACCTTTGCAGGTTGCCACGAGAAAGACGAAATTGCAGTAACCGTAAACGGTGTTGAATTCACGTCCGCATATTATATGTGTGCCTTTATTGATGCCGATTCACAGGCTCAAAAGAAGGTGGACGAAATGGCAGAAGAGGACAGCAGCATTGATACCTCAAAAGAAGGATATTACTATTCGCAGAAGATTGACGGTAAAAAGTATCAGGAATGGGTAAAGGATACCGCCGTTGAAGCACTCAAAAAAATTGCCGCTTATAAAATTAAGTGTAAAGAAAACAACGTAACAATCAACGAGTCTAATACAACAAACGTTGAGCAGTATGCCGCTTATTATTGGAGTTATTACGGTTATAGCGAGTTGTACGAGCCAAACGGTGTAAGTTTTAACACCTACAAACAATTTATGCTCGATTCCTACTATACTCAGCAATACTTTGAGTACCTATATGGCAAAGAGGGTACAAACCCTGTAACCGAAGAGGAAATTAAGAACTTCCTTTCCGAAAACTATGCTATTGCTAATGTTCTTTACGTTGATTTAAGCAACCTAAAAGGCGAAGCTAAAACCGAAAAGATTGAAACAATTAACGGTTATGCTGAAGACATTAAGGCTGGTAAATTAACCTTTGAAGACGCTTATTATACTGAAAATCCAACCGAAAAAGAGGAAGAAGAGGAAACAACCGAAGAAACCACCGAGGAAACTACCGAGGATACAACCGAGGATACAACCGAGGAAGAAAAGAAAACAGAGCCTCTCGATAAATTGGCAACACTTATGGGCAGTAAAAACACTCAGGAATCCTATCAGGATGAGTATTATGATAGAGTAAAGAAGATGACTGTCGGCGAGGTTGTAGTTGTTAAAGAGGACGACGAATCCGCTATTGCACTTTTAATTAAGGGCGATATTATGGCAGACCCATACTATCTTGAAAACTATGATATGACAGTTCGTCACGATATTAAGGACGAAGATTATGAAAAGGAAATGGAAGACTTTGCTAAGACCTTAAAAGCTGAGGTTAACAATTATGCAGTTGATAGATTTAAGGCAAAGAAGATTGTATATCCTAAATACTCATATTAATTAAATAATTCTTTAAAAAGCAAATATATTTAAAATTTAACTTGACAACGCGGCTTGAATATACTATAATAATCAAGTCGCAAAAATGCTGATATAGCTCAGGCGGTAGAGCGCATCCTTGGTAAGGATGAGGTCACCAGTTCAATTCTGGTTATCAGCTCCAAAAAAAGAGAAGCTTGAAGAAGCTTCTCTTTTTTTATCCAATCCGAAGGATTGGTATGTAATCGCCGTCAGGCGTATGTAATCACGCGAAGCGTGTATGGCATCACCGCAGGTGTATTTCCCTTCGGATTGATTACATACCGAAATAAATTTCGGATTACATACATTTTCT
>JAZSCM010000019.1:0-44667 GCA_045602945.1 Acutalibacteraceae bacterium | reverse complement strand
AATAATTTCCTTTTTCTTAGCTTTAGCGTAATCGAGTGCTATCTTAGTTCCGCTTTTTCGCTTTGCGGGTGCAAAATTTTCGTTATAAAAAATAACGCAGTATTTACTTTTATCTATCATTTCGTAATTTCTTTTCACATAAACCGCCCTGTTAGCACCTAAAAGCGTTTCGGGATAATAAGTGTCTTCATAAAACTGCAACAAATATCTTTTATAATCTTCGTTAATATACGGATATTCAGCTCTTACAAAAATTCTTTTTATGTCAGGGTATTTTTGTTGCTTTAATTCGGTTACAAATTCTAAGCATAAACTGTTAAATGCGCTCTTGCTACCGAAAAGAAAGGTATCAACCTCTTGCTTAACAATTAAATTTTCTATTATTTCCTGTAATTTTATTTTCATTTCTTCGGTTTTCTCTGTTTTTCTGTGACCGAAAAAACAACATACGTTTTCTTTCATTTTTCCACCTCAAATAAAAAAGCACACTCCGAGGAGTGTGCCGAAAAAGTGCTCGTCCTCAGCTTGTTGCGACGCAAACTGATTCTAACACAAAGGAAAGAAAAGGAGAACACCTTTTGCCAAGTTAGTTTCCTTTGTATTAGAAAAAATATTCAGTTTGCGTCGCAACGTTATTTTAGCACATATAAAAAAATTTTGCAACAGAAACATATTAGTGTTACAACCGGTTTAGTTACCAAAAATTCTTTCTGCAAAATTTTCTACACGCTAACCCTTGCGTTGCTTGGCGATATATTGCTTCGCAATGCGATATGTTTAAAAACGCGATATAGTTGCCTTTCGGCAACTGCGATATGAGATAAATCCTCGTGACGTAAGTCACATATCGCACCGAAGGTATATCGCATAATTTATTATATCTCGCAAATCCCTTTTGGGATTTATCTCGCTGTATGCTGCAAAGCAGCATACAAATGGTGAAGCACACCGCTTTTGGCAGTGCGCTTCGGGGGATGAAGAATATGGGCGGTGCGAGGAAAAGGAAAAACCTCGCACCGACTGATGTATAAACACCGCGGCCCTTAGGGGACTAAAAGGGCATTTTGCGGAATTTACCTAAGTGACATTTTGAGCTGTACCGCTTCTTTGCGTGTGGTATCTTTCTCAATTCTAACCTTATACTCGGTGTATTTTTTGGTCTCGGTTGTACTGCTTTTTATCTTAATACCCGCGCTTTTCATAGTGTCAACAAGCCGTGTTAAGCTGTTTGAAAAAAGCCGCATATCGCCAATCTGCGCTTTAACGGGAGGGGGAGCTTCTTTAGGGGGGCTTTGGGGTTCTTTTATGGCAAAATCCTCCTCCCGTTTTTGCACAAAATCCAGTTTAAGAGCAGAGGTATCGGAATTTAAATTCATAGAGTTTATAAGTTTTCTTGCCTGTTTTATATTTAGCGACTCGGATATAATCATATCAAGCGCATTCTGGCGAAGGCGGGGCTTGGTGTTTAAAATTAAAACGGCAAAATCCTCGCTGAGATTTGCGTCCTCAAGTTTTTGGAGAATTTGGTCGTCCAACTTTAAAATATTAAGAAGGCGATTTAATCTATTAACCGAAACACCTATCTTTGTTGCTAATTCTTGGGGTAAAAAGTTATAACTTTGAATGGCATTTTTTATTTCTTTTGCCTTACTTAAATATGAGGGGGAAACTCGGCAAAGATTATCGGTAAGCCTTATTAGTGCCGCCTCCTTGTCGTCGGCAATGCAGACGATACAGGGCACTCTGCGAAGCTTAAGCTTTTTCGCCGCTTGAAGCCGTCTGAAGCCCGACACCAATTCGTAGCCTCTTAGAGATACCTTTCTTACAATTAAAGGCTTTACAATTCCGTTTTCAAAAATGCTCTCGGTAAGGGAGATTAGTTCGCAAGGCTGGGACTCAGAGAAAACCGCGCCGTTTTTTATATGTATTTCTCTTAAAGTCAGCCACAAAAGTTTTTTATCAAAGGATATCATCAACCTTACCTCCCGCTGAAGAAATTATCTCAAAAACAGCAGTAAAAGTAAAGTTTTTTAGGTCGCAAAAAGTGACAGGGAAATTAAAAAAGTGCCCTTTTAAAGAGCACTTTTTGTTATTTTGTTACCGTGTCTTGGATATTTTGTCGGGGTTTGCGAAATCTTTTTTGAAATTACAAAGGCGCGTTGTTCATTTCCTGTCAGAGTTTCGCATATAATAGTGGGTTTTTCACAGCCTAGTATCTTATAAGCGTTTAGCGCCGCATCTGCCTCCTCTTTTGCAGAAGCGCCTTTAAGCGCTACAAAATAACCGCCTTTTTTAACAAACGGAATACAGTATTCCGAAAGAACGGGCAAATTTGCAACCGCTCTGGCACACGAAAAATCAAACTGTTCGCGGTATTTTATATTTTTTCCGCCCTCTTCGGCTCTTGAATGGACTAGCTCTGCTTCAAGGTCTAATTTTTCTAAAACGTCGGCTAAAAAGATAAGTCGCTTATTTAGTCCGTCAAGAAGCGTGAGGTTTATATCGGGACGTGCGATTTTAAGCACTAACCCGGGAAAACCCGCACCCGTGCCAACGTCAATTATTTTAGCGTTTTTCGTCACGTTTACAGCCTTGAAAAACAAAAGACTGTCAAAAAAATGCTTGTAAAGTACGCCCTCAGGCTCGGTTATGGCGGTGAGATTTATTTTCTCGTTCCATTCGAGCAACAAATTTCCGTAGAGATTTAGTCGGTCGATAGCAGTTCTATCTAATTCCAAACCAAACTCGGCGCATAAAGGCACTATTTTTTCAATACTAAAATCAATCATTGTTAGCACCTCTTGACTTTAAGTAAATTAACAGCACCGAAATATCGGCAGGGCTGACACCTGAAATGCGCGATGCCTGACCGATACTTTCGGGGTTTATCTTTTTAAGCTTTTCTATAGCCTCAAGGCGAAGTCCGTAAACCGAGTCGTAGTTAATATCTTTAGGTATCAACTGCTTTTCGAGTCTTAGCATTTCGTTTACCTGCGCTAACTGCCTTGTGATATAGCCCTCGTATTTAATCTCAATCTCTGCCTTTTCGCACACGCTGTCGGGAAGTGAGGGCCTTGTCTTATCAAACGGCGCTAAAGCTTCGTAAGATAACTGCGGACGTCTTATTAAATCGGCAAGGCAAACCCCTGTTTTAACAGGTGCGGTGCCGCTGTTTTCTAAGAGTTGGTTAAGTTCTTTAGAAGGGGAAAGGTAAACCGAGTTTATACGCTTGATTTCTTCTTCCTTTAAAGCCTTTAAGGCTTCAAATTTATTATAGGTTTTCTCGTCTACAAGACCTAATTCAAAGCCTATAGGCATTAGTCTTTCGTCGGCATTGTCCTGACGAAGAAGCAAACGGTATTCACTTCTTGAGGTCATCATTCTATACGGGTCCTGACAGCCCTTGGTCACAAGGTCGTCAATAAGCGTTCCTATGTAGGAAGAAGCGCGGGTGAGTATTAAAGGCTCTAAACCCTTAACCTTTCGTGCTGCGTTAATACCTGCAATAAGACCTTGCGCCGCCGCCTCCTCGTAGCCTGACGAACCGTTAAATTGTCCTGCACCGTAAAGACCTGAATGTTTTTTAAGCTCTAGCGAGGGCAGTAATTCTTGAGGGTCGATACAGTCATACTCGATAGCATAGGCATTTCGCATAACCTTAACGTTTTGGAGTCCCTTTATGGTGCGGTAAAACTTAATCTGCACCTCCTCGGGAAGAGAAGAGGACATACCCTGTAAATACATTTCCTCGGTGTTTTCACCGCAAGGCTCGATAAACAGCTGATGGCGAGGTTTATCGGCAAAGCGAACTATTTTATCCTCAAGACTAGGGCAGTATCTAGGCCCTACCCCCTCAATAACACCCGAATAAAGCGGTGAACGGTGCAGATTTTCAAGGATTACCTTTTTGGTTTCGTCATTAGTATATGAAATATGGCAAACCACCTTGTTTTTAGGTGGAGTTTCGGTTGAAAAGCTAAAGGGAACGGTTTTCTCGTCGCCCTCTTGAACCTCAAGCTCTGAAAAATCAATGCTATCCCTTAAAACTCTGGCGGGTGTGCCCGTCTTAAAGCGGCGAAGCGGAATACCTAATTTCTTAAGCGATTTTGACAGCTCGGTAGCAGGAAACGTGCCGTCGGGACCTGATTCGTAGTTTACCTCGCCCACGTATATTCTGCCGCCTAAAAAGGTGCCTGTTGCAATAACCACCGCTTTAGCCGAAAAGTCGGCGCCAAGGTTGGTTACAAGGTGCCATATATCGTTTTCTCTTTCAAGAGATACTATCTCTGCTTGTTTAACGTCTAAATTTTTCTGTTTTTCGATGGTGTGCTTCATATAGGCAGAATAATCTCTGCGGTCTATCTGCGCTCTTAGTGAATAAACGGCAGGGCCTTTACCTCTATTTAGCATACGGCTTTGAAGTGTTGTAGCGTCTGCCGCCTTGCCCATTTCACCGCCCAAAGCATCAATTTCACGAACTAAATGACCTTTAGCGGTACCGCCTATTGACGGGTTACAGGGCATATTGCCAACCCAGTCAAGCGTTATTGTAAACATTATTGTTTTACAGCCAAGTCTAGCCGCCGACAGCGCCGCCTCAATACCTGCGTGACCGCCGCCGATTATCGCTACGTCGTAAGAACCTGCCTCATATTTTACAAAACTCAAAATATCTTACCTCTTAAATATGTAAATTTTACTTTCCAACACAAAAACGTCTGAAAATTTCGTCGCAAACCTCGTTGGTAACACGTTTGCCCGTAAGCTCAAGTAAAGCGTCTAGGCAATCGTCCACACAAACGCCTACTGCATCTAACGTAAAGCCCTCGTTTAAAGCAGAAATAGCGCCCTTTACAGAGTTTAGCGCCCTTTCTACACAGCTTCGCTGTCGCTCACTTATAAGCACCGCCGCGTCGGGAGAGAGATTTGCCACCTTAGAAAGCTTTAAAATCTTATTTTCTAATTCATTAGCGCCTGTGCCGTCCTTAGCCGAAATTTCTACCGTTTCAAAGCCGTCAAATGCCGACCTATCTAACAGAACGCCTAAATCGGATTTATTAAGCACAACAATCGTGTTGTTTTTTTGGAGTTGCTTTAAAAGCTCTGTATCGTCTAAATCCAGCGGTCTTGATAAATCGAAAACGGCTAGTACTAGCGCTGAGCTGTCAAGTCTTTCAAGCGCTTTTTTAACGCCTAGGCTTTCTACTACGTCCTTTGTCGAGTGAATACCCGCCGTATCCGAAAGGTTTAAAATTATATCGCCGAGTCTTACCGTGTTTTCAACGATATCTCTTGTAGTTCCCGCAATATCGGTAACAATAGAACGCTCGTGACGTGACAGCATATTCATAAGACTCGATTTTCCAACGTTTGGTTTGCCCACAATAGCGCAGTCAAGCCCCTCGCGGATGATTTTTCCCGCATCGTAACTGCTAAGCAAATTAGAGAGCCTGTTTTCACAGGTGTTAAGCAAAGCGCTAAAGTTTTCAAAGGTAAGTCCCTCGATATCCTCGTCGGGATAGTCGGCATACGCCGCAAGAGAAGAGGCAGTTTCTAAAAGCTTGTTTGTAATTTCCTCAATTTCTCGGCTGACCTTCCCCTGTTTAGCGCCTCTCGATAGCCTTAATGCCGCCTCGCTTTTAGCCGAAATAATACCCATAATACTTTCGGCTTTTGAAAGGTCCAGTTTGCCGTTTAAGAATGCTCTTTCGGTAAACTCACCCGCCTTTGCAGGTACAGCCCCCGCAGAGTAGAGAGCGCGAAGCACCGCTTTTGCCGAGGCATTTCCGCCGTGAACCGAAATTTCTACAACGTCCTCACCCGTATAGCTTTTGGGCGCTTTAAAAACCAGCGCTACGCCGTCGTCGATACTCTCGCCGTCCGATATTATCTCACCGTAGGCGGCGCTATAGCCTGAAAGGGTATTTAGTTTTTTACCATTAAAGGCTCTAAACACCTTGTCGGCAATTAAAATAGAGTCCTCACCCGATATTCTTATAACGGCAATACCGCCCTCACCCGCAGGGGTAGAAAGCGCCGCAATGGTGCGTTCAGACATAATGCCACCTCCGTTTTTAAATCTAACACTTTATTTTAGCATAAAGAGTAAAAATTTTCAATAGCAAAGGTGCAGATGAAGAACAAAGCAGGTTTTAAATAATAAATAATAAAGAACAGAGAATAAAATCGGTGTTTCGCTAAAGCAAAACGGTAAAAACATCCACACAAAGATTTAATTGAAACAAGAATATATTTATGTTAAAATTTGTTTTGGTGATAAATATGGATTTACCAAAACGCAAACCGACAAGATTACCACAGTATGATTACAGCCAAAACGGATATTATTTTGTAACAATATGCACCCATAATAAAAAAAATATTATGCGATATCGTAGGGGAGGGTCTCTGCGCCCTCCCGTCAATACAGCCAACGCCGATTGGCGAAACGGTTGATAAATCAATAAAATATATCGACCAAAATCATCAAAATGTTTTTGTTGATAAATTTGTTATAATGCCAAATCACGTACATTTGATTATTAAAATCGGAACGGGAGGGCACGGAGACCCTCCCCTACAAAACATCAACGCTTTGAATTCTGCATTTAATTTCACTTGCTTTTTTAAAACAGGAGTATTATAATGACATTACTTGTAAGTATATGCTATATTTTAAGTGGCTTTTAAGGAGCGAACCCATTATGAAAAAAATCTTAGCAGTAATTTTAACCGTGATGCTGATATTATCAGTATGCCCTTTAGGTGCGTTTAACCTGACCGCAAGCGCGGCTACCAGCGGGTATTACACCTATTCAGTTTCAAACGGAAAAGCAACCATTACCGATTGTGATACTTCTATTAGCGGTAACGTAACTATTCCGTCAACACTAGGAGGTTATCCTGTTGTTAGTATAGGTTATGAAGCATTTAGGGGTTGCAGTTCGCTCACCTCAATCACAATCCCCGATAGCGTAACTGCTATAAGTTATTCTGCATTTTATAATTGCAGTGCGCTTAAAAGTGTTTATATAACCGATATAGCCGCTTGGTGTAATATTAGTTTTTACGATTATTATGCTAACCCTCTATATTATGCTAAAAATTTATATTTAAACAATAAGCTTGTAACAAAGCTTGAAATCCCCGATAGCGTAACTAGTATAGGTAATTATGCATTTTATAATTGCAGTGCGCTTTCGTCTATCACAATCCCCGATAGCGTTACTGGTATAGGCGATAGGGCATTTTATAATTGCAGTGCGCTTTCGTCTATCACAATCCCCGATAGCGTAACTAGTATAGGTGAGTATGCATTTTATTACACGGGTTATTATAGTAATTCTTCGAATTGGGAAAACAATATTTTATATATAGGCAATCATTTAATTTCGGCGAAAACTTATCTTTCAGGTGCTTATACCATAAAGAATGGAACAAAAACAATTGCTGCTAGAGCATTTTATGATTGTGATTCACTAACATCAGTTACAATCCCCGATAGCGTAACTAGTATAGGCGAGGGTGCATTTTATAATTGCAGTTCGCTAACGTCTATCACAATCCCCGATAGCGTAACTAGTATAGGTGAATATACATTTTATAATTGCAGTAAACTCACCTCTATCACAATCCCCGATAGCGTAACTAGTATAGGTAAATATACATTTTATAATTGCAGTAAACTCACCTCTATCACAATCCCCGATAGCGTAACTAGTATAGGCGAGGGTGCATTTTATAATTGCAGTTCGCTAACGTCTATCACAATCCCCGATAGCGTAACTAGCATAGGTAATTATGCGTTTGATGATTGCAGTTCGCTCACCTCAATCACAATCCCTGATAGCGTTACAAGTATAGGCAGAGAAGCATTTTATAATTGCAGTTCACTTTCGTCTATCACAATCCCTGATAGCGTAACTAGTATAGGTGGTAGTGCATTTTATAAATGCAGTTCGCTAACAAAGGTTTATATAACCGATATAGCCGCTTGGTGTAATATTAATTTCAATAATTTATCCGCTAACCCACTATATAATGGTGCAAATTTATATTTGAATAATCAGCTTGTAACAAAACTAGAAATTCCGGACGGTGTTACTAGTATAAAGTATATGTTTTCTGGTTGTAAGTCGTTAACCTCTATCACAATCCCCGATAGCGTTACTAGTATAGGTGATGATGCATTTAGGGGTTGCAGCTCGCTAACGTCTATCACAATCCCCGATAGAGTTACAAGTATAGGTGAGTATGTATTTTGTAATTGCAGTAAACTCACCTCTATCATAATCCCCGATAGAGTTGCAAGTATAGGTAGTTATGCATTTTCAGGTTGCAGTTCGCTTTCGTCTATCACGATCCCCGATAGAGTTACAAGTATAGGTGATAGGGCATTTTCAGCTTGCAGTTCGCTTTCGTCTATCACGATCCCCGATAGCGTAACTAGCATAGGTAATTATGCGTTTTATAATTGCCGTTCGCTAAAAAGCGTTTATATAACCGATATTGCCGCTTGGTGTAATATAAAGTTCGGTGATGACCATGCTAGACCTACATACAACGGCGCTAATTTATATCTTAACAATCAGTTGGTTACAGAAATTATAGTGCCCGAAAAACAAATAATTGACGAAAAGCAGTATTACAATATTAAAAGCTTTAAAAACATATTTTTACCAAAAGAGCTAGTGCTAATAAAGCAAAACGCTTTTTATGGCTGTAGTGCAATAGAAAACGTATATTTTGAGGGCACGGCTGACGAATGGGCGGCTGTTACTGTCCTTAGTGGTAACGATTATATTAAAAATGCCAACGTATATTTTAACTGCACAGGAATACCCGGGGGACTTATCGGCATTGAAATTACAAAACTGCCTGATAAACTGCAGTATATCGAAAAGAAAGAAACACTTGACCTTACAGGCGGTGTACTAACCCTTAAATATGACGGCGCTACAAAGGATATAGACCTTGCAACACTTATAGTTGAAGGCTTTAATAACACTCGTTTAGGAAAGCAAACTATAACGGTTAAATACGGCGCATATTCAACACAGTTTGAAATTGAAATAATTGAGCGACCAAAGACGTTTGTCTCTATAATCCAACTACCCGATAAAAATCAGTATAATTTTGGCGAGAGCCTTGATTTAACGGGCGGTAAAATAGCGGTTGGATACCCTGATGGCACCTATGAAATATTAGATATCACTGCCGATATGGTGTCAGGTTATGATGCGAACGATATAGGAGATCAGGTGCTAACCGTTAAGTACGGCAGTTTTAGTGATATCTTTATAGTGTCTGTTACAAACGACGGCGACCTTAACGGTGACGGCAAGGTAGACCTATTAGACCTTGTAAAGTTTAAAAAGATTATAGCAGGGGTTGACACACCAAGCTACTTACCGCTTGATTTCGACGGTGACGGCGACGAAACCGCTAAGGATATGATAATTTTAATGAACATCATACTAGCGCCGAATAAAAATAATAAATAACAACAAAAACTGCCTGTCAACTAAAACACCCCGTTTGGTTGACAGGCAATTTTTTAAACAATACGAACATAAAACACGAGGTTAAAATATGGATTTTCCAAAACGCAAACCGACAAGGCTCAAAAATTATGATTACAGCCAAAACGGATATTATTTTGTAACAATATGCACCCATAATAAACAAAAAATATTATGCGATATCGTAGGGGAGGGTCTCTGCGCCCTCCCGTCAATACAGCTAACGCCGATTGGCGAAACGGTTGATAAATCAATAAAATATATCGACCAAAATCATCAAAATGTTTTTGTTGATAAATTTGTTATAATGCCAAATCACGTACATTTGATTATTAAAATCGGAACGGGAGGGCACGGAGATCCTCCCCTACAGATGTATGATATTATCGGTAATTTCAAATCGTTCACAACGCACGAATATAAAAATACGCTTTGGCAGCGTTCCTTCCACGACCATATTATACGTGGTGAAAACGATTATTTGAAAATATGGAATTATATTGATACTAACCCTTCAAAATGGAAGGACGATTGTTTTTATACTGAATAAAAATTTAAATTATGCACAAAAAACTGCTTGTCAACTAAAACGCCCCGTTTAGTTGACAGGCAAACTTTTTAAATAATAAATAACAAAACGCAAGTTGCGGTGTGCTTTTGCACTATTTATATTAGTCGCGAAGCGACACCGCAATTATTCATTTTTCATCATTCATTATTCATTTGTCGAACGCCTCCACTACAAGAAAGCGACAATGAGTCTTAATTATGCATTTTGAATTTTGAATTTTGAATTCAGTCGTCCTTGCGGTATTTCGGATTTGGAAGTCCCTGTTCGATTTTTGGGAATTCGTTGTCCGAATCGTTTGTCGGTTGAATTTCGTAGGTGCCGTATTTGTTTATAAGCTCGGTGGCGGTTTCGGGCTGACCTTGAATTGCGTTTGAGGACGGTGTTGGCTGAAAATCAGGTCTTTGTTTGTTTTTCTTTTTCATTTTTATCTCCCTTAAAGCAAAATGCTTAAAATTTTATATTATTTTATGTTAAAAAATACACTTAATACTGTTTGACACTTGTCTTTTTTTATGCTATACTTTACTTTGTATATAAATGTCTTTTGGAGGAGTAAAAATGCTCGATTTAAGATTTATCTGTGAAAACGCAGATTTAGTTAAAGAAAATATAAAGCGTAAGTTTAAGGATGATAAACTTCCTTTAGTTGACGAGGTAATTGCACTTTACAAGGAGAAACTTGCTACAAATACCCGCGCTAACGACCTTCGTGCTAACAGAAACAAGGTAAGTAAGCAAATCGGCGTACTTATGGCTCAGGGTAAACGTGACCAAGCCGAGGATATGAAAAAATTAGTATCCCAGCAGGCTGAGGAATTAAAGGCGCTCGAAGAAAAGGAAGCATTACTTGAAGAGCAGGTTCGCTCAATCCAGATGAAGATTCCAAATATCGTTGACGCTTCGGTTCCCGTAGGAAAGGACGACAGCGAAAACGTTGAGGTTACTCAGTACGGCGAACAGACAAATCCGTCCTTCGAAATCCCTTATCATACCGATATTATGGCGCTGTTTGAGGGTATCGACAAGGAGGCGGCAGGCAGAGTAGCAGGTGAAGGCTTTTATTACCTTATGGGCGATATTGCCCGTATGCACTCGGCGGTTACGGCTTATGCCCGTGACTTTATGATAAACAAGGGCTTTACCTACTGTATTCCTCCGTTTATGATAAGAAGCCGCGTTGTAACAGGCGTTATGAGCTTTGAAGAAATGGATGCTATGATGTATAAAATAGAGGGCGAGGACCTGTATCTTATAGGTACCTCGGAGCATTCTATGATAGGTAAGTTTATAGATACCATTACTCCCGAGGAGAAGCTACCGTTGACACTAACCAGCTACTCACCCTGCTTCCGTAAGGAAAAGGGCGCCCACGGTATTGAGGAGCGCGGTATTTACAGAATACATCAGTTCGAAAAACAGGAAATGATAGTAATCTGCAAACCTGAGGAGAGTATGGATTGGTTTAACAAGATGTGGAGTTACTCGGTAGAGCTTTTCAGAAGTCTTGATATCCCTGTAAGAACTCTTGAATGCTGCACGGGCGACCTTGCTGATTTAAAGGTTAAATCCTATGACATTGAGGCTTGGAGTCCTAAGCAGAAAAAGTATTTTGAGGTATGCTCTTGCTCAAACCTCGGCGATGCACAAGCAAGAAGACTCGGAATTCGTGTTAAGGGTGAGGACGGCAAGAAGTATTTAGCCCATACCCTTAACAACACCGTTGTAGCACCTCCGAGAATGTTAATCGCATTACTTGAAAACAATCTCTGCTTTGACGGTGAGCGCTACAGCATTAAAATTCCAAAGGCTCTACAGCCTTATATGGGCGGCACCGAGGAGATTATCCAAAAATAATAGCGGCAACTAATTTTAAAAGGTGATTTGATTGTTATTTAACAAACTGTTAGATTTTTGCAAGAAAAATATAATATGGACTATAGCTTTAGGCCTTGCGATTGCGCTGTTTTTAACCTCTACCGTAATGCTTCTCGTACACATTGTACCGAGAAAAAACACCTATGAGCAGTACGTTGATATGAGTCAGATAAAAATACCCGAAACAAGCTCTTCTTCGTCAAACACTTCTTCGGGCGACGTTTCAGATACTCCTGCGGTTAGTGAGCCTATAGTAAATCCTGTCGATTTTGATGCACTTTTAAAGCAAAATCCCGACGTTTGCGGCTGGATTGTGGTTGAGGGAACGGCTGTAAATTATCCGATTCTTCGAAGCGGTGCAGATAAGACCGAGGACTTTTATCTTGACCACGATTTAACGGCAAGAGAGAAAAAACAGGGAAGTATTTACATTCAGCGTTTAAACTCTGCCGATTTTTCGGATGCTAATACCTTAATTTACGGTCATAATATGATGAATGGCAGTATGTTCGGCACGTTGAAAAGATTTAGAGACGCAAATTTCTTTAATGAAAATGACGATATAGCGATATATCTGCCCGACCGAGTTTTAAAATACAAAATTTGTTCAGCCGTTTTGTTTGACGACCGTCACATACTGAATTCGTTTAACTGCAACACAGCACGCGGTATGGAAGCGTATATAAACGCTATAACAAATCCTCAGACGTCGGTTAAAAACGTAAGAAAGGGCATTGAACTTAGTCTTGAAGATAAGCTTATTACGCTTAGCACCTGTACTTCAAAGGAAAAAGAGAGATATTTAGTTATAGGTGTTTTAACAGAGGAAATTAGACTTAAATAGGCAGGAATAAAAAGGGGTTAAAAATGAACAGGATAGGTTTTGATAACGATAAATATTTGAAGCTTCAATCCCAAAACATAAGGGATAGAATTGCTATGTTCGGCGGTAAGCTTTATATGGAGTTTGGCGGCAAACTGTTTGACGATTTCCACGCTTCGCGTGTGCTTCCGGGTTTTATGCCCGACAGTAAGGTTAAAATGCTGCTTAATTTGAAAGACGATGCCGAAATAGTAATTGTTATCAATGCCGATGCGATTGAGAAAAACAGGCGCCGCGGCGACCTTGGTATCACGTACGACCTTGATACACTTCGCCTTATAGATGCCTTTAGGGGAATAGGTCTTTTTGTCGGCAGTGTTGTTATAACCTGCTTTACAGGTCAGCCCTTAGCCCTTGCTTTTGAAAAACGACTAAAAGCCTTAAATATAAAGGTTTACAGACACTATCCCATAGCCGATTATCCTTCTAATATACCCCTTATTGTTAGTGACGACGGCTTTGGTAAAAACGATTATATCGAAACCGAGCGAAAGCTTGTAATTGTTACAGCCCCAGGTCCCGGAAGCGGTAAAATGGCAACCTGTCTATCACAGCTTTATCACGACCATAAGCGCGGAATTAAGGCAGGATATGCAAAGTTTGAAACCTTCCCTATCTGGAATTTGGCGCTTAACCACCCCGTTAACCTAGCATACGAGGCGGCTACTGCTGACCTTAACGACGTTAATATGCTAGACCCCTTCCACCTTGAAGCCTATGGCGAAAAGACGGTAAACTATAATAGAGATATTGAGATTTTCCCTGTGCTTAACGCTATGATGGAGAAAATTTTAGGTGATTCACCATATAAGAGCCCAACCGATATGGGTGTTAATATGGTGGGCTGTGCCATAACCGACGACGATGCCTGTCAGGATGCGGCGAGGCAGGAGATTATAAGAAGATACTATTCTGCTATGTGCAACGTCCGTCAGGGAATGGGAGAACAAGCAGAGGTATCAAAAATAGAGCTTATTATGAATAAAGCGGGAATTTCTGTAAGTGACCGTCCCGTAGTCGATGCCGCGCTTAAAAAAGCAGAGCTGACAGATGCTCCCGCAACCTCAATTGAGCTTCCCGACGGAAGAATTATAACGGGTAAAACCTCGTCACTCTTAGGCGCTTCGTCCTCGATGCTTTTAAATGCGCTTAAAGAGCTAGGCGGTATACCCGACGATATCGAGCTTTTGTCACCCACAATAATCGAGCCGATACAAAGAATGAAGACCGAAATTCTCGGCAACCATAATCCAAGACTTCATACCGACGAGGTACTTATTGCCCTTTCAATCTGCGCCGCCACCAACGGCACGGCTAAAAAGGCACTTAATCAGCTTGAAAAATTAAAGGGACTCGAAGCCCACTCAACCGTAATTTTGTCCCGAGTGGACGACCAGACCTTTAAAAAACTGGGCGTTAATATAACTAACGAGCCAAGATACCAAACAAAAAAACTTTATCACCATAATTAAACAATTCATAATTAAATGATAAAATACTGCCGTGCGAAAATTCGCACGGCAGTATTTACATATCGTTTCGCATTGGCGAAACACCAATTTTATTGTTTAAAAACAGTCCGTTTTTATCTGCCGAACAAATAGTTTAGCGAAACGTCTAAAATTTTAGATATTGCATCAATTTCAATATCTGTAACTGCGCGTTTGCCGTTTTCAATTCGGGATATGGAGCCGCGACAGGTATAAACCGCCATCAATTCAAGCTTTTCGGAAAGCTGTTTTTGACTGTACCCTTTTTTCTCTCGAGCCTCTTTTATTTTCTCTCCAATAATATTTACCTGTTCGCCGTCAATAATTCTTTTCATAATTCTCATCTCTTTTGTCTTGATTTAGGACAAAAATAGTGTATACTATAATTGGTAAATTTATGTCCTATCGATAGGACAAGGAGTGGAATTTATGAAATCTGTTGTTTTTATAGGTCACGATGATTGTTACGGATTAGACAGGGACGTTTTGCACAAAATTATTATTAACTGTATCGAAAAGGGCGCAACTTTGTTTTTTAGCGGCGGTCAGGGTGGTTTTGACCGTGCATGTGCCGTGGCGGTTTATAAAGTAAAAAAAGAATATCCGCATATAAGGAATATCTTGGTTATCCCGTATCTTCATTTTAACGTATTTAACGACGAGTATTTTGATGAAATTGTTTTTCCTGGAACGCTTGATAAATGCTATTTTAAAGCGGCTATACCTAAAAGAAACAAATATATGGTCGATAATGCCGATGCCGCCATTTGCTATGTTGGTCATGGGTGGGGTAACGCAATAAAAACTCTAGAATATGCCAAAGGCAAAAATTTGGAAATCATTAACTCATTAAACTACAAATAAAAAAAGGTGCCGTGCGAAAATTCGCACGGCAGTATTTATTTACCGTTTTGTTTATAAAACAACCAAAAAGTAAATGCTTTTTCTTGAAGTGTAGCACACTATATGATATAATAACTAATAATATCCAAAAATTCCTTGCGAGGTGCCGTATGAAAATAAAGTTTTCAAAAAAGCAAATTTGCATATATTTATCGGTAGCGCTGGCAATAGTAATACTAGCTCTTGCAACCGTTTTTGCCGTGCCGTTTGTGGTGGGGGCGTCTCCTTCGCCTGTAATGGTAGAAAATCCTGAGCTTCTAAAGGAGTTTGCGGCGCCGCAGGTTTCGATTCCCACTACCGATTTTTCTGAAAAATTCAACCCGAACTTTTGGGGAAAGCCCGGCAAGGATGCTCCGCAAATCGGCACAATAACCGAACAGGCGGGGCCTAATGACAGCGTGTCAATTTACGGCACAGGCTTTGAGGACGCTACCGTTTATGCTTACGGCTTGTCACAGGGCAAGGGCGTAACTAAAATTTTAAGCGTTACTTCGCAGCGTGACGATTTTGTAAACGCTATTATAGATAAAAATTTTGATTACAGTATGTACATAATTTGGATAAAGGGTGCAAACGGCAAAAAAAGTGCACCGGTCAGAGTTAATGCTCCTAAGCTTTCGTGGATAAGCTCTAATAAGGCATCAGAAAATGCAGAAATTAGAATTTACGGCAAATTCTTAACAACCGAAAATGCCGACGGCGAAAATGCTAAATCCTACGTTTATCTTACAAACGGCGATTCGTATTACGAGGCAAGTGTAATCGAGGCTAGTCCTTACAGAGTAACTATAAAACTGCCTAAAGGTCTAAAGCAAGGCGAAAGCTATAATATTTTCGTGCACAACGGTCACGGCGGTGGCTACGGTTGGTCAAATCCGCTTGAAATCGAGTATGACTCAAAAGCAGAGGATTTTTGGACGGGTACTACCCACACCGTAACCCTTACAGATGGCAAGGCTACCGATACCGATATAAGAAAAGCAATACTAAAGGCGCTTGACGGCGATACCATCTATTTCCCTGCGGGTACCTACGAGATAAGAAACCGAATACTTGTAAATAAGAGCCTTCGTTTTGTTGGTGAGGACAAGGAAAAGGTTAAAATCGTAGGTGTGTTTACAAAAAACAAGAGTATGAACAACTCGCTCGCGCACGGCGACGTAAACTCAAATCCTAACCACACCGCCGCGTTTGACGTATCTGCAATTCCTTGCGAATTTTCAGGGTTTACCTTTACCGACTACGTTCAGGGCGCTGAAAACTGTGCCGACGTTACAGCACCGCCAAACTATGATATAAACTACGCTCACGGAACATTTATCAGGGCAAGAGATGATGACGATACAGGCGTAGCAGGACAGTTCAGAGTACATGATTGCAACTTTATAATAAACCGCTGCTACAGTAATATAACAAACTGTATATATTTTAGCGAAACTGTACAGCAACAAAATCATGAAAAATACGGCAAAAACCACGAGTTTTATGCTACAAGCAATAAAGGAAGTTCGCCGATTTGGACCGAAACCGACCGCGCCGAAATCACAAACTGCTATTTTGAAACCCCTAAAGAGATAATAAGCAAGGGTATTCACGGCGGTTATATTCACGGAAACACCCTTGTCGGCACTTGGGTAATATGCGGTAACAGCGGCTCTTGCGCTATTTTCGACAATTCCTCTAAAAACGTAGATATAAGCAATAATAGAATTTACGGTTTAGATGAGCGAACCGACCCCGACGGTCACGTTGTAACGGGTGATAAGACCTTCGGAAGAACTATTGTTATGCAAAGCTGGGCAGGACCGGTTGACAGTCATTATATAATGAATAACGTAGCTTCTCGTGTCGGTGAGCTTAACTACAACTCTGGTGAGCATATTCTTTTTGAAGAGCAAACCTTGATGTACGTGGGAAAGGGCACCTACAACGCAGACGGCAACACCCTTCGTCTTGACGAGATGATAGCGGATAAATGGGTTTGGGATACCGACACAAACACCTATAAATTCAGAGGCTTTATTACCGACGATTTCGGTGTGCTCCAAGATGCAGGTGCCGACAGAAGCTTTGCAGGTCAGGCGGTAATTATTGCAAAGGGCACCGGTATAGGTCAGTGGCGAGTCATTACAAGTGCAAGTGAAGACTTTACCGTAACGCTTGAAAAAGCGTGGGATATACAGCCCGACCAAACCAGCGTGTTTGTTGTAGCCCCCGCGTTTTTAGAGCCTGTAGTTTATAACAACACCATCGAAGGCCCAAAAATTTATTATAAGAACTATAATTCTACTAACGGTGTTAACGCCTACGCTACAATGCTAGGCACGGTAATCGACCGAAACAATTTCTCTCAAATGCAGGTTGGTGTGGCACTAAATCCTCATTATAATATGAAGACCTACACCTTTAAAGATAAAACCTTAACGGTTGATTTTAACTTTAATATGTTTACGCAGACGCTTATAATGAACAACGTGATAACCAACACCCGTTACGGTGTCTGGAACTTCCCGTCTATCGGCGTAACCAAGATAGACGCAGAGGATGAGCCTATCGCACATCTCCAGATATGTACCATTATGCGAAATAACAAAATCAGTGATTCAAGATGTCTTACAGGCGGTGCCGATACCCACGATACAATTACCATCACCGAGGAAAATTTAAGCGGTGTGGGTATAGTTGTGGGCAGAGATTATTATGAGCCGCCGCATATACTGAGCACAAGATATTGGTTAACCGACGTTATTCTCGAAAACAACGAGTTTAACAATTCTAAAATGGCACACGTAAACGTCTGCTTCGGTCAGAAAAACACCGTGCTTAGAAACAATGTGTTTGACGGTGAAAAGGACGTTGAGTATGATGATATTTCATACCGCAACAGTGCCCACAACAGCGGAAAATATCCTGAATATCCGATGTTTATTACCGAATAAATGCAAAGTGCATAATTAAAAAAGAGGTTATCTTATGAAAAATGTTTGTTTAGAAACTAAAGAATTTCCGTCACCGTTAAAGGTAGAAAACGCTATGCTTTTAAAGGAATTCCCAACACCTAGCGTTTTAATTCCCACCTCCGAATTTTCGGATAATATGAGCGCAGAGTTTAACGGAGAAAACGGTAAAGATGCAGTAGCTATAGGTTCAATAACCGAACAGGCAGGACCTAACGACAGTATTTCTATCTATGGCGTAGGCTTTGAAAATGCACAAGTTTTTGCACTAGGACTCGTTGACGGCAAGGAAGAAATAAAACAGCTCGAAGTAACTTTGCAAAGAGAAGATTTTGTAAACGCTATTATTCCCGCCGACTTCCAATACGGAATGTATCTAATATGGATAAAGGGTGAAAACGGAGAAATTTCTTCTCCTGTTAGAATTAATGCGCCAAAGCTAACCCATTTAAGTTCAAAAAAGGCAAGTCAAAACACAGAGCTTAGAATTTACGGCAAATTCTTAACAACTAATAATGCTGACGGCGATAATGCTAAATCTTACGTTTACCTTACAAACGGAAAAGATTATTATAAAGCAGAAGTTATAGAGGCTACACCTTACAGACTAAAGGTTAAATTACCCGAGGGTCTAGAAGACGGTAAAACCTATAAAGTATGGGTACATAACGGACACGGCGGAGATTTAGGCTTTTCAAATGCATTAGAAGTTGAGTATAAGGAAAATTGCGACAAATTCTTTAAAGGTAATAAGCATACAGTAAAGGTAGAAAACGGAAAAGCTACCGACAAAGAAATTTTGGAGGCAGTAGATAAAGCACAAGACGGCGATACAATTTATTTACCACAAGGTATCTATGCTATAGGCAACCAAATCAAAATAGAAAAGAGCCTTAAATTTGAGGGCGAAAGCAAAGAAAATACAATATTTGTATGTCTTTTTGCAAAAGAAGTATGTGAACAAACAAGCCTTGTTTACGGCGACCTTTATTCAAATTACAACGGCACACCCACAGCGGCATTTTTAGTTAACACTACACCGTGTGAGTTTAATAATATCTATTTTACCGAATATATCGAGGGTGCTAAATACTGCGAGGGTATAGAAAAACCCGAAGGTTATCATATAGACTATGCTCACGGTATGTTTATTAGAGGTACAAAAACTAACGATACAGGTGTTCAGTCAAGCCTTAAAATAGATAACTGTAATTTTAATGTAAGACGTACCTATTCACACGCTAAGTGTATATATACCTCCTTTGAACAGGCAGATAAGCTTCACGAACAGTTTGAGCAAAAGTATGAATATTACAGCCGTGCTAAAATGGCAAGTGCTCCCGTGTGGCTAGCCACTAACAACACCGAAATTTCAAACTGCGTATTTGAAACTCCAAAAGAAATATTTATGGACGGTATGCACGACGGCTATATTCATAACAACACCTTTATAGGCACCTGGGTAATGTGCGGTAACAGCGGTCCCTGCGCTATTCAGAACAACGAAGTTGTTAATATGGATATAAGCGATAACAGGATTTTCGGTAAGGACGAGATAATAAAGCCCGAAGGCTTTTTGCAGACAGGTGATATGGTGTTTGCCCGTACCATTGTTTTCCAAAAAGCATGGGATTATTCGAGAAACATTTTCGTTATGAAAAATTACGCTTCTCGTATCGGTGAGCTTGACTACGGCTCGGGCGAACACATTTTATTTGAGGACGAGGGTATAACCTATTTAGGAACTGCTGAGTTGTCAAGTGATAATATGACCTTAAAAATCAAGGTGCCCGAGGAAAAGTGGAACGAGGGCGATAAATTCACAGGCTACTTTACAAGGGACGACGGCTCAATAAGACTAGGCCACACCAGAGGCGTTACAGGACAGATGGTTGTCATTTCGAAGGGCAGAGGTCAAGGTCAGTGGAGAAATATTGTGAAAGCCACACCAGGTCTTGTAACGGTTGACAGACCTTGGGACGTACAGCCCGACAGTAATACCACCTTTGTTGTGGTGCCCGGTTTTGCAAACTGTATAGTTTATGCAAACACGATAGTAGGACCAAAGAAGTATTACGAAAATTACAATTCAACAAACGGCGTTAACGCTTACGCCACTATGGTTAGTACCGTAATTGACCGAAACGATTTTTCACAAATGCAGGTAGGTCTTGCTATTAATCCGCATTATAACACCAAGCTTTATGAGTATAACGGTGAAATTGTTAGGGTTGACTGGGGCTTTATTATGTATAGCGAAATGCTCGTAATGGGTAACCACATTCACAACACCCGCTACGGCATTTGGAACTTCCCGTCCTTTACAATGGCGGCAACCGACAATTCCGACTCAGAGCCTGACGTTTATCTCCAAATGGGAATTATTTTCAAAAACAACCTTATAAAAGACCAAAGATATCTAACAGGCGAGAGTAAAATCAATAACGTGGTTACAAAGTCGGTTAAAAGCCGCGGCGGTGTTAGCGTGGTTATCGGCCGCGACTATGCGGATGCTGATATGAAGATAAGCACTAGACTGTGGATGAGGGATACTGTGGTTGAAAACAACAGTTTAAACAATCCTGCACACAACTACTTGGATATTTCATTCTCTCAAACCGATACAATCATCAGAAACAATAGCTTTGATGGTAAAAAGGACCTTACCTTTGATGACGTTCAAATTAATCATATTCCTCACGAAACAGGAAAAACACCGAAAAAACCTGTATACTTTAAATAGTTTGTAACAGCATAACAAAATCGGCACTCTTTATAAAAAAGGGTGCCGATTTTTTATAAAAATTTTTTGCGAAAAGCACTGGGAGAAATGCCTTTTTCTTTTTTGAAAATTCTGGTGAAGTAGTTAGGGTCGGGAAAACCACTCAAGAAAGCAATTTCGGTAATATTTAAATTTGTAGACGAGAGCAGGGCGCAGGCTTTATTAATGCGAACGGTTAAAAGATATTTGTTAGCCGATACGCCGAACACTTCCTTAAAGGTGTGGCAAAAATGCGAGTAGTTGTAATGAGAAAGCCGAGCCAACTCCTCGGTTGTGATTTTTGAAGCATACTTTGAGTGCATAAAACTTGCAACGGTGTTCATTTTTTCAAGCTTTTCCTTATGTATTTGTTGTTCGCCAAAGCGCTTATCAACGTAATTGGCGCAAAGGTGACTGACAAAAAGATACATATACCCCTTGACTTTAAAGCTTGAGGCTTGGTCGTTGTCTTGGAAAAGCTCAACTATTTTGTTCATCAAATCGGTTATTGTGGCATCGTTTACCAAATTTTTGAAAACGTAGTATTTGTTATCAAAAAACGAAGGGTCTATTTTAAACCTGAAGCAGTCGTATTTTTGATTTGCAACACCTTCGTGCAGTTCGTTTGAATTTATTATGAGGCAATCGTTTTCTTTAAGATTGTAAACGTTGTTTCCGCAACGGATTTGTGCATTGCCGCGAAGCATAAAATGAACCTCCCAATGCTCGTGCCAATGTAAAGGGAAATAACTGTCAAGGCTGTTTGCAATAAAAAACAAACCCGAATCGGTGTGCCTTGAAAATTCATACAAATCAATTCTATTCAACAAATCACCACATTTTTGTGCTATAAAACCACACAGTTTTCATAGCATAAATCTAGCGTTTATTGTACAATAAACCTAAGAAAAAGTCAATAAAATAAGAAAAATTAAAAACAACCGATTTTTAAACAAGTGTTAGTTTAATAGAAAAGTGCTATTTTAATAGCAGTGCTGAAAGGTTAACGGGTAAAAGTATGAAGCAGATACGAGCAATGATGATAGGCGCTCACCCCGATGATTGTGACTTTTGTTGCGGCGGTCTTGCATTAAAATATGCAAGGGCAGGGCATAAGGTGAAATTTTTATCCTTGTGCAACGGAGACGGCGGCCATCAAACTATGAAGCCTCAGGAAATAAGGGATAGAAGATATAAAGAAACGCGCGAGGTGGCGAAGCTGGCGGATATTGAATACGACGTGTGGTCGGAGATTTCCGATTGTACACTTTGTGCGGATCTTAAAACACGCAAAAGACTTGTAAGGGAAATAAGAAAATTCAACCCCGACGTTATTTTTTGTCATCGTCCTAACGATTATCATGCCGACCATAGAAATGCTTCGATTCTGGTTCAGGATGCCGCATATCTTTTGATAGTGCCGAATTTTTGTCCTGATGTTGCCGCGCTTACTAAGTCGCCTGTGATACTTTGTTTTTATGACCGCTTTCAAAATCCGCCGTTTAGTGCCGACGTTGTGGTTAGCACGGACGACGTTATTGACCAAAAATTTGAAATGCTTGCTTGTCACGAGTCACAGGTCTTTGAATGGCTTCCGTATACTAAGGGAACGTTTGACAGTGTTCCTAAAACGTATGCCGAGCGTATAAGGTGGCTTCGCGAACCCTGTGTACCAAGAGATGCAGACTTGATTAACCCTCAAATGTTTGACAGTACAATCGGTGCCATAAGCGAATACAGGGAAGCAAGGGCGGCGGTTATGTATCGCGACCTTCTTATAAAGCGTTACGGTAAGGTGGGCGAAAAGATGCTGTTTGCCGAGGCTTTTGGCATCAGCGAATACGGTGCACCTTATTACGACGGCATAGTTCCATTTTAATAAAAAGAGAGGTAAAAACTATGGTTAAGGTTGGTTTAATTGGTAATGGCGGTATAGCGGGAAGTCATCTGTTAGCATACGAACGGCTTTTTGAGCAAGGCAAGGCTCAGGTGGTTGCAGTTTGCGATATAAACCCCGAAAGACTTGGCAGTGAATTTTTATATTGTTTTAAGAACGCCAGAACCTATTTAAGTATCGACCAAATGCTTGAGAGTGAGGCAGGGAAGCTCGACTATATAGATATCTGCACACCTACCTATCTTCATTCCGAACACGCGGTTAAGGCTATGAAGGCGGGTTTTAACTGTCTTAGCGAAAAGCCTATGGCAAGGACCGTAGCTCAAGCCGAGGAAATGCTACGAGTGTCAAAGCAAACGGGCAAAACGCTTATGATTGCGCACTGTTGCCGTTTTAACGACGCCGTATACGAGGTTAAAAACTTGATTGACAGCGGTGAATTCGGCAGGGTAATAAATGCCGATTTCAGACGCGAAAGCGGTAGCGACGATGCAAGTGAGTGGTTTCGTGACTTTGAGCTTTCGGGCGGAGCAACCCTCGATTTCCATATTCACGACGTTGACCTTATCAGGTGGATGTTCGGTATGCCTAAGGCGCTTTCATCTGCAGGGGTTAACTGCTTTAGCAAGGGCGGCGGTAACGACGTTGTCAGCACCAACTTTATCTATGATAATATGTTTGTAACCGCAAACGGTAACTGGCAGACCAGAAAAAACCGTTTCGGTGTACGCTCAGTGCGTGTAAATTTTGAAAAGGGCTATATTTATTTTGAGCGCATGGGTGAGCGCGATGCCGCAATAAAAATGGCTAGAGACGGAAGCTTCACCACCTTTTTGGAAAAGCTTCACTTTGACGGACATTTCGAAGAAATCAAGTATTTTATCGAGTGTCTTGAAGAGGGAAAACAGCCTGACTTTAATCCTCCCGAGCAGTCGCTTGACGTTATTAAAATTATTATGGCAGAAATTGACTCTGCCGATAAGCAGGGAGAAAAAATTAAGCTTTAATGAGAAAACGGCTTAAAATTTACAAACTGCGTTTAAAAATTTATTAACCGAAAGGGAAATTTTATGAAAAATCTGTTTTGTTCAAAAATATCGCTTCGTTCCCTTGTGGCAATAACTTTAGTGTTTATAATGTTATTTTCGTTTACCGCTTGTGACAGGTCGAAAAACTCGGGCGGTACTTCGTCAAAGCCTTCGGGTAACTCGTCGGGCTCTTCTGACAGTTCTTCCGATAATTCCTCTGATATCACGGTAGAGGCAATCCCCGGTGTTGAGGCGGCGGCTCTTGACTGTCCCGAGCCATCACTTACCGAAAGCCCCAAACTTTTAAAGGAATTTGCCGCACCAAAGGTGCAAATCCCCGTTGCAGATTTTTCGGATAGCTTCGGTGTAGAGTTTAGCTGCAGTGCCGACCAAAGCGCTCCGCAAATAGCCACCATAACCGAACAGGCGGGACCTAACGACAGCGTGTCAGTATACGGCACAGGCTTTGAGGGTGCTACTGTTTTTGCCTACGGTCTTGAAAAGGGTGTCGGCAAGGTAAAGCAACTTATCACCACCGTACAAAGAGAAGATTTTTTAAACGCTGTAATTGATAAAGACTTCGATTACGGAATGTACGTTATTTATATAAAGGGTAAAAACGGTGCCGTATCCTATCCCGTTAGAATAAACGCGCCCGAAATTGCATGGACCAACGCTACCAAAACCACCGCGGGCGGAGAAATTCGAATTTACGGCAAATTTTTAACCACCAATAATGCAGACGGAGAAAATGCCAAGTCCTACGTTTATCTTACAAACGAAAGTTCTTACTTTAAGGCTACCGTAACAGAGGCTAATCCGTACTGCGTAACCGCGAAGCTGCCAACAACGCTTAAAGACGGAAATTATAAGCTTTGGGTGCATAACGGTCACGGCGGCGGCTACGGTTTTTCGAACAGTACATCGATTGAGGTAAACGCGCAGTCGGGCGCTATTAAATGGAGTAACGACCCTGCCTACCAAAAAACCGCAACCCCCGACGATTTCATAACGGTTATAAATAATTCTACAAACGGCACCACTGTAACGCTTAAAAACGGAGTTTACGTTTTAAATCAGCAGCTGAAAATCACTAAAAACATTCGTATTTTAGGTGAGAGTAAGGAAGGCGTTATAATAGTTTGCGTCTTTACAAAGGACGGCGGAAGCGATTCTCTGCCCTACGGTGACACTAACGTTAACTCAAAATGCAAAGCCGCTGTTCTTGTTACCGCAAATGCCTGTGAAATAAAAAATATCACCTTTACCGATTACGTAGAGGGCGGAAAGTACAGCAGTTATGTTAAAAAACCCGAAAACTATCATATAGACTATGCCTACGGCACCTATATAAGAGGTAACGATAAATCGGATACGGGTATAGCAGGACAGTTTAAAATAGATAACTGTAATTTTTTATCACAGCGTACCTTTTCAAGAGCAAAATGCCCCTATACCACCACAAAGCAACAGGAAGAATATCACACTCAGTTTGAAAAGAAATACAAGTTTTACAGCCGAAGCGGTTACGGCGCCGCGCCTATCTGGATGGAAACCGACCGCAGTGAAATTACCAACTGCTACTTTGAAACGCCAAGAGGTATGTATACAAGACATATGCATAATGGTTATATCCACGGCAACACCTTTGTAGGCACCTGGGTAATGGCGGGAAACAGCGGCTCGTCGGCTATTCTTGATAACAACACGAGAAATATTGATATTAGCAACAACAGAATTTACGGAATGGACGAAATAACCGACCCTGACGGCTATGCTGTGACGGGCGATCAGGTCTTTGCAAGAACTATTTCGTTCCAAAAGGCAAACGGCGCTTCTAGAAATCAGTATATAATGAACAACGTAGCCTCGCGTGTAGGAGAACTTAACTACAACTCGGGTGAGCATATTTTGTTTGAGGAGGTAGGCGTTACCTACGTAGGATTGGCTACCCTTTCAAACAACAATAAAACCTTACACCTTAAAGATATGCCAAAGGATAAGTGGACGGCTGAGAACGCCTACAAAGGCTATATAACGGGTGACGACGGCAAAATCAAAGCGGGCTACGCAAGAAAGCTTGAAGGTCAGGTTATTATTATATCCAAGGGCAAGGGACAAGGTCAGTGGAGAACTATAGCCGAAGCTGCGGCTGACCGCACCGTAACCATAGACTATGGTTGGGACGTACAGCCCGATCAGAACAGCACCTTTGTAATAGCGCCCGGCTTTATAACCCCCGTAATCTACGGCAATAAAATCGAGGGACCAAAGCTATATTACAAAAACTACAACTCTACAAACGGCGTAAACGCTTACGCTACAATGGTGGGCACAATAATTGACCGAAACCACTTCTCGCAAATGCAGGCAGGCGTTGTAATTAATCCGCAATACAATATGAAAAGCTACACCTATGAGGGCAAAACCGTAGCGGTAGATTTTAACTTTACTATGTATTCCGAGCTTCTTGTTATGAACAACACCATAAAAAACACCCGCTTCGGTATTTGGGATACGCTATCGGTGAGATTTGACGGTAATATGGATATAGCAGAGGAGCCTTTAGCCGAGCTTCAGCTTTGCTCGATTATAAGAAACAATACCGTAAGCGACCAAAGACGTCTTACAGGCGGCGGTGATACCAATAACACGGTTGACGAAGCAGTTAAACAGCGAGGCGGAATAAGTATTGTAGTAGGTCGTGATTATTGGGAGGCTTCCCACAGCCTTAGCACAAGATATTGGATTACCGACGTTGTTGTTGAGAACAACAAACTGTCAAACGCGGAAAACGGATATTTCGATTTTGCTTTTTCGCAAAACAGAACTATCGTAAGAAATAATACCTACGACGGCAAAACAGGTCTTTCTCTTGATGCGGTAAATATCAAGCACAACAAACATAACAGTGGCAAAACCCCGCAAAACCCCGTTTATTTTAAATAAATATCAACAAAAATCGGCGCTCATTGTAAAAATGGGCGTCTGTTTTTATGCTTTTAAGTTTTGAAAGGTTATTGTTTTGCTTTGATTTGTTTTACGGAAAATTACTATTTTTGTGCGAATTACTCCATTGTCTATAAAGAGGCGATATGCTATAATTCTAACGAATAGATACAAATTCAAATCACAGAAAGAGGTGCTCTATGAAAAATCTATTTTTCAAAAAAGAAACAGTTAAATCCTTGATAGCAATGCTTTTAGCAGTAGCTATAGTCTTTTCACTTGGCGCTTGTAAGAATTCTTCAGGCAACAAAGGCGATTCGGGCGATAAGACCGACAATAGCAGCAGTCAGGGTTCTACTGATTCAAACGACAAAACCGAAGTAGCAACTCCGATTGACGATAAGGCGGACGTTCCTGCTAGCAAAAACACATATCCCGCACCAACAATGGTGGAAAACGCTCAGCTTTTAAAGGAATTCCCAAATCCTCCTGCTGTAATTGCTACCTCTAAGTTTTCTGATAAGGTTAGCGTAGAGTTTACAGGCAAGGTATCAGCGGGCGCTCCCGAAATCGGTAACACAACCGATCAGGCAGGTCCGAATGATAGTATTTCTATCTACGGCACAGGCTTTGCAGGCGGTAAGGTTTATGCCTACGGTCTAGTAAAGGGCGTTGGCCAGACAAAGCAGTTAAGCATAACCTCTCAAAGAGACGATTTTGTTAACGCTGTAATTGACCCTAGCTTTGATTACGGTATGTATATCGTTTGGATTGAGGGTAAGGACGGCAAGATTAGTGCACCTGTTCGTATAAATGCTCCAACAATTACATGGACCAGCTCTACAAAGGTTTCAAGTGAAACAGAGCTTAAGATTTACGGCAAGTTCTTAACCTCTAACAATGTAGACGGTAAGGATGCTAAATCTTACGTATTTATTACCGACGGTAAGTTGGCTTATAAGGTTACAGTAACCGAGGCTACTCCTTACAGAGTAACCGTTAAATTACCAAAGGGCCTCAAAGAAGGCGGAAAATATAAGATTTGGTTACATAACGGTCACGGCGGCGCTTATGGTTGGTCTAACAGCCTTGACATAAAGTATGATTCAGCAGCAGAAAACTTCTGGAATACAGAGGACGGCAGCGTTCATACCGTAACGGTAACCAACGGCAGATCTTCCGACGAGGAAATTGCAAAGGCAGTTAGAGAGGCTAAGGTTGGCGACACCGTATATCTTCCTGCAGGTGTTTATGAAATAAACGACCAAATTAAGCTTAATAGAAGCATAAAATTACAGGGCGAAGGCAAGGATAAGGTTATTTTCGTTTGCGTATTTGCTAAAAACAAGAGCGGAAATTCTTCCTTAGCATACGGCGACCTACACGCTAACGGCAGCTGTACCGCAGCTATTGACGTAACCGCAACACCTTGCGAAATTTCAGGTATTACGTTTACCGAATACATTGAGGGCGGCGAATACAGTCAGGGCATAAAGAAGCCGTCGGGGTATAGCATCGACTATGCTTACGGTACCTTTATAAGAGGCTACGAATGTGGCGATAACGGTGTTGGCGGCAGCTTTAAGATTGACAACTGTAACTTCAAGGTTCAGCGTCTATACTGCGATGCAACCAACTGTATTTATCTCAGCACTCAGGCTCAGGAAGCTTATCATGCAGAGTACCAGACAAAGTATAAGAACTATACCACAAGCAATCAGGGTAGTGCTCCTATGTGGATCGAAACCGATAGAGTAGAGGTTTCAAACTGCTTCTTCCAGGTTGCTAAGGGTATGATGATAAGACGCATGAACAACAGCTCTATCCACGACAATACCTTCGAGGGTATTTGGATTATCGCGGGTAACAGCGGTCCTTGCGCTATTGCAGATAACAACTCACAAAACCTCGATATCAGCAACAACAGAATTTACGGTAAGGACGAAAAAACCGATCCTAACGGCTACGTTGTAACAGGTGACCAGACCTTCGCTCGTACCATCGTTTTCCAGATGCCATACGAGGTTGGTAAGAACCTTTACATTATGAACAACAACGCATCCCGTGTTGGTGAGCTTAACTACAACGCAGGTGAGCACATCCTCTTCGAAGAGGTAAGTATAACCTACGTTGGTAAGGTTGACATAGCAAAAGACCAGAAGACCATCACACTTAAAGAGATGCCTGCAGAAAAATGGGTAGGTAAGGGCGACTTTACAGGCTACTTCACAAACGACGACGGCACCATCAAGCTAGGCCATACAAGAAACGTAATCGGTCAGGTTGTTACCATTACAAAGGGTAAGGGCGCAGGTCAGTGGAGAAGCATTGTAGATGCATCAAAGGGTAGCGTTGTAAAGATTGATAAACCCTTCGACGTACAGCCTGATGCAAACAGCACCATCGTTGTTTCCCCTGCGTTCGTAGCATCTGTAGTTTATGCAAACAAGATTGAAGGTCCTAAGATTTACTACAAGAACTACAACTCAACCAACGGTGTAAACGCTTACGCTACAATGGTTGACACCATAATTGATAGAAACAACTTCTCACAGATGCAGGCAGGTCTTGCTATCAATCCACAGTACAATATGAAGACATACATTTACAAGGGCAACAAGGTTACTGTTGACTTTAACTTCATTATGTACTGCGACCTCCTTGCAATGAACAACACAATTAACGATACACGTTACGGTATCTGGAACTTCCCATCACTCACCCTTGACGGTATAGATAAGACCGACGGTGAGCCTACAATCAATCTCCAGATGGGCACCATTTTCAGAAACAACACCATCAGCAATCAGAGATACCTAACAGGCGGCGCTGATACCAACGATAGAACCAAGCAACAGCCTGACTTCTTAAAGCGCGGCGGTGTAAGCATCGTTGTAGGCAGAGACTATTATTTAGAATCTCAGTCACTCAGTACAAGATACTGGATGAACGATACAGTTGTTGAAAACAACAAGCTAAACAATCCTGCACACAACTACTTGGATATTTCCTTCTCACAGACCGGCACCATTATAAGAAATAACTCTTACGACGGTAAAACAGGTCTTGCCTTCGATAGTGTAAATATCAAGCACCAGGCACATAATTCAGGCAAAAAGCCACAGAATCCTATTTACTTCAAATAACACAAGATTTCACAAAATAGACTCCACAAAAAGCAGGGCACCCTCAAAAAGAGGGTGCCCTGCTTTTATAAGTAAATTTTAAAACTTTACTTTTTGTTTCGTTTGTGTTACAATACAAAAACCAAAAAGGTAAACCTTTGTTTACACTTATTTTTGGTAGAAAGTGGTGTCTCATGAAAAAATTTCTTTTAAAAGAAGGAAAGTTCCGTTCTTTTGTGGCACTGTGTCTTGCGTTAGTAATGCTGTTTTCGTTTGCAGCCTGTGACAAGACAAAAAAGCCATCAGACAAGGATTCGGGTGCTTCTAACAATTCGTCAAACTCTTCGGGTGATACGTCAACCCCGTCTACTGAGGATATTAATAATACCCCTTACGACACTCCCGACGTACCCGCTTCAAAAAACACCTATCCTGCACCGCAGATGGTGGAAAGCCCACAGCTTTTAAAGGAATTTCCAAAGCCTACGGCTGTGATTGCTACCTCTAAATTCTCGGACAATTTCAGTGTTGAATTTACAGGTACAGCCGCAACCGATGGTCCTCAAATAAGCTCAATAACCGACCAAGCGGGACCTAACGACAGTATTTCTATCTACGGTACAGGCTTTGAAAATGCTAAGGTTTTTGCCTACGGTCTTATAAAGGGAGTTGGCACCACAAAGCAACTGGAAGTTACCTCTTTAAGAAGTGATTTTGCAAACGCTATTATCCCTGCTGACTTTGATTACGGTATGTATATTATTTGGGTTCAAGGTTCTAACGGCAAAATCGGTGCGCCTGTTCGCGTTAATGCGCCAAAGCTAACACACGCCAGTGCCGCAAAGGCTTCAGAAAACGTAGAAGTTAGAATTTACGGCAAATACCTAACAACCTCTAACGCAGACGGCGAAAATGCTAAGTCTTACGTTTACCTTACAAACGGCGAAAATAGATATGCGGCAACAGTAGTAGAGGCTACCCCGTATAGAGTAACCATTAAATTACCGAAGGGGCTTGAAAACGGCGAAAAGTATAATATTTTAGTACATAACGGACACGGCGGCTCATACGGTTGGTCAAATCCTGTAGAAATTAAATATGAAAAAGATGCAGAAAATTTCTGGACCGGCAAAAAGCACACCGTTAAAGTGACAAACGGTATGTCTAGTGACGAGGAAATAAGCGCCGCTATCGAAAAGGCAGCAAAGGGCGATACTGTGTATCTTCCTGCGGGCACATACGTAATTAACGACCAGATTAAGCTTAGAAAGAGCGTAAAAATCGAGGGCGAAAGCAAGGATAAGGTTATTTTAGTATGCGTTTTCTCGCAATACAAGAGAGCAAACAACTCACTTATGTACGGTGACGTATATACAAACTTAACGTCAGGTCCTACCGCGGCGTTTGAAGTGATGGTATCTCCGATTGAGTTTACGGGAATTACCTTTACCTCCTATGCTGAGGGTGCTAAGTATTGCGAAAAGGTTCCGAAACCATCGGGTTACAGCATAGACTATGCCCACGGTATGTTTATAAGAGGTCAGGATACCAACGATACAGGTGTATCAGGGCAGCTTAAGGTTGACAACTGTAGCTTTATAGTACCTCGTATCCATTCCGATGCAACCTGCGTATATTACGGCACTTCCGAGCAGGAAAAGTATCACAAGGAATATGAGAAAAAATATCAGTTCTACAGCAGAAGCAACATAGCAAGTGCTCCGCTTTGGATTGCTACCGACCGCACCGAAATATCAAACTGCTATTTCGAAGGCCCTAAGGAAGTATTTACAGATATTATGCACGACGGTTATATCCATGATAACACCTTCGTAGGCACCTGGGTAATTTGCGGTAACAGCGGTCCTGCCGCAATCCATAATAACGACTCTGTAAATATGGATATAAGTGACAACAAAATTTACGGAATGGATGAGGTAACCGATAAAAACGGTTACGTTAGAACAGGTGACCAGACCTTTGCCCGTACTATAGTTTTCCAGAAATCCTGGAAAGAGGGCAAAAATATTTACGTGATGAATAACGTAGCTTCCCGTGTAGGAGAACTTAACTATGGCTCGGGTGAGCATATTCTCTTTGAAGAGGAGGGCGTACTCTACGTAGGTAAGGTAGCTCTATCAAACAACAATATGACCTTAACGCTTAAAGACGCACAGCTTGAAAAGTGGCAGTCAAACACCACCTTTGCAGGTTTTATAACCGGTAACGACGGCAATATTAAGCTAGGTCATACAAGAGATGTAATAGGTCAGCTCGTAGTTATTACCAAGGGTAAAGGTCAAGGCCAGTGGAGAACGGTGACAAGCTCTAAGAAGGGCGAGGTGACAATCGACAGACCTTGGGAAATACAGCCCGACGAAAGCTGTACCTTTGTTATAGTACCGGGCTTTGCAAACTGCGTGGTTTATGCTAACACAATTGAAGGCCCGAAAATGTATTATAAGAACTACAACTCTACAAACGGTGTAAACGCTTATGCTACTATGGTGGGCACCGTAATTGATAGAAACAACTTCTCACAGATGCAAGCAGGCATAGCGCTTAACCCACACTACAATTCAAAAACCTATACCTATCAGGGTAAAAAGGTTAGCGTTGACTGGGGCTTTATAATGTTCAGCGAAATGCTTATAATGAACAACACTATAACCGATACCCGTTACGGCATTTGGAACTTCCCGTCGTTTACTATGTCAGGCTCTGATATTTCTACTATGGAACCTGCTACCTATATTCAGATGGGCACGGTGTTAAGAGGCAACACGTTAAACAACCAAAGACGTTTAACTTCAGGTGCGGATACTAACAACACGGTTAACAATCAGCTTATTAACCGAGGCGGCGTAGGTATCGTTGTAGGAAGGGATTACTGGGATGCTTCTACTCAAATCAGCACAAGAGCCTGGATGAACGATACCGTTGTTGAAAACAATAAGATAAACAAGCCTGTAAACGGATATCTTGATATATCCTATTCGCAGAGCAACACAATTATCAGAAATAACGTTTACGACGGTAAAACAGGTCTTGCCTTCGATAGCGTAAATATCAAGCACAATTCACACGCTTCGGGCAAGAAGATAAACGCTCCGGCATACTTTAAATAATTCATAATTAGATCGGTAAAATCGGCACTCTTTACAAAAAAGAGCGCCGATTTTTGTTTAGAAATGACCGCCAAAAGACAGGTAAAGTCGTTGAATTTTTATAAACGTTGTGTTACAATTAAAGGCAAAGGGAAACAGTAAGCTTTTAAGTTTTTAATGAAAAGAGGACGATTATGAAAACAAAATTCTTGAAAAAAACCAGCCTCAAGGCCTTTTTAGCAACACTTTTGGTTTTGGCGCTCGTTTTATCTTTAACCTCTTGCGGTAAATCATCGAAGCCTAATTCATCAAACCCCTCAAACAACACGTCCAAGCCGTCGGGTAATACTTCAACCCCATCGACCGAGGATATAAACGAAACTCTTTTTGACCAACCCGATGTTCCGGCTTCAAAGAGCGCTTATCCCGCACCGCAGATGGTGGAAAACCCGCAGCTTTTAAAGGAATTTCCAAAGCCTTCGGCTGTAATTGCCACCTCTAAATTTTCGGATAAGTTCAGCGTAGAATTTACAGGAACCGCGGCTACAGACGGCCCTCAAATAGGCTCTATAACCGAACAGGCGGGACCTAACGACAGTATTTCTATCTACGGCACAGGCTTTGCCGGTGGCAAGGTTTATGCTTATGGTCTTGAAAACGGTGTCGGTCAAACAAAACAGCTTGCAACAACCGTTCAAAGAGATGACTTTGTAAATGCAGTTATCCCTGCCGAATTCGATTACGGTATGTATATTATCTGGATTGAGGGCAAGGGCGGTAAAATCGGCGCACCTGTACGTGTTAACGCACCTAAACTTACTTGGGTGAGCGCTGACAAAGCCTCAGAAAATGCCGAAATCAGAATTTACGGTAAATTTTTAACAACAAATAACACAGACGGTAAGGAGGCTAAGTCCTACGTATATATTACAAAGGATGAAAAGCGATACGCAGTAGACGTTATAGAAGCTACTCCTTACAGACTAACAGTTAAACTGCCAAGCGGTCTTGAAAATGAGCAAACCTATAAGATTTGGGTACATAACGGCCACGGTGGCGGTCACGGCTGGTCAAATCCGCTATCCATTCAGTATAAATCGGGCGCCGAGAATTTCTGGACCGGTAAAAAGCACACGGTAAAACTCACAAACGGCATGGCAACCGATGAGGACATAGTTGCCGCTATCGACGCCGCGGCTGACGGCGATACCATATATTTTGCTGCAGGCACCTATGTAATTAACGATCAGGTTAAGGTGGAAAAAAGCCTTAAGTTTGAGGGCGAAAGCAAGGATAAGGTTATAATCGTTGGCGTGTTTGCAAAAACGACCGTTCCAAACACGTCACTCGCTTACGGTGACTGGAACGTAAACGGTGAAGCTCTTGCGGCGATTGACGTTTCGGTTACACCCTGTGAATTTACGGGCATTACGTTTACCGAATACGTTGAAAATTCAGACCTCTACAGCGGTGTTGCAAAGCCCTCTAACTACAATCTGAACTATGCCTATGGCATATTGATTAATGGCTACGATACCGACGATACAGGCATATCGGGTCAGTTAAAAATCCATAACTGTAATTTCAAAATTCAGCGTTGCTACAGTAACGCTAAAAACTGCATATATTTTGGTTCTAAGCAACAGCAAAAATATCACGAGGAGTTTGCGGCTAAGTATAAGCACTATGCAACCGACAGCCGTTACGGTGCGGCTCCTCTATGGATTCATACCGACCGCACAGAAATCGCCAACTGCTATTTTGAGGGTCCAAAGGAAATAACAATAAGACATATGAACAAGGGCTATGTTCACGATAACACCTTTGTCGGCACATGGGTAATTGCGGGTAACAGCGGTACCTGTGCTATTTACGATAACTCCTCGGAATGTCTTGATATAAGCAATAACAGAATAATGGGTATGGACGAAAAAACCGACCCTAACGGCTACGTTCAAACAGGCGACCAGACCTTTGGCAGAACTATCGTTTTCCAGAACTCTTTAACTGCCTCTAAAAACAATTACATAATGAACAACGAGGCTTCCCGCGTAGGAGAGCTTAACTACAACTCGGGTGAGCATATTCTGTTTGAGGAAATGGGTATAAGCTATCACGGTAGCGTAACCCTTTCAAACGGCGGTCTAACCTTAAAATTTGATAATCTCTCTCCTGATAAATGGGTGTTCAAGAATGATACCTATAGATTCGTAAGCTTCCGCACCAGAGACAGCGGCGAAATAGAGCCGTACCCCGGAACCCGTCAGATAGTAGGTCAGTCGGTAATCATATCAAAGGGCAAGGGACAAGGCCAGTACAGAACCATTACCGAGGTTGCCGAAAACTGCGTTGCAACCATTGACAGACCTTGGGATATAATGCCCGATAGCACCAGTGAGTTTGTGTTGGCGCAAGCATTTACTAACTCTGTGGTTTATGCTAATAAAATTGAAGGTCCAAAACTTTATTATAAAAACTACAACTCCACAAACGGAGTAAACGCATACGCCACAATGCTGGGCGGTATAATTGATAGAAACAATTTCTCACAAATGCAGGCAGGTCTTGCTATAAACCCACACTACAATCCTAAGGTTTATATCTATCAAGGCAAAAAAACAAAGGTAGACTTTGGCTTTAATATGTATTCAGAGTTTTTAGTGATGAACAACACGATTAACGATACCCGTTACGGTATCTGGAATTTCCCGTCAATAACACTTGATAGTATTGACAGTTCCGCTGAGGAAGCAACTCTGCAATTACAGCTAGGTGTTATTATCAGAGGAAACACTATCAGCAACCAAAGAAGACTTACCGGCGGAGCCGACATTAACGATTCCACCACGCCTGCTGTTATAAAGCGCGGCGGCGTAAGTATTGTTGTAGGACGTGACTATGGTGAGGCTTCTCAGGTGCTTAGCACAAGATACTGGATGTGCGATGTTGTTGTTGAAAACAATAAACTTTCAAAACCTGCAAACGCATATATTGATATTTCCTTCTCACAAAACGGAACTATCGTTAGAAACAACTCCTACGACGGCAAAACAGGTCTTACGTTTGATAAGGTTAACGTTGCTCACGGCACCCACAGCAGCGGCAAAAAGCCACAAGCACCCGCATACTTTAAATAATTCACAATTCATAATGCAAAATTCATAATTAAATCGAAAAATCGGCACTCTTTACAAAAAAGAGCGCCGATTTTTGTTGACTTTTTTGTTGCGAAAATGCACAAAAACAATTGAAAAATCTCGTATTTTATGTTAAAATATTACGACTTCATGTTAATTTAATTTATATAAATAAATAATGCAAGAGAGGTATATTATGAAGAACAGGGCAATTAAAAAAATAATATCCGTAACCTTAACCGTACTGATGCTTGTAGGGTTAATCGTTCCGGGAACGGTGCTTAACGTTTTAGCGGCGCCAAGCAGCTATCCCGCACCGATTACAACGGCTACTCCAACCTATTTAAAGGAGTTTGCAAAGCCTACCGCGTCGATTTCGGTTGGTGACTATGATACATACGTTTATCCAAGCGTAGTTTCGGGTGCGGCAGTTAGCGGCGCGCCTGTAATTGCTACCATAACCGAACAGGCAGGTCCTTATGACAGCGTTTCTATCTACGGTACTAATCTTGAAGGCGCCAAGGTTTATGCCTACGGTCTTGTAAACGGCGTCGGTGCTATAAAAGAGTTAGTTCAAACCTCGAACAAGGATGGCTTTATCAATGCTATCATAGACAAAAAGTTTGATTATACAATGTATACCGTTTGGGTGCAGGGTGCAGACGGCAAGGTTTCTGCTCCTGTTCGCGTTAACGCTCCAAAGCTTACCTGGATTAGCGCAACCAAGGCGTCCAGCAACGTTGAGGTTAGAATTTACGGTAAATTCCTTACCAAAAACAATGCCGACGGTGACGATGCCGAAACAAACGTATACCTTACAAACGGCTCAAACTACTATAAAGCAACCGTAGTTGAGGCTGACCCTTACAGAGTAACCATCAAGCTTCCTGAAGGCCTTACAAACAACACAACCTATAAGGTTTGGGTTCATAACGGCCACGGCGGCAATTACGGTTGGTCTAACAGCCTTGACATAACCTATAATTCTACTGCAGACGATTTTTGGAAGACAGGTGCTAGCTATCAGAAAACTGCCAACCCTTCAAACTTCAGAAGCGTTATCACCAGCGCTCCTGCAGGAACCACAGTAACACTTGAGAACGGTACCTACGTAGTAGATCAGCAGATTAAATTATACAGAAGCATTCGTATCGTAGGCCAAAGCAAAGACGGCGTTAAGATTGTTGCTAAGTTTACACAAAACGGCGGCAGCGACTCGTTAAGATACGGCGACCTTAACGTAAACTCCTCATGGCAGTCAGCCTTCTACGTTGCGGCTACCCCTTGCGAATTCTCTAATCTTACCTTTATGGATTACGTAAACAATTCTACGCTTTATACCGGTGTTACAGCACCTGCAAACTATGACCTAAATTATGCCCACGGTATATTCATTTACGGCGGAAACGCAACCGATACAGGTGCGGCTTCACAGCTTAAGATTGATAACTGTGATTTTAAGATTCAGCGTACCCACAGTGATACAAACTGTATTTATATTAAAGACACAACAACACGTGAACAGCTACATACCCAGTTTAAAAACAAATACGGCACCGATGTTTATTGCGAAAGCACCTACGGTAGCGCGCCGCTCTGGATTGATACCGACCGCGTTGAAATTTCAAACTGCACCTTTGAGACACCTAAGGAAATAATCACAAGAGGCTCGTATAACAGCTATATTCACGATAACACCTTTATAGGTACATGGGTAATATCGGGTAACAGCGGTCCTGCCGCATTCCACGATAACAATACCTTAAACCTTGATTTCAGTAACAACAGAATTTACGGTAAGGACGAAACAATCGATCCTAACGGCTACGTTCAAACAGGCGATTTGACCTATGCACGTACAATAGTTTTCCAAAAAGCGCAAGGCTCTGCAGGAAACGAATACGTAGCAAATAACCATGCCTCCCGCGTAGGTGAGCTTGACTATAACTCGGGTGAGCACATTCTCTTTGAGGAAGAAACCATCACCTATGCAGGAACAGCAACCTTCTCAAACAATAAAAATACCCTACACCTTAAAAATATAAGCAGCACCAACTGGTTCTTAGATACAGATGGTTACTATAAGTTTAAGGCATATATCACAGCTGACGATGGCACCCTTAAGGCTGGCCACGCAAGAAAGCTCTTAGGCCAAACCGTTGCTATATCAAAGGGTACGGGTGCAGGTCAGTGGAGAACAATAGCTTCTGCTGATGCAGGCGGCGTGTTAACGATTGATAGAGATTGGGACGTTCAGCCTGATGAAAACAGCGTATTTATAGTAGCGCCCGGCTATATAAATCCTATAGTTTATAACAACACTATTGAAGGCCCCAAGATGTACTATAAGAACTTCAACTCTACTCTTGGTGTAAACGCTTATGCTACTATGGTTGGCACTGTAATTGACAGAAACAACTTCTCACAGATGCAGGCGGGTGTAGCCATTAATCCACACTATAATATAAAGACCTATACGGTCGCCGATACAGGTGAGACGGTTAGAGCAAACTTTGGCTTTGTTTTCTTTGCTGATTTGCTTGTTATGAACAATACCATTTCAAATACCCGTTACGGTATCTGGAACTTCCCGTCAATAACAATGAATTCGGATGACTATTCAAGTGCCGAGGCAGACCTTGATCTTCAGCTTTGCTCGATTATCAGAGGAAACACTATAAGCGATTCTAACCGCCTTAAAGGTACAAGTACCACCAACCTCTCGGTTAAAAACGCTACAAAGAAGCGTGGCGGTGCATCTATCGTTGTAGGTAGAGACTTCTGGAACCGCACCGAAGAGCCTAACCCACCAATGCTGATAAGCACAAGATATTGGATGAACAATATCGTTGTTGAAAACAATACTTTAAGTGACGTTGAAAACAACAGCGGCGACGGTTTTATCGACGTAGCCTTCTCTCAGGACAATACAATACTCAGAAACAACACTACCGACGGCGAGTTTAGAGAAACCTATGAGGAGATAGAGGTTGAGCGTAACCCATCTTCTTACCCAACAGGCTATGAACCGCAGGATCCTGTATACGTGCTTCCAACCCCTGAGATAGTAGGCCCCGGCGGTACCGAGGAAGACGGTATGAAGCTAACAGGTAGCGAGGAGCCTAACGCAAGAATTGCTAATAATGACTTCTTAGAGGGCTTTACCTATTGGTCCAGTGTTGACGGTACTGCTTATGCTTCAAGCATGGCTTCTGTAGCAAACAGCGTTGCTACAATAACCAAGGGCAAAAATAACGGCTTAAAGTCTGCGCCCTTTAAAATGCCTGCAGGCGATATATCGGCTGTAGCTAGTGAAAATAAGGTTGCGTTTGTTGTTAGCTACACAAGCAACAACGCAACGGTTAACGCACAGCTTTACGTAAACGGCGTATCCCAAGGTAATGCAAAGGCATTCACCTATTCCTCAGGCAAGCTAAAGATTTTCTATTACGAAAACGTTTACTGGAATATTAACGATACCTATCACGTTGCAATTGTTTCAAGCTCGGGCACAACCGTTACCTCGATTGACTATATCGACGTGGCAAGATGCGAAACAAAGGATGCTGTTTTAGACCTTGTGAACGGCAGAGTTTACAGTTCTAAAGGCGATATAACCGATAACGTAACCCACGATACAATAAACAACAGCTTTACAAACGTTGAGTTTGTTTCGGGTGTTGACCAGTGGGGTAAGGCTTCTCACTTTGGCGCAGTTTCGGCTTCAAACGGCGTGGCAACACTCTCCTCTGTTAAATTCCAGAGCGATTACTTCCCCGTTGATTTCGAAAACGGTGACAAAATAGGTCTTATCTATAACTTTACTTCTATAAGCGACGTTACCGTTACTCTGCTTCGCAAGGACGTTGCGGCAGACAGTACTGTTACCGATAGCACCGTAATAGAGCCTACTGTGATTGCAGGTACCGATCTTGCGATGTTATCGCTTGTAAACTACACCTCGGCAAATAACGCTACCACCTATTTCTCTATCGTGGTTGAGGGTACTGCTAACCTAGATTATATAAGTGTAGTTGTAGAATCAGGCAGCGGTGTAAATCTTGTTTATACCGATATAATCTCAGGCAAGAGATTCCTTTCCGATTTGCGTGACCCTGACGGTACCGAAGAAGCAGGCTTTGAGAAGCTTGGTAAGAAATACAGCGATAATGAAACCTATGCTATAAACGATACCCTTATGAACGGTGATTTTTCAGAGGGCCTCAAGTATTGGACAGCCGCTAAGAATACAGGTACTGTTTCTTCGAACTTTACAGGCGACAGAAAGGCTAATGCCGCAGACTCTGCAAAATCGGTAGAAAACGGCGTAGTTACGGTTACTCCTTCAGGCGGTAGCGGCAGAGGTATTTCCTCGGCTCACTTTAAGGTGCCGAATGCCGAAAACTATGAAAAGTTTGTAATTACCTTCGAGTATAATCACACACCGGGCGACGTGACAGGTCTTGTAGCAGGCACCGATTATACTGCAACCCACAAAGATTGGTTCAAGGCAGAGGTTCTCGTGGGCGCGGATCATACAACCGTTCTCGAAGACTACGTTGGCGATACAAAAGGCGAGTGGAAAACCCACGGTTTATGGGTAACCATAAACGATCCTGACGATTTCTATATGATTTCCTTCGAAGGCTTTAACATAAAAACCGAGTTTAAGCTAAGAAACGTAAAGCTTATGTTTGTTGATAAGGGTGGCATAAGCGGAACACCTTTAGTTAACCTCGACGGCACACTTACCGATGAGAGCGACTACGGTGACGCAAACTATGACGGAAACGTTGACATTCTTGACCTTGTAAGAACCAAGAAAGAGCTTGCAAAGAATAACAGTAACGGTATATTCTTTGCAGCAGCCGACACAACAAAGGACGGCAACCTTGATGCTAACGACCTTATTAAAATAGTTGCAATGATTACGGGCAAGAAATAAAATTCACCCAAAAACCTAAAACTTAAGCAAAGAAACGCATAGAAGTTGTTCTATGCGTTTCTTTTGTCAAATTGCACTATTTTAAAAAAATAAATTTGATATTTTTAACAAACATTCTAAAAATAGGGTAAAAAGGGTTTACAAAAAAATTTTTTTGTAGTATTATTATACCTGTAATGGTAACGGGGTAGAGTCTACCCCTTTGCTGTCATATAGAATTTTTGCATTTTTGCAATATTTTAAGGAGGAAAATCCACATGCGTAAATTAACAAAAAAGGCGCTATCCCTAGTACTATGCGTTATGCTTGTTGTTTCTGCTTTTAGCTGTGCATTCGGCGTTTTCGCTGAAGAAGTTGGCTCAACAGTAGTAAACGGCATGACAGTATACGATGCACCGGTAGACCTCGATTTTTCCGGCGGTCTAGAAACCTGGGTTGGCAACACAACAGCAGCAGGTACCCCTGAGTACGTTGCTGAAAACAGTGTTCTTAGAGCTAACGACGGCTTTACGGGCGGATGGAAGGCAGTAGGCCCTGCTCCATTTAAGATTGCCGATGCTGTTGAAGGTATGGGTATTGAATTTTCATTTACCCTTGCTGCAGATACCTCAGGTCTTTCCAACGCTGACCATCTAACCCACTATAATGAGGGTTATAACATCATTAAAGTTTCATACATTCAGTACAATGCTGACGGTACTGTAAAGGCAAGTCAGATTGATTTAGCCTATAACAAATCTACTTTAGGCACAAAGACTAGCCAGGCTTTCAGAATTGACGATCCTGATGAATTCTTCCAGATTATCTTTAAGTCTCCTGGCGATCCCGGTAAGGCTTGGAGAATTTCAAACATTTCTATAGCTAAAACCACACCTCCTCCGGCTGTAGATCCAGATGAGGAATATGAGTTCGAGTTTGACGTTTTAGAAAACGTTCCCGGTTACTACGGTACAGCAGATAACGGCTTTACCTCAGTTTCTACCACCTCTTACCCTGTAAGATTAAAGCCGGCTGAAGCTATTGCTAACCTTGACTTTGAGGCAGGCTTTGTTTACTGGTCAGGTGAAGACGTTCAGAGCGCTGCAGTTAATACAAACGTTCTTCCTTCTGACTGCTTTAAGCTAGTTCCGGAAGGCGATAACATTTACCTAGACGTTAAGAACGCAGGCTACGTTTCAAACATCCAGACAACATTCTTTGACCTTTCCGAAAAACTCCAAGCAGGCGATACAGTAGTTCTTATCTATGACGCTATGGGTGAGGATGCTACTAAGATTAGACCTTTACTTAAGCAGGACGGTTTAAGACCTGTTGAATATGATGAACAAACCGGTCTTAGCACCACCTTAAATCCAAACGGCAACGGTGCTATCTGGAATCCTTCTAACGGTAGTACCCCAACCGATATAATTGGAGATGCAGCAGCACAAACCGAGTTCCCACTTCAGGTAGCTGAGAATGGTTGGACCACTTATATGACTACCGCTGCTACAATATTTGCACCCAACACCTATAACGCTACTGCATCTGACGGTATTTACCTACAGGTTAAGGTTGCTGCTGCTAAGGGCATTACTGCCGGTACTGAGCTCGATGCACAAATCGATAACATCAGAATAGCTAAGGTTGTTGACGGCGTTTATACCGATCTTGCTACTGACGAAGAAATCTTCGACGCTAGTAGCTTACCGCCTTCATATTATGGTACCGAAAAGGACGGCTTTAGTTCACAAGGTGCTTCTTGGCCAATGGGTCTAAAGCCTGTTGAAGGTACTAAAAACCTCGACTTTGAGCAAGGCTTTATTTACTGGTGTGGTGAAAAATACTCAGCTGGTAAAACTAATATTTATGCTTCTAGTACCTTTAAACTAGTAGACGACGGTACTAACAAGTACGTTACCTTAAAGGATGAAGGCTACGTAGAAACATTACGTTCTGCTCTCTTTAGAGTTGAAGGCGTTGAAGTTGGCGATAACCTAGTTCTTGTCTATGATGCTAAGGGTTCTGATGCTGAAAAGATTAAAGTTACACTCGTTCAGGATCACATCAGAGAAGAAGAGTACGTAAACTATAGTCCGGATACAGGTTTTAATACACTTACAGCAAACAATCCTTCTCCCGGTAATCCCAACACTCTTGTTAGCACTGCTGCTACATTAAGTGCAATTACCGTTGACGGTACTGCTGACGGTTGGACCACATATCTAACAGGCTTCACAGCTGCCGTTAACGATCCTACAGCTTTCGGCGGCGCAAAGCCTTGCAGACCTGATATCTTCCTACAGATTATCGTTGAAAAGGCAAGCGGCGTAAGTGTTGGCGACCAGCTCGACTTTGCTCTTGATAACATCAGAGTAGCTAAGATTGTTGACGGCGTTTGTGTTGACCCTGCTACTGACGAAGTAATCTATGATCCTAGCACCGCTCCACAGGGCCCCGCTTCTTACTACGGCACACCTGCAAGCGGCTTTAACTCAAATCAGACATCTTCTTATCCATTAAGATTAAAGCCAGTTGAGGGTGTTCAGAACCTCGACTTCTCTGACGGCTTTGTTTACTGGTCAGGTAGAAACGCAGGCGACGGTAGAGGTACCGTAGCTGCTGACAGCTTCGACCTAGTAACCGATGGCGACAACAAGTACATCTCTGTTAAGGAAGCAGGCTACGTTGATACAATGCGTTCTGCTCTCTTCAGAGTTGAAAACGTTGAAGTTGGCGACCACCTCGTAATCGTTTACGATGCAAAGGGCGCAGACATTGACAGACTAAGAATGGTACTTCTCCAGCAGCACCTAAGAGGCGAGGACAACGGCGTTACATACGATGAGGTTACCGGTCTTTATGACGGTTCCGCTGGTAGCGCTACACCTGGTACTCCTACCTACCTCGTTGACGTAATGGCTGGCAGAATAGCTCTTGACGAGCTCCCAGCACCAGAAGGTTGGACCACCTACGTAACCGACTTTAACGATGCTGTTATCGATCCTACCACTCTCGGCAACGCAAGAGTATGTATCGAAGACATCTTCCTACAGGTAATTGTTGACAGAAGCAACTCTGTATACGCAGGCGACAAGCTCGACGCTGCTATTGACAACATCAGAATTGCTAAGGTTGTTGACGGTCTCTACTATGACATCGCTACAGGCGAGCCTATCGCTCCTGTAGTTGAGCATCCGGAGGCAGAGGTTAACGCTGATACATTAGCATGGTTAGTAAGTCTTGTAATGGCTGGCGATACCGATCCTGCTGCTGACTACAACGGCGACGGTAACGTAGACCTTCTTGACATCGTTGTTCTCAAGAAGAGACTAACCGCTATCTATTAATTTAACCGCTTATTATAAGCTTTAAATTAAAAATAAATCACACAGGGATTGGCGTGATACTCTTAACGGAGTATCACGCCAGTTCTATTCGCCTACGGCGAGTGATATTGCTGCGCAGTGATATTCGGCTTTCAGCCGAGTGTTATTTGCTTCGCAAGTTTTGAGGCGAATAGAATATCACTAAACCCG
>JAZSCM010000018.1:0-7552 GCA_045602945.1 Acutalibacteraceae bacterium | reverse complement strand
TATATATTAGTGAAAACTCATTTTACTCATTTGATTTACATACAATATATATTTTTATAGGTCTTCCTATATTTTCATTAATATATGGTTGCCTGTCTTATATAGTTTGCAAAAAAATGTGGTTTCAGCAAATATTATTAGCAACAACTTTATTGTTGGGATTATTAATTGTTGAAGCTACTACAGGTATACATTTAGGCACAATAGTAGTAATTTTTTTGGTAATTAATTTTAATGTACTTTGTTCTATGCTTACTTCCGCAATAACAAAATTAATAATTCAGATTATAATCGAAAAAAGAACCTTCGAGTGAAGGTTCTTTTTTCGATTATGTTGTTTTGAGTTTACGCCTTAGTATCACAATATATGCAACGGTAAACCTGATTTTCTTTATCTGTTAGTCTAAAGGTGTGGACGATTTCCTGCTCGGTTGCGGTTATGCAACGTGGGTTTTTGCAGAAAAGAACGTTATTAAGCTCTTTAGGTAGCTCAATGTTTTTCTTTTCAATTATTTTTCCGTCTTTAATAACGTTAACCGTAACGTTAGGGTCTACGTAACCTAAAATATCGGTATCAATAGTAAATTCGGTATCAATTTTAATAATGTCCTTAGTACCTGATTTTTTACTTGGTACGTTCTTAATAAGTGCTACCGAGCACTCTAGGCTGTCAAGACCTAAAAGGTTATAAAGCTTCATACCTTTACCTGCGGTAATATGGTCAATAACTATTCCGTTTTTAATTGAATCTACGTTCATATTTAAACCTCCAAAAGCTTAAGAATTAAAGCCATTCTCATATACTTAGCGCAGAGCACCTGTTTAAAATAACAAGCTCTGGGGTCTTTATCAACGGCAACGCTGATTTCATTTACACGCGGCAGTGGGTGAAGAACTATAAGGTCAGACTTTGCAAGGTCCATTTTTTCAGGATTTAGGATATAACTGTCTTTAAGTCTTAAATAGTCCTCTTCATTAAAGAAGCGCTCTTTTTGAACCCTTGTCATATATAAAACGTCAAGCTCACCGATAACCTCTTCAAGTGAGGTTGTTTGCTTGTAGGGGATATTATTAGCCTTTAGGTGTGCTTCTTTAACGTATCTTGGCACCTTTAACTCTTCAGGTGAGATAAGCACGAACTTAACACCCTCGTATCTTGACATTGCGGCAATTAAAGAGTGAACGGTTCTGCCGAATTTAAGGTCACCGCAAAGACCGATTGTAAGGTTTTTGAAGGTGCCTTTTTCACGTCTGATTGTCAGAAGGTCGGCAAGGGTTTGTGTTGGGTGGTTGTGACCGCCGTCACCCGCATTAATAACAGGAACGGTAGCGTTCATAGCGGCTACTAGCGGTGCGCCCTCTTTTGGATGGCGCATAGCAATTATATCCGCATAGCAAGAAATAACTTTTGCGGTATCTGCAACGCTCTCACCCTTAGAAGATGATGAGCTTTGAGCATCCGAAAAGCCTAATACGTTACCGCCAAGCTCGTACATAGCGGCTTCAAAGCTAAGACGGGTACGGGTTGAAGGCTCAAAGAATAACGTAGCTAATTTTTTGCCCTTGCATTTTTCTGAATATTTAGAAGGGTTTAGAATAATATCGTCGGCTACGTCTAAAAGCTGGTCGATTTCTTCTACACTTAGTTCAGAAATGTCAATTAAACTTCTCATACAATTACTCCTTTGCGCCGTTAATACTTAGATAATTCTTAATTCTTTCAACGTTTTCAAGGTTTTTATCGTCTTCCTCGAGGTACTCGATAATATCGTAAACGTCTACAACCGAGTAAACAGGGAAGCCGAACTCGTCAGCAACCTCAGCCATAGCGGATTTATCTGTCTTGCCCTTTTCCTTGCGGTCTACCATAACAAAGGTAGCGGTAACCTTTGTGCCTTCAAGACTTGATAGGTTTGCCATACTCTCTCTAATAGCAGTACCTGCTGTGATAACGTCCTCAACGATAACTATTTCCTCATCCTGCTGTGGCTTGTAGCCTACAAACACACCGCCTTCGCCGTGGTCCTTTTCTTCCTTGCGGTTAAAGAAGAATGGAACGTCTAAGCCGTTTTTAGCAAGTGCTACGGCTACCGATACTGCAATCGGGATACCCTTGTATGCAGGGCCGTAAAGAACGGTCTTTTTATTGCCAACCTTTTCAAAATATGCCTTTGCATAAAACTCACCGAGTTTGCAGATTTGCTCACCCGTTTTAATGTCACCGGCATTTATGAAATAGGGGATTTTTCTGCCTGATTTTGCAGTAAAGTCACCAAACTTTAAAACTCCCGCATCCTCTAAAAACTTTATAAATTCTCTTTTATAACCTTCCATGTTTGTTCTCCTTTAGTCAACAAATTCTGCTACACAGCGTTCATAAGCGGCAACAGGGTCAGCCGCCGCTGTAATAGGTCTGCCTACAACGATATAGTCACTGCCTATCTTTTTAGCCTCTGAAGGAGTCATAACTCGCTTTTGGTCGCCTATATCGCCGTCTGCAAAGCGAACACCGGGCGTTACTGTTAAGAATTTTTCACCACAGGTATTATGTACCTTTTCGGCTTCAAGAGGTGAGCAAACAACACCGTCAAGACCCGCAATTTTAGCGTTGTTAGCATAGTGCATAACAACCTTGTCAATAGGCTCTTTTATCAGTAGGTCGTTTTCCATTCTTTCTTGGTCTGTAGAGGTTAACTGGGTTACGGCGATAAGTAAAGGTCTAGTGCCGTCCTCACGGGTAAGTCCCTCAAGTGCTGCTTCCATCATAGAAATTGTACCGCCTGCGTGAAGATTTGTCATATCAACGTCAAGACGGGATAAAACTGCCATAGATTTTTTAACAGTATTAGGAATATCGTGAAGTTTTAAATCAAGGAAAATCTTATGACCGCGAGCCTTGATTTCTCTAACAATTTCGGGACCTTCGGCATAAAAAAGCTCCATACCGATTTTTACAAAAGGTTTCTTTGTAGTGAACTTATCAAGAAAATTAAATACCTGTTCCTTACTTGCGAAATCACAAGCAATAATAACGTCCTTACCCATTATGAGCCCCTCCAATAATATCTTTTAGTGAATTTATGTTGTATTTTTGCATTACGCTAGGTAAATTATCAATTATTTCCTTGCAAACGGTGGGAGTAATTAAATTAGCGGCGCCGATTTGCACAGCAGAAGCACCAGCTAACATCATTTCGATAACGTCCTCGGCGCTTGATACACCGCCCATACCGATAATGGGGATATTTACAGCCTCATATACCTGATAAACCATTCTAACGGCAACAGGGAATATAGCGGGTCCTGAAAAACCGCCCATCTTGTTAGCAACGACAGGTCTTTTTGTTTTAAGGTCGATACGCATACCCATAAGGGTATTTATCATACTGATACCGTCAGCCCCTGCTTCCTCACAAGCCTTTGCAATTTCTACTATATCGGTAACGTTAGGACTAAGCTTAATATATACAGGCTTTGTAGTAACCGCCTTTACAGCGCGTGTAACTTCGGCGGCACTTTTAGCGCTTGTTCCAAAACTCATACCGCCGCCGTGAACGTTAGGACAGCTGATATTAACCTCGAGTATGCCGATTTGTTCCTCTTTGTCTAACTTTTTACAGGTTTCAACATATTCTTCTATAGAAAATCCGCTGACGTTTGCAATAGCTTTTTTATTAAAGCATTTTTTTAGTTTCGGTAACTCTTCTGAAATTACCGCATCAACACCGGGGTTTTGAAGGCCTACGCTGTTAATAAGTCCCTCGGTACATTCCGCAATTCTAGGTGTGGGATTGCCGAAACGAGCGTTAAGGGTAGTGCCCTTTAGTGAAATACTGCCAAGGCAGTTAATATCGTAAATATCGGCAAATTCATATCCAAATCCAAAGGTGCCCGAGGCGGGAATTATAGGATTATCAAGAATAAGACCGCTAAGGTTTACCTTTAAATCTACCACATAATTTCCTCCTTTAAAAGAACGGGACCGTCCTTGCAAATTCGCTTATTGCCGTATTTAGTCTTACAACTGCATCCCATACAAGCACCAAAGCCGCAGCCCATTCGCTCTTCAAAGCTAAACTGCCCGCTGGTTTCGGTTTTGTTGTATACCGCTTTAAGCATAGGCTCAGGTCCGCAGGTGTAGAAATAATCGTAAATCACACCGTCAAAAGCATCGGTTACAAAGCCTTTAATACCGTAACTGCCGTCAGCGGTAGTTACCTTAACCTTAGCGCCCAAAGCCTTAAATTCGTCCTCGTAAAACACGTCACAGGCTGAATTAAAGCCTAAAACTACGCTAACCTCTTTGCCGTTTTGAATTAACTTTTTGCAAAGGTTGTAAAGAGGGGGAACACCAACACCGCCGCCTATAAGCAAGGCGCTCTTTTGTGTCTTTTCAAGGTCATAGCCGTTGCCAAGACCTACAAGTGTGTTAAGCTTTACGCCCTCGGTTAAAGTGGATAAAAATTCGGTACCTTTGCCTACAACCTTGTAAATGATTGTAAGCGTATTTTCAGAATAATCGCACACCGAGATAGGACGGCGCAAAAAGAGGCCGTCTATTTTTATGTTTACAAACTGACCTGATGCGGTAATGTCTGAAACGTCACCTAAAAGTATCATTTTGAAAACACAGTGTGCTATTTGTTTATTTTCCTTAACTGTTAAAATAACTTCTTTCATATTGTCACCAAACTATAAATTTAAGTTTATGCATCAATAGTTGACACACCGATAGTGGTTTCTTCAAGCACGTTTAGAAGAATGTTAACGGTGTCGAGTGACGTAAATATATTAACGTTATTTTCAGTAGCAAGCATTCTGATTTCCTGACCGTCGTTAGTGGTGCCGTCACCGTCGGCAATATTGCTTGTGTTGATAATGTAAGCTAAATACCCTTGTCTAATTGCGGTTGGAATTTCGTTATTATCCTCGCTAATCTTTTTAAGGATATGTGTTCTGATACCGTTTTTCTTTAGGAATTCGCCCGTACCCTTGGTAGCCTGAATGTTAAAGCCAAGATTATAGAATCTGCGAATTAGCGGAAGCGCTTCTTCCTTATCCTTATCGGCAATAGTTGCAAATACCGTGCCGTAGTTTTGAAGCTTCATACCCGAAGCCTGAAGTGCTTTATACATTGCACGGTGGAACTGATCGTCGTAGCCTATAGCTTCACCTGTGGATTTCATTTCAGGTGAGAGGTAAGAGTCAAGTCCCTTTAACTTATTGAAAGAGAATACAGGCACCTTAACGTACCAACGCTTCTTTTCTTCGGGATAAATTTCGGTAATGCCTTGCTCTTTAAGTGATTTGCCTAAAATAACCTCGGTTGCAATATCTGCAAGGCTGTAGCCTGTGGATTTTGAAAGGAACGGAACTGTTCTTGAAGAACGTGGATTTACCTCAATGATATATACGTCTTCATTCTGGTCAACAATAAACTGAATATTGTAAAGACCTATAATGCCGATACCAAGACCTAACTGTCTGGAATAGTCAAGGATAGTTTCTCTAACCTTTTGTGAAATAGAGAACGGTGGGTAAACGCTTATAGAGTCGCCGCTGTGGATACCTGTACGTTCAACAAGCTCCATAATACCTGGCACGAATACGTCGGTACCGTCGCAGATAGCGTCAACCTCAACCTCTTTACCAACGATGTATTTATCAACCAAAACAGGCTTATCCTCGTCAATTTCAACTGCAGTTTTGAGGTAGTTGCGAAGCTGATCCTCGTTGCCAACTATTCTCATAGCTCTGCCGCCCAAAACGAAGCTAGGTCTTACAAGAACAGGGTAGCCGATTTCTGCGGCGGCTTTAACACCGTCTTCGATATTGGTTACAGCCTGTCCCTTTGGCTGAGGAATATTTAATGATTTTAGTATTTTCTCAAACGCATCGCGGTTTTCTGCGCGTTCGATAGCATCACAGTCGGTACCGATAATCTTAACACCGCGCTCCATAAGTGGCTGAGCTAGGTTAATAGCAGTCTGACCGCCGAGTGTTGCAATAACACCGAAAGGTTTCTCGAATTCGATTATATTCATAACGTCTTCGGGAGTCAGCGGCTCAAAGTAAAGTTTATCTGCGGTTGTATAGTCGGTAGAAACTGTTTCAGGGTTGTTGTTTATAATAATTGCCTCGTATCCTGCCTTGCGGATAGTCTGTACAGCGTGAACAGTTGAATAGTCAAACTCAACACCCTGACCGATACGAATAGGTCCTGCGCCTAAAACGATAATCTTCTTTTTATCTGAAACTTTGCTTTCATTTTCACCCTTGTAGCTTGAGTAGAAATAGGGGATATAGCCGCCCTTATGGAAGGTATCTACCATACGGTAAACAGGCATAATGCCCTCATCTTTTCGCATATTGAATACTTCGATTTCGGTTACGCCCCAAAGCTTTGCGATGTACTTATCACTAAAGCCCTTTTCTTTTGCAAGACGAAGCGTTTTTGCATCCTTATTCTGTTTTACAACGGTTTCGAAATCAACGATATCCTTAATGGTTTCAAGGAAGTATGGTGTGATTGAGGTGATTTCGTGTATTTTCTCAACCGAAACACCGTGACTGAATAACTCTGCTATAGCATAAATGTTATCGTCTTGGAAATCTTTTAGGTATTCTTCGAGCTGTTCTTTCGACATTGTATCGAATTTAGCACCCCAAATATGAAATACACTGGTTTCAAGCGAACGGATGGATTTTAGCATACACTCGTCAAGCGTAGAGCCGATACCCATAACCTCACCCGTAGCCTTCATTTGAGTTCCTAATTTGTTTTGTGCTGTTGTGAACTTATCAAACGGGAAGCGTGGGAATTTAGCAACTATATAGTCAAGGCGAGGCTCAACGTCTGCAGTAGCGGTTGCAACCTTGATTTCGTTAAGCTTCATACCAACTGCAATCTTTGCGGTAACTCTTGCAATCGGGTAGCCACTAGCCTTTGATGCTAATGCTGAAGAACGGGAAACTCTTGGATTTACCTCAATTAGATAATATTCGGAGGAATAAGGATTTAGCGCAAACTGAACGTTACAACCACCCTCGATTTTAAGCTCTTTAATAATCTTAATAGCGCTGTCGTTGAGCATTTTGCGGTCTTTATCGCTAAGAGTAAGAATTGGTGCTACAACCAAAGAGTCGCCTGTGTGAACACCGACAGGGTCGATATTTTCCATACCGCAGATGGTGATAGCGGTATCATCCGAGTCACGCATAACTTCAAATTCAATTTCCTTGTAGCCCTTAACACTCTTTTCAATAAGCACCTGATGAACAGGGGAGAGCTTGAATGCGTTTGTGCCGATTTCGATAAGCTCCTGCTCGTTATAAGCAAAGCCGCCGCCTGTTCCGCCAAGGGTGAAGGCAGGACGAAGCACTACAGGGTAGCCAATCTTTTGTGCGGCAATTTTTGCCTCGTCAAGAGAATACGTGATTTCGGAAGGTATTACAGGCTCACCGATAGATTCGCAGAGTTCCTTGAACATTTCTCTATCTTCGGCGCGTTCAATACTTTCACTGCTGGTGCCTAAAAGCTCAACACCGCACT
>JAZSCM010000017.1:0-50503 GCA_045602945.1 Acutalibacteraceae bacterium | reverse complement strand
CAAACGCTGACACACCTGCAGACGCAAAGAGAGCTCGCGAGCTCGGCGCTGAAGGTATCGGTCTCTGCCGTACAGAGCATATGTTCTTCGAGGCAGACAGAATCGCTGCTTTCCGTGAGATGATCTGCTCCGACACCGTTGAGGCTCGTGAGGCAGCTCTCGCTAAGATCCTCCCCTATCAGCAGGGCGACTTTGAGAAGCTCTACGAGGCTCTCGAAGGCAATCCTGTTTGCATCCGTTTCCTCGATCCACCTCTACACGAATTCGTTCCTACTGAAGAGGCTGACATCAAGGCACTCGCTGATGCACAGGGCAAGACCGTTGCTGACATTAAGAACATTATCACCTCTCTCCACGAGTTCAACCCAATGATGGGTCACCGTGGCTGCCGTCTTGCAGTTACCTATCCTGAAATTGCTAAGATGCAGACAACTGCTGTTATCCGTGCAGCAATCAACGTTAAGAAGGCTCATGCTGATTGGAACATCGTTCCTGAGATTATGATTCCTCTTACCGGTGAAGTTAAAGAGTTAAAGTACGTTAAGGACGTAGTTGTAGCTACCGCTGACGCTGAAATCGCAGCTGCAGGCGTAGAGCTTAAGTACGAAGTTGGTACAATGATGGAAATCCCAAGAGCTTGTCTTACTGCTGACGCAGTAGCTAAGGAAGCTGAGTTCTTCTGCTTTGGTACTAACGATCTTACCCAGATGACATTCGGCTTTAGCCGTGACGATGCTGGTAAGTTCCTTGGCGCTTACTACGATAAGAAGATTTACGAGAACGATCCATTTGCTAAGCTCGACCAGACAGGCGTTGGTAAGCTTATGGAAATGGCTGTTTCAATGGGTAAGGCTACCCGTCCTGCTATCCACTGCGGTATCTGCGGTGAGCACGGCGGCGACCCTGTTTCCGTTGAGTTCTGCCACAAGATTAGTCTTGATTACGTATCTTGCTCACCATTCCGTGTGCCGATCGCTCGTCTTGCTGCTGCTCAGGCAGCAATCAAGGGATGAAGAAATTAAGCTGAATCCCAATAAAATCAAGGGTTTTGCAACTTCTCCTACATCAGTTGTAGCTGTATAACAGCTATTAAACTAGCAATCAGCTCCCCGTATTCGAAAGAATATGGGGAGTTTTTGTTTAAATGATTTGATTTGTTATTTACTATATGGTATAATAAAAAAAGAGGTGGTGTATATGTCACAAGAATATACATTCGAATTTTTGGGAACTAAAGAAGATTTTTTTAAAAAGTTAGGTTGTTATAATAACAATGATAATCAGTTTTTTTGGTTTGATTCTTATATTGTAAAAATAGTTGATGATGAAATACATTTTGGTGTTGAAAGAGCCGGACATTCGGGTGGTCATTGGTTTATTTCAAAAATCACTGAATTCGAAGATAAAATTGAGTTTAAAGGAACGATTCAATATCTCGGACCGCAAAAAAATTCATTTTTAGATGCAACTGAAGAGTCTATCTTAAAAAGAGTCATAGATAAATTTCTTGTATGCCTATTATATATTTTAGTTGCACCGTTTGTGCTTATTGTTTATGTGTTCTTATTTATTAAACGATTGTTCGATAAAATATGTCATCGCCCTACGATTGAATTAAAAACAAAGGAGGATAAACTCTTTGATTTGATGGAAAATCAATTGGGCTGCATAAGGAAATAAACGAGTAGCAATTCCTACATTCTTGCGTTGCCCCACAGGCTGCAATCAAGGGCTAATCCCAACTAATAAAAATCCGCCGAGAAAATCGGCGAATTTTTTGTTGGGATGCCCTTGATAACTATGATTGTCCTTGCGAGCAAGTTATGAGTTATGATGTGCTTCGCACAGCTATGAGTTGCACTTGTGGCAACGCTGACACGGTCGGGCAATCATAGCACAACATTTGACATTGCCGAATTCATAACTCTAAACTCATAACTTAAAAAAATCTAAACAATTAGATTTCAATAACAAAACACAACTTCCATTTTTTTGGAAGTTGTGTTTTATATTGTTATCATTCTTCTAAGTTTTCTCTCTTAAATACGTCAGACGAGAAAAATTCTTCAAGGTCAATTTCCAAGCCATCGCAAATTTCGTATATTATTCTAAGCTTCATACTGGGATATGAACACTTCATAATTGTACTTAGTGTAGACTGTGGAACACCGGTTTTTAAATATAATTGATATTGCGTTATTCCGCGTTCTTTACAAAGCTCTTTAATTCTGTACGCTACTGCCTCATTTAATTTCATAATTATCACCATATACTTCATTTGCTCGATAACTCCGTGAATTAGTATAGATAATTAAAATCTATAAATACTACGTGTACTTGATATCAGCAGAGATTTGTGTTAAAATTGCTATTGAGGTGATCATATGGATAATAGGCATCAATATAAAATATAAATAAGTAAAATTTTACTGCTCTCTCCCCTGCTATTTTAAAAAATATTGAAATTTTAAGCGATTTGTGTTATATTGAGTTTAAGGCAAGGCATTGCCTAGACCAAAAAGGAGGAATTTTTATGAAATTTTTTAACCCCCGTAAACTGTTTGTGCTATTTTTGGTGCTTATAATTTCACTCACCTTTGTTGGCTGTGCCGCTGATGAAGCAGCAAAAAACAAAGGAGCCTCAAATACCCTTACCGATGAAATCGTTACGGAACAACAGGAAGACACTTCCTCAGACTTACCCGAGGACCGCAAGCTTATTACAACTGTAAATATGTCGGTTGAAACCGAGGATTTAGATAGCGTTCTCACCCAGATAAAAAACCGCACCAAAGAGCTTGGCGGTTACATAGAAAGCTCTAACGTGCAAAACGGAAGCGCATACGATAACAATCGCTATCGCAGTGCCGTTATGACCGTTCGTATCCCACAAAAATCATTAAGTTCATTTGTTGATAAGGTTGGCGAAATATCAAACGTTGTGTCATCTGAAGAAACTGTTGACGATGTGACGCTCAGCTACGTTGCAACCGAGAGCCGTATGAAAGCTTTACAGGCAGAGGAAGAGCGACTTTTAGCGTTTATGGAACAAGCCAAATCTTTGGACGAATTGCTCACCATTGAAAAGCGCTTAACCGAGGTTAGATCCGAGCTTGAAACAGTTACCTCGGCACTACGTGTATATGATAACAAGGTAAATTACTCTACTATTAATTTAGATATTGATGAAGTTAAAGAATACACCGAAACCGAAGAGCCTACAACCGTTTGGGGACGAATTGGCTCAGGACTTAAAAAGAGCTTTAAAAATATCGGCAACTTCTTTGAAGAATTATTTGTAGTATTTGTTATTGCAAGTCCGTACTTACTAATAACCGCTATTGTTCCTGTGGTTATCATAACAAGTATTAAGCTTAAAAACCGCAAAAACCGTAAGAAAGAAAAAGCAGAAAGCAACAAAGACTAAAAACTAAAATTCAAATTTTTCCGCCTGAGAAATCAGGCGGATTTTATTGTAATATAAATTTTTATATGATATAATCTAAGCATAAACTTCAAGGAGTGATTTATGTGTATACAATATACGTTAAATTTGAATGCTTACCTAAAAAACGTGAAGCTTTTTTAAAGATGGTAAAGGATACGGGTATTTTAGATGCTATTCGTGCTGAGGACGGTTGTATTAAATACGATTACTATATAGCTGATGCTAACGAAAACGAGATTTTACTTATAGAAAAATGGGAGTCAAAAGAGCACCAGCGAATTCATATGACTCAGCCACATATGGCAAAACTACAAAAGTTAAACGGCGACTATATTCTGAGTGCTACTTTAGGCGAAATAGAACTTTTGTAATAGGTGAAAAGAATGTATAAATACGAAACCCATCTTCACACCTCACCTGTGAGCCGCTGTGCTCGTGTTAGTGTTAGAGAAAATCTTGAGTTTTATAAAAATTTAGGCTACGACGGTGTTTTTATTACCAACCACTTTCTTGACGGCAGTATAAACATTAACTATAACACGCCTTATGAAGAAAAGATAAATTTTTATTTTTCTGATTATGAAAACGGTGTAGATTTTGGCAAAGAAATAGGTATCAAAGTGTTTTGCGGAGTTGAAACAACCTTTATGGGCACCGATTTTTTGGTGTACGGCCTTAAAAAAGAGTGGTTTCTTGAGCGCCCTGAAATTATGGACCTCGAGAAAAAGACACAACTTTCTTTAATGAAAGAGTCGGGCGCTTTTATAGTACAAGCCCACCCATTTCGCGAGGCTTCTTACATTGACCATATTCGCCTTTTTCCAAGGAGTGTAGACGGAGTCGAAATAATAAACGGCAATTGTGAGCCTAAACAAAACGACCTTGCAAAAATTTACGCCGAGCATTACGGACTAATAAAGCTTGCAGGGTCTGACAATCACCGAGGCGCAAATCAAAAGGTTTTAGCGGGAATTATTACTCAAGAACCCATTACAAGCGTTGAAGATTTTATACGCAAAGCTAAAACCGACCAAATAGAAACTTTTGCTACAATAAACCTATAATTAACTTTGCATTGAAATTTAGAGATAAATGTTGTAAAATGTATAAAAAGGAGGCGCAATATGAAAAAAATCCTATGTCTTTTGTGTTCGGTTATTTTGATTTTTGTCTTTTGTTCTTGCAAAGGCAATCAAAGCCCGTCAAATACCACGGCAAGTAATTCTTCAAGCAAAGCGGACACTTCTTCACAAATCAGTTCCCAAAACTCACAGCCACAGAGCAATGAGAATTCGAGTGAAAATACTTCAAGCGAAAACACTTCAAGCGACAATACGTCTTCAACTATTAGTCAAGACGTATCAAGACCTATAATCATTGATAAAGTAGTTATTTCCTCGAAATTTACTGTTAACGATCCTGATAATCTACTCGGATTATCGACCGTAAAAAAAGGTTTTTCATATGGTGTTGCCTCAAACGGCAAGCCGCATAACCAATCGGTTATAAATCAGGCTACGTTTGATTCCTATAAAAATATCGAAGCATTGGCGCTTGATACAAAATCTAATGAAAAGGTTATGTATTTAACCTTTGACAACGGTTATGAGTATCAAAACCTTACCGCCGATATCCTAGACACTTTAAAAGAAAAAGACGTTAAAGCGGCATTTTTTGTAACGCTAAGCTATGCTAAATCCAATAAGGATTTGATTAGAAGAATGATTGATGAAGGTCATATTGTTGGTAATCATAGCGCTAATCATCCTTCGTTCCCGAGTATCAGCAGAACTAAAATGGCAGAAGAAATTGCGCTTTTAGATACATATCTTATTGAAAATTTTTCTTACTCAAGTCCATACTTTAGATTCCCATCGGGCGAATATTCCGAATGCTCATTGGAGCTTGTAACCTCGCTCGGTTACAAATCTATTTTCTGGTCTTTAGCTCATGCTGACTGGGATACCTCGACACAAAAGGGTGAACAGTATGCATACGATACTGTTACTTCTCGTTTTCACCCAGGCGCTGTAATTTTGTTACACGCTGTATCAAGTGACAACGCTGCAGCCCTTGGCAGAATAATTGATACTGCAAAAAGTGAGGGCTACACCTTTAAAACACTTGACGATTATTATTAATCTTAAGTAATATATCTTTATATACAGGAGGTGTGTTTTGATGGATACATTGAAAAAGTTATTCCCTTTATCCTTTAAAGTAAAAGAGGTTAAGGATTTAGTTATATCAATAATTATTTATGCTGTTATCGATGTTGTATGCGGCATTGTGATTGGTCTATTAGCTAAACTCCCGATTATTGGAATTCTTTTCTCCCTTGTTGGTGCGCTTATCGGTATTTATGCTACGGCAGGTATCGTCCTTGCAATCCTTGTTTTTGTTAAGGTGCTTAAGTAATTTCTTTTACGGCAAATACCCGCCAATTTTTTGGTGGGTATTTTTTTAACTTGTCAAATTATGTGTTATATGGTATAATTTTTTAAGGGATTGGAGGATATTATTATGCTTAAATTTTTAAGTTACTTTTTCGGTATCGGCGAAACCGAAGAGTTTTCTAATTTTACGTTCGCGCATTTTGCACCAATTTTGGTAGCGGTAGGAATTATCTTTTTGATTTCAAGATATCGTTCAAATATTGAAAATATGAAAAACGAAATAATTTTTCGTTACATATTAGCCTTTACTTTGATTATCAGCGAAATGGCTTATTATTGGCGTCTTATTGCTGTGCCGTCACTAAATCCTAATCCTGTGGACCACTTGCCTATTACCGTGTGCGGTTGGGTTGCTGTTTTTGGAAGCTTTATGGTGATAGGAAAATCGCAAACGCTTTTTGATCTTTGCTATTTCTGGGCATTTTCAGGCTCTATTTTTGCACTTATCACACCAACCGTTATCACCTTTACAGGTCCCACAAGATTTAGATACTATCAATTCTGGACGGAGCATTTGGTTTGCTATATCGCTGTTTTCTATATGATATTTGTTCACAAGATGCGACCTTATTTCAAGTCGCTTATAAAGGCTTATATTGGTCTTGTTATTTTAGCTGTAATTGCTTATTACACCAATACACTTATAGGACCGGGCGCTAACTATCTCTTTATGGCGCGTCCTGAAGCAACGCCATCTATCCTTGATATTTTACCACCTAACTTTGCTTTACGTCTTTTAATTATGGCTGCGGTAGTATCTATTATGTTCTTTATTGCCTACCTGCCTTGGTATTTAAAGGATAGAAAAGCAAAGCTTAAAACCGCTAATTAAGGGGGCGCTTTTTATGTGGTTTATACTGGCGCTTCATGGCTTTGCTACTACAAGGCACTGCAAATCGGTAGTGCATCAAAGGTAGTACCAGTTGATAAGCTAAGTATTGTTATCACCCTTATTTTAGCCTTTGCTTTCTTACACGAACAGTTTCCAACAAAATCCGTAATAGGCTGTGTTTTGATAGGCGCCGGAACACTTCTTATGGTGCTTTAATACATATTAAAATGCCCTCACTTTTTGTGAGGGCATTCATTGTTTTATGTAAATATTATCTGTTAAGGAAGAAATCTGCGGCTAGGAATATAGCGGCGGCTCTTGTATTTGCCTGTGCCTGTGAAAAATGGTTAATAACCGACTGCAATTCAGAAATCTCACCGCTTCTTACAGCGTTTTTCTGCTCTTGATAAGAGGGTTGCTGAACTACCTGTACTGCAGGTGCAGGAACTGATTGACCTAACTGTTTACCACAGCTACTGCAAAATGCTGAACCGTCCTATAATTATGTACCGCAAAAAGAACAAAACGTTATAATCACTCTCCTTAAAAATATTTATATCACGAAGTTTTTTATAATTCAACTATTTTTACATATATAAATCCCGAACATTAAAAAATGCTCGGGATTTATATTAGGTTTCAATTAGATAATTCTAACTCTTATTACGCCTTCAATTGCCTCTACCTCAGCAAGTACAGCATCTGGGTCTGTACCGCCGATATCAAGCATTGTATAAGCATAGTCGCCTCTTGATTTGTTAAGCATATTTTCAATGTTAACATTGTTAGATGCTACGATACCTGTAATAGAGGAAAGTAAATTAGGTATATTTTTATGAATAACACATAGACGGTGCTGTGCGCTTCTTGGCATTGAAATTTCAGGAAGGTTTACCGAGTTTACGATATTTCCGTTTTCAATGTAATCAATAAGCTCGTTTGCAGCCATCTGAGCACAGTTATCCTCAGACTCGGGTGTTGAAGCGCCAAGGTGTGGGATAGCGATTACGCCGTCGGTATCAAGTAAATCGTCAGATGGGAAGTCGGTAACGTAGGATGCTACCTTGCCTGACTCTAATGCCGCCTTAATATCGGCAGAATTTACAAGTTCACCTCTTGCGAAATTAAGAATTCTAACGCCATTCTTCATTTTTGCAATAGTTTCAGCGTTAATAGTATTTCTTGTCTTATCGTTTAGCGGAATATGTAAAGTGATATAATCGCACTTTTCAAATATTTCCTTAATATCGTAGATATGAACAGCGTTATGTGTAAGGCTCCAAGCGGCATTAACTGACAAGAATGGGTCGTAACCGTAAACCGTCATACCGAGGTGGTTAGCGGCATTAGCAACCTGAACACCGATAGCGCCAAGACCTATTACACCGAGTTTTTTACCCTTAATTTCAGGACCTGCGAAAGCGCTCTTACCTTTTTCAACAAGCTTTCCAACCTGATCGCCCTGACCCTTTAGAGTTTTAGCCCACTCGATTGCAGGGATAACTCTACGAGAGCCGATTAAAAGACCTGTGATTACTAGTTCCTTAACGGCATTAGCGTTAGCACCTGGGGTATTGAAAACAACTATACCCTTTTCAGAGCAACGGTCAATCGGAATATTGTTAACACCCGCACCTGCACGTGCTATAGCTTTTAAGGATGCTGGGAATTCCTCGTCGTGCAAGGATGCGGAACGAACTATCGCGCCATCTGCATTTTCAACCTCATCGCCGATGGTATACTTATCATCAAAAATTTCAAGACCTATTTTAGAAATTTTATTGTAGGTTTTAATTTTATACATTATGCGTTTTCCTCCTCAAATTTCTTCATAAACTCAACTAGCTTTTCAACGCCTTCAATTGGCATAGCGTTGTAGATAGAAGCTCTCATACCGCCTACTGAACGGTGACCCTTAAGATTAACAAAGCCTGCCTTCTTAGCCTCTGCTACAAACTTAGCATCAAGCTCTTCGTTACCTGTAACGAAAGGTACGTTCATAAGTGAACGGTCCTCAGGAACAACGGTGCCCTTGAACATCTTGCTGTTATCAAGGAAATCATAAAGGATTTTAGCCTTCTTCTCGTTTAGAGCCTTCATAGCCTCAAGGCCGCCCATCTTTTTAATCCACTTGAGAGTAAGACCTGCAATATAGATGGTATAGCAAGGTGGTGTGTTAAACATTGAGCCATTTTCAGAGTGTGTATCGTATCTTAGCATTGTAGGAGTGATATCCATAGCGTTGCCGATTAAATCCTTGCGGATGATAACGATTGTAACACCTGCAGGAGCAACGTTTTTCTGAGCACCGGCATAAAGCACTGCAAACTTAGAAACGTCAACAGGCTCGGATAAAATGCAGCTTGAAATATCAGCGATTAGCGGAACGTCGCCTGTATCGGGAATGTAGTTATACTTTGTACCGTAAATCGTGTTGTTCATACAAATATGAACAAAGTCTGCATCCTTATCAAAATCAGCAGCGGTGGTCTTTGGTATGTAAGAATAGGTCTTGTCAGCAGAAGATGCTACCGCTCTGGCCTCGCCGTAACGAGCAGCCTCTTTGTAAGCCTTGTTAGCCCACTGACCTGTGATAATAAAGTCAGCCTTCTTATTCTTGTTCATAAGATTTAAAGGTAGCATCGCAAACTGTGTTGAAGCACCGCCCTGTAGGAATAATACTTCATAGTTATCAGGAATGTTCATAATTTCTCTAAGATCAGCTTCGGTCTCATCGAAAATTGCCTGATATTCTTTTGAACGGTGGGACATTTCCATAACCGACTGACCGCTGGTACCGTATTCAAGCATCTCCTCTGCCGCGGTACGAAGAACCTCCTCAGGTAACATAGAAGGACCTGCACTAAAATTATAAACTCTTGCCATAAAAATAACCTCCAAAAGTAAAAAAATACTTTAATTTCTCAAATTTTATTAGATTATACTGCCCTTTATACTCTATGTCAATGCGATTGTTAATATTTTATCAATATTTCGTCGTTTTTTGTGATTTTTATTATAAATATTGTTAATATTTTATCAATAGCATTTTGAAATTAATCGTAAATATTTTTAAAGATTTGTTTTTTCAAATTTACTTTTACAGTCATATATGCTATAATGTTTTATCATAATATGTAGTTTTAGGAGGGAGATTGTGAAGCTTTCGTCCTTTTTGCACTTTACAAAGTTTGGTATTAAAACCGTTTTTTTCAAGAAAAAAGACCCAATTCTTGGAACGGTAATACTTACAGATAAATGCAATTTAAAATGCAAACATTGTTCGGTTAATAATATTACTGCCGTAGTACATCCTTACAATCAGGTAAAAAACGAGATGCAAACCCTTTATGATATGGGTGTTAGAATATTATTTTTTTGTGGCGGTGAAACGTTTCTTTGGCAGGACGGGAATAAAAATCTTCGGGACTTGGTTATTGAAGCTAAGCAGATGGGCTTTTTGATTGTAAACGTTGTCACTAACGGCACCTTCCCTATTGATTTGCCCGAGGCTGATTTAATTTTACTGAGTCTTGACGGCGACCGTGAGCATCACAACCAAATACGCGGCGATACATACGACACTATTCTACAAAACATTAATAGTGCTACTGCCGATAACATTTGCTTTTATATGGCGATTAACCAAATAAATAAAAACTCGATAGACCACGTATGCCGCCTCGCTCGAGATACAAAAAACGTTCGGGCAGTATCCTTCAATTTCCACACTCCCTACCCCGATACTAAGGAATTAGCGCTGACGAAAGAGGAAAAAGCCGAGTGCTGTAATACCATTATTAAAATGATGAAAGAAAAATGCCCTGTTTTCAACCTCAAATCCGCATTTCCCTATTTAATAGAAAACCGTTTTCCCACGCCCTGTCATCAATGCCTTGTAATAGAAAACGGAAAAATTAGCACCTGTGGACGTTGCATTGAAATTCCACAGCTTTGTGAACAGTGCGGTTATTTTTTTGTTGCCGAATACACACTATTATTCCGCGGCAATTTAAAAGTAATTTTTGAAATGCTTAAGACCTATTTAAAATACGTATAGCCTATGAGTATAATAACAGATTTAACACGGTCTTGGTTAACACGAACAACCAAGCCATTCACCTTTAAAAACGACTACGATTTAGCTCTGCCCTATTTTGAGTGTGAAAATTTAGGGCTTTATATTCACATACCCTTTTGCAAGAGCATCTGCAGTTTTTGTCCTTACTGCAAGACAAAATACGATAAAGACCTTTGCGATAAATATATTGATGCCCTGATAAAAGAAATTCGTATGGTAGCATCAAAGCAACCCTCAAAAAAGCGGGTTACGAGTCTTTATTTCGGCGGCGGTACACCCGCGCTTGCCGTAGATAGATTAAAGGAAATTATTGATACCTGCAAGGAATATTTTGAAATTAGTGAGGGTATCGGTCTTGAACTCCACCCCGACAACCTAGACGTTGTTACCCTTAAAAAGCTAAAAGAGTCGGGTGTTACAAAAATCAGTATCGGTATTCAGTCATTTAACAAGAAATATCAGTCGGTTTTAGGTCGCAAGGCAATAGATATAGAAAATATGACATCTGTACTAAAGCAAGTTACCTTTGAGACTGTGTCTATGGATTTTATATTCGCTCTTCCCGACCAGACCTTTGAGGATTTAAAATCGGATATTGATACAGCCTTCAAAAGCGGTGCCAATCATATTGCAATATATCCCTTTATTGATTTTACTTTCACTAAAAGCACCGTAAAAGCTCTGCCTAAAAAGCAAAAACGAAAGCTTCTTGACGATATTACTAAATATTGTGAGGATTTAGGATATACTAGAAATTCTATCTGGACCTTTTCGAGCGAAAAAAACGCAGGATATTCTTCTATGACCCGTGACAATTTTTTAGGCTTCGGCTGTTCAGCTACAACGCTTTTAAAAGAACAGTTTAAAATCAACACCTTTTCGGTAGAAGAATACTGCAACCGTATAGGCGAACAAAAGCTACCGACCTCCCTAACCCTTAAATTCACTCTACGTCAGCGAATGGTTTACTACCTGTTTTGGACAGCCTACAGCACAAAGGTAAGTTCAAAGGATTTCGAAAAGTTTTTTAGTGTTCCGCTTAAAAAGATGTATGGCTTTGAGCTTTTCTTAGCAAAGCTTTTAGGGTTTGTAACCGAGAAAGACGGTGTGTATAAAATGACTCTAAAGGGCGCATTTTATTATCATTATTACGAGAATTTTTACACTCTTTCATATATTGATAAAATGTGGGGAATTATGAGACTCGAAGCCTTCCCCGAAGAAATTAGGCTTTAAAGCACAAGAGTACGGTTTACTTTTACCGTACTCTTAATTTTTTGTCCCGATTTGCAGTTTTAAATTGTCTTATATATGTAATACCGATATAATGATATTGTCAAAGGAGTGGTGACGTGAAAAAGCTCTACTTAAAATACAAAGACGATGTATTTCGTTTTTCGTTAAGCATTGTAAAGCATACATATTCAGCAGAAGATATAACTCAGGAATGTTTCCTTAAGCTTTTAGATAATTTTAACGACATAAAGGATAAATCCAAAATTAAAGCCTGGTTATTTACAACCGCACGGAATTTATCTCTTACAAAGCTTAATGAATTAACCAAATTAACCTCAGAGCCGTTATCGGAAAATGTTTTGTTTGAGGAGAATAACGGTTATTTTGAGTTAATAAGTTTTTTACCTATTGAAGAACAACAGTTAGTTTCTTTAAGGATAATCGGAAAATTCAAGTGGAAGGAAATTGCAAAAATACTTGGTCTTTCCGAGGAGTCTGCTAAAAAACGATATCAACGCATTTTAAATAAAATCAAAAATCAAGTAAAGGAGGAAATAAAATGAGAAATATAGAAAAATTATTGATTAGAACCTCGCAAGAACTGCCATTACCTAAAAAAGAATTAACTTTTTCAGATGATAACCTGATAACTAAACAGAGTATTAATAAAAGTTTTAAAAGGACTGCAATATCAATTTGCTCCTTTATCGTTACTGTTTGTTTATTAGTTCATATATTAGTCGCTACAGGTACTTTTTATATCACAAAAGCAGAATCGCCGAACGAGGATTTTGTAGAATGTGCAGGTGAATTAGGAACGCTGTTTTCGCTCAACTCCTCATTTGGTGAGGAAAGCCGAAAGCAGTTATTGGACGAATTAAAAATGCCTATAGATATGTATATGAAGCTTGAAGATTTAGAAGCTGTTTATGAATTATATTGGCATCAACACCACTATTCGCAAAACAGTGAGTTGGATATGTCGAGAAAGGGTTTGATATCGTTATCGGAACAGGAAATAAACGATAAATATTCAGAAGAGTATCAAACCAAGTATCTTGAATACAATTATAAAATAAAAGAAGTACTAGGCAAGAGATATAATGATTTTACTCATTGGTTTATTAACTGGAAGAACAAATTCGCCGATTGGATAGATAATAATTCAAATAGCGATGTCGTTTCCGTGACAAGTCCAAATGAAACAAAAGAAGAAAGAAATATACGACTTAAAAAGCACGAGGAAGAAACAATCAAAGCGGAAGAATTATTTGAAAGCAATTTAAAATCGGTATGTAAAAAATTAAATTTAAGCGAGGAACAAGAGTATTATATTAATCAAATATTTGATGATTATAATTATATTCGTCATCAAGCCTATTCTCTTTATGAGTCCAGAATGAGACAATTCGGCACCCAATCCAAAGCGCGTTATATTGAACTGCGCGAAGGCTTAATCGACGATTTCCTCGATACGACGTATAAGGAGTTAGAGCATTATTTAGGCGAAGATTTCAACACATTCGAGCCGTATTTTGACGATTTGGCTAACAAAACTCAAAAACCGTATTTTTTCCAAAACATTGATTATCAATAAGTTGAAATTAACAATGACTACCGGCAATTACGGTAGTCATTGCTTTTATAATATTTATACTTTAATTTCTTCTTGAACACTTTTCGGCGTCGATTGCAAGGACAAGCATTAAAGCGTATAGTGCGTCATTCGAATTACTAATGTCGATTAGATACGTATCGGTAAAGTTAAAAAGTTCTTTAGATATATAGGCAACAGCTTGATTGTTAGAGTTTAAAATCGTATAATCCCATTCAAACCAATTCCCTTCCACGTGCCAACCGTTGTAGTCAATATTAAACTTTGGTCTAAAAAAACTAAACTGCATACTGATGGAGCCAACGTAGCTATCACCTATATACATTTCAAATTTAGGGAGCCAGGTTAAAATTTTCTCCTTTATATACCCTACCTCGTTGCCGTTTGCATCATAGATTCTAAGCAGATGCCCCCACGAAAACTGACCTTTAACAACATATACGGTGTTACCTGCTTCATCATAAATATCATAACTGTCAAACCAAGAGAAAAATCGTTGTTTAAACAGCAGTTTCATATCTTTTCCCCCTCTGAGTTTATGTTTTCATTATATATCACTAACAATATTTAGTCAACTTTTTAAAAAAAGAAAGGTTGGCATTTAGCCAACCTTTCTGATAAATATGCTATTTAATTTAAACGTGCTCTTCTTCCTTGAAAACAATTGTAGGCACCTTGTATTCGTTAGCATTACAGCAGATAGCTTCAACCAATTTATTGCTTGGAAGCTTGCCGTTGGATATTAGGTAAAGATACATAAATATCTCTTTCTGCGCCATTTCGAAGGAATGGCCGCCCCAAGAAGAAGGAGCCACAAACTTAGTAAGAATACTTGCATTATTAACATTTATACCCTGTTCATAACGGTTAATGCTTTCGATAAATCCGGGTTTACCCTCAAAATCCACCTCGGCTTGACCTGCAGAAAGGTATACACAAGCATCCTTTGCCTTTGAGAACTTAATATCCTTAGCGTAGTTATAAATTCCCCATTTTCCATCGCCTAAATAGAACGCTTTTGCAGGACTTAAGGCACCAACGTGCTTAATACGGTCATTATACTCAACACCCGCATGAAGCGCCGCCATACCGCCCATTGAGAAGCCTGAAACGTAGGGCTGAATTTTAGTATCTATCTGAGGAGATAATTCGCCCGTTTCTATACTTGTAAGCAAGGCGTTAAATCTATTTGGTTTAGATTTGTAAATATAGAACTGGAAATCGTCTATATCACTGTCGGTCGTGCTGGAGCTAGGTCCGTAGGAAGTGAAAATTTCAGGGATTACAACAACCATTGGCTTGATATAGCCCATTTTAGCCCAAGTGTTAATATGGGTTAAAAGTCTGTTTTTAAATTTATCCACAGTTCCCTGACCGTGCATTATGATAACGGTTTGGTATTTACCCTTAGCCTTAGGTGTTGCATAATATATTTTGTTTTCTTTGTTAAGGTCACGGCGAACAAGCTGATGTGTATAAACGTTTTCTTCGGACACTGCAAACTGAGGTTTTTCAACGTCAGCGGGAATTACTATCTGAGTGGACGTTGACGGCTTGCTCGAAGTTGTAGGTTTACTCGAAGTAACGCTTGAAGTAGAACTTGAGGTTTCGCTCGAGGTAGCGCTTGACGTCTCGCTAGAAGTCTCACTTGAAGTTTTATCCTCACTTTGTGCAGAAGAGTTGTTATCATTGTTACCATTTCCGCAAGCTACTAAAGATAGCACTAGCGTAAGCGATAAAAGTAAAGCTAAAATTCTTTTCATATAATTTCCTTTCTCCCAATATCGCTATATATTAGGTGTGTTCTTCTTCCTTGTAAACAACTACAGGAGCTTTATAGTCGTCGGCATTACAGCAGATAGCTTCAACCAATTCAACGCTTGGCAAAGTGCCGTTAGAAGCAAGGTAGAGATACATAAATATCTCTTTTTGTGCAATTTCAAAGGCATGGCCGCCCCAAGATGCAGGACCGATAAACGTTGTAACAACGCTCTCATTGTTAACCTTTATAGCTCTTTCGTAACGTTTAACAGTTTCACGGAAAGTACGAACACCCTCAAAATCTCGTTCCTCGTCACCTGCTGTGATGTATACACAGGCACCTTCTTCATTAGAAAAATAGATATCCTTAGCATATTTGCGAACAGCCCTTATTCCATCGGCAACGTAAAAGCCTTTAGATGCACTTAAGGCGCCAACGTGTTTAATACGGTCGTTATACTCAGCGCCTGCGTAAAGAGCCGCCATACCGCCCATCGAGAAGCCTGAAACGTAGGGCTTTACGCTTGTATCTATCTGAGGAGATAATTCGCCTGTTTCAATGCTTGTAAGCAAGGTGTTAAATCTATTTGGGTTTGATTTTGATATGTACTCGCAGAAGTCTTCAACGTTACTGCCCTCGCCTGTGTAATCAAGAATCTCAGGAATTACAACAACCATAGGCTTGATATAGCCCATTTTAACCCAAGTGTTAATATGGGTTAAAAGTCTGGTTTTGAATTTCTCTACATTTCCCTGACCGTGCATTATGATAACGGTTTCGTACTTACCCTTAGCCTTCGGAGTTGCATAATACAGTTTACACTCTTCATTAATAACTTTGCGAACAATCTGATGCGTATAAACGTCTGTCTTAGACACAGTAAATTGAGGCTTTTCAAGGTTATCCGGAACTACAATTTGGACAGGCTTTTTCTCCTCGCTTTGTGTAGAAGAACTGTTTTGTACGTCATCATTGTTTCCTTCAGTGTTGCCGCAAGCCGCTAAAGATAGCACTAGGGCAACCGATAATAAAATTGATAAAAATCTTTTCATAAAGTCACTCTTTTCTTTGCATAATATTCGCTTTTTTGACAACTAGAACGCCCTCTAGTTATACTTTAGTGTATCATAGTTAACCCAACTTGTCAAGAAAGTCACCATATAAAAACAAAGCAAGTGGCAATTTTTTGCCACTTGCTTTTTGTCAATCTTCTATTTCTTGATTTTCCTCTTGGTGCAGTACCGTAACCGAGATTTTTTCAATTCTCTTTTCGTCTGCTTCAAGAATGGTTATTTCTAGGTTTTCATACTTAAATGAGTCACCTTTTTCGGCTTCGCCGTCAAGCATCGTAGTAACCCAACCGCCTATAGTTGCGCTATCGTCCTCAAAATTCTCATCTTCCTCAACGTCCATATCAAATTCGTCAAAAAAGTCGTAGATACGCATATCGCCGTCGGCAATAAAATGGTCGTCATCAACACATATAAACTCACGTTCAATATCGTCGGTTTCATCCCAAATTTCGCCTACAAGCTGTTCAAGAACGTCCTCCATTGTAAGAATTCCCAAGGTGCCGCCGTATTCGTCAAGCACTACAACCATATGCATCTTGGTTTCCTTCATTTTTTCTAATACGTCGTCAAGCGGCATTGTCTTATGAACAAAGGTTACAGGAAGCAATTGCTTTCTGATATTGATTTTTTTGTTATCAAGCAGATGCTTGTAAACTCTGTTCATATGAAGTATACCGATAATATTATCAGGCGTATCCTCATAAACAGGAATTCTTGAATATGTGCTTGAAAGAATTTTCTTTATGTTGACTTCATAAGGGTCGCTAATATCCAAGGCTTCAATATCAACACGAGGGGTTATAATCTCATATGCCAATACGTCGCCGAAATCAAGGGCGTTTTGCAAAAGGTCACAGCTTTCCTCGTCAAGCACACCTTCATCCTCGGCTATTTCTATCATATTTTCAAGGTCATCCTGAGAAACGGCGTCACTATCTGCAACACTACCACGCCAGAGTCTTGAACATAAATTTATAATCAACGAAAAGAGCCGAGTGATAGGCCATAATATGATGGAAAGTATATACATCGGTATTGAGATAATAAGTGAAAATTTTTCACTAAATCTCTTACCGAGCACCTTTGGTATAACCTCACCGAAGGTTAAAACGAGCAGGGTCATAACAAGGGTTGAGAGCCAAGCAAAATTATCGCCTAAAAGCTCTAAAACAATTACGGTTGCTATTGCCGAAGCCGCATTATTGGTTAGGTTGTTACCTATTAGTATTGTACCTAAGGTGTCATCGAAGTTTTCTGCAAGTTTAATTGCCAAGCGGTTTTTAAGGGGGAGTTTCTCCCCTTCTTTGCTTTTTAGACGCGCAGTATTAACACTTGCAAGTGATATCTCCGAAGCAGAAAAATACGCTGAAAGTAAAATTAGAATAACTATTGCAATATATTGTAGAATACTAGGCATCGAAGTCACCTCCGATGTCATCTTCATCATAAATCTCGCCGACTAATTCCTCAAGGATATCCTCAACCGTAACGATACCGACTACCCTTGCATCATTATCCTTTATAATAGCAAGATTTTTCTTGTGATTACTCATATCAGAGAGCAAATCGTCAATAACAATATCGTTTTTAGCAAAATACGGATAATCTATAACGCTTGAAAGAACTATATTATGACCGAGTTTAAGGTAGGCCTTAATAAACTTACGGATTTGTAATATACCTTTAACGTTACCTCTTCGGTCAAGAACGGGTATTCTTGAATGATTGGTGTTTTTAATAATGCTGAGGATTTCGGGTGTTTTTTGGTTCATAGAAATTTTTACAACGTTTTCCCACGGCACCAAAACACTGTCAACCGTCGCATTAGAAAACTTTAAAGCTGATTTTACAAGCTCTCCTGTATCTCCATCAAACTCATCTTCGTCTGAAATATTTTCAACTATTTCGTGGAACTCATCCTCAGTAACGGTAACCTCAGGTTCAGCACCTTTACTGAACGGCTTTGCAACAGCCTTTGAAAGCGCTGTAAAAACAATTGAAAGCGGTTTTAAAATTTTCATTAAAACCATAAGAGGTCCTGACGCTACAAGAGCAAATTTCTCGTTACAGGAGCGTGCGAAAGACTTTGGTAGCATTTCGCCGAAAACGAAGATAATAACGGTAGTTATTACAGTTGCAAGCGATACATCCATTAGAATAATTTCAGTAGCAATAACAACAGTTAGGGTTGCACAACCAATATTAACAATGTTGTTTCCAATCAGCAAAACAGAAAGAGCCTCTTCGAAATTCTCAAGTATATAAAGCACACGGTCTGCCGCCTTGCTTCCCTTTGAGGACATACTCATAAGGTGAATTCTGTTTACTGACGCTAAAGAAATTTCGGTGCCCGAAAAATAGGCGCTTAAAATTACAAACACCAAATAGAGAATAATTATACTACTCCCCGGGTCATCCATCGATACCAACTCCTATTTTTAAAAATTTTTATTCACAGCAATCATGCTGTAATTTACTAAAATTAATATCATATTCCGATTTAAGCGAAAGATTCGGATTATAATAAGGGTCGCCGAGTTCAAGTTCCTTTTCCCAAAGCTTTTTAAAGGCTTGGTGCTCTGCTTTATTATTGCAATTTTCAGCACCTTTAGGCTCAAAATAATAAAGCTCGGCGTGTGGCGTAAATACAGTTAAATATCCTTTTTGCTTAAGGCGCAGACATAAATCTGCAGAGCACAACAAAGAAGTAAACTCCTCATTGAAGCAACCAAATTCAAGGAATATTTGTCTGTTTATCATAAGACATTCACTGCTTACGGCACTAAGGTTTTGAGAATAACACAGTTTGCCGAAATAAGCGTTATTGTCCTTTGTATATCTATAAAAGTTTAGCCCTACGGTTTTATGTTTGCCAAACCCTAAAATCATACCGGCGCGTCTTACCGTGTCGTTTTTAAAGTAAAGCTTAGCGCCAACCGCACCAACGTCTTTGCGAGTAGCATACATAAGCATTTCCTCAGTCCACTCAGGCGTTTTTATCTCGGTATATTTATTAAGAAAAACGACGTATTCGCCACTTGCTTTTAAAGCACCGAAATTATTAGCCTTTGAAACACTAAAGTTATCCTGCAAATAAACAAATCTTATATTTTCATTTTTTGGCAACTCGTTCTGCTCTTTTGCAGTAACGATTACAAGTTCAAGGTTTTTATATGTTGTTTTTTGCAGTACGGAATTTATGCAGTTTTTAAGCTGCAAATCGTTATTTTGACTTGCGATAACAATAGAAACAAGCGGATTTGAGTTAAGTTCATAAGCTATTCTATATATTGTAGGCGATGCTTTAGAGCTATCAACGGTGGCTTTTTGGCCGCCCGAAGCAATACTCTGGGCCACAGCGTTTCTACCTGCTTGTATAGCATAAAACTTAGAGCCGATATCCCCTGCAACAGAACCCGCATGTGAACGCCAAAAATATAGCACCTTAGGTATATGGCAAATATTTTTAGCGTGTGACGTAAGGCGTAAAATTATATCGTGGTCCTGACTTCCGTCAAACTCACTTCGAAAAGCACCCGCTTTATTTAAAAGCGCTCTTGAAAAGGAAGTGAAATGACAAATATAATTATTTGCTCTTAAATTATCCAAAGCATAATCGGGTTTAAAATGAAATTCTATTATTTTGCTTATGTTAGTGCCTTCAAAAACCGCCTCATCGGTATATATGAAATCGGCATCTTCATTGCAGATAACCTGCATATTTTCAAAAAGCGCCGAAGGATGCAAAATATCGTCGTGGTCAAAAAGACATATATAATCGCCCGAAGATATTTCTATACAGGCATTTGTATTCTCAGATATGCCCATATTTTTTTCGAGCTTTTTATATACAATCCTTTTGTCCTTTTTTAAATATTCCTGTACGCACAACTCGACGTTTTTATGCTGTTCGTCGCTTCCGTCGGCTAGGCACAGTTCCCAGTTTTTATAGGTCTGATTTATAACCGAATCTATCATTTCTTTAAGGTAGCGTTCGGGGGTGTTATAAAGCGGAACTAATATACTAAACTTTATATCTTTTTCAAAACGGGTGCTTTCTTCCCTTTGCCTTCTGTCGAATGTGATTTTAGAATAATCAAAACGCTTTAGCATTTTTAATTTTCTTAAAGATAACTTTATAGTAGACCTAAAACCGCAACGAAACAAGGTAACAAACGACTTAAGAAAATATCTCGTAATTTTATACTTATAAAGAAGTTTTTTCATTCAAAGTCTCCTGCTCTTAGGTAATCAGACTTTTGTTTTAAGAGTTTTTATAAGCGTTACAAACCTCTTGAGCGTCACCAATCATTTTGATTTTGCCCTTTTCAAGCCAAACACAGTGTTTGCATAGACGCTCAATCTGGTCAATAGAGTGAGAAACAATTATTACAGTGGTATCGTCCTTTAGCATAGCGTTTATCCTATCCTCGCATTTTTGCTGGAATTGGAAATCGCCTACCGCCAAAATTTCGTCAACAATGAGTATGTCGGGGGTTGTAACGGTTGCAATAGCAAAGCCTATTCTCGCCACCATACCCGATGAATAGTTCTTCATCGGAACGTCCAAAAACTCACGCATTTCGGAAAACTCAACTATATCCTCAAACTTTTCGTCCATAAACTTTTTAGAAAAGCCTAAAACCGAACCGTTAAGATATATATTCTCTCTAGCGGTGAGTTCCATATCAAAGCCTGCACCAAGCTCGATAAGCGGGGCAATTACGCCCTGTGTTTCAACAGTACCCTTGGTGGGCTCTAATATTCCCGAAATAACCTTAAGTGTTGTGCTCTTTCCGCAACCGTTAAGACCTACTATTCCAAAAACGTCGCCCTTTTTAATGTCAAAAGAAATATTGTCAAGCGCAACAAAATCCTCAAACATAAGCTGTCTGCGTACAAGCTTTAAAAAATACTCTTTAAGGCTTTCAAGCTTTTCTTTCGACATATTAAAATGCATTTCTATATTTCTGAGTTCTACCGCATTTTCTTTGTTTTGCATATTTTTCTACCTCTAAATATGAAGTATGAATTTTTTCTGAGCCTTCTTGAAAACCAAAGCCCCGAAAATAAAGGTTACCAAGGAAATAGCCGCGCATATTAAAACCTCGGTTGTCCCCGGAAATTTTGCATACATAAAAACGTCTCTGAAAAATTCGACGTATCTTGTCATCGGATTATAGGTAACAAGTATCTTGATAATACCTGTAAAGCGTGAAGAAATACTGTCAAAAATTGTTATTGGATAAAGAATAGGTGTTAAATAAATCCACATTGTAAGTAATACACCGTAAAGATGGGCTATATCCCTGAAATACACCGTAACGGCACTAAGGAACAAGCACAGTCCTAAAGTGAAAATAAAACAAAATATTAGGGGTATCGGGAATAAAAGGGTGTATAGGGAAAGTTGAGTATAATCCTGTACCAAAACAACCAACAATACCGCAACCAAACTAAATATAAAATTCACCAAAGAAAAAAGACACTTTTCCATAGGGAAAATATATTTAGGAATATAAACCTTTTTAATAAGCGCAGACGCACCGATTACCGAGCTTAAAGAATTACTTGTAGCCTCGGAAAAGAAATTCCAAAGTGAAGAACCAACTATATAGTAAGAAGCAAAATTCGGCACACTATGACCTCTGAGCAACAATGAAAACACCTGTGTTAACACAATCATAGTGAGCAACGGATTTAGTATACTCCAAGCAACGCCGAGAATAGAGCGGCGATACTTGATTTTAAAATCTTTGGAAACAAGATTTTGAAGCAGCGGAAAAAACTTTTTAAAATCAAAAAAGAATTTATCAAAAGAAGCCTTTATACCCAAAAAACCATTCACCCCAAAAACAATTAAATACCATCAAGTATAAATTACAGTTGGATATATTATATCACTTTTACTTTAATAATGCAAGTAAAACCGCAAATAATATATACGGTGATTAAATGATTTCGGTTGTTATCAGAACGTTATTGCTCTATTTTGCAGTTACGTTTAGCATAAGAATAATGGGTAAACGCCAAATCGGTGATATGCAACCAAACGAGTTGGTGGTTACACTTTTGATTTCCGAAATTGCGGCAATACCGTTACAGGATATGTCACAGCCGCTTCTGTTCGGTTTTTTACCAATTTTCCTTTTGGTGATTATAGAAATACTTTTATCGGTCTTGGTGCTGAAAAGCAGTTTTTTAAGGCGGCTTATCAGCGGCCGCTCTGTAATAATTATTAAAAACGGCGTTATAGACCAAAACGCTATGAAGAATTTGCGTCTTACAATACTTGATTTAATCGAGCTTTTGCGCGGTCAAAACGTTTTTGATATTTCGACTGTGGCTTTTGCTGTAATGGAGGTAAACGGTGATTTGAGCGTCTTGCTTAAAAGCAGTGAACAACCCGCCACCGCAAAGGACGTGGGTGCTAAAAACAAAAGCGCCGCTCTACCCTTGCCCGTTGTCTGTGACGGCAAAATTGTGAAAGAATCGCTTATAGCATTACAGCTAAACGATAACGACCTTTACAATAAAATTAAAACACATAACACCGAAATCAAAAATATTTTTTTAATGACACTGGATAGAAACGGCAATACAAATATAATAAATATGAGGGATAAAAAATGAAAAGACTAATATTTGCCGGTATTTTATCGGCTTTTATTATTGCATCGCTTACCTTTAGTATTCTTTACGTTAATGCGGTATGCAAAGAAACTAAAAAAATGTTAAATGAATGTATAACTGCCTACGATAACAATCATAAAAGCTATGAAAAAGCCGATGATTTATCAAAATATTGGGAAAAACAGGAGAAATTTTTATCAATATTTGTAAATCACGAAAGCTTAGACGAGGTTGAATCGGCTATTAAATCCTTAAAGGATTACAGCGATACCGACGATAACGAGATTTTTTATGAATATTCGGGAAGTGTAGAAATGCTTATTCATCAGCTTTTAGAGGATACTATACCCGGCATTCACAGTATTTTATAAATTAATGCATATTTTGCAAATTTCGTTTGCATATATGCATTATTTTTTATCTTAATCGCGTTTTTATCCGCATAAATATACACCAAAGGGTTGACAAGTGATTTTTTAAATGATATAATTGTTATGTAAATAATACCTTAGGGTAAATATGAGGAGTTGTTTTTTATGAAAAAGATTTTATGTCTACTTTTAGCAGTGTGTATGCTTTGCTGCTTCGCAGGTTGCGGTAAAGACAACACTTTGACAATGGGCACAAACGCGTCCTTCCCTCCATACGAATTTGTTGATGACGACGGCAATTTCGCAGGTATCGACGTTGAGATTGCTCAGGCTATCGCTGATAAGCTCGGTATGGAGCTTGAAATCAAGGATATGGCTTTTGAGTCGCTTATCCCTGCCGTTCAGAACGATTCTGTTGACTTGGTTCTCGCAGGTATGACTGTTACCGACGAGCGTAAAGAGGCTGTTAATTTCTCTAACACCTACGCTACAGGTATTCAGGTAATAATCGTTAAAGAAGACTCGCCTATCGCTTCTGCCGACGACCTTGAGGGCAAAAAGATTGGTGTTCAGACCGGTACCACAGGTGATGCTTACTGTACCGACGATTACGGCCAGGAAAACGTTAAGCAGTATGACAATGGCGCTTTAGCAGTTGCCGCTCTTGTTAACGGTCAGGTTGATTGTGTTGTTATTGATAACGAACCTGCTAAGAATTACGTTAAGGCAAATTCAGGTCTTAAGATTCTTGAAACAGAATACGTAGTTGAAGATTACGCTATCGCTATTTCTAAGGATAACGATGAGTTGCTTGAAAAGGTTAACAACGCTTTAAAGGAACTCAAGGAAGACGGTACTATTGATAAGATTATCAAGAAGTATATTCCTGCAGAATAATCAAATCTCTCTTGATTTATTTTAAAAAAGAGCGACATTTTTAATGCCGCTCTTTTTTAAGCTTTTTATAGAAAGGACACACGTTATGGGTTTTCTAACCTTTTCAAGCTGGATAGAAACTGCACCCTCCTGGGTAATCTCCTGCCCTGAGTGGTTGCAAGAGTTTATTTATCAGCTATATCAAACCTTTATATATCAAGACCGTTGGAAGTTTTTCACCGACGGACTTGGAATAACCTTTTTGGTGACAATAGGCGCTTTAATTCTCGGCGTGATACTTGGTATAATTGTGGCAATTATCCGCACCTCGCACGATAGCTACGTTTCGAAAAGACCGCCGTTTGTACTTCGCTTCTTCAACAGCGTTTGTAACGTCTACCTCACTGTAATCCGTGGTACACCAATGATGGTTCAGCTACTTATTATGGGCTTTGTTATAATGGTGCCTAAGACCAATATCGGTATGATTTTCTGCGGTATTATAACACTCGGTATAAACTCGGGTGCTTACGTTGCGGAAATTGCCCGTTCGGGACTTATGTCCATAAATATAGGTCAAAGCGAGGCAGGACGAAGCCTTGGCTTTAACTATATGCAAACTATGTGGTACGTTATAATCCCACAAGCGATCAAAAACATCCTCCCCGCCCTTGGCAACGAGATGATTACCTTGCTTAAGGATACATCTCTAGTATCGGTTATCGCCCTTCGCGACGTTACAAAACAGGCGCAAAACATAGTTAGTAAAACATATCAGGCGTACGTTCCGTATTTAACCCTTGCGGCTATATACTTAGTTATAGTTATAATTCTAACCAAGCTACTAGGTATTCTCGAAAGGAGGTTGCGTAAGAGTGACCACTAACAGCACAATTATAAAGGTAGAAAACCTCCACAAAAGCTTCGGTGATATCCAAGTTTTAAAGGGTATTAATACCGAAATAAAAAAGGGCGAGGTTGTTGTAATTATTGGCGCTTCGGGTTCGGGTAAATCAACCTTTTTACGCACCCTAAATCTTTTAGAATACCCAACCGACGGTAAGATTTATTTAAACAACACCGATATAACCGACCCTAAGACCGATATAAATCTCCACCGTCAGAAGATGGGAATGGTTTTCCAGCAGTTTAACCTCTTCCCTCATATGACTATACTTAAAAATATGACTATAGCCCCCATAAAGCTTTTAGGTTTATCCCAAGAAGAAGCGGTAAAAAAGGCTATGGATTTACTTAACAAGGTAGGACTAGCCGATAGATACAATGCATATCCGTCTCAGTTATCGGGCGGTCAAAAACAGCGTGTAGCCATTGTCCGCGCACTTTGTATGGACCCCGAGGTAATGCTTTTTGACGAACCTACTAGCGCACTTGATCCTGAAATGGTTGGCGAGGTTTTAAACGTTATTAAGGACCTTGCAAAATCGGGTATGACTATGGCGATAGTTACTCACGAAATGGGCTTTGCACGTGAGGTTGCAGATAGGGTTATATTTATTGACGACGGTGTAATCACCGAGGAAGGCGCACCCGAAGAAATTTTCTCTAATCCAAAATCTCCCCGTCTTCGCGACTTTTTAAGCAAGGTGCTATAATATGGTAAAGGTGTTATTCGTTTGCTTAGGAAACATTTGCCGCTCCCCTATGGCTGAATTTATCTTTAAGGATATTATAAAAGAAAAAGGCTTAGAAGATATGTTTTTGGTTGACTCGGCGGCAACAAGCAGCTACAACGAAAGATATGGGCTGGGTATTGACCCTGATGCACAGGCGGTTTTAAAAAAGCATAATATTCCGTTTTATAATAGAATTTCAAGGCAGATTAGAAAAGAAGATTACTCTAATTTCGATTATATTCTGGCAATGGAGCAACAAAATCTTAGAGGTATTTTTAGTATCATTGGCGCCGACAAAGATAAAAAGGTGTCAAGGCTCTTGGATTTTTCGAAAACACCTAGAGATATTGCAGACCCTTGGTATTACGGAAATTTTGATGGAACCTATGATGATATAAAATACGGCTGCCAAGAATTTTTAGAATATGTTTTAAAGGAAAAACTTTAAATTTACTTTTAACCCAACGTTAATCGACGTTGGGTTTTTGTATTTTAAAAATTAAAAATATAAATTGAAAAAGTGTCGCAGATGTGATATACTTGCCATATAATGTTAAAAAATACATACGCGAAAGGTAAAATTATGATTTGCAATTCAATTTTAGATGCTATGGGCAATACCCCCATAATTCGTTTGCGTAATATGACGGGCGAAAACGACGCCGAGATACTTGTTAAATTTGAAGGACTAAACGTGGGCGGTTCTATAAAGACACGCACCGCGTTTAATATGATTCGTGTAGCCGAGGAAAACGGACTTATAAATGAAAACACAGTAATTGTTGAGCCAACAAGCGGAAACCAAGGAATAGGTTTGGCTCTCGTTGGTGCTGTTAAGGGTCTTAAGGTTAAGATTATAATGCCCGACTCGGTAAGCGAAGAGCGGAGAAAATTAGTTGAGCATTACGGCGCTGAGGTTATCCTTATCCACGATAACGGAAATATCGGTCTTTGCATTGAGGAGTGCCTTAATTTAGCACTTAAAATGCGAGACGAGGACCCTAACGTTTTCGTGCCTCAGCAGTTTGAAAACCCCGCTAATCCTCAAATTCAGAGAATGGGTACGGGTGCTGAAATTTTAGAGCAGGTTGCAGGCGAAATCCACGGTTTTTGCTCAGGAATTGGTACGGGCGGCACAATAACAGGCATCGGAGAAACACTAAAATCCGTAAATCCTAATATGACAATTTGGGCGGTTGAACCCGAAAATGCGGCTATCCTCTCAGGCGGTTCTATCGGCACCCACGTTCAGATGGGTATTGGTGACGGCATAATTCCTGAAATACTTAATCAAAACATTTATGACGACGTTTGTATTATTAAGGACGAGGAAGCGCTTCAGGTAGCAAAGGACTTAGCGTCTAAAGAAGGTATAATGTGCGGTATTAGCAGCGGAACAAACGTTGCCGCCGCAATTAAACTAGCTAAAAAACTTGGCAAGGGCAAACGAGTAGTAACCGTTCTCCCCGACACCGCAGAAAGATATTTTTCAACACCGCTATTTGAGTAAAAAATAAAGGCTATTTAACTAAAGAACTAGCTTTGGTTAAATAGCCGAATTTGTTTTTTCTGATGTCTAAATGTATTAGTGATATTGTGCCTAAAGGCACAGTGATATATTTCGCAAACGAAATGTGATATTTAAAACTAGCGTTTTAAGTGATATTATATTTGCTTCCAAAACTCGCGAAGCAAATATCACTTTGAAAAAGTCAAAATACAACTGCGAAGCAATACAACTTGCCGAAAGCGAATATAACTGAAAAAACCGACCTGTCTAAACAAGTCGGTTTTTTCTGGAGCGGGTGATGGGAATCGAACCCACACGGCCAGCTTGGAAGGCTGGAATTCTAGCCATTGAACTACACCCGCATTTGCGCAAGTGATATATTACCATAAAAAGCACTATAAGTCAAGCATTTTTTAGAAAAAACTGTACACATTTACTGTTGACTTTATAATATGTTAGTGGTAGAATTCATAAGGTTTAAAATTTACTTTAAGAAGGTGCTTTTTTGCAGATTTTATTGTCACTTTCAGTTGTTATTTTGTTAGGTCTGTTGCTTTCGCGTTTAGCAAAGGTATTTAAGCTTCCTGCAGTAACCGCATATTTAGTAGCAGGTATCGTTGTAGGTCCGTATCTTTTAGGCAGACTCGGTGTTTCGGGTGTAGGCTTTGGCTCTCTTGAAGAGGTTGAGTCCTATTCCCTTCTCTGCGACGTAGCTTTAGGCTTTATCGCCTTTTCTATCGGTAACGAGTTCCGTTTAGGTCAGCTTAAAAAGACAGGCAGACAGGCTACCGTAATCGGTATTTTCCAAGCCGTTACGGCAACTATATTGGTTGATGCGGCACTAATTTCGCTACACTTTATTATGCCCCATAGAATTTCACTTCCTACAGCCATAGTTTTAGGTGCGATTGCAAGTGCTACGGCACCTGCGGCAACGCTTATGGTTGTAAGACAGTATAAGGCAAAGGGTAGTCTTACCGATATTTTGCTACCCATAGTAGCGCTTGACGATGCGGTAGGTTTAGTTCTCTTCGCGGTTTCTTTTGGTGTTGCAAAGGCGCTAAAGTCGGGAGGTGTTGACCTAGCCCATATAATTATCGAGCCGCTTTTAGAGGTGATTTTATCCTTGGCACTCGGTGCTTTAATGGGATATTTATTTACCTTTATGGAGAGATTTTTCCATTCACGTTCAAAAAGGCTTTCGGTATCGGTTGCATTTGTACTGTTAACGGTAGCGTTATCAATGCTTAAATTTGAAGTTTTCGGCATACACATTGCATTTTCTTCACTGCTTGTTTGCATGATGCTAGGCACTATTTTCTGCAATATTTGTGACTTTTCCGAAGAACTTATGGATAGACTTGACCGTTGGACAGCACCTTTATTTATTATATTCTTCGTGCTAAGCGGTGCAGAGCTTGAGTTATCGGTATTCACCTCGGGTGCGGTAGTAGTAATAGGTATAGTTTATATACTAACCCGTTCTTTAGGCAAATACTTTGGCTCTTTTGTAACCGCAAAGGCTACAGGCTGTGACGACACTATAGTTAAATATTTAGGTATCACGCTTTTACCGCAGGCTGGTGTAGCGCTCGGTATGGCTATGAAGGCTTATGAGTTAGGTGAAGACGGCACGATGGTCCGTAACATAACGCTTTTTGCAGTTTTAATTTACGAGCTTATAGGACCGGTTCTCACCAAAATTGCCCTTACCAAAGCGGGAGATATTAAACCTGAAGGTAAGGTTAGCGCCAGAACAAAAGATAGTACAGTTAAATAAATTAAAAAAGTTCTCCGTCAGGTTGTGACGGAGAACTTTTAATTTTACAGTATTATACAAACAAGGCCGTTGCAACCGTCGTTAATTACACGCTCTATGGTTTCTTGTACCCTCATTCTAGCATCCATAGGCATACGTGCCAGTTTGGTATGCAGACCTTCGTTTACAAGCTCGTGCAGAGATTTTCCAAATATATTTGAATCCCAAATTTTATCGGGTTGCTCCTCAAACTCGCTAAGCAAATACATTACCAAATCTTCCGATTGCTTTTCGCTGCCAACGATTGGACTTACCTCTGTGGTGATATCTGCTTTCATAAGGTGTATTGAAGGTGCTGACGCTCTGAGTCTAACGCCGTATCTTCCACCCTGTTTTACAATCTGCGGCTCTTCAAGGGTAAGTTCACTTATTTCAGGCATAACAATACCGTAGCCCGTAGCCTCAACCTCATCAAGAGCGCCTTTAACACGCATATACTTTTTCTTGATTTCGGCAAGTTCTTTAATATTTTGCATTAGCTCTTGTTCATCATTAATGGCAAGACCTGTGGTTTCGGCAAGAATTTTATAAAATAGTGAATTCTTAACGTCAATTGTAATGTGTGCACCGCCGTAGCCTAGGTCAATAGAGGTTACGTTTACGCCCCTTACGTTTTCACTATCGTCAAATGCGCCCTCAAAGGTGTGTATATCACGAATTCTGCGTATTTTTTCTGCAGCGCTTTTAATTGAATTTGTGAGTTCTTTTCTAAGCCAATGTTCAACAGGCAAGGAATTTATCCATTTTGGGAAATCAATTCTGATTTCTTTTACAGGGAATTCATAAAGAATTCTTTGCAGTATTCTCTTAATATCCCCTTCTCTAAGCTCTAGGCAGTTAACAGGGATTACGGGCACGGCATATTCATTTGTGAGTCTTGCCGCTAAATCGGTTGCTTCCTTAGTATCAGGGTACATACAGTTTAAAAGCACTATAAAAGGCTTATTTATCTTTGTCAGCTCTTCTACTATACGCTTTTCTGCCTCTTTATATTCTTCACGCGGGATATCGCTGATGCTACCGTCGGTAGTAACAACAAGGCCTATTGTTGAGTGCTCGTTAATAACCTTTTGAGTGCCGATTTCAGCCGCCATATTAAACGGTATTGCTTCCTCAAACCAAGGCGTTCTTACCATTCTCGGCTGTTCGCCCTCAATATAGCCTAGTGCACTCGGCACAATATATCCAACACAGTCAACCAGTCGCACGTTCATATTCGCATTATTATCAATACAAATATTTGCGCCCTTTTCGGGAATAAACTTGGGCTCTGTTGTCATAATAGTTCTGCCGGAGGAAGATTGCGGAAGCTCGTCGTTAGCCCTTTCCTTTAAATAATCCTCTTGAATATTTGGGAGCACCATTTTCTCCATAAACTGCTTGATAAAGGTAGATTTGCCCGTTCTAACGGGGCCTACAACGCCGATATAAATATCTCCGCCCGTTCTGTTGGCTATATCTTCATATATACTTGCATTTGCCATAAAACAATTCCTCCGTAACTTTTTAATCCGATACTGTTAAATAAGTATGAATAAAGATTGTTCACTATGACAAATATTTAAAAGAAAAAATCTCCGAGCGTTAACTCGGAGATTTTAAACTTAAAATTAATAGATTGGGAATTTCTCGCAGAGGGCTACAACCTCTTTTGTAATTCTTTCCTTATTGCCCTCAAAATCCTCGATAATATCTGCAATCCAACCTGCGATTAGTTCCATCTCAGGCTCTTTGAAGCCTCTCGAAGTAACTGCAGGGGTACCGATACGTAGACCGCTTGTAACAAATGGGCTTTGTGGGTCGTTTGGAACGGTGTTTTTATTAGCGGTAATATGAACCTCGTCAAGACGGTGTTCAAGCTCTTTACCTGTAACCGAAGTGTCCTTGAGGTTTACAAGCATTAAATGGTTATCAGTACCGCCTGAAACGAGCTTAATTCCTCTCTTTACAAGCGCTTTACTCAGCACCTGAGCGTTTTTAACAATCTGCTCCTGATACTCTTTAAACTCGTCGGTTAAAGCCTCACCGAAGGCTACAGCCTTAGCGGCGATTATATGCATTAAAGGACCGCCCTGTGTACCCGGGAAAACAGCCTTGTCTATTTGCTTTGCATACTGTTCTTTACAAAGAATAAGACCGCCTCTTGGACCTCTTAAGGTTTTGTGGGTTGTTGAGGTTACAACGTCTGCATAAGGTACAGGTGACGGATGAAGACCTGCGGCGATAAGACCTGCAATATGAGCCATATCTACCATAAGGTATGCACCTACGCTGTCAGCAATCTCTCTGCAACGAGCAAAGTCGATAACTCTTGAATATGCACTGGCACCAACAACAATCATCTTAGGCTTAGACTCGGCAGCAAGTCTTTGCATTTCATCATAATCGATGCACTCGGTTTCATCGTTTACGCCGTATGGCACGATATTAAAATATTTACCCGAAATATTTACAGGTGAACCGTGCGATAAGTGACCGCCCTGCTGAAGATTCATACCCATAACGGTATCGCCTGGATTAAGTAAAGCAAAGAATACGGCAAGGTTAGCGTTAGCGCCGCTGTGCGGCTGAACGTTAGCGTGTTCTGCACCAAAAAGCTTCTTTGCGCGCTCTCTTGCTATTTCTTCAACGATATCAACGCACTGGCAACCGCCGTAGTAACGCTTGGTGGGATATCCTTCTGCATACTTATTTGTAAGTACGCCGCCTGCCGCTAACAATACTGCTTTAGAAACAATATTCTCAGAAGCGATAAGCTCTATGTTATGTCTCTGACGCTCTAGCTCAAGACCGCAGGCAGAGGCAACTTCGCTATCATAATCTTTTAGTTCTTCAAAAAAATTCATTTAAACTTCCCCCACAAAAAATATACTGTAATGATACCACAATATTTGGTATTTGTCAATTATTAAGGCATACCAAACATATCTCAAAAAGGCTTTAATCCTTTGGCTATTTTTAAGGCAATTGAAGAATTTTTGTATTCTTTATCGGTTGTTACCTCTTTAATCACCTTTATAAAGGGCGGCAAATTGAAATTCTCGTTTTCGTCATTAAGCTCAATTTCCAAAAACGCTTTATCGTTTGAAAACGGAAATAGGTCAATTTCAAAATATTTATTTTCATATACTAAGCAATAGCGCGTTTTTTCTACCGTTGTTTTTTGCTTTGATAGTGAAAGTAGCAGTTCATATTCCTCTTTTGATAATATTTCTTCTATTTCGATGCGCTTTAGCCCATCAATATCCTTTTTAACGGTTTTATAATATGTGTATCCCCCGTCTTTTCCCCTTTTTCTGATTCTTGCCCGTTCGCCGTTTATTATAATATACGACTGCGAAATTTCGACGGCACTACAAAAAGGATAGTTTTTTAAAAGCTCTGGGTCGGGATATTCAATTAAATATTTTCTCTCAATTTCGAGTGGCTCAGGCTCACCGAGAAAAAACATAATTTCCTTAATAAGAGATGCTTTCTTGTGTTCAAAATCACCCTTATTATCTATAATTCTAAGGTGAGGAGTTCCCATCCACGCGGCTAGGGTTAAATCGTCGAGTTTGCGTGCTTGTTCTATTGTTTCGGTTCGTGCTAGGTTGTTTGAAAGGGTATATTCCTCTTCTTTTCCCTTAGCGGTAGTCAACATATGAAATACCGCATCATAACCGTCACGAATAGCAGTTTCGTTAAGGTTAAGGTCAAATAAAATTCGTGAAAACTCCTCTTTTGTAACGTAGGCTTTTGAGTCAATAACGCCTCTGTCACAAAGGATTATAATTTTTTCATCCTGCAGCATATCAGCGGCAAGAGAATAAACCTTCTCTTTTTCAAGCTGCAGCATAACCTGTAGTTTTTGATAATTATAACTACTGCCGCAACTAGCGGGACTAATTCCGCTACCTATAAGCTCGGTAGCAAGTTCGGGAAGCAATAACACGGTATAGCCTATATTTTCAAGACGTTCCTTTACCGCCTTTATAGCAGTGGACTTACCTGCACAGGGCCCGCCTGTTATCACTATTTTTTTGATACTTTTCATACACCTTTATCCTATTCGATAATAAGTTCTTTAATAGAGCGCAACTGATAGTTTACGTTGTTTAAAAGTTCAGGATGTTTGAGTGCGGCGGCGGCGCCACGAACTACGCTGTGTGTCGGATCGTCAAGCCTAAATACCTTTGCGCCGACAAAATCTTCGAGCATAATATCCATGCCGTTAATAAGCGAACCTCCGCCTGTTAAATAAAAACCGCTTTCTTTGATATCTGCAACAAGGTCAGGGTCGGTTTTTGAAAGCACTGTTCTAACCGAGTTACAAATTGCCTGTGCGGTTTCTTTAACTGCATCGTATACCTCCGACGAGGTAATCTCAAAGCCTTCGGGAAGCCCTGTAAATAGGTTTCTGCCCTTTGCTACCATAGCAACCTCTACAGGACGTTCAACAACCGTGCCTATCTGCTTTTTTATATTTTCAGCCATCAACGGTCCTATTTCGATATTATACTCTTTTCTAACGTATCTCTTAATCTGGTTATCAAAATCAAGTGACGCGGTTTTAAAGGAATCACAAACCGAGATACCGCCCATTGAAATTACGGCGGCATCGGTAGTACCTGCGCCTATATCTACAATAAGCGTACCCTTTGGTTTAGAAAAATCAAGGCCTAAGCCACAGGCTATTGCCAAGGGACCTTCAATAACCGAGATATTTCTACCGCCCGAAGATTCAATCAGGTTTGATAACGTATGGTGCTGAAGCTCGGTAAGCCCTGCAGGGAGAGTTGCCATTATTTTAGGCTTTACTATTTTACTGCTGAAAGCTTTGTTCATATATTCGGTTAGCATTTGCTCTGCTATTCCGTAATCTGAAATAGCGCCGTGCTCTATAGGCATAACACAGGTAAGGCTGTCGGGCGTTCTGCCAAGTGTCAGCCTTGCCTTTTCGCCGAAATATACAGGTTCCCAACTCTCGTTGTCTACCGTAACGACACTCGGCTCTTCAAGCACTACTTTAGAGCTTGAAAAAATAACTGTTTTAGACGTACCTAAATCTATTCCTATTTCAGTTGCCATATTGCTCTCCTATCATTTAAAACTATGATTTTTGTTTTTTTGTAACACTTGCAAGTGCCGTGATGCAATAAACCCTTTCTGCACCTGCAAATTTCAATTGCCTCGCGCAATGACTTAGCGTAGCGCCCGAGGTCTTTATATCATCTACGAGCAGTATTGTTTTGGCGTCGATTTTGCCATCACAATAAAACTTCTTTCCCGCATTTTCAAAGCGACGCGAAAAATCCAAATGGTGTTGTGTTCTGTTAAATCGGCGGCATTTTAAAATGCCTCTTAAAAAGTTAACTTCTAACAACTCCTCCATCGCAAAGCAAAGCTCGTCTACAGGAGAAAAACCGTATTTTATACGGCTTTTAAATGTTGTCGGCACACCGATTACCGCATCAAATTGTATGTTACGAAGTTCTTTATTAACCGAATTTGCCATTTCCTGTGCTAAAAAAGAAACGTTTGCCAGACGTCGACCCAATTTATAAGAATAAACCGTATTTCTTGCTATATCGGTATTTTTATAAACACAAACTGCACCGTCAAAATAATATATACTCTTTTTGCAAATGCAATTTTCCTTATCAAGTCCGCAATTTATACAGCGCTTTTTAGAATCAAATCTCTCTATTTTTCTTTCACAATCAGTACAAAGATAAAGGTCGTTATCAACAATTTCCTTACAGCCCACACAACGATTTGGATAAAAAATTGAAAATACTATGTCTAAGCAGTTATATAATGCATTTAATACTTTATTAACCGTTTTCATCGAGGAATTCCTTTAACATTGTGTACCTTAATGTCTTGCGGTCATTTTGCGCCATTTGATTAAATATTGCCTTACTGCCCACAACAACAAGCATTTTTTTAGCCCTTGTAACTGCAGTGTATAAAAGATTTCTATACCTTAGTTGCGAGGGCACGTCAAAAAGCGGTAAAACAACACAGTCAAACTCACTGCCCTGACTTTTATGTACGGTAATAGCATAGGCTAATTCCAACTCACCTATTTCTTCACCGTAATACGTGGCTACTCTATCGTCAAAACGCACCTTTACGATACCTGCACGTTTGTCAAGCTCGGTAATAAAACCTACGTCACCGTTAAACACGCCTATTCCCTGCTCACCGTTGTCTTTTACCCATTCAATATCGTAGTTATTCTTTATCTGCATAACCTTGTCGTTTTGGCGCATATAAACACCCTTGTAGCTTACCTGATTATAACCGTCGGTATTTGGGTTAAGATGGCTTTGAAGCACGTTATTTAAATTCAGTGTGCCGTTTACAAGCTTTCTTGAGGGGCAAAGCACCTGTATATCACAAAGCGGGTCAAAATTATAAGTATTTTTAAGTCTTTCGGTGCAAAGCTCTATAACTGTATTTAAGACGTCGTAATAGGTTTGTTTATTAAGTATAAAGAAATCCTTACCCTTGTTTGAAAAATCAATTTGGTCGCCGTTGATTATAGCGTGAGCATTTGTAAGAATTAAACTGTCCTGAGACTGTCTGAAAACCTTTTTAAGCCTTACCGTGCAAAACTTATTCGAGGCTATTATATCATTTAAAACGTTACCCGCAGAAACACTTGGAAGCTGATCTACGTCTCCTACTAAAATTATTCTGCAAGAAAGCTTAAGAGCTCTTAAAAGGCTTTCAAAAAGCAGCGAATCAATCATCGAGGCTTCGTCGACAATGATAACGTCGCAATCAAGCGGATTTCGCTCATTGCGGACAAAGTGCTGTTTGTCATCCCTTCCCCACTCAACCTCTAAAAGACGGTGAAGTGTTTTGGCAGGTCTGCCTGTCAGCTCGGTCATACGCTTTGCCGCTCTACCCGTCGGCGCGGCTAGTTGGATATCTATATCGCGCATTTCGAGAAGCTCGATTATAGCGTTAAGGGTGGTCGTTTTTCCTGTTCCGGGACCGCCTGTTAAAAGAACTAATCCGTTTTGAAACGCAGAGTGTATGGCACTTCGCTGTATGTCCTCAAATTTAATTGAGGTTTTATTCTCCACGTAATCAATTTCAAGGTCGTCAACGTCACCAAAGCCTGTAACGTTGCGGTTAATAGCACAAAGCCTTGCCGCAATATATTCCTCTGCGGCAAGATACTCATTAAGCGCTATGTAATTTTCGTCACCTATTACGGTTCTTGAAATTTGTAAGCTTTTTACCATACTATCGCATATGGAATCTATCCTATATATGTCGCTTTCAAGTAGTTTTACTGCAACTGCAGTCAACTTTTTCTGAGGCAAACAGGTATGTCCGTTTAAAAGATTGGCGCTTAGTATGTATTTTATACCCGCCATAAGCCGCAGTTCGTTATCGGGAGAAATGCCGAAATCATAGGCTATTCTTTCTACCTTTTCAAACGAAAAGCCAATAGACTCATCGCATAAAAGATATGGGTTTTCTTTAAGTCTTTCCTGTGCTTCACCACCGAGGCGCTTAAATATTTTAACAGCCGATTCAGGCGACACCTCGTAAGGCGCCAACAGGAGCATTATGTTTCTAACGCCGTACTGTTTGTTATATTCCTCAGATATAAACTCGGCTTTTTCAATTGAAATACCCTTAATTAAGGCTAGTTTTTCAGGCTTACTTTGTATTATATCAAGAGTATCCTCACCAAATTTTTCTACTATTTTGTTAGCGGTAGAAGGGCCTACACCCTTGATTATTCCCGAAGATAGATAGCGAAGTATTGCGGCTAAAGACTGCGGTGCCGTTCTTTCAAAATCATCGGCTGAAAACTGCTTTCCGTAGTTTTGATGAAATACGTATTTTCCGCTAAACTTTGCAGTATCCCCTTCTACTAAAAAAGGAAAAATTCCTACAACCGTTATACGCTCTGCGCCGCTTCTAACTACCGCCACAGTATAACCGTTTTGCTCATTCCTATATGTAATTTTTTCGATTGTACCGCTTATTTTTTGAGTAGTTTCTGCTACCGATTGTTCCATTTTTTCTCCTTACAAGCTTTTTGAAATACCCTTGATTACATCTTCTGTTATTTGTATAGGACAAATAACAACGTCATATCTTTGTGCTAGAGAAGAGCAAAGATTTAGTTCATTTTGGTCAAGGTCGTCATAAACCGCTATTATAAACTCAGCGTATGTATCTCCAAACCATTTTCTTTGCTCTATAGCAAATTTAAGTTGTCGTAATGCTTTACCTTTTTTTAAATACAAAAGGCTATAGTTATAGTATCTGCGTTTCGGAACTATAAAAAATAGCCTTATTACGTGAATTATGTCACAAATTCCTAAAACTAAAAAAATCAGAGCAATAGATATTAAAATAAGTTCTATCATCAAACCACCTCTTTGCATCGCAAAAGTTATTATAAATCAAACGTTTTGTGTGCTTTATAATACCCATTATATGCCAAAAAGGTGGTTTTGTTTATTGTTATTATTTGATTGTGACTGTAGCAGAATATTCTCCTACCTGCCAAATATTGTTATACTTGTCAGACTTAACTGTAACGCTTACGGTGTATCCACCCGAAGATTTATTATCTAATGATGCCACGGCGTACAAATCGCTTTCCTTTAAAGAGTTAATAGCCTTTTTAGGTCCGCATATTTTAACGTTTCTGATTACGCCGTCGCTTTTGGCGGTAAGACCTGTTTTAACGTTGGTAAACTTAACCTCAGACACGTTAAATGTTCTGACTGCATATCCTGACGTATCAATAGTAACGATAAACACGTCTATATTTTCTGCAAGTCTTACGCCATCAGGCAGAACGGGTGAAACCTCGAAACTATTCGATGTGTTGGAAATCGTTTTAAAATCAATGGTTGAAAGAACAACCTCGGTCATTTTGGCGACAACGTCAGGTGTACCTATAACCGAAACAGAGGTGTGGTCAATATTGAACGGCAGATCCGATATAGACATACCCTCAGGCATATTGGCAAATACCGCCTTTACCTGAAGTGTAGCTCTCTTTGATATTGGCTGTGTAACCTTTATTGACGTTTCACTTAAGGTAAGGAAATTGTTGACAACCTCGTCACCGTCTTTGTCGTAAATCTTACCGTCAGCCCCATATGTGTAAATCAAATTACCTTCTTTATCATAAATCACAAGATCGGTATCAAAGGTTTCTGTAACCGAAAGAGTTTTGTTTACGCTTGCGGAGGCAAATACGTAACCGATACTGTCAATAACAGAACGGGGTCCTTTTATTGTTATAGCGCTCTGTTCGGTTTTGCTTACAAGCGGAGTTTCGGCAACAAGTCCCTCAACTGCACTGACACCGACAAGCTGAGGAATAATTGTAAACTCCTTGGTATCAATATAATCGAAAGATACTTCAATGGTCGACGGTTCAATAGCAACAATATTGTAACCAGTTTTTTTGCTGTTTGATGAACCAACCACGTCCAGCGTGTATTTTCCTGCGGCGTTTACGTTTGTAACCGAAGCGGTTAAAATTAAATCCTCAGGTCTTAGTGAGCTTACAATATAGTTTGGTCCGTTTACGGTTATAGAAAAGTTTTGTGAAGCAAAATCCGAAACTATGCCGAGTCCCATTTCTTGAACAACCGTGCCCTCAAGCGAAATAGCAACCTTCATGTTGTTAAAGGTTTGATTTCTCTCGGGATTGCGGTTAACCATAGCGACAAACCAAATTATAATTGACAAAGCGATAGAAAAACTGATAGCAATTTTCTTATTATCGAAAAGCTTTCTGATATACGCACCTGAAAAAATATTATTTTTCATTTACTATATCCTCCTTGCCCTCATCCGACTTTGCCTGTTTCTTAGAAAACGGCTTGAAATTTTTAAATGCCGACAAAATTCGTTTTTGTTTTTCATTGTCGTTTGTTTCGATTAAAAGAGATTTTAACTCTGCTGTAGCAGACGCGCTGTTATATCCGCGCTTAATATGGCCGTTGCACATTATAGAAATATTTCCTGTTTCCTCCGAAACAACCAAAACCACCGCATCGGAATTTTCGGTCATACCAATAGCGGCTCTATGTCTAGTTCCTAAGTTCGAAGGGATATCGGGATTTTGTGAAAGAGGCAAAATACAGCCTGCTGCATAAAGTCTTCCGTTACGAACAATTAAAGCGCCATCGTGCAAAGGAGAGTTAGGGAAAAATATACTGTTAACCGCCGAAACCGATGCTTTAGCATCCACAACGGTACCTGTGTTGATTATTTCACCAAGTTGTGTAGTTCTTTCAAAAACAATCAGAGCGCCGATTTTTTCTTCCTGCATATTGCGAACAGCCTTACCGATATCATCAATTGAACGGCTTAATTTTTCGGTTTCGCTATTATACATCTGCGCGTGTGAAATTTTTGTTTGACCAACCTTTTCAAGCATTCTTCTGAGCTCGGGCTGAAAGATTACCGCAAGAGCAATAATTGCGGAATCCACTATCAAGGTCAGTAGCCACTTCAAAACGGTTAACTCAAACCACTCGGCAAAAGCAAAGGCAACAAGCAATACAACTATACCTTTAACAAGCTGACCTGCTCTTGTTTCTCTTAAAAAGCCAATTCCCTTATAGATTAAATAGGCAATTACCGCTATATCGATAATATCGAAAATTCTTATGCTGGTTATTACGTAAACTACCTGATTCCAAAAGGTATACAATGCATCTAAAACAGCACTCACGCCTACTCACCCTCTCATAAATATATATTCAAATATATTCTAACATATAATAATTAAACAATCAATAGGTTAAGGCGTTGTTTTTTAAATTTTTTTATAATTTTTTTAAGGTTTTGAGCAAAAATTCCGCTTCTAAAACAGTATTATAAAATGACGGCGAAATTCTAACGGTTCCGATATTTTCGGTGCCGATTTTTTTATGTGCCGTCGGTGCACAGTGAAGACCCGCTCTTACCGCTATTCCCCTGTTGTTTAAAAGCTTTGCTGTTTCTAGGGAATTTGTATTTTTCATATTAAAAGAAAGCACGGGCACATACAATTTTTCATCAAAAAAAGGTGTGTAAAGAACTGCATTTTTATTTTGTTTGAGTCCCCTAAAAATATATTTTATAATAGTGTTTTCCCTTTCCCTTATATGTTTTATACCTACCCTGTTAATAAAATCTATTCCTGCCGAAACACCCATAATAGCAGGTAAATTTACCGTTCCGCTTTCAAATCTTTCGGGTAACATTTCAGGCTGTAAAAAGTTAATAGAATCGGTGCCTGTGCCACCTTCAATAATGGTGTTTTCTATGGGTGCGTTAGCAATTAAAATTCCTATTCCCATCGGCGCATAAAGGCCCTTATGGGCGGCGATACACAAAAAATCTATGCACATTTTATCACAGTTTATTTCTTCAATTCCCGCACTTTGTGCCGCATCAACACAAAAGAGTATACCGTTTCTTCGGCAAATTTCACCTATTTTTTGTATCGGTAATTTTTTGCCCAGAACGTTCGAAGCGGCTGTGCAAATAACCATTTTAGGCTTTTTTATGAGCTTTTTTGTAAAGTTTTCAAGTGTTTTTTCATCGTTAACTAAAGACGTTTCAAATGCTACATAATTTACTCCCAGAGCAGTCAGAGGACGCATAACCGCATTATGCTCTAAATCGGATACCACCACCGTATCCCCCGCCTTTAATACACCCTTTATAACAAAATTAAGGCTCTCGGTACAGTTTGCTGTAAAAATCACCGATTCGGCATTTTGCACACCAAAAAAGTTTGCAATTTTTGCCCTTGTTTTATATATTTGTTCTGCCGCAGACAAAGAGATAGAATGTCCGCTTCTGCCCGGATTGGCGCAAAATTTTGTCAGTGCCGTATTAACGGCTAAAATCACATTTTGCGGCTTTTTACCCGTTGTAGCCGCGTTATCAAAATATATCATAAAAATCTCCCTTAATATTTAAAAATACTGCGACCGCCCAAAATTTCGGCAGTCGCAGTATAAAACAATAATACAAATTAAATTCTTAAATTTAACCGCCACTACTCAACAGTCACAGCAAGTATTTTAATACCCGAAGCCTTGAGCAATGACTCTATTTGTCCTAAATCACCGGTCGCAATAATTGAGTATCCGCAACCTAGTGTATCAAGAGACGAATTTCTTCGCTCAATCCTAGCCTTAAAGCCTTTGTTTCTTAAAATATCTCTGCCTTTTATGGCGTAGGTTATCGTTCCTGTTGCTATATTATAAGTTTGCACGCCCTTCACTCCTACTGCCAAATATACCTTGACCTAAAATGCATAGGTCCAATACCATACTATGCTCCTAAACATAATTTGACAGTATCGCTGAGTTTTTAATTTTTGTTTGAAAAGACAATATTACAAGGAATTTTTTATAATATTCGTCATATTTCACATATTGCGTTTTGATAAAAAGTGTATTATAATTAAATACAGCGTTCTTGAACGGAGGACACTTTTTATGAACAAAGGAAATTATCTTGTTGTTAATTCCGATCTGCTGCCTCCTGTTTTCAGCGGGGTTATAAAGGCTAAAAAGCTTTTGGCAGAGGGTATTGCTACCAACACTTCCCAAGCGGCGAAGATGGCGGGTATTTCGAGAAGTGCTTTTTATAAATACCGCGATTTTGTCTTTGAGTTTGAAGACCTAAATCACAGCACGGTAAATTTAAGCGCAGTGCTTACCGATAGGGTTGGAGTTTTCTCGGCACTGACGTCGGTGCTTTATGAAAACGGTGCCAACATAATTACCGTGACACAAGGACTTCCCGTAAACGGAACTGCCGCAGTTTCCCTAACGGTTGGAACCGACAACGTTAAAATTTCATTGGACGAGCTATTATCAAAACTTAAATCGGCTGACGGGATTATTTCTGTAAAAGCGGTTTAATATATTATTGGAGGAAACTATGATTTACACTGCAATTATGGGACACGGTACCGTAGGTTCGGGTGTTGCCGAGATACTTATCAATTCAGGCGATACCGTATCAAAAGCCGTAAAGGAAGAATTAGGAGTAAAATACATTCTTGATTTGAGAGATTTTGATGGTCTTTCCTATTCAGATAAATTTATCAAGGATTTTAATTTAATACTAAATGACCCCGACGTAAAAATTGTTGCCGAGGTTATGGGCGGAATAAATCCTGCCTACGATTTTGTTAAGAAGTGCCTTCTATCAGGCAAAAGCGTTGTAACCTCTAACAAGGAATTGGTTGCCGCAAAGGGTGCCGAGCTTATTAAAATTGCTAAGGAAAACAACGTAAACTTCTTGTTTGAAGCAAGTGTCGGCGGCGGTATTCCTGTTTTACGTCCTATCAGCCAATGTCTTTCGGCTAACAAAATAACCGAGGTTAAAGGTATTCTCAACGGAACAACCAACTACATTTTAAATAAAATGATAGTAGACTGTATGGATTTCGACGATGCGCTAAAACTAGCTCAAGATATGGGCTTTGCAGAGAAAAATCCTGCTGCGGATATTGAGGGTCACGACGCTTGCAGAAAGATTTGCATTTTAGCAACACTAGCCTTTGGAAAACACGTTTATCCAAATCAGGTAACGACAGAGGGTATCACCGAAATTACACTTACCGATACTGAAAATGCAAACCTTTTTAACTGCGTTATAAAGCTTATAGGCAGTACAAAGAGACTAAAGGACGGTAAAATTACCGCTACCGTTCGTCCAACCCTTGTAAGCCGTGATAATATGTTGTCAGGCGTTAACGGTGTTTTCAACGCCGTAATGGTAACAGGCGATGCTGTTGGCGACGTAATGTTCTATGGTCAGGGTGCAGGTAAAATGGCAACTGCAAGTGCGGTTGTAGCCGATATGATTGACTGTGCAAAGCATATAGACGTCCGTAAATATCTTGACTGGGAGGACGGCACAGACGATTACGTTGTAGCAGCCGACGAGGAAACAAGACTTTACGTTTCGGCAAAATCCGACGACCTTGACGCCCTTAGTAAAAAATTCAAGGAAGTTTTCGGAGAGTCGCTTAAATACTTCAAAAACAAATTCACAAACGAATTGTTCTTTATTACTGATGTCGGTCTTGAAAGTGAGTTAATAGAGAAAGCAAACTCTCTTAATGCTGACAGTATAAAAATTCTACACACTCTATTTTAAATCGGAGGTTAATTTAAATGGCACTTATAGTTAAAAAATTCGGCGGTTCATCAGTTGCTAATGCCGAGAGAGTTTTCAATGTTGCTAATAGAATTATTGAGGACTATAAAAAGGGCAACGACGTTATTGTTGTAGTTTCTGCTCAGGGTGACACAACAGACGATTTAATCGAAAAGGCAAAGGAAATAAACTCGGGCGCAGTTCCTAAGCGTGAAATGGACGTATTGCTGACTGCTGGCGAACAAATTTCTATCGCACTACTTGCTATGGCAATAGATAAGTTAGGCTTCCCTGTTATTTCCCTACTCGGTTGGCAGGCAGGCTTTAACACCGATTCCAACCACACAATCGCAAGAATTAAATCTATAAACACCGAGCGTCTAAAGGCTGAACTTGCAAAGAAAAATATAATAATCGTTGCAGGTTTCCAAGGAATTAACAAGTATGATGACTTAACAACACTAGGTCGCGGTGGCTCGGATACAAGCGCAGTTGCTATTGCGGCGGCACTAAAAGCCGACCGTTGCCAGATTTATACCGATGTTGACGGTGTATATTCAGCAGATCCAAGAAAGGTTTCTACTGCCGAAAAGATGGACCAAATCACATACGATGAGATGCTTGAACTTGCAACTCTCGGTGCACAGGTGCTTAATAACCGTTCGGTTGAAATGGCAAAGAAATACAATGTTGAGCTTGAAGTTCTTTCAAGCCTTGAAAATAAACCAGGTACTATAGTTAAGGAGACGGTAAAAATGGAAAAAACTCTTATAAGAGGCGTAGCTAAAGATTCAGACGTTACAAGCATATCTGTTGTAGGTCTAAAGGATAACCCAGGCGTTGCATTCAAGCTTTTCAATAAGTTAGCACAGTATAAAATCAACGTTGATATGATTTTACAGTCGGTTGGCAGAGACAATACAAAGGATATCACCTTTACCGTTTCTAACGGTCAGAGCGATGCCGCTATCGAGGCTGTAAAGTCACTTGCTGATGCTTTTGAATATAAGACCTTAACCTTTAATAATGAAATCGCAAAGGTTTCGATTGTTGGTGCAGGTATGGAAAGCAACCCAGGTGTTGCCGCTAAGATGTTTGAGGCTTTATATGATGCAGGAATTAATATCAGAATGATTTCTACAAGCGAAATCAAGGTATCTGTTTTAATTGACGCTGACAAGGCTGACAAGGCTGTTAAGGCTGTTCACGACGCATTTATTGGTTAATAATATATATAATATAGCAAAAAAGCAAACGGCATTTTTACCGTTTGCTTTTTTGTTTTGTAAATTTAAGAAAAGAAGTGTGTATTTATTAAATTTTGATTTAACGGATTGGTTATGCGGTAGCGCCGTCCTCATATTTTTCAGACTGCAGACGAAACATTTCGGCATATTTTCCGTCCCTTTTTAAAAGCTCTTTATGCGAGCCTTCTTCAATAAGCTGACCTTTTGCAAACATATAAATCTTATCGGCAATACGCGTGGTTGACAGTCGGTGAGATATAAACACAACCGTCTTATCATTTGTAGATTTTAGTATTGACTGATTAAGATTATATTCAGCCATAGGGTCAAGAGCGCTCGACGGCTCATCCATTATAACTATAGGATATTGACCTGCAAACACTCTCGCAATTACAACCTTTTGCGATTCACCGCCCGAAAGATTGGTGCCCTCGTCGTCAAACTCACGGGTTAAATGTGTATCGATACCGTTCTTTAAAGTCTTTAACTTTTCGGTAAAATCGGCTTTATCCAGTGCGTCTAAAACGATTTCGCGATGTGTATTTTCTTCATATTTACCGTTTATAACGTTTTGCGCCACCGAGGTTGCAAAGAGTTTAAAGTCCTGAAAAACAGTTCCTATCATTTTTCTGTAGCACTCAGGGTCATACTGCTTTACGTTTACACCGTTATAAAGTATTTCGCCTTCGGTTGGGTCATAAAGACGCATCATAAGCTTAATAAGTGTGGTTTTACCCGCACCGTTATAACCTACTATAGCAATCTTTTCGCCCTTTTTAAGCGTGAACGAAACGTTTTTAAGCGCATTTTTACCTTTTTCGTCCTTAACAGGCGCCTTATAATCTTTATCGTGGAATTTATACTTAGGGTTAGAATCAAACTCATACGAGAAGCTAACGTTTTTAAATTCAAGGCTTTCGAATTCGGGAATATCCTTTATTCCGCCGCCAATTTTTGGAACGAATTTTAAAAACTCACGATACTTTTCAATATAAAGTGAATGTTGTGGGAAGTTGGTAATTTTCTGTATCAGGTCAGAGAACATCCAACGGATTTTCCAAATTACGTTTATAGTAGCGGCAAAGCCTCCTACTGCTACTGCTCCATTACCTAAAAGGTATGCCATATAAAATAAAATTGCAAAAAACGTGCCTGTTGAAACTAAATTACTGCAAAGACCGTAAATAAGATAATATTTCTTGCCGTATTTTACATCAAGGTCCACCATCTTATTTTCGTTTTGATTATACTCCGCCATTAAAATCTCGTCGGCTTTGCTGATACGCAGTTCCTTTGCATAATCGCTCAGATGGTAAACACGGTTGATGTAGTTTCTCTTGCGCCACAGGGTGTTAGCCTCTTTGCTGTGGTTAAAGCCCACTTTGTTTCCTATAAGACGGCAAACTATTGAAATAGACGAAGATAAAAACAGTATGAGCGCTACTATCGGGTCAATCGTAAACAGCAAACCGAAAAGTGACGAGGATGCTACCAATCGGTTTATAAGTCCCGAGGTATCTGAAATTACCTGTGTAGCACGTTTGTCCGATTCGTTCATCGCCCATACGAAATCATTGTAAAATTCGGGGTCGTCAAAACAGGAAAGGTCTAGACTTTGAGACTTCTCAAACAATTCTGCGTGCATTTTAATATGTAGTTTTTGTTTAAGCAATGGGCTTTGTATAATCCAATACCACTTATCAAAGGCATACATAAGCAAATTATACACAACCATAACCGCTATAATTTTAAGCACTTCGGAAAATTGTGAGCCGTCACCTACTGCGTTTAAAAGCCTATAGGTAAAAAGGGATACAGCGGTATTGAGTATACCCATCGTAATACCCTCTATAATCATCCACACAAAATAACCCGGTGTAAATTTTGCAACCTTACCCAAAATAAACGCATTGTTTCTTATTACAGATGAGAATTTTTGTCTTGTTTTTTTAGACATTTTGCGCCACCTCGCTTCCAAGGTAGTTTTCCGCTTGTTTGCGGAACATAGCGGCATATTTGCCGTTTTTATGTAACAATTCACTATGAGTGCCCATCTCAGCAATAGTACCGTTATCCATAAGAATTACACGGTCGGCAAGTACCGCAGAAGACAGTCTGTGGGATATGAATATTACGCTTCTGCCTTCGGTTGCTTTCATCATATTTTCAAACATTGTATATTCGGCAATAGGATCTAGTGCGCTTGAAGGCTCATCAAGTATAACAAAGGGCGTATTGTCTGCAAATACACGGGCTAGTGATAATTTTTGCTGTTCGCCTATTGAAAGGTTAGCGCCCTTATCATCAAACTCGCGGGTCAGTATTGAATCAAGTCCGTTTTCAAGACTCATTAATTTATCGTATATACCGCTTTGCTTAAGGGCTTCTTCTACCTTCTCTTTATCCCCGCTTTCAAGCGGTCTTAAAAGCACGTTTTCGCTGACACTCAGCGAAAACATTTTAAAATCCTGAAACACCGTGCTAAAAGAGCCGCGGTAACCGTCAAGCTTAAAGTCTTTGATATTTTCGCCGTTTAAGGTTATTTCACCGCTCGATGGGTCGTAAAGTCTAAGCAGCAGCTTTACCAGTGTGGTTTTACCCGAGCCGTTGCTTCCGACAAGCGCTATCCGCTCACCCTTATGTAAAGTGAAATTTATATCCTTAAGAGTATCGTTTTCAGCACCCTCGTATTTAAAGCAAAGGTTTTTAACCTCTAATTCGCCGCCTATAACTACTTCCTTTTCACCGTCAACTATTTTAGGTTCATAATCAAGGAAGTATCTAACGTCCTCTAAAAACAACGCATGTTCACCGAATTCGGCAACGTTTTGAACCAGAGTGCTAAGTGCGAAAGAGATTGAACCTATCGAGCTTAAAACTACGATACAGTCACCAATCAGCATACCGCCGTTATCGGCGCCAACGCACATCGTACTCCATACCGCATAGGTTGTAGCACCTAAAACCGCTACTACCTCTAATCCTATTTTTTGGGTATATGCAATTATGGTTCTTTTAAAGCCGTATTTTTTAAGCAGTGCCTTAAAATCTTTAAACGTATCGTTAAAGGCGTTAAGCAGTTCAGTATACATACCGCCGATACGCATTTCTTTAGCATACTCGCCAAGGTAAAAGGTTCTGCGAACGTATTCTGCACGGCGGTTTATAGGCTTCTGCTCGACCTGATGCTCGTGGGTTAATACGTTATCAAGTCGGCTTAAAAATCCTAACAGCAACGGAAAAACAGCAAACACAATAAGCCACGGGTCAATAATAAACAAAAGCAGTGAGTTGGCAGAAAGACCTATAACTCTGTATAACAGTCTATCAAGGGAGGCTAAAACCCTTTGTATTCTATAGTAGGCTTCGTCCAAAGCTCTTACGTATCTATCGTAAAAGGACGGAGTTTCATAACAGGCTAGTTCTACCCTTGCCGATTGCCTGAACAACCTACCCTCTATACTTGCGGCTATTTTTCTTTGCATAGCGGGTGACTTAACGTTCCAAAACCAGTTAAGCGCCTGATTACTTAAAATCATAACTGCGCCTAAAATCACAACGTAGGTTAAAATACTGCGCATATCCTCGCCGTTTTCAACCCCGTTTACAACCTTTCGCAAAAGATAAGCTTCGGATAAAAAGGCTAACACGCCGTCAACAACCGAGGAACCGAGATATACAATAAAGTATAACGGAGATGCCTCAACTATCGCTTTAAGGGCAAAAAGATTGTTAGCAACAGTCTTTTTAAAACCTAGCTTCTTCTTTTCCTTTTTTTCTTTTTTCTTCATTTTCTCCTCCAAACAATGAGCGCCCGTCTTAAGTTAAGACGGATGGGACAATAAAACAGTAGCAATTCTTTAACTTAACAAAGCAACTCTTAAAACCAACTGCCACAAATACCATTTTAAAGGTGTTTGTTTTAAATTACAAGTCTTGTAAATTCAAGAATTTTATGGTATAATATATACGGAAATTAAGATATCCCGTATATAAACCGCTATAAGTATAAAGGCTTGTAGCGGTTTTTTGTATTCTAACTACACGGCTTTAAAACACAAAAAGAAAATGTTGGGTCATTTTCAAAAAAACCACAGCTTACTGTAATTCAATTATATTTTACAAAACCTATAATTTCAATAACCAGTTAGTTGTTTTACATCAACCATTAATTGATATGTGGGTGTTAAGCACTGTAATTATACTCAATCTTTGAGTATTTGTCAATACTCAGTATATGAGTATATTAAAATATACCTAAATAAAATACGCGAGGTATATTATGGATTATAGAACAAGGATTAAAAACATCCGCGAAGACCGTGACCTCACACAATCGGAAATCGGAAAGCTGCTTCAAAAATCTCAACAGGGCTATAACCACATAGAAACAGGCAGAGCAGAACTTAAAATCGAGGATTTGGCAAAGCTCTGCAAGTTTTATAATCTTTCCGCAGACTATCTGATTGGACTTATTGACGAGCAAAAGAAATTAAAAAACGAGCCGTAAACTATGAGGCTCCTTCCGTCACGTTTCGCGTACCACCTTTCTCTTTGAGGAAGGCTCATATAGTCTCTTTCAAGTGAGCACTTACTCCCCCCCGCTATGATTGTGCTATAAAAAACAATATGCCGCCTAGAGCGACCGAAACGGTTACTCTCGGCGGCATTTATTTTACTTTTCAACAGCCATCCAACAACCCTCTGCGCCTATACCATCCTCAGGAGGTGTTAATACGCCTTTTTCAATAAGGCACTCAACAACTGCGTCAAGAATAGGCATACTTGCAAGGTTATTTGCCAATCTCCATTCTCCAAGAAGATACTCGGGAACGGATTTTTTAATAAGTTCTGACATTTTTGCTGCAACTTCTTCGGCATCGGCATCGAAATATCCATTCTGCAAAGCATTACTGATATCAAAAAGTCTATTCATATCAGAAAGTGCATTTACAAGAATTTTGGTATAAAGCATATCACCGTCGCGATACAAATAGCCACACTCAATAGCTTTTGCAGCGTGTTCCTTTTCTTTTTCGGAAAGCAACGTAATATCAAGACCTTCTATCGAGCGGAGCGCAAGTTGAATCTGAGGGTCCTTAGACACGTTAAGTCCGCAGCTAAAGTGTTTTTTAATACGTGTAATGTAGATATTATCAAGATGGACATTAGAGAAGCCGCACACGTTTTGCGCCTCAACACCATCCCAACCGCCGCCATAATGCTTGCCGTTATCAACGTATCCAAACACACTAAACGGACGATCTGGTTTTGTAGCGTCAGCGAAATATTTTTGCTCTAATTCTCGTCTAACACAGTACGAAAATGCATCTGCAATATTGAATATCTGTTGCCACAGAATGAGATTTATATCTATCTTTTTGTTAAGATACGGAAAAGCAAGATATTCAGCTTTATGTTCCTCAACATATTTCGATATGGTATCGCAAATTTTAGGTAACTGCTCTGTATAGAGCGCATTTGCTTTTTCGAACACATCCTTATCAAACAAAATGAAATTAAGCGCGTATTTACCGTTTTCCAAACGGCGAAGAAATCCATACTTTCCGTTTTCGCCTTTGCGGAGGAAGTCGGATCGTAGCCATGTCGTTCTGTGAGCCAAGGAGTTGAATCTATCAATTGTCTTCCTAAGACCGCTTGGCCTCCGACTTAACAAAATGAAATTAAGCGCGTATTTACCGTTTTCCAAACGGCGAAGAAATCCATACTTTCCGTTTTCGCCTTTGCGGAGG
>JAZSCM010000016.1:0-5519 GCA_045602945.1 Acutalibacteraceae bacterium | reverse complement strand
GACAGGACTTGAACCTGCACATCGGTGACACTAGCTCCTAAGGCTAGCGCGTCTGCCAATTCCGCCACACCCGCATAATATAATGTTGCTCGAAAATCGAACAACATTATAATACTATATATTACTCTTAAAATCAAGTATAACTTTTAAAAATTTAAAAGTTTTTTAGTTTTTACCTATTATTCTTTCTTAAAATTATATATCGGTCTAAAAAGAAGAACAAAATGCAACCTAAAGCATAATAAATTATGTCGATTACAGAAAAGCTTCGCCCTATTATGACCGATAAAAACTTATTATTTTCAAATCCCAAAAGCTTTACTATATCTATATACTGCGCGAATTCTACCAAAACCGAAAAAACAAATACAAAAATCGGCAAAGCCTTTATTTTTTCGGGAATAAAAATTCTCAAAAACGCGCAAAGCAGCACGGTGACAAGCAAATCACCGATATACGGGCGCACAAAATTATCGTGTACAAACAGCGCTATTATTACCTCTATAAAAAACAAGGCTACAAATAAAAGCGCGTATACTGTTCTTTTACTTTTTAACATATATTCTCCTAAAACTATCAGCCTATAAATGCTATAAGCAGCGCTGAGAAAACAGAGATGGCAGGAGTTATCAAAAAGCCCTCTATAATACTTAATAATATACGTCCTCCTACCAGAGCGCCTACCGACGTTCCACCCTCTTTAAAATGCATATTTTTCTTGATATGCTGTTTATAAACGGCATCGCCAAACAAACCGTAATAAAAGAAGGTAATCGGTATTATAATAAGGATTTTATACGATGCTGAGGTTAATATATCGTTATATCTTCTCGACGCATCCAAGCCCTCTCTGACAGAGTCGGGGGTGTATGCAACTCCTTGCTCGTCATATAAAATGGTAGGTCCTCCCGTTTCAAGATACTGACGGTGGGTAACTACAACAGGAATAAGCTCCTTTATTTCTTTCATATGAGGTAGTAAAAACATTGTATATAACAGTACCGTAAAGAAAGTAACGCCGATAAAGCTTAAAATGGCAAATTTATACATTCTACGATAAAGCACCCAATTAAGTCCAAAAAAGAATGCCGCCCAGTTCATGTGCAAAAATACCTTTTTGCCTTCATGCTTTTTATAGACAGGTATATAATGATCGGTGTTTCTTTCAATGAAGGCTTCCCATTCCGATTGACCGATACCGTCAATTATAAAATCTTCGGTCTCGGTTTCGGTTTGGCCGGGCAGTTTTTTCCAACAGCTTTGGCAAAAGCCGTCTTTTAGTTTGCATCTTGCACCGCAAAATTCACATATAACAATTTTATTATCTTCCATAAAAATTCTCCTTTGGTCTTATTGCTTGTTGGAAGTAAAATTTGAAAACGTTTATGCTTTTAAATTTTTTTCAAAACAATAGCAGTTCTGTTTGGCAAATAGCATTTAAAGCCTGTTAAGTTTTCAGCAGTGTTGAACGTTTCATACCTAACCGTAGTATCAACACGCGAAAATCCGCCAAACTGTCCATCGTCAGATGAAAGAACAACCTCATATTTTCCCTCTTTGCCCACAGGCACAAAATATCCGTCAAACGATTTTGTAGGGTGGAAATTAAAGATAAATACGGTATCGTCCTTAGTGTAAATCAGCACCTTGTCGTCCTGATGTATCCATCTGTTTTGAACTGTGATATTTAGCAAATCTTCCTGTTTTAGAAGCTTTATCATAGCCTTGTCAAAATCATTAAGCTCCCTGTATCTTAAGCTTTGGTTGTCTACAAGACTCCACTGTCTGCGGCAGTAATGATAACTCCAGCCGTTGCCCTCTCGCGGAAAATCTATCCACTCAGGATGACCGAATTCATTACCCATAAAATTAAGGTATCCGTTTCCTGCAAGAGATGCGGTAACTAGTCTTATCATCTTGTGAAGCGCAATTCCCCTATCTATTACAGGGTCACCGCCAAACTTGTTCATACCCGTATACATATTAGCGTCACAAAGCCTGAACATTATGGTCTTATCGCCAACTAGTGCTTGGTCGTGGGACTCACAGTAGCCAATACTTTTCTCCTGAGCTCTTCTGGACGTTAGCTCATACCACAGTTTACCCATATCCCACTCGTCGTCGGTACGTTCCTTTATAGTTTTTATCCACAAATCAGGCACACCCATAGACAATCGGTAATCAAACCCTATTCCGCCGTATTCTATCGGTATACACATACCCGGCATACCCGACATATCCTCTGCTATAGTAACAGCGTAAGGGTTTATTTCGTGTATCAGCTCGTTTGCTAACTGTAAATATGTAACAGCATCGGTATCGGTGTTTAGCGAAAAATACATATTGTAATTTGTAAATGCGCTACCGAGCCCGTGGTCGTGGTAAAGCATAGAGGTTACGCCGTCAAAACGGAAGCCGTCAAAATGAAATTCTTCCATCCAATATTTAAGGTTTGAAAGTAAAAAATGCAGAACCTCGTTTTTTGAATAGTTGAAAAGCTTGGTTCCCCATGCACTGTGATTTCCCTTTTCGCCCTCATGGAAGAACTGATAAACAGTTCCGTCAAATTCATTGAGTCCCTCGTTGGTGTTTTTTACCGCGTGAGAATGAACAACGTCAAGCAAAACGGCAATTCCCATATTGTGCGCGGTATTTATAAGCTCTTTTAAATCCCCAGTACATCCGTAACGCGACGAAGCCGCAAAAAAGTTTGAAACCTGATAACCGAAAGAGCCATAATACGGATGCTCCATAATAGCCATTATCTGTATTGTGTTGTAGCCCAAATCTTTTATTCTAGGCAAAATATTTTGGGTAAACTCTTTATATGTACCAACCGCGCCCTTTTCCTGTGCCATACCGATATGACATTCATAAATAAAGGGTGTCTTTTCGGGTTTAAAGCCTTTATCGGTCCATGGGAATTTTGAGTCTACGTCGTCTATCTCAGCACACCAAAGATATGTAACAGGGTCTTGCACAACCCGTGTAGCATAAAGCGGAATACGGCGCAGTATTTTGCCCGAGTGAATAACAACCGTCTGCACCTTTTGTCCGACTTTGAGAGCGTCCTTGCCCTTTAGATGCACCTCGAAAACGCCGTTATCGAGCTTTGTCATAGGATTTTCTTCTATATTCCAGCCGTTAAAATCGCCCGTGAGGTACATTTCATCGGTGGCAGGCGCCCACTCTCTGTAAACCCAGCCTGTGCGTGTACGGTGAAAACCGAAAAATTTATGTCCGTTGGCAAAATTCTTAAGTCTCCTGGAACTTCCTAAAAGCTCTTTTCTCTTATTTATGTAAAGCTCGGTTCTTAAACTTATATCATTTTCGAAAGGTATTAAATAAGGATCAATTTCTAAAATCTTGTTCCTAACAGTTGCGTTCATCCTAACCCCTCCTTATTTTAATACTATTATATCACATAATGGTATTAAATAGCAATAAGACATATATATCAGGTTAATAAAATTTTATAGCGCCCTTTTCCAAAATGGAAAAGGGCGTTGTCATTTTGGTTTTATTATTCTGTTATTTGTGCATCTTCGGTTATTTCCGACTGTTCTTGTAGGTCAGTGACAGGCTTTTTAATAAGCCAACGTCTTAATATGAGATAAACTATAGCACCAAAAGGTACAATAATTCGTGCAACAACAGTACCGTTACCATAGCGTACAATGGCATTATATGCCGTAATCCAAATGAAATTGAAATTGAATTTAACCCCTGTAGACGACACTGTTAAACCAAATGCAAGAACTCCTAAAATAATAAGTATTATCCAGAGCGCCTTTAATTTAACTTTATGACGGCAACAGTCTATAAACGCTACAATAACAAGCGCAACAATTATAAGGTTTGAAAGCAGCATTAGCCATTGAGCAATAGAGGCACCGCGCATATTCTTTATAACACCTGTGTAATATAAGTTGGTTTTTTCATAAGGAGTTATGTAAAAAGAAGATAATTTTTGATACTGTGAATGGCTTTGAACTGTGATAACATACTTTTCTTTTTCGGTTTGCATTACGTAAGCAGAATCTATTGTTGAGATGCTTTCACCGTTTGAATAAGATGTATTATGATAAATTGAAACTAACTTTAATTCGTACGTTTCAACACCGTCAATCAGATTACGCATATCTTCAAAGGTTGAGTTAAACTGACTTTCGGTGCATATATCACTTACAAGCGAATAAGCCGAATCTTTATCGTTTGTAATTATTGAATTTAACATTTGGTCGGTATAGGTGCGAAGGTCATCATTTTCAAACGACTGCGGCAACGTGCAGCTGCTGAAAATTAAAACCATTACCAAAACCATAATAAAAGCGGCAATTTTCTTAATGTGTTTCATAAAATTGTCAACCCCTTTTTATTTTAGTATATATTAAATAAGAACAAATTGCAAGGTTTTTATGGCAAAAAATTGTATAAATTGCACTTTATTTATGCTAAAAATTATAATATATATTCGTTTTATCTGATTATGCAATAGAAAACTGTGAAGTGAAATAATTTCAGCCTCCTAGTTCAACTAGGAGGCTGTGCTATTTTTATATCCGTCTGCGAAGCAGACACCGAACTTCTTACCTATTACTTTTTACTTATTACTTCCCAAAAATACGAGTATTTAAAGAACAAGTGAAGAGGTACTAGTGAAAAAGTAAAAATCCCCGTACTATCGTACGAGGATTTTTGAAAAGGTTGCACAAATTCGAAGTTATTTGAATTTTTAGGTTATGGATTTGAACCCCTACATATTATTCAAACCATGCATTAGGGAAATGTGTAATAATAAATTTACTCATGGGACTATTGGGACAATTTTTTAAGTCGTGCTGCAAAATAGTTTTTTTCATATCATCATAAACAAAGTTTAATTCTTTCTCACTAATATTTTCAAATGGTTTTATTACAAATAAACCTTTTTCTTTATATTCCATAAACTTTTCATATAAATCATCAATAACTGTACAATAAGTAATTTTAACAGGATTTTCACATGCGTACGCACAGTTAATTGCAGTAGGGTTTTTCGTATTTTCAGGATTTTCGCACTCATACAAAAATCCTTTTTTACCCTTATATAAGTCTTTAAAGCAATCCTTATAATATTCACTATAAACAACCTTGTTGCCATCAAATCCATAAGGATAAAAACTAAATGGTTTTGGCACTGGCTTAACCGCATAAAGTAACGCCACCACAGGATTACTTGCTAAATATATGTATGGCTTTTGATGCTCAGATAAGAAAGGCCTTAATTCTGTTAAATCACCAATGGGTGAACCATGATATAAAATCATTTGTTATTCTCCTTTGCAGTGTTGAAAGAGGCGATTAAGATTCGCTTTATTTCTAAACAATCTTCAAGCGCTGATGCAGTTTTACTATTCTTGCCGCAAAAGCAATAGATTTATCTATAAGTAAATTTTCTTTCATTTAAAGCACCGCCTTTTCCTATATTATAGCAAAAACTATAACATAAATCAATTATTCATTATTCATCAGCGAAG
>JAZSCM010000015.1:0-7471 GCA_045602945.1 Acutalibacteraceae bacterium | reverse complement strand
AACTGCCGAAGGCAATACCACTCGGCTTAAAGCCGAATAACACTGCGAAGCAATATAACTCGCCTTCAGGCGAGTAAAACTGTTATCAAAGAGATAAATACAAAAATGCTCTGTACAAAAAGTGAGCGCTGTCTTTTTGACATTCCCTGTCACTCCTTTCTTAAATGTTGTCTGTCGGCATTGTCGGTTTGTTGTCACAAACCGTTAATGCCAACAGAGATACCGCTATTTTTGTTCAGATGAAGACAAGGGACACCCCTTGCCAAATGTATACTGGTGCATTTTCCACCATACCAAAGGTCACCGCATTGGTGACAAGTCAACCAACCCTACATAGCACTCGGATTAAGATTGACGGTACCGCCGTTTTTCGCTTGGACATTTCCATTCACTTCAAAACGGTGCTACGGCTTTGACCACATCAGGTAAAATGTTTCTTTTGTAATTCCACCTTCATAGATTAACTTATGTGTGTATTTGTTTTTATTCCTCCTTCTTAAATTTAAAAGTAACATGTAAACAATATTTAGATTTGTTTTTTATTTCAAGTAATCTTTTTATAACTCTAAAAACAATCAAAAGGATTCTTTACTCTTTTGTAAGTCTCATAACCCTAATTACTCTATGTTTAAGACAATGACTCATAAGGATTGCAATACATTGAAAAATTCATATTTCTGTGCTATAATAATAAAAATGTTTGGAGTTGGTTGTATGGAAAATAAAATATATTTTCTGCCAGTTAAAACCTCTGACGGAATTATTAAATTAAAAATTAATCACACAGTGGTTAATAAAGATGATGAAAATATGAGTGTCACCATTTCAACAAATATCCAAGACACACCCATTTCCTATCAAACTGAAACAACCGAAGAGGCTCTAATTTTGCTCGCAAAGAATCTGCCTGAAAAGTGGAATATAAAATCTTGTATTTCCTGTCGCTATGGCCATTTCTGTCCCGTAGGCAATTATGATAACGAACTGTTTTGTGTAACAGACTTTGCACCGAAAGAACCCCGTGATTTATGGCATGTTACAGAGAATGAGATAGAACGAAAAAACAGAAGTCGCACACTATTTGATTGTTGCGACCACTACAAAGAACAAGGCGAAGATTATTTTACATATAGTGACTACTATTATGAGGTGACAAAATGAAAATACACGGTGTAAAGCGCGAATGGTCTCACCCGATTTTTTGTATGAAAAAGCATTATTGCCCCCATTGTAACGAAATGTTAGAAAAGACAAAAACGGAAACAGTGGTAAATTCAAAATCGGAAGAAGCCTCAAATTACGATTTCTCTCAAGCTGGTGGAGATGGTTATATGATGGGAAATATAAAATTTATAAGAACTGCTTTTCGGTGCAACAAGTGTGATAAAACTTACTCCATAAAAGAACTTTTAGAAATTGAAAAGATATCTTAAAGGGGTGCTTATATGAAAACAATTAAATGGTTTAAAACCTCAATAGTGTTACAAAGTATATTCGCTTTTTTCTGTATTGCATCATCATTGTGTTTTGCAATCAATAGATATTTTGATTTAAGAATTCTCTTTACATTAGGCAATATTTTGATTTATGGTTGGATTATAAACCCAATTGGTTTAATATCCGTTGTTGTCGGATTGGTACTTTTCTTTTCTGAAAAAAGCAATAATGAACACCGTAAAATCATAGGAAAGAAATGGATTTGGTTCATACTGTTTTTTGTGATTGATATTTTACTGTATTTGACCGCAGTTGTATTGACTGTTGCATTTACAGGCGGTGTTTAAAAACTTGCACCAAGTTTATAGTTATGATTTCGCCTTGCGGCAAAAGTTATGAGATGCTTCGCATCGTTATGATATGATTGCTATCTAATTTTAAACGCGGCGCAGTCGCTCATAACTTGGGGCTTGACCCAATCACAACTCATAACTTGCCCGAAGGGCAATCATAGTTGTTCTCAAAGAGATAAATACAAAAATGCTCTGTACAAAAAGTGAGCGCTGTCTTTTTGACTTTCCCTGTCACTCCTTTCTTAAATGTTGTCTGTCGGCATTGTCGGTTTGTTGTCACAAACCGTTAATGCCAACAGAGATACCGCTATTTTTGTTCAGATGAAGACAAGGGACACCCCTTGCCAAATATATAGTGGTGCAACTTCCACCATACCAAAGGTCACCGCATTGGAGACAAGTCAGCCAACCCTACATAGCACTCGGATTAAGATTGACGGTACCGCCATTTTTCATTTGGACATTTCCATTCACTTCAAAATGGTGCTACGGGTTTGACCTTATTAGGTCAAATGTTTCTTTTGTAATTCCACCTTCATAGATTAACTTATGTGTGTATTTGTTTTTATTCCTCCTTCTTAAATTTAAAAGTAACATGTAAACAATATTTAGATTTGTTTTTTATTTCAAGTAATCTTCTTATAACTCTAAAAACAATCAAAAGGATTCTTTACTCTTTTGTAAGTTTCATAACCCTAATTACTCTATGTTTAAGATAATGATTCATAATGTTTATATAATCATGATGATTAATAAAGAGTCTTATATAAAGAAAAAGAGTCATAAAGATTCTATTAAGAATCGTTATGACTCAAGAAGATTGCAGATACATTGCATTATTAAGTTGTTTATGGTATAATTAAAAAAATTTATATTGAAGAGGATAATATGGAAAGATTTAAATTAAATGATAAAGATAAAAAATTGATAGAAATCGGACTTGATGTTTTAAAAAGCAATTTTGATGATGGCATTTATAATCACACCGTGGGATGTGCGGTCTTATGTAAAAACGGAAATATATACAAAGGAGTAAACTGCGACGGCATTCATGGTTCTTGTGCAGAGTACATAACTATAGGAATCGCTATTTCGGCTGGAGAAAGAGAATTTGATACTATCGTAGCCGTCCATGATAAACACTTGAATTTTGTTATTCCTCCTTGCGGGAATTGCCGACAAATGCTATATGAGTATTGTCCTGATATAAAAGTAATTGTTAATGATGAAAATGGTAATCTCATAAAAGTGAAAGCACGCGATTTATTGCCTTTCGCTTGGGAGCCTGTGTCCTGCTAAAAATAAAATTACAGAGGTTATGTATGGTAATTGGAAAAATCGTTAAAGTAATTGTTGATAGACCACTAGGAAGTTATCATCCAAAAAACAAGGAAATGTATTATCCTATAAATTATGGTTTTGTAAAAGGTGTTATTGCACCCGATGGTGAAGAACAAGATGCGTATATTTTAGGGGTAGATGTTCCTGTAAAAGAATTTGTGGGAAAAATAATTGCCATTATCCATAGAGATGATGATGTGGAAGAGAAATGGGTTGTTGCACCCGATAACACCACATTCACCATTGATGAAATAATGGAACAAGTTAATTTTCAAGAACAATACTTTAAATCAAAAATCATAATATAAATTAAACTTGCACCAAGTTTGCACCAAAGTGAAAATCAAGGCATAAAACCTAAACCAAAGATATAAGTTAAAATATGCTTTCGCATAGTTATGATTTTGCCGTTGGCAAAAGTTATGATATGATTGCTATCTAATTTTAAACGCGGCGCAGTCGCTCATAACTTGGGGCTTGACCCAATCACAACTCATAACTTGCCCGAAGGGCAATCATAGTTGTTCTCAAAGAGATAATAAAAACAAAAAATGCTCCGTAAAAACGGAGCATTTTGTTTTTTCGGCAAAGCCGAAATTATCTCTTTGAGAACTGTGGTGCACGACGAGCGCCCTTGAGACCGTATTTCTTTCTTTCCTTCATACGTGGGTCACGTGTGAGGAAGCCTGCCTTCTTAAGTGCCGGACGAAGCTCTTCGCTGGCAAGTAAGAGTGCACGGGAAATACCGTGACGGATTGCGCCTGCCTGACCTGTTACGCCACCGCCTGATACGGTGCAAACTACGTCAAACTTATCAGCGTTCTCGGTGAGAACTAATGGCTGACGAACGATAACCTTTAAGGTTTCGAGGCCGAAATAATCATCTATATCTCTGCCGTTGATGGTAACCTTACCTGTACCGTTGTAAAGACGAACACGGGCAACAGAACTCTTTCTTCTGCCGGTGCCGTAGAAATATGGCTTTCCTTCAAACATTTATTCTGTCTCCCTTCTTAAAATTCAATCTTCTCAGGCTTCTGAGCAACCTGTGCATAGGTCTCGCCTGCATAAACGTGAAGTCTTGTAAGAGCCTTGCGGCCGATAGTAGTATCAGGAACCATGCCCTTAACTGCTAATTCCATAGCAAGCTGTGGACGGGTCTTCATAAGGGTTGCATACTGAACCTCTTTAAGACCGCCAACGTAGCCTGTATGACGACGGTAATACTTCTTCTCAAGCTTCTTTCCTGTGAGAACTGCCTTTTCAGCGTTGATAACAACAACGTGGTCGCCGCAATCAACATGTGGTGTAAAGGAAGGCTTGCCCTTGCCTCTAAGCAAATCAGCAACCTTAACAGCTGTACGGCCGAGTGGCTTGTTAGCTGCATCTACTATATACCATTTACGCTGAACTTCAGCAGGTTTTGCCATAAATGTAGACATAATCTAAACCTCCGATTATTAGTTTTTAAAGCCGTAAACATATAAAACGACTTAAATCAGCTTGATTATAATACCATTTAAAAAACCGTTTGTCAACACATTTTTTCAAAAATTACAACTTTAAAGTCATTATCTCCCGTTTTCTCTGTTTTTCTCGTTATATCTCGTTTTTACTCACTTTTAATTTTTAATAATTTGTAGTCTTTTTTTGAATTTTTTAATTTCTGATTGAATTTAATGCGTTTTTATGGTATTATGTTATAGATAATTGGCATAAAATTTTACACCGGTTTGGAGGGAGCAGCTTATGCGTATACTGTGTATCGGAGACGTGTGTGCACCAAACGGCACCGAGGCGCTGCTTAAAGCACTTCCCTCTCTTAAAAAAACTTTGAATACCGATGCTGTTATTGTGAACGGTGAAAATTCAGCCGAGGGCAACGGTATTTCACTTTGGAGTTCAAGTACTATTTTCTCTGCGGGTGCCGACGTTATAACAGGCGGAAACCACACGCTAAGGCACAAAGAGATACACCAAGAACTAGACCAAAATCCGTTTTTACTGCGCCCGCACAATATCGACGCCCCTTACGGTAGCGGTTACTGTCTTTTAGACCTTGGCAGAGTGCAGATAGCAGTTATAAACCTATCGGGTCAGATTTATCTTGAAAAGGAAAAGGCAACAAACCCTTTTTTAGCGGCTGACGAGTTAATCGACCGAGCAAAGCGCGACGGCGCTAAACTTATATTTGTTGACTTTCACGCCGAGGCTACGAGCGAAAAAAGAGCACTGGGCTTTTACCTTGACGGAAGAGTTACCGCCGTTTTCGGCACACACACCCACGTTCAGACAAATGACGCTCAGGTTTTGCCAAACGGCACGGGTTATATCACCGACCTTGGTATGACGGGTGTAGAGCAATCGGTTTTGGGTGTTAAAAAAGAAATAATAATTAATAGACTTAAATCTAATGATATGTCAAAATTCGAGTTTGCCGAGGGCAAATGTATTTTAAACGGCTGTATTTTTGACGTTGACTCAAACACGGGGCTTTGCCTTTCGGCAGAGCCGATATTTAAAAAGGTATAACACATTATATATAATATAGGGAGTGATAAGATGGTTTTTAAAAAAGTTTTATGCGTTTTTTTAGCCGTTTTATCACTATTGCTTTTTTGCTCTTGCGGTGAAAATCCCAATAACGAAGGTACAAACGCACAAAAGCCTTCAAACAGCACCGAAACCGATGAAATAAATTTGCTTTACTGCAAGTCGGACAGTTTTAATCCTTACACCGCAGTATCCGAAATTAACAGAAATTTATCAAAACTTCTTTTTGAACCGCTTATTAAAACAAATAATGAGTTTGAGCCTACCTTTCGCCTTGCAAAAACCGCAGAGCTCGGAGATAAAATATGCACCGTAGAGCTTAAATCCGCGCTATTTTCGGACGGCTCAGCCGTTACTGCAAACGACGTTGTTTATTCTTACAATATTGCCAAGGCTTCTGCGACAAACTATGCTCACAAGCTTTACGAGGTTGCAAAGATAGAGGCTATAAACGATAAAACCGTTGTGTTTTATTTAACAAGGAATGACCCGTATTTTCTAAATCTTATTGATTTTCCGATAATTAAGGCTGATAGCGACAAAGCTGTGAATTCGGACGGTGTTGCGACTCCGCCTATCGGATGCGGAAGATACCAGCTTAGCGAAAATAATACATCGCTTACCGCTAATAATGATTTTTACGGCAAAAAGCCTGACATTCAAAAAATCGTTCTTATAAACGCACCTGACGAGGCTTCGGTTTCACACTACGTTGAGGTTGGCGCTACCGATATATATTATACCGACCTTGCAGACGGTGAAATTGTTAGAATGAGCGGTAAAAAAGCCGATGTAAATCTTAACAATCTAGTATATATAGGTATAAACTCTTCTTATCCAGAGCTTTCAAACAAATATATACGCTATGCTTTGTCCTCTGCACTTAACCGTAGTGAGATTTGCAGTAACGCCTATTATAATAATGCCGTGGCGGCAACAGGCTTTTTTAACCCTGTTTTTAAGAACGTAAATGCCACCCAATCATTAAATTCAAAGCCTAATTTGCAAATAACAGTTGAGAATTTAGAGAAAATAGGTTATAATAAAGTAGCAAATGATGGCAGCAGAGTAAATGCTAACGGAAAAAGGCCTAAATTTACTTTGCTTGTAAATTCTGAAAATGCTTCGCGCGTTCAGGCGGCAAACCTTATAAAAAAGCAGTTAGAACAGGCCGGTATTGAGATAACAGTTGTTTCAAGAAGTTATGAGCAGTATATAGAAGCGCTGACAAATGGGCAGTTTCAGCTTTATCTCGGTGAAATAAACGTGCTTCCTAATATGGACCTTTCTGCTTTAGTGCTAGAGGGCGGTTCGGCGGCTTTTGGCGTAGTGCCCGAGACTGCACCGCAAAATCCCGACGGCACAATAGCCGAGATTCCGCTAAGCAACACAAAAATTGCGATAGATAATTTTTATAACGGTGCCGCTTCCATAAGCGACGTTGCGGCAACACTGCTTACCGAAATGCCACAGATACCTATATGTTACCGAAAAAGTCTTCTCTTTTACGATAACAGCATAACCGATGGCGTAACGGTTTCACAAAGTGATATTTATTTTGGGCTAGAAGAATATAAAGGTAAATAATTAACATTTTGATTTTATTTAGGAGGATTTTATATGATTTCCTATGATACACTACAAGGTAAAATAATTGTTAGTGAAACATATCTTTCAAAGCTTATAGGCCACGAGGTTACCTCCTGCTTTGGTGTTGTTGGTATGATGCGAAGCTCACACCGTCAGCGCCTATCCAAGCTTGTTCCCCGCACCGAAAAGATTGATAC
>JAZSCM010000014.1:0-11618 GCA_045602945.1 Acutalibacteraceae bacterium | reverse complement strand
AATTACCTTTGGTGTTCAGATATAACAGAACTAAATTGTTACAGACAAAAAATATATTTATGCGGAGTAATAGATGTAGCAACGAGAAGATTAGTTGGTTGGGATATAGCAAAACACCAAAGGCAAGAAATAGTACAAAATGCATTTAATATGGCGGTCTTTTATCGCCCGACCCCAGCCTTTTCCCAGAATACGACGCGGGGCTTTTTACCGAAAACACTACAAATATGATTGTCAGCCGAGGTATCGGCAACAGCGCTATCCCCTAAGATTTAACAACCGCCCCGAAATTATAGTTGTTACTCTAGCCAAAGCATAATTTTCTTTAAGGTTTTATTAAGTTTTTGGTTTTTAATTGAAACAAGTCTTTGTTTTTGATACAATAGCCAAAACATTTAAATACCCAAAGGAGAATTAAAATTGAAAAAATATAACCTCTTATCTTCTGCTGTTTTAGGTCTTGTCTTTGCGTTGCTTTTTTCTGTAACAACGTGTGCCAATTCCTCGTGGCGTTGGATATCAGAAACTCGGCCGCACGACGTTTTACCCTTTGTAATTGTAATTACTTTATCTATTGAGGTTTTAACTGTTTATTTTATACCAAAGGTAAAAGCCTTGCCCAAAATTATTCTGTTTGTAACTATAGCAAATATTTTCTCTTTTTTAGCCCCATATTTGTTTTTGTATATCGTACCTTCGCTTTATACCTTCGAGCAAACACTGGAACACACGCCGTTTTATATCGTGGGCGTTGTTTATTTGTTAATTACGCTTATAATAGAAGTTCCTTTTGTTTTTTTAACACTGAGAAATTCTGCAAAAAGCCCTAAAAAACTTTTCCTCACCGTAGCGGGTGCCAACGTTTTAACAACCGTTATTACAGCAGTTACCGAAAGACTTATTTGTAAAGGTGTTTGGTAAGGTAGGGGACGGCAAAGCAAGGTTCCACCTTGCGAGTGAATAATGAAGAGTGAATAGTGAAGAATTGCGGTGTGTATTCGGCACGATTTATATTAGTCGCAAAGCGACACCGAAATTATTCATCATTCATTTTTCATAATTCATTATTCATTCACAACATTCCATCCCCTACAACGTTAATATATTTTATTTAGTAAACCGCAAATTTTCACAAAGTCTCTAGTAGTTAGGGGCTTTTATTTTTGCTCTTTTGCTATTGAAATCAAAATATAAGTATGTTATTATATATAAGATATTAAAAGCCGAAGTAGGCTTTGCTAAGTTTTTAATCTGCGTTGCAGAGAAAGGAAAGAACAATATGAAGACAAAAGCAGTTAGACTTTACGGTGAGATGGACCTTCGTTTAGAGGAAATGGAATTACCCGAGATTGGTCCTGATAACGTTCAGGTTGAAATTATTTCCGATTCTATTTGTATGAGCACTTACAAGGCGGCTGTTGAGGGCGCAAAGCACAAGCGCGTTCCTAACAACGTTGCAGAGAATCCTATTATTGTAGGTCACGAATTCTGCGGTAAGATTTTAAAGGTTGGCGAAAACTGGCAGCACAAGTTTAAAGAGGGTCAGGGCTTCGCTATTCAGCCTGCACACTTCTACAAGGGTATGCAAGAGGCTCCTGGTTACTCATATAACTACTGCGGCGGTGACGCTCAGCACGGTAACATTCCGTTTGAAACTCTTGCTATGGACTGCTTACTACCATACAATTCTGACGTTTATTTCTACGGCTCACTAGCTGAACCTATGAGCTGTATTATCGGCACGTTCCACGCTATGTATCACACAAAGGCAGGTAGCTACGTTCACGATATGGGTATCGTTGAGGGCGGTAAAATGGCACTGCTCGCGTCAGTTGGTCCTATGGGTCTTGGCGCTATCGACTATGCGCTTCACTGCGACCGCAGACCGTCGTTACTCGTTGTAACCGATATTGATGACGCAAGACTGGCTAGAGCTGAGAGCATCTACACAGTTGAACACGCAAAGGAACTCGGCATTGAGCTTCACTACGTTAACACCGCTAAATGCGATGCAGTAGCAACACTTAGAGAGCTAACAGGCGGCACAGGCTACGATGACGTTATCTGCTTTGCGCCTGTAAGACCTGTTGTTGAACAGGCTGACGCTATTTTAGGCTTTGACGGTTGCCTTAACTTCTTTGCAGGTCCAACCGACAGCAACTTCAAGGCTGAAATGAACTTCTTTAACGTTCACTACAGCTACACCCACATTGTAGGTACGAGCGGCGGTAACACAGACGATATGAGAGAGGCTATCGAGCTTATGAACAACGGCACAATCGACCCTGCCGCAATGGTAACACATATCGGCGGTATTGATGCTACTGTTGAAACAACTCTAAATCTTCCAAATATCAGAGGCGGCAAGAAGTTAATTTATAACCACATAAGTTTACCTCTTACTGCTCTTGATGATTTCGAGGAGCTTGGCAAGACCGATCCGATGTTTGCAAAACTCAGTGAGCTTGTTAAGGCTAACAACGGTTTATGGAGCGGCGAGGCAGAGAAGTATCTACTTGCTAACGCTAAGAAATTTTAATTAAAAATATCGGGAGGGGAGGTCTCGGCTGCCGCCTCGGTCGGTGCTTCTGCTTCGCAGAGGTGTCCACCGGACACCCGCACCCCTCCCCTACGAATTTAAAGGGGAATGTTTATGAAAGCAGTTATGTACGGCGGCGGTAATATCGGCCGCGGCTTTATAGGAATGTTACTATCCGCTTCGGGCTATGAGGTGCAGTTTGTAGATGTTGTTGACGCTGTTATCAACACACTAAACTCAGAGCACACATATCCTGTTCGCATTATTTCGAGCGAGGGTCACACCGATATTGACGTTAAAAACGTTTCAGCGGTTGACGGTAAGGATGCAAACGCAGTAGCCGAGGCTATAGCTTCAGCCGACATTATGGCAACAGCTGTCGGCGTTAACGTTTTAAAGTTTATAATTCCTAATATTGCAAACGGAATAAAGTTACGTAAAGAGAGAAATCTTCCGCCTCTTAACATTATTATCTGCGAAAACCTTATGGACGCTAACAAGGTAATTGAGAAGATGCTAAAAGAGTATCTAACCGAGGACGAACAGGCTTGGATGGACGAGAATGTTGGTCTAGTGGAAGCTTCAATCGGCAGAATGGTGCCTGTTCAGACCGACGATATGAAGGACGGCAACCCAATGCGTGTTTGCGTTGAGAGTTACGGTTATTTACCCGTTGATAAGGCTGCATTCAAGGGCGAAATTCCTGCTATCAAGAATATGGTTCCTTTTGAGCCGTTTGATTTTTATCTAAAGAGAAAGCTTTACGTTCACAATATGGGCCACGCAACCTGTGCTTACTTAGGCGACATTTTAGGACTCGAATACATATATCAGTCAATAGATAAGGACGAGGTTTATCTAATCGTTCGCGGCGCTATGGAAGAAAGTGCAAGAGCGCTATCTAAGAAATACGGCGTAGAGCTTGAAAGCATAATGCTTCATATTACCGACCTTTTAAACCGCTTTACCAACGCGGCGCTTAAAGACACCTGTAAGCGTGTTGGCGGCGACCCTGCAAGAAAGCTATCCCCACAAGATAGACTAATCGGTTCTTCCACTTTAGCGCTCGAAGTTGGCGTTACACCTGCATATATCGCAATCGGTGCGGCAGCAGGTCTTCACAGATATTTGCTCGAAACCGAGGGCGTTGAGAGAAATATGGCAGACGCTAAAAAGGTGCTTGAGAGCCATTGCGAATTAGCAGAGGATAGCACACTCGAAAAGTTAATTCTTAATATGTATGCGCTAATACTTGAGGGCAAGTCTTTACCTGAGCTTCGCCGTGCGGCTGATAACGTTGTAAAGCAGAGCTTAAAGGACGTTATCTAATGGACATAAAGGAAAAAATCCACTCTACTGCACTTTATATGCCCTATAACGAGGCATTGTTTAAAGAGCAAAACGAGTGTCAGGTAAAACTTTATAAGTATAACAAACTAAAGCCCACCAATATAAAAAAGAGAAACAAACTTTTAAAGGAAATGTTTGCCGAAATAGGCGAAGGCTCATACCTTGAAATTCCGCTTTATTCAAGTTTTGGCTGTAAGCATTGTCATTTTGGCAAAAACGTTTATGCGAATTTCGGTCTTACAATGATTGACGATACGCATATTTACGTTGGTGACAACACACTTATAGGTCCTAACGTTGTTTTGGCTACGGCAGGGCACCCGATAGACCCTGAACTTAGAAGACAGGGTCTTCAGTATAACGCAAGTGTGAAAATCGGCAAAAACTGTTGGCTGGGTGCAGGTGTAATTGTAGTCCCCGGTGTTACTATCGGCGACAATACCGTAATAGGCGCGGGAAGTATTGTAACAAAAGATATCCCGTCGGGCGTTGTTGCGGTGGGAAACCCTTGCAGAGTTTTGCGAGAGGTGACAGAGCACGACCGCGAATACTACTTTAAAGACCGCAAAACACCGCAAGATTTTTTAAAATAAAGAAAACTTAAGCCTCGGGGTTAAACCCCGAGGCTTATTCTATACCCTACGATATTAAATTTTATCTTGCATATTCTTTTAATGCTTCTTCTATTTTTACAAATCGGGCATCGCTTCGAATGGCATCATATCTGCCGTTTTGTAGTCTATCGAGCATATAAAAGCTTTGCGAATGTTCCTTAAGCTCGTGAAAATCTTTGCTAGGCTCAGGATAAATTAGCTTATCTACAAAAATAGAGGTATAATTCTCACCGCGATTTTTTACATACGATTTATCATACTCTACAGCGTGATAGCACATATTTTCAAGGGCTACTAGAGTGTCCTCTATTTTGCCCTGTGCCATTTTATAGGTCGAAATTATCCAATTGTTAAACGCTATTCGGCAGTGATAAAACATTAAATTATCCCCGTATATCATAAAATAGAGCTTGTTTGAAATTTCAAACATTTCTATTTTTTTATCCCACGTAGAAGAATCGTTAGGAAGCTCATCATTAAGCGCGAGATTTGTTATGGCAGTACCTAAACAATCGGTTAATTTGTCGATTTCGTCTTGAATATAAATTTTGGTTTTTCCGTCACCGATACCCGAAGATTTCGCAAACTCACGGCAGTATTTCATAGGTGTTAACCTATCAACCCACTCTTTTGCCTTTTCAGGTTGATTGCTTTTACCATACAACGTAACAAGCGTATCAATGCCGGTATAACGTGTGTCCTCATCCTTACATTCATTGACTACTGATTTAAGGAGTGATTCAATCTCGTCAAAAAGAGTCTCGTCGTGGTTTTCTTGCCATACGTGATACAGGCAAACCGCGAGATTTTCACGAATCTCACAGTCGTTGGGGTAACGGGGAAATACTCCTCTGGCATAAGCCACGCGTTCCTCTATAGTGCCAACCTCAGAAAGACGTTCCATCTCTTTCTTAATATCGGCTAGTTCTTGTTCTCTCTCTGACAGCTTGTAGCCTAACAGCTCGTCGGTGCTTACCGAAAAGAAATCGGCAATGGCGGGGAGCAACTCAATATCGGGATAGCCGCCCTCTGCTTCCCAACGGGAAATAGCCTGTGGTGTAACACCTATTGCGTTGGCAAGTAGGTCTTGCGTTACGTTGTTTTCTGTTCTTAATTTTTTATAATAGCGCCAATCTTTATAGTCATAAGGCACCTCCAAATTTTTTATTTTGTAAGCTTACAATATCATTATATTATTTGCAAAGTATTTTTCAATTATCAATTCGTTGTTAACCTTATAAACTAACCGTTGATAAACTTTAAAAGAAAAAACGGAGTGACCTCACTCCGCTTAAATTCATTTAATGTAAAAACAATCTTCCTTCCATTTTTGAGGGTTTGTGTCGATATATTCCCAAATTTTCAGATAATCATCGCCGCGAATAATGTGGTCGTGAAAGGAACGCTGACAAAGCCGAGTTCTATATTCGTGCGTTGTGAACGATTTGAAATTACCGATAATATCATACGCTTGTAGGGGAGGGGTGCGGGTGTCCGATGGACACCTCTGCGAAGCAGAAGCACCGACCGAGGCGGTAGCCGAGACCTCCGTGCCCTCCCGTTTAAATTTTAACAATTAAATGTACGTGGTTTGGCATAATTACGTATTTATCCACAAAAAGATTTCGATAATTTTGGTCGATGTAATTTATTGCTTTATCTACCGTTTCGCCAATCGGCGTTAGCTGTATCGACGGGAGGGCGCAGAGACCCTCCCCTACGATATCGCATAATATTTTTTGTTTGTTATGGGTGTATATTGCAATAAAATATGCTCTGTTTTGGCTGTAATCGTAATTTTTGAGCCTTGTCGGTTTTCTTTTGGCAAGTCCATTTTGATTATTCTACTGTGCTTTCGGTGTTTTCCTCGTCGCCTGTGCTGGTTGTATCGTCGGCATCTTGGTCGTCGCCATCGCCGTTGTCAACGTCACCGAAAAAGAACTTTGAAATTGCCTCGTCGTCGGCAAAATCGTCGGTTATGTACTGATACTCGCTTCCGTTTAGCGTGATTGTTTTCTTCTTTGGGTCAACCTTAAAAATAATATATTTGGTTTCGTCCTGTGTTTCGTCCTGCATCTCGTCGGCGGGGTGGCCCTTTACGAAAACCTCAAGTTCAAACACGTTAACGCCCTTTTCCTTAATTCCCCTGATTTCGCCCGAAAATCCACCGCTTGTAGCATACATAGCCTGTAAATACTGATTTTGCTCAAAATTTATATATACTACGTATGAGCTATAACCCCAAACACCGTGGATTTTTTCCTTAACGGTTGCAAGGGTTAACACCTCACCCGTTTGACTTGATACGTTGCTTTGCTGATTGCTCGAAGTATTACTGCTGTTATCACTCGAAACATCATTCGCAGTATCGCTAGAAACGTTACTTAAAGTGCTCGAACTGTTTTGACTGCTGTTAAAACTTGGCTTGCTCGACTTTTGTGAATCGTTATTATTCTTTATTATCCCAAAAACGAGCAGAGCGCAGGAAAGCGCCAAAATACCGATTATAACACTAAGCAGTATTACGATTTGTTTGTTACTCTTTGGTTGCATAATTATACCTCACTAATTTCTTTTACTGCGGTGACTAAAAGGGTGTCCCCCGTCACGCTAAATGAAATGTCAAAATTTACAAATCTCATAGTGTATACTCTGCCGTCGTCCTGATACGAGGGTCTTGGGTCGTCGGCTAAGCATTCTATTAAAATATCCGATTTTTCGTCGGGAATTTTACACCTTAACTCGTCGGGAAAAACCACTTTTAGTTTATGCCCTTTGTTTTGCTCGGCATAGCCGCCTTTAGCATCCAAAATGCAATCGGCATAAGGGATATACGGCTTTATATCGTAAATCGGGGTGTTATCAACAAGGTCAGCACCCGAAACGTTTAAAACCACACCTTTATCGGCAGTCTTGTCAAGTGATAACAGCTTCACAACCGACAGTCCTAAATTATTAGGTCTAAAGGGTGAACGACTGGCAAATACCCCAACCCTTTTATTGCCGCCAAGTCTTGGCGGACGAACGGTAGGCGACCAAGTATCCTTGTGCGACAGCGAAAAATCAAAAATCAGCCAAAGGTGTGAAAACTGCTCTATACCTATAAGCGCGTTTTCATCCCTGAATTCAGGCTCAAACACTATTTCGGATATCGTTTGAACCCTGCCGCTTTGTCTTGGCACACCAAATTTTTCTTTAAAATCGTTATGTATATAAGCGATAGGCTTTATTTTAGTTTCCAGTTAAAAAACCTCGCTCTCGAATTCTTTAAGTTTTCTGCTTAATTCGGCAACGGGCAGTCCTACAATATTAAAATAATCGCCCTCGATTTTTTCTACCAAAATAGAGCCATACCCTTGAATTCCGTACGCCCCTGCCTTGTCAAGACTTTCATTTTTTGCTATATAATCATAAATTTCGCTATCTGTTAGTTTATAAAAGGTGACCTTTGATACAACGCTAAAGCTTTTTGTTTTGTCGCCCTTTGCAATCGAGCAACCGGTAACAACAAAGTGCGTTTTGTCCGACAGTTTTTCAAGCATTAAAAAGGCGTCTTGTTCGTTTTTTGGCTTTCCTAAAATCTCGTCACCTAAAATCACAACCGTATCGGCAGCAATAATTATAGAGTCGGGATAATTTTCGGATATTGCCTTTACTTTTTTGTTTGCCAAAAATTCGGGCGCATCGAAACAAGACATATTATTTTGCACCGTTTCGTCAATATCGGCACAAACGATTTTAAAATCATTTATAACAAATTTTAAAAGCTCTCTTCTTCTTGGCGAAGCAGATGCCAAAATATATTCCATAAGACACCTCAAATAAAAAATGTGTCATTTTTAGTCAATGACACATATATTATACCTATTTTTTTAAATTTTTCAAGTTTTATTAGCAATATCGCTCATTCAAGCTGTCGCGCCAGAAAATTTGCGGCAACGGTTGCAAGTTTTATATCTGTCTCAGATGCCTTGTTTGCGTCCTCGTTTTGAAGCAGTACCACCGCACCCGATACGTCACCCGCCGAAATAATAGGTACTGCGGCACACAGCGTTTTATTTAGTCCCTCAAAGCCCTGCACAGCCCTTGTGTCGTCGGCAATAAAGGTCTTGCGGTTTTCCATAAGCTTTAACAGTTCTTCGCTTACCGCCTTGTCAAGCGCCTCGCGTTTTGAAATACCCGCCGCCGCAATCACGTGCTCGTTGTCGCAGATTATAACCGATAGCTTTACGCTGTCAGACAACGCCTCGGCATACTGAGATGCAAAAACCGACAACTCGCCTATCGGCGAATATTTTTTAAAAATCACCTCTCCGCCCGCCGAGGTGTAAATCTCCAGCGGGTCTCCCTCACGAATCCGCATAGTTCTTCTAATCTCTTTCGGGATAACAACCCTTCCCAAATCGTCGATTCTTCTAACTATTCCTGTTGCTTTCATAATATATTAACTCCTCTTGTCTAAAATTTAATGAATAATGAAAAATGAATGATGAATATTGAATAATTAAGGTGTGCCTACGGCACATTTATATTAAGTCGGCAAAGCCGACACCGAAACTATTCACTATTCATTATTCACTATTCACTCGCAAGGCTTCGCCTTGCGTCTCTGTTGCTTTCATATATACATTTCTCCTTAAATTACAAATTGTGATGTTATTATCTGTAATTGTGGGAGAAATATACCGCATAGATTTACTTTTGAAACGAAATATGTTATAATAAATTAAAGGCGGTGAAATTATGCAATTTGTTTTTAAAGGAACACTTGACGAATTAAAAGAAACAATACACCTTAAAGCAAAAGAACATAACAAAGATATTGTTGTTTATAATAACGAGCCAAATATTTTAGAAATCGGATTTCAGCGTTTAGGACATAGTGGTGGCAGATTTTTTATCGCAAATGTTACGGAAGAATCTAACAAGTTAATATTAAATGGCGAAATTAAAGATGTCTTTGATAATCAAAAGAAAACCAAAATCGGACGAATTTGGAACGAGTTTACGGGATATCTTTTAGCATATATTTTTCTTGAAATTCTTTTGATAATTCCTTGGATATTCTTAAAAGATTTTATAAGTCTTTGGATACCCCTCATTCTACCTGTTATCTATTTAATAATCCGCCATTTTTTGAATAAAAAATATGACGACAAATTGGACAAAGAGTTTGCAGAGTTTATGTCTTGCTGCACAGCATACACATCCGACGTGAAAAATTGGTATGACGTTTATAAAAAATTAGATTTAGCACAAGGCAAACTCCAAATCATCTGCGATGATGAACAAGATATGTTGTTTATCACTTATGAAGACGGTATGCAAATAGACGTTGGCTATATTGAAGATGATAAAACCTACTATATTACTGTTGTAAAAGACGATACAATGGAATCTTGGAATAATCCGCTTGGGGTGTTTTCAACCTGCGATAAATCAAAATTACCAACCGAATTGCAAAAAGCAATCCGTAAATTCCGAAACATATAACCATAAAAGCGAGGTGAGCAAATGGGCTCTTGGGGCACCGCTTTATATTCTAACGATACATCAAGTGATGTTCGTGACATGTGCAATGAAGTATATCCATTAGTGGGTATTGAAGAAGGCACAAAACTGATTTTGAAAGAGTATGCCGATATTGTAAATAGCGATATTATAGACAATGACTACGCAGATTTTTGGTTTGCACTTGCTGATTGGCAATGGAAACACGGCATTTTAACCGATGTGATAAAAAGCAAAGCAATCACCTTGCTTGAAGCACATACAGGCATTGACGAATGGGAAGGCGCTGATGTAAAAAAGCGACTGGCGGTAATGGATAAATTGCTTGACCAGTTAAAAACGCCTCAACCCAAAATCAAAATTCCCAAAGCCAAAATTGCAAAACCAAAACACAAACCCGGCGACATTATTATTGTTCGCACAGGCTTGAAAGAAAACGACCCCGAAAATTGGATTTGGAACATTGAAGATTGTACATATAATTTTATTTATCCACAAGAAATAGCCGACAAAATTTGCGAAACACTAAATCCCCCTTATGATGTTCATGATAAATATATTGCAATTCTTTGTGTAGGGACAGAAGAAACACCCCATTCGCAATATGTTGAGGGCATTTATGATGAACATAGTGTTTACGCATTTTATGATTATATTGGCGAACAAAAGCCAACGCTTGATACGCTCCAAACCTGCGGTTTTGTTCCCAAATATCTACAATATGCGAGTGAAACAGGAACGACCATAGAAACAAGTGGTTGGTGTTATAAATTCCACTTATTCACATATAGTTTTAGATTGCCGAAAGATGGTAGTGAACAACTCATAGAGAAAGTTTTTAACAAAGAAGAAGCAAATCGTTTTTGTGAACTATTCGACATTAAAAATTATCTTCCCGACATTTCTTGGAATATGGAACTGTTCGATGCATTTGGAGAATTTTTTGAGGAAAAAGCTCGATTGGAAAAAGCAAATATACCATACGATAATCTGCTTGATCCCTTGGCTTCAAATCCCGACTTGCGACCCAAAAACGAAATCTCTGCAATAATAAAAAAGCAAATTGAAGAACTTGATTAACCACAAAAGCGGAGTGAAATTTCACTCCGCTTTTGCTATGTATAAAAACCGCCCAAAACTCAATTTTGACACCAATGCGTTCAGTGGGGCAAACCAGCGAAAACCCAGTGTTCATGCGGCTTTCAAGCGGTTTGCCCTATTATAACGCATTCCACAATTCTACGAACAATTCCTGTTGCTTTCATAATATATTAACTCCTCTTTTTCTTGATTTAATGAATAATGAAAAATGAATGATGAATATTGAATAATTAATGTGTCGGCGGAGCCGACATTATATATATCGTGCCAACGGCACATTTATATTAAGTCGGCAAAGCCGACACCGAAACTATTCACTATTCATTATTCACTATTCACTCGCAAGGCTTCGCCTTGCGTCTCTGTTGCTTTCATAATATATTAACTCCTTTTTAAATTACAAACACCTTGTAGGGCGGGGGCTTGCTCCCGCCGTTTTTGTTTTGTGCGGGTTTTGACGGCAGGAGTAAACCCCTGCCCTACAACAAAATTTTAAAATCGTG
>JAZSCM010000013.1:0-5109 GCA_045602945.1 Acutalibacteraceae bacterium | reverse complement strand
ACCTGTCCTAAGCAGTTAATAACGCTTTTACCCGAAAACACCAAAATCTTCGTAAACTGCTCTAATAAACAAAAGGGCGCTCCTGTTGTAAAGCAGTGCAAGGTATCCTGTATAGCATGTACACTTTGCGAAAAGAACTGCCCTACAGGTGCTGTGAAAATCGTAAACAGCCTCGCCGTTATAGATTACAGTTTATGTAACGGTTGCGGCAAATGTAAAGAAGTTTGCAAACGAAACGTAATAGTATAACATAAAAAATGAGCCTTCGCAAAAATTGCGAAGGCTTAATTTTATGCAAATTTTATTTAAGCGGCGCCGTACATAATCCACAAATAGATATATGCAGGGATTATTGCGGCAAGTGTGAACGGAATACCAATCTTGAAGAAATCGGCATTTTTAACGGTGTACCCCTCTTTTCGAAGAATACCGATACCTGTAATGTTAGCAGATGCACCGATAGGTGTACAGTTACCGCCGAGGGTAGCGCCCGAAAGCAGACCGAAATACAACACGGTTGGGTCTACGTTTAAAGCAGTGGCAAGACCTGCAATAACAGGTATCATAGTTGCAACATAAGGAATGTTATCAATAAAGGCAGAAATTATTACCGACGCCCATACTATAACCGTATAAAGCACAAAGATATTTCCGCCGCCTGCCTTTGCAAGTAACCCTGCCGCCGCGTCAATAACGCCCTGTTCGGAAATTGCGCCTATCATTAAGAATAGACCAAAGAGCAGACCTATTGTTTCAAAATCAATTTCTTTGAGCGGTGAAACAATAGCCGACAGTTTCTTTTTCTTAGCGTAATTATAAATTAGACCGATTACCAATAATCCGCAACAAATAAGACCGTTTGTGATACCTGGCTTGTTAGGAATAAAGGAAGCAAGTATCAGCAGAACTATAGTACCGAGAAGTAAAATAGACGGAACATAGTCAGTAACATTAGTTTTGGTTTGGGCTTTAGGAATAGGTGCTTTTTCCTTTCTGAAAAGGAAACCCAGTATTATTGCCGAAATCACGGCACCAAGCTCTACTGCAAAGAACATACCGGGTCTGCCCTTATACCAAAAGAAGTCCATAAAGCTCATATCGAGTGCAGAACCTAACATTATAGCGGTGGTATCGCCTACTAAGGTTGCGGCACCCTGCAGGTTAGACGAAACCGCAATAGCAATAATAAACGGCACAGGATTGGTTTTTAACTTTTTGCAAATTTCAAGAGCTACAGGAGCAATCATAAGCACCGTAGCAACGTTGTCAACAAAGGCGGAAATCACACCTGAAAAAAGTGACATTGCAATAGCCGCCCACATAACGTTTGGAACCTTTTCCATTATTAAATCGGCAAGTAGCTCAGGCATTTTACTTTCGATAAACAGTGCCACTATACCCATAGTACCCGCTATCATAAGTAAAACGTTAAAATCAATTGCACCGAAAATTTCACCAACCGGCAACATACCGCTTACAATAAAAATCAGCGCGGCACCAAGTGCTATATACGGCCTATATTTGCTGAAAATCAGCATTAAAACATACGCCAAAGCAAAAATGCCCATTGCAATATACATCATAAAAATTTTCTCCTTAAAATCAAATCGGTTAATTATACCATATTTATCTTACTATGTCTACCGCTTCTTTTATATTTTTTACAGGAATAAGTTCTATGTTATCGGGTACATTTGTGATGCTTTTAAGTGAACTTCGGGGTAACACGCACTGTGTAAAACCGAGTCTTGCCGCCTCTCTTATTCTAGCCTCAATTCTAGGCACCGTTCTTACTTCTCCCGAAAGACCTACCTCACCGAAGGCTATTAGTTTATCGTCGATAGGTACGTCGCGAAGTCCCGACACCAAGGACATACAAACGGCAAGGTCTGCCGCAGGCTCGTCTAGGCGAAGTCCGCCTATAATGTTTAAATAGGTATCGAAATTTGAAAAATAAAGTCCTAAACGTTTTTCGAGTACTGCTAAAAGCATATTAAGGCGGTTATAATCATAGCCGTTTGCAACACGTCTTGGATTACCGAAGCCTGTTGAACTAACAAGTCCTTGCACCTCGGCTAAAATCGGTCTGGTGCCCTCTAAAATACAGGTTATACAGCCGCCCGAAACGTTGCTTATTCTGCCTGATAACAGCATAGCCGACGGGTTTTCAACCTGACTTAGTCCCGTCTCGGTCATCTCAAACACACCGATTTCATTTGTAGAGCCAAATCGGTTTTTAATAGCCCTCAAAATTCTATACGACTGATTTCTCTCGCCCTCAAAATAGAGCACGGTATCAACTATGTGTTCAAGCACCTTAGGTCCTGCAATATCTCCGCCCTTGTTTACATGGCCTACGATAAATATCGGAATACCTAAACTTTTGCCTGTTTTAAGCAATAAATTTGTAGACTCTCTGACCTGAACTATACTTCCTTGTGACGAGGATAGTTCCGATATCTGCATTGTTTGTATCGAATCAATCATTACAAGGTCTGGTCTGTTTGCCGTTATATAATCACAAACAGCACCCGTTTCGGTTTCGGAAATTACGGTTACGTTCTCACCTGTAACGCCTAGTCGTACGGCGCGAAGTTTTATTTGTGAAGCCGATTCCTCGCCCGAAACGTAAAGCACCTGACAGTTTTCCTTTAGTTTATTGCAAATCTGCATTAAAATTGTGGATTTGCCAATACCGGGGTCACCGCTAAGCAGCACCACAGAGCCCTTTACTATTCCGCCGCCTAGCACTCTGTCTAGCTCACCGATACCTGTTTTGGTGCGTTGCTCGTCGGACGGGTCAATTGAATATAGTGACTTTGCCGATTTAACGGTTGTAAGGTTAGGTTTTGAAGTGCTGAAAGAGGCAGTAGATACTATCTGTTCTTCCATGGTATTCCAAGCGCCGCATGAGGAACACTGCCCTGTCCATTTGGCACTCACGTTTCCGCACTCACAACAAACGTACTGCGTTTTTTGTTTTGCCATTTTATCATTCCTTTATGTTTCTTCGGTGTAAAAATCCATTATTCCCGAGGCTATACAAAAAGCCATTTGTGATTGGTAATCGGTGTTTTTAAGCTTCTCAAGGTCAGATTTGTTGCTTAAAAAACCACATTCTACTATTATTGCAGGCACCTTTGCATTTTTAAGCAAATATGTAGACGACGTGCCTTGCTTTACTGTCCTTGTATTCTCAGGCTGAAGCATACTCACAACCGATTTTTGAACCAATAGGCTTAAATTATAGGCTTCTTTAAAATTAGGGGTATAAAAAACCTGTGTTCCGCTAGCCGCCGAGGTTGTGAATTTATTAAGATGAACGCTGATATACAGCGCGTCGGGATTTTCTTCCATAAGCTTTAGCCTGTTTTGAAGGTCGTTTTTCTTACGTGTCGCAATAGAGCCCGATATCGTGTCGGTGCCTGAATCCTCAGTTCTTGTCATTATGACGTTAAAACCGTTAAGACGCAAAATTTCGGCTAATCTTAGCGAGATTTCGAGATTTATATCCTTTTCAGCAGTACCGTCACTCGCCACCGCACCGCCGTCAAACCCGCCGTGGGCTGAGTTAGTTAATACTATACTTTTTTGGTAATTCTGTATATTTTGTCGTTTTTTGACTGTGGAAAACCACTAAATTTTCCACTCGATTTTGATTTCTCTTTTTCCACTCTTTTGGAGTTTCCCGATGAAGATTTTGCTTATAAATTCATCGGCTATCTCGAATGTGAGAGTGTCAATTTTTCGGTACTTTTCGAGTACCTGACTAGTATCCATTTTTGTTTCGCCGCCTGATAATGCGACAAGCTTTGATTTCAAAATTTCGATGCGTTTTTCTGTATCTTCGGATTCCTTTTGATAATTTTCTCGGTATTTAGTAAACTCCTCTAAGCTGATGACACCATCTAATTTATCGGTGTACATCTGAGCCATTCGGTTATCATTTCGCTTTACCTTTTCTTCGAGTTCAGCAATCTGCGACTGCAAGGTTTTAGCACCGTTCTTTTTCCTTTTAGGTGCATCTAACTTTCCAATCTGCTTTTTATCATAGTATTTATCGAGTAACTTGTTGATTTCATCTACTACGATTTGCTCTAACTCATCAAGGCGAATACTGTGTGCGTTTTGGCAGACTCCGTTAGTGGTTTTACGAGTTCTGCAAGAAAGGTAGTTATATCTTCCGTCACGCAGTTTATAACTCATTTTCCACATTGTGTTACCACACTCGGCACAAAAAACCTTTTTGGCAAGTGAATAACAACTGCCACTTGGAATTTTTTGACCTCTACCACGCGATAACCTAATCTCCTGTGCCTTATAAAAGGTTTCTTTAGAAATAATCGCCTCGTGGGTATCTTCAACAATATCCCATTCACTTTGCGGCTTTTTGCGGCGTTTGCCCGTTTTGTAGTTTACAACCTCTTGTCTTCCCTGCACCAAAGCACCCGTGTATTCAAATCGGCGAAGAATTGCATATACCGCCGAATCGGACCAGGTTGTCCGTGGCGCATTATTCTTCTCATAGTTGCCGTTATAATACTTAGAGCCAAGCTCCTTTTTGTGAACACAAGGCGGCGGAATCATTTCATCATTTAATATTTTCGCTATCGCTATGTACCCAAGTCCACCGATATATAAATCAAAAATCCGCTGAACTATGGGGGCCGCAACCTCATCAATAATTAAATGATTCTTGTTATCGGGGTCAATTAAATAGCCGTAAGGTGCGAAAGAGCCGACAAATTCGCCGTTTTTCCGCTTAACACTTAAAGTTGCTTTAACGTTGTCCGATAACTCCTCTAACTGCCATTCATTTACAAGCCCATTGATTTGTCGTGTTTTTTTATTGCCTTTAACGTTGGTGTCAATATTATCAACAACCGCAACAAACCGCACACCCCATTCGGGAAACTTTCCGTGAATGAAGTGTTCAATCATCTCCATATCACGAGAAAAACGGGATTGTGTTTTGCAGACAACTATCGTGCATCTGCCTTCTTCGCAGTCTTTTAGCACCTGATTCCAAGCAGGTCTTGAAGCGTCGGCACCACTGTAATCCTCATCACAGTAAATGCCGTTGATTTGCCATCCTTTCTCGATACAGTA
>JAZSCM010000012.1:0-23341 GCA_045602945.1 Acutalibacteraceae bacterium | reverse complement strand
GTAACAGTAGGTTATATGTATTATCTCAAGCTTCACCACTTAGTTGACGATAAGATTCACGCACGTTCAACCGGTCCATACTCACTCGTTACACAGCAGCCTCTCGGCGGTAAAGCGCAGTTCGGCGGTCAGCGTTTCGGTGAAATGGAAGTTTGGGCACTTGAAGCTTACGGTGCGGCTTATACGTTACAAGAAATTCTTACGGTTAAGTCGGACGACGTTGTCGGCAGAGTTAAGACCTACGAGGCTATCGTTAAGGGTCAAAACGTTCCAAAGGCAGGCGTTCCTGAATCGTTCAAGGTTCTTGTTAAGGAATTACAGTCCTTAGGTCTTGACGTTAAGGTGCTTGACGGCGATAATAATGAAATCCAGTTAAAGCAGAGCTTTGACGATGATGACGATATCGGTCTTTCAATCCCGATTCAAGAGGACACTACACTTATAGAGAGTGAACTTCAAGGCTTCGGCTTTGAGGACGAAAACGGTGATGCAATAGATATCGCCTCCGAGCAAGACGATGATATGCTCGGCTATGATGAATAATAAGGAGGGCGGCAAATATGGCTATTGATAATCAAAAAGAATTTGAATTTGAATCCATAAAAATAGGCCTTGCTTCTCCTGAACAGATAAGAAGCTGGTCTCACGGTGAGGTAACCAAGCCTGAAACCATTAACTACCGTACGTTAAAGCCCGAAACAGGCGGTCTTTTCTGCGAAAGAATTTTCGGACCGCAGAAGGACTGGGAATGTCACTGCGGTAAGTATAAGAGAATTCGCTATAAGGGCAAGATTTGTGAGCGTTGCGGCGTTGAGGTTACTCGCGCTAAGGTACGCCGTGAGCGTATGGGTACAATCGAACTTGCGGCTCCTGTTTCTCACATTTGGTATTTTAAAACCATTCCTTCAAGAATGGGCTTAGTTCTCGATATTTCTCCAAAGGCCTTAGAGCAGGTACTTTATTTCTCACAGTATATAGTTACCGACCCGGGTACTACTCCGCTTGAGAAAAAGCAGTTACTCAACGAAAAGACCTATTGGGATATGCGCGAAAAGTATGAGGACGACTTTGAGGCAGGTATGGGCGCAGAGGCTATTAAGAAGCTTCTTAGCGAAATTGACCTTGAAAAGAGCTGTGCAGAACTTCGTGAGGAGCTTGAGGATGCGGCAGGTCAAAAGCGCGTTCGTATACTAAAGCGTCTTGAGGTGCTCGAGGCATTCCGTCAGTCAGGTAACCGTCCTGAATGGATGATTCTTGACGTTATTCCGGTAATTCCTCCCGATCTTCGTCCTATGGTACAGCTCGACGGCGGCCGTTTCGCAACAAGCGACCTAAACGATCTTTACCGCAGAGTTATTAACCGTAACAACCGTTTAAAGAGACTTTTAGAGCTTAATGCACCTAGCATAATCGTTCGTAACGAAAAGCGTATGCTTCAGGAAGCTGTTGACGCACTTATCGACAACGGCAGACGCGGTAAGCCGGTAACTGGTCCTAACAACCGCGCTCTTAAATCACTTTCCGATATGCTTAAAGGTAAGCAGGGACGTTTCCGTCAGAACCTTCTCGGTAAGCGTGTTGACTATTCAGGCCGTTCGGTTATCGTTGTAGGTCCTGAGCTTAAGATGTATCAGTGCGGTCTTCCTAAGGAAATGGCACTTGAACTCTTTAAACCGTTTGTTATGAAGCGTCTTGTTGAAACCAAGGCTGTAACAAATATTAAGTCTGCAAGAAAGATGGTTGACAGAGCATCTGCTGAAATATGGGACGCATTAGAGCTTGTAATTAAGGAACATCCCGTTCTTTTAAACCGTGCTCCTACACTTCACAGACTTGGTATTCAGGCATTTGAGCCAGTCCTTGTTGAAGGTAAAGCGCTTAAGCTTCACCCACTTGTTTGTACCGCATACAATGCCGACTTTGACGGTGACCAGATGGCTGTTCACGTACCGCTTTCTGCAGAGGCACAAGCAGAAGCTAGATTCTTAATGCTAGCTGCTAATAACCTCTTAAAGCCTTCTGACGGTAAGCCTGTTGCAGTTCCTACACAGGATATGGTTCTTGGTTCTTACTATTTAACCTTAGTAAAGGCAGACGAACCCGGTACTAACAAGGTGTTCAGAGATAAAAACGAAGCTATTATGGCTTATAACGACGGTGTAGTAGGGCTTCACGCTCCTATCCGTGTTCGTATGGGCGATGGTAACGGCAATTCTGCACTTATTTGGTGTACTGTAGGTCTTATACTCTTTAACGAGTCAATTCCTCAGGATTTAGGTTTTGTAGACCGTACCGACCCTGCACACAAGTTTGACCTTGAGTGGAACTTCTCACTCAAAGACCCATCTAAGAAGATAATAGAGTCTAACGACGATATTATTCAGAATAAGGTTGGTAAGAAACAGCTTGGCAAGATTATTGACCACTGTATCGACCTTCACGGAACAAGCCTTTCGGCTATAGTTCTTGATAAGATTAAGGCAACAGGCTTCAAGTTCTCTACAAAGGGCGCTATTACCGTTGCTGTTATTGATGCCGTTATTCCTCCTGCAAAGAAGGAAATTTTGGCAGATGCTGAAAAGCAGATTGATGAAGTAACCAAGCTTTACCGTAGAGGTCTTATCAGTAATGATGAGCGTAGTCACAAGATTATTGAAGTTTGGAATAAGGCAACCGAGGACGTTGCTGAAGCACTAAAGGGCAACCTTGATGAATTCAACCCAATCTATATGATGGCTGATTCAGGTGCGCGTGGTTCTATGAGCCAGATTCGTCAGCTCGCAGGTATGCGTGGTCTTATTGCAAATACCGCAGGTAAAATCATTGAGGTACCGATTCGTGCTAACTACCGTGAGGGCCTTAATATACTTGAATACTTCATTTCTTCCCGTGGTGCTCGTAAAGGTCTTGCCGATACAGCGCTTCGTACCGCTGACTCGGGTTATCTTACCCGTCGTCTTGTTGACGTTTCACAGGACGTTATCGTTCGTGAACTCGATTGCGGAACCGAAGAAGGTCTTACAATATTCGATATCAAGGACGGCAATCATATGCTCGAAACCCTTGAAGAACGTCTTGTTGGAAGATATCTCCTTCATCCCGCAGTTCATCCCGAAACAGGCGAGGTTATCTGTGATAACGAGCATATGCTCACAAAGGCAGATGCTAAGCGCATAGTAAACGCAGGAATTGAAAGAATTGAAATTCGTTCTATCCTTACCTGTCATAGCCATCACGGTGTATGTCAGAAGTGCTACGGTGCAAACCTTGCTACCAATAAGCCTGTAACAATTGGTGAGGCTGTAGGTATCGTTGCCGCACAGTCAATCGGTGAGCCTGGTACACAGCTTACCATGCGTACCTTCCATACGGGTGGTATCGCATCTACCGAAGATATTACTCAGGGTCTTCCACGTGTTGAAGAACTCTTTGAGGCAAGAAGACCAAAGCATTGCGGTCTTATCGCTAAGATTTCAGGTAGGGCTAGACTCACAGAAGAGAAGAAGAGCAATATAATCGTTATAAACAACGAGGAAACTATGGAAGAAGAAAAGATTTCTATCCCATACGGCGCTCATATTCTCATTAACGACGGTGACTATGTAAACGCAGGTGACGTTTTAGTTCCAGGTGCTAAGTATCCTCAGGATATTCTTGAAGCACAGGGTCCTGAAGCAGTACAAGAATATATTATAGCTGAAATTCAAAATGCATATCGTACACAGGGTGTTGATATCAACGATAAGCATATCGAAATTATCATCCGTCAGATGATGAGAAAACTTAAAGTTTTAGATCCCGGTTCAACCGATCTTTTACAGAACGTAAGCTATGAATATAAGGAAATCGCTGATGCTAACAAGAAGGTAGACGCGCGAATTGCCGCCGGTGAAGAGGGATTAACCCACGCTACCTACAAGGCAACTCTACTCGGTATTACCAAGGCTTCTCTTGCAACCGAAAGCTTCTTGTCAGCTGCATCCTTCCAGGAAACCACAAGAGTTCTCACCGAAGCCGCTATTAAGGGTAAGGTTGACCCACTCTTCGGCCTTAAGGAAAACGTTATTATCGGTAAGCTTGTTCCTGCAGGTACCGGTATGAAGTGTCCTGAGATTTGTCCTGAGGATGATGAAATAGTTGCAGACAGCGAAGTCCTAGAGACCGAAACTGTAGCAGAAGAAGCAGTTTCTGCAGAGTAATTAAGTCAAGTTTGAAAAAACTTAAAATTTTACTTGCATTTTAAACTCATTTGTGATAATATTACAATGTTGACGATTTGAAAGGAGTGACAAAGATGAAGGAAGGTATTCATCCACAGTATGAAAAGGTAACAGTTAAATGTGCTTGCGGTGCTGAATTTGAGACCCGTTCTACAAAGAAGGACATTCGCTTGGATATTTGCTCAAAATGTCATCCGTTCTTTACAGGTAAGCAGAAATTAGTTGACACCGGTGGTCGTGTTGACAGATTTAAAAAGCGCTTCGGTATGGAAGATAAGTAATTACCTATTTCCGCAGCTGCCTGAAAAGGCAGTTGCGGTTTTGTTTTATAATCAAACTGAAAGAAGGGAAAATTTGGAGGGCTATCTAACTATAACAGAGCAAACTGAAGGCGAATACAGCGAAAAGCGTTCAAGGTTTATTGGTATTTTAAGTCCTTGCGACAGTGAGGAAAAGGCGAATGAAATAATTTCAGCCACAAAATCTAAATATTTTGATGCAAGGCATACGGCATATTGTTACATATTAAAGGACGGTACAGCCCGTTTCTCTGACGACGGTGAGCCTCACGGCACCGCAGGTAAACCTATGCTTGACGTTTTAGATGGTAGCGGAATAAAGGACGCAATAGTTACAGTCACCAGATATTTCGGAGGTGTGTTGCTGGGAACGGGAGGTCTTGTCCGCGCATATTCTGCCGCGGCTAAAGAGGCAATTTCTAAGGCAAATATTTTAGAATTGTGCGCGTGTACCGTTTTGTCGGTATGTTGTGATTACACCTATCACGCAAGACTGTTATCCTTAATTGAAAACAGTAGTGCCGAGGTAATAAACACCGAGTTTACCGATAAGGTAAAGGTAATTTTCCGTATGCGAAGCGGTGATACCGATGCATTTATGGTTAATTTGTGCGAAAATTTTGCCTCCAAATTAACTGCGAATATAGAATATGAAGAATTTTTTCCTTTTGAGATAAAAAAATAGAGGATTTTGCAAACTTTTGACTTATATTATATATAGAAGGGTAAAAATGTTAGGATAAAGGCGGTGGTTTTATGGAGAATATAAGAGCATTAACTGAAAAAATTGAAAAGGAGACGCTGTCTTCTTATGCAGTACTGAGTAGTAACAGTAAAGGCAGAGCGGTTTTTGAGAAAGAATGTGACCTTAGAACCGTTTTTCAGCGTGACCGCGACCGTATTATTCATTCAAAGGCATTTAGGCGCCTAAAACATAAAACACAGGTGTTTTTATCTCCTGAGTCGGACCACTACCGCACAAGACTAACCCATACGCTAGAGGTATCTCAGATAGCGCGTACTATCTCCCGAGCACTTCGTCTTAACGAGGATTTAACCGAGGCTATAGCCCTAGGTCACGATTTGGGTCATACTCCTTTCGGACACGCAGGGGAGAGAGCGTTAGATAAGCTGTCTGATACAGGCTTTACACACTATGAGCAAAGTGTTAGGGTGTGTGAGCGCCTTGAAAAAAACGGCAAGGGCTTAAATCTCACCTTTGAGGTGCTTGACGGTATCCTACATCACACCAAGGACGATTGGGCAAAAACTGCCGAGGGCAAGGTAGTGCGATTTAGCGATAGAATTGCCTACATAAATCACGATATTGACGATGCTATACGCGGCGGCGTGCTATCACCCGATGATATACCTAAGGATATTGCCGAAATACTGGGTAATACAAAAACCGAAAGGATTAATACCCTTGTAAGCTCGGTTGTAACCAATAGTAATGGCTACGATATAAAAATGGATGCCGAGATAGAAAAATATTATACAAAGCTTCATTCATTTTTGTTTGAATACGTATACCGCAATCCTGTGGCAAAGCAGGAAGAAACCAAGGTTTTAGGAATAATTGAGGGTATCTATAATGAATTTTATAAAAACCCCGACAAATTACCCGAAGAATATAGAAAAATATGCGAAAGCGAAGGCATTGCCCGTGCTGTCACAGATTATATTGCAGGTATGACAGACCAGTATGCAGTTATGGCATATTCCGACATATATATCCCTAAATTCTGGGATATATAAAAACTTTTAAAGAAAGGTAGGTGCTAGTATGCCGATTCCCGAAAGTGTTATAAGTGAAATTAAATACCGTAATGACATTGAGTCGGTAATAGCACCCTATGTAAACCTTAAAAGAAGAGGCAAAAATCTTGTCGGTCTTTGTCCTTTTCACAATGAAAAAACGCCTTCCTTTACCGTATATCCCGAAAGCAGCTCTTTTTACTGTTTCGGTTGCGGTAAGGGTGGCGATATATTTACTTTTACTTCTCTTGCCGAAAATTTGGATTATATCGAGGCGGTAAAACTTTTAGCTGAGCGCAGCGGTGTTACTATACCGCAGGACGGTTATGACGACTCAATGCAACGCCTTAAGGATAATATATTTGAAATTAACAGGCAGACCGCAAAATTCTATCACTCATATCTTATGAGTGATAAGGGCAAATGGGCGCTTGATTATTTGACGAGCAGAGGACTGGCAGTTGAAACAATTAAGCATTTTGGACTTGGCGCCGCGCCTGATTCTTGGGATGCGTTGATTAATTTCCTTAAATCTAAGGGCTTTACAATATCCGATATGGTGGCGGCAAACGTTGTCGGTAAAAGTCAGCGAGGCTCTTATTATGACCGATTTAGAAAGCGAATAATGTTTCCGATTATCAATATAAGAGGAAAGGTTATCGGTTTTTCGGGCAGAGCAATGCCCGGTGAGGACAAGGCGGGCGGAAAGTACGTTAATACCTCTGATACCTTGGTCTATAAAAAGAGTGAAAACCTTTTCGGCATGAACTTTGCCAAGAATTTTTGTGACGAGCGAATTATTTTGGTTGAGGGAAATTTAGACGTAATTTCTCTGCATCAGGCAGGTTTTGAAAATGCAGTTGCGGCACTTGGAACATCCTTTACTCCCGAACAGGCAAAGTTAATTTCTAAATATACAAAAGAAATAGTATTAACGCTTGACGCCGACGCGGCGGGACAAAAGGCGGTCAAACGCGCGGGTGAAATTTTAAAGGCAACGGGACTAAGCGTTAGGGTAATCACAATTCCCGACGGCAAGGACCCTGACGAATATATAAAGAAAAACGGTGCCGACCGCTTTAAAGCCTTACTCGAGGGTGCTGTAAGTGAAATAGAATATAAATTGCTTATGGCTGTAGAAAATATTGATATAAACAGCGACGACGGAAGGCTAAAATACCTATCCCTCGCCGCCGAGATTATTGCAGAGTCACCCGACGTTATGACAAGGGATATATATATCGGCAGATTATCCGAGAAATACGGTGTTTCAAAAACCGCCTTGCAAACTAAGGTTGATGAGCTTCGCAAAAAAAACATAAGAAGCGCCAATAAAAAGGTGATTTCTGATATAATAACGCCAAAATACAATTCGGGAGATATAAATCCTGAACGCCGTACGTACGGTGCGGCGGCAGCAGCCGAAGAAACGGTTATAGCTATTCTTATGCAGCATCCCGATTTCTTTGATACTGCGTTTGATAGTTTAAAGCCTCAGGATATGATAACCTCACTAAATTCTCGCATATATGAACTTATTTGTGAGTGTATAAAAGACGGTAACAGTCTTGATATTTCGTATTTTGGACAAAGACTTTCTCCCTCGGAGCTTGGCTTCTTAGTTTCGCTTACAAACAGTGAAAAAGCAGGAAAAAATCCCTTAATTGTATTAAAAGACAGTATTAAGGTAATATTAGATGAGGGGATTAGAAAAAAGGCACTTAATGTTAAAGATGTTTCTGATGAAGATTGGGCAGAAAATCTTAAAAAGCTAATAGAGAATAAACAAAAGGGGAATTAAAGATGGAAAAGAAAAAGAATTTAAAGGCAGAAGAAATCAAACAAGAACTTCCAAACGATGAGTTTGAGGCTGAAAACGAGAAAAAAGATTCCTTAGACGATATTGAAAATGCGCCTGATGATTTAGACGAGCTTCTTAGTGAGCCTTCACTGCTTGATATTGATTTTGATGAAGAGCCAAGTGACGACGATTTAAAACTAGAGGAAATGGACGTTGACAATCTTGGCGACGATATCGCTTTAGATAATATGTCTTTAGACGATCCCGTTAAGGTTTATCTTCGTGAAATCGGCCGTGTTCCGCTTCTTTCTTCAGACGAAGAAATTAAACTTGCAGTTAAAATTTCCGAGGGCGACGAGCTTGCAAAACAGCGTCTTACCGAAGCTAACCTTCGTCTAGTTGTAAGTATCGCAAAGAAATACGTGGGTAGAGGTATGTACTTCCTTGACCTTATTCAAGAGGGTAACGTTGGTCTTATTAAGGCTGTTGACAAGTTCGACCATACCAAAGGCTTTAAATTCTCAACCTATGCTACTTGGTGGATTAGACAGGCTATTACCAGAGCTATTGCCGATCAGGCGAGAACTATTCGTATTCCGGTACATATGGTTGAAACCATAAACCGATTAAAGAAGGTACAAAGTCAGCTTCTCCACGAAAACGGCTATGAGCCAAGCGAAGAGCTAATTGCAGAAAAAATGGATTTACCTGTAGAGCGCGTTCGTGAAATTATGCGTGTAGCACAGGAACCTGTTTCGATGGAAACACCAATAGGTCCTGAGGAGGATTCTCGCCTTATGGACTTTATTCGTGATGAGGACGCTCTCGCTCCGGACGATGCCGCACTTAAAACCATAACAAATGAGGATATCGACAGCGTTCTTCACACTCTAACACCTCGTGAAGAGGCGGTTATCCGTCTTAGATTTGGTCTTAAGGACGGCCGTTGCCATACACTTGAAGAGGTTGGTACAGAGTTCGACGTTACAAGAGAGCGTATCCGTCAGATTGAAGCGAAGGCGCTTAGAAAACTTCGCCATCCTGTAAGAAGCAATAGATTTAAGGATAGATAATTCTGTCCGAAAGGAATAAATTATATGAAATTTACATATAAAACTAAAGGGGTATGCTCACAAAGCATCGAAATTACTGTTGAGGACGACGTAGTAAAAGAGGTTTCCTATTACGGAGGCTGTAACGGTAATTTAAAGGGCATAGGTCTATTAGTTAAGGGTATGAAGGTTGATGACGTTATAGAAAGACTAGAGGGTATAAGATGCGGCTTTAAATCCACGTCTTGTCCTGACCAGTTAGCAACCGCATTAAAGGAATACAAGAAAAAACAGCCACCAAAAGTTTGAAGGTGATAAAATGTGTATCGATAACGATATTAAGATTGCGGGGGATAAGCCCTCGCTTGAAATAAAAAAGCAAAAAGAATCGCAAAAGGCTTTGTCTGTAGATGCCGTTCTTAAAGCTAAGGCTATGCAAATCGGCAAAGAGGTAGCGCAGCTTTTTGCTGAGGATGCAAAAAACTCTGATATTGGAGATATGCAAAATTCGAGCGAAGAACTCGTAATGCAAAGAAGACTTCTCTTGTCTTTTACCGCTACAGCAGGTTTCGAGGAATATATAAAGGACGATGCTTTGGTAGGTTTTGCCCAAAAAAGCTTTTTGGACACTCTTAAAAAGACAGATACGGCTCTTTATAAATCCTCTTCCGATACGGGTGCGTTTTCGTTTTACTATTTAGCATTCAGGCGCGGTTCTGAAACCGAGCGCAGAATAGGACAGACCTTTGCAATGCTTTGCTCTCACGACGGTGACCCTATCTACCAAGAGCTTGGCGAAGCGCTTTACTGTTGGTTTATTTCAGAGGTTAAGAAAACCGTAAAAAAACATATTTAAACATAAATCCTCCATTTCACTTCATATATTTAAGTGAAAAGGAGGATTTTTTATGCCAAGAATTTATCTTAGCCCCTCTACACAGGAGTTTAATCCTTACGTGATAGGTGGCAACGAAGAATTTTATATGAACTTAATTGCCGATGCGATGGAGCCGTATTTATACGCTTCGGGCATAGAGTTCACAAGAAATACGCCCGATATGACCGCCGCGTCCTCTATTGCCGCATCAAATGCAGGAAATTATGATTTGCATTTGGCAATTCATTCGAACGCTTCGCCCACGGGACTCGGAGAGAGAAGGGGAAGCGAGGTATATTATTTCCCCACAAGTCAAAACGGTAGGCGCCTTGCAGAAATAATCGCTAATAATCTTGAAATGATTTATCCTGTGCCAAATGGGGTAAGGGCCATACCTACAACCACAATCGGTGAAGTAAGACGCACAAGAGCACCCGCAGTTTTAGTGGAACTTGCCTACCACGATAACGTTGACGATGCCTCGTGGATTAGAGATAATATAGATTCTATTGCAAGAAATTTAGTGTTGTCACTAACCGATTATTTTGGAATTCCTTTTAGAGTGCCGTAAAAAAATGGCTTTTCGCAATTTGCGAAAAGCCATTTGATTTATTTGTTTACAACATTCTTAGGATTACCGTTTTTAAAAGATAAAAGATTATCAAAAACAATATTTAGCAGTCTTTTTCTGGTGCTCACAGGCGCCCAAGCGGTGTGCGGAGTAATGATAATATTCGGCGCGTTCTTTAAAACACAGTTTTCGCTCATAGGCTCAGTTGTTAATACGTCGATTGCCGCTGCCGAAATAACGCCGTTTTTAAGAGCGTTATACAGTGCGTCTTCATCAACCAAGCCGCCGCGCGCGGTGTTTACAAAGAGTGCGGATTTTTTCATTTTTGAAAAGGCTTCACTATTAAACATTTTAGCATTTTCGCTTGTAAGCGGGCAGTGAAGTGATACTATATCGCTGTTTTTAAGCAACTCATCAAAGCTTACAAATTTAACGGTTTTGTCGTCTTTTACAGTTCTTGTGTATACTAAAACGTTCATATCAAAGGCTTTTGCTATTTCGCTTACCTTTTTGCCGATTGAACCGTAACCTATAATACCGATGGTCTTGCCACACAGCTCGTCGGTAGGACAGCAAAGCATCGAAAAGGTGGGGGAGGCAATCCAACCGCCTTTTTTAACCAAATCGGAATATTTATCTACAGCCGAAAAGTGTGCCAAAATATATGCAAAGGTCTGCTGTGCTACAGCGTTTGTTGAGTAGCTTCCCGCGTTGCAAACGGTAATACCTCTAAGTTTAGCATATTCTGTATCAACGTTATTGTAGCCTGTTGCAAAAAGGCCTACGTATTTTAGATTTTTAGCCGTATCAATAAGGGTTTTATCAATGATTGTTTTATTGCAAAGAATAGCATCTGCATCCTTTACAGCCTCTAATAACTCATCGCCTAACAGATTATCATACTTAAAAACCTCTCCCAGAGTGTTAAAGCAATCTAGGGGGAGGTCGTTGTTTTGAGTAAGGGTTGCAGAGTCGGTCATAACAATTTTCATTGCTTTGGACCTACCTTTCGTTTTGTGCCGTCAGGCTCTACAATATATGTGTTTTCAAGCTGAGAAATAAGGCTGTTTTTAAAGGAGTCAATATATTCGCGTCTAAGCTCTTTTTGTTCAGCCTTTTCCTCCTCGGTAAGACCCTCGGTTTTTTGCTTGCGGGCAAGCTCGTTTATTCTATCAATTTTTTCCTGTGTCATACTATATCTCATTTCTGCCTTCTAAAGCCCTGGCTAAAGTATATTCATCAGCATATTCAAGTTCTCCACCTACCGGAATACCGTATGCTAGACGAGTTACCTTAATTCCCATCGGTTTTATAAGACGGGATAGGTAACTGGCGGTTGCTTCGCCCTCTACGGTCGGGTTGGTTGCCATTATTATTTCCTTAACCTCTCCGGATGAAAGCCTTTTTAAAAGCTCTTTGATTTTAAGCTGTTCGGGACCTATATTATCAAGCGGAGAAATAACGCCGTGTAATACGTGATAAAGTCCTGAAAATTCCCTCATACGCTCAAAGGCGATAACGTCCTTAGGCTCTTCAACAACGCAGATAACCGAATTGTCGCGCTGAGGATTTGAGCATATCTGGCAGACGTCAAGGTCGGTAAGTGCCTGACAGTTACTGCAAAAATGAATTTTCTCCCTTGCTTCAACCAATGCCTTTGCAAACTGCTGTGCTCTTTCGGGCGGTTGCTCTAGAATACTAAGAGCCAAGCGCTGAGCAGTTTTTTTGCCTATACCCGGTAATCTTGAAAATTGGTTTATAAGCTCGGTAAGCGGTACTATATTATATCCCATCAGAACATTCCCGGAATATTAAGACCGCCTGTTACGGCACCCATTTCTTCCTCAGCGTTTGAAATAGCCTTGTTTATAGCCTCGTTTACAGCAATTGTGATAAAGTCTTCAAGCATTTCTGCATCATCAGGGTCTACTGCATCGGGATTGATTTTAATTGACTTTATAAGATGCTTGCCGTCTACGGTAACGGTTACCATTCCGCCGCCTGAAACTGCAGTATATTCTCTTTGTTCCAGGTCGGCTTGAAGAGTTGCCATGTCCTCTTGCATCTTTTGTGCCTGTTTTAACATCTGATTCATATTAGATGGACCTGATGAGTTTGGAATTCTTACCTTCATAAATATATCTCCTAAAAGTTATTTGTTTTCAAGCTCTTTAAGCTTTTGAGCAAAGTCAGCAAGTGGGTCTAAGGCATCACTTTCAACCTTTTTTCTATAAGGTCCCAGTTTATAGGTAACACCTAAAACGTCGTTTGCCGCATTTCTTATAGCATCGCGGAAGGTTGGACTCGGACTGTTAAAAAGTGAACGGAACTGAGAGTTATCGGTGTCAATAAGCAGTCGGTCTCCCTCAATATATGCAGACGAGCCTTGTAAAACACCCGCAATCAGCGGACAGGTCTTTTTAAGAACCGAGAGTATTTCATCCCACTCTTTAATAGGTGCCAAAGCGTCTAGCACCATAGAAACCTCTGCTTCATTAACTGTTGGTTGTGGCTCCTGCTCTGCAACAGGGGTAGGTGAGGGGATTTCATCTTCTTTTACACTTTGAGTTTTTTCGGATACCTTCTTTGGCGCTGAACGGTTAGCGCTTTCAAGAGCGGCTATTCGGTTTATAATAGAATTTATATCACTTGCTACCTCGGGGTTGCAAAGTTTTATAATAATCATTTCCATCTCACATCTGCGGTTGGCAGACTGCATATTTGATGCCGAAGCCTGTAAAACACCCAAAACAGCCATAATTTCGCTAAGAGTAAAGGCCTCTGCCTGTTCTCTTAAAAGCTTCATTTTAGAAGCCGAGCAAACTATAGGCGGATTTTCGGTCTTTACGGTTTTTATTATCATAAGGTCTCTGAAATGACGTGTAAGTTCTGTGAGGAGTCTTAGCATATCAACCGAAGAGTTGTGAAGCCCATCTAAAAGCATTAAAGCAGCTTCGGTATTTTTAAGCCTTATATAATCGGTAAGCTTTAAAAGATATTCGTTACCCGCCATAGAGCAAACCGACGCTACTGTATCTTCATCAATATTTGAAGAGTGGGAGGTGCAAAGGTCTAAGATGGAGAGCGCATCTCTCATTCCGCCGTCAGCCGCCGCTGCAATAAGCGTAGCCGCTTCGTCGGTAACAGTAAAGCCTTCGCGGGACGCTATATCAAAAATTCTGTTACGGATTACCTCAGGGTCAATTCTTCTGAAATCGAAACGCTGACAGCGTGAAAGTATAGTTTCGGGAAGCTTATGAATTTCGGTAGTAGCGAGTATAAAAATAACGTATGGCGGCGGCTCCTCAAGTGTTTTGAGCAGTGCGTTAAAAGCACTGTTTGACAGCATATGCACCTCGTCGATAATATATACCCTGTATTTAGCCGATGCAGGAGCAAAATTAACCTGATCGCGAAGTTCTCTTACGTCCTCAACTCTGCTGTTTGATGCGGCGTCTATTTCACTGATATCGGTTATAGCACCCTCGGCTATTGCTTTGCACATTTCACATTCGCCGCAAGGGTCACCGTTTATGGGATTTAGGCAGTTTACCGCCTTGGCAAGAATTTTAGCACAGGTAGTTTTACCTGTACCTCTGGTGCCCGTAAAAAGATAAGCGTGAACGATTTTTCCCGAGTCTAATTCGTTTTTCAGCGTTTGTGTAATATGCTCTTGACCTACAACGTCAGAAAAGGTAGTGGGTCTATATTTTCTGTAAAGAGCCTGATATGCCATAAATTCACCCCGTAGCCTAAGATTTAATTATTAAAGGCTTGTATACATAGCCGCACGAATGAGCCGATTTACTGCGTGCACAGGATAAACCGCTTAATGCTGCTCGGTTCCCCGCCTGACATGGTTCACAGCCTCCCGTCACACAGGACCCGCCCATTCGCACGGCTTTATATGCAAGCCTTACGTCGTTTATTATTATAATGATTGTAGTTTGTCGAAACGCTAAAAATTATTACTGTTTCGACTAACAATAACCATTATAATACATCTTTCTGATATTTACAATACCAAAAATATAAAATGTTGAAAAAAATTCACAATTATGTTACAATGTTTTTGTATAATGTATTTTAGAAAATCTTGAAGGGAAGATTTAGATGGACAAATTGTCAGTCAGAGCATTGCTTTCACTTGAATATACTATTTCCGCATCGCTTTTTCAAACAGTAAACTATCCTTTTGAGGTTTTGCCTTTTATATCTGATTACATTAAAGAACTCGGCCAAACGCTTGATATGAACGTTTATGAAAAAAAGGGAGATAATATTTATATCGCGCGTTCGGCTACTGTTGCCGAAACCGCAATAATAAATGAGCCGTGTATTATTTGTGCGGGTGCCACTGTTGGCAATTTTTCTATTTTGCGCGAGGGCGTTATAATAGGAAGAGACTGTGTTGTAGGTAATTCGGTAGAAATAAAAAATTCTATTTTGTTTGACTTAGCTACCGTACCTGCTTTTAACTATGTCGGCGACTCTATTTTAGGCTATAGTTCAAATCTTGGCGCGGGAGCCGTTACGGCTAACGTTAAGTCGGATAAAACCTTGGTTACTGTAAAAACCGAGGATAGCAGAATGGATACAGGCCTTAAAAAATTCGGTGCTATTGTGGGCGATTGTGTTGAAATAGGCTGCTTAGCAGTTTTAAATGCGGGAACGGTTATAGGTAAAAACACAAACATATATCCTCTTTCTAACGTAAGGGGCGTTATACCGCCAAACTGTATATATAAAAACGCAGGAGAATTAGTGGAGAAACTTTAATTATGATAACAGAAAAATGGGACGTTCTTGATAAGAATGGCAAGGCTACGGGCAAAACTACCCTTCGGGGCAGAAACTTTTTGCGCCGCGGCGAGTATCACCTTGTTGTGCATATATGGATAATATCCGATAAAGGCGACTTTCTTATACAAAAAAGGTCGGATGAAAAAAAACTTATGCCTGGCGAGTGGGCTGCCACAGGCGGCGCCGCCATTTCGGGTGAAAATTCCTTTATCGCGGCAAGGCGTGAGCTTTTTGAAGAGCTTGGAATAAAAACCGATTCAGATACCCTCATAAAGCTTTTAAGAATAAAACGAAAAAATTCCTTGCTCGACGTTTGGGTTACAACCTTTAACGGTAGTTTAGACAGTCTTAAACTTCAGTCAAGTGAGGTATCAGAGGTCCGTTGGGTAAAGAAAGAAGAACTTGAAAAAATGATAAGCCTTGGTCTTTTTCACGATTACGGTGAGGAGTATTTTGACCGAGTTTTCGAAAAAATTGATGAATATAGAGGAGCCTGTTTATGAGTGCTGATATAAACGGAAAGAAATGTGCGGGTTGCGGCGCATATCTTTTCGAGGAGGATGACGTTGTTTTCTGCCCTGTGTGCGGAGCGCCTCATCATAGGGAGTGTTATAATTCAAAGGGACACTGTGCCTTTGAAAGCCTTCACGGGACCGACCGCCAATACGATAAAGCAGAGCAGGAAAAGGAAAAACAACCCGAAGAAAAAAAGCCTGAAAATAACGTATATACAAAGCCAAAAGAAAATATGGATCCGATAACAATTTTGCAGTTTGACCCACTAGGTGGCGTACCAGAGGATTTAGATTTGGGTGACGGCGTTACAGCGGCAGAGGCAAGACAGTTTGTTATCTCAAATACCCATAGGTATATTCCTAAATTTGCGGCGGCAAAAGAGGGGAGAAAAGCATCGTTCAATTGGCTTGCGTTTCTCTTTCCACCTGCTTGGTTTTTATCAAGAAAAATGTATAAATGGGGAATTTTAACCCTAGCGCTTTCGGTTTCGTTTTCGTTATTAACCCTTCCGTTTATGATTGAATTTGAGGATTTTTTGAATTCTGTGGATGCTAAGAACACGCTTGAAATGTTAATAGCATTATTCACAAACGTAAACGATTTTGAAATAACAGGTTTAATCGCTAGTTCTATTTCTTCCACACTAAATATTTTGATGTCTGTTTTGTGCGGAATTTTCGGTGATTATATTTATAGAAACCACGTTATTAATACCGTCAAGGAAATAAAAAATGAAGGCCTTGACGTTTCTGAGAAGCTACTCAAAAAAGGCGGAGTGAGTCTTTTTGCGGCAGTTATCGGATTTTTAATAATTCAGTATCTGCCTTCAATAGTTTTTAGTTTTATTGCGTAAACTTTTAGGAGTGATGTTGTGAATAAGCGTATATGTGAGGTGTGCAAAACCGAGAATGAAGCACACTATGAATACTGTAAAAACTGCGGTAATAAACTAGGAGAAATTCAAAAAGAGAAGGTTTATTCTGAGCCTGTAATCCAGAAAACACAAGCACAATATACACCTGTATCACCATATACTTCTTCGCAAACCAATAATGTCTATACAGCAAAAGAACAAACCTATAATAATCAGTATGAAATAAAAGCACCTTCGGTTAAAGATACTTATGGAATTACCGAAATTGATGGTGTTAAAACCGAGGATTTAGCGGCATACATTGGTCCTAACAACAATAGAATTATAAAAAAATTCGCAAAAATGGAGTTGTCGGGGTCTAAAGCGTCTTGGTGTTGGCCCGCAGCACTTTGGGGACTTTTAGGTCTTTGCGGTGTTGCAATGTGGTTTATATACCGTAAGATGTATAAGCTCGGTATAATTTTACTAGCCCTCGGTGTTTTACTTGATGGAGTTATAGCCTACGCGGGCAACGGCGCAATCAACTCTTTTGATAATTTTGTTTCTGAGTTTCTCTTTGAAGGCCCGAGCAATTCTGAATTTGGTGAGCTCGAAGAAATACCCGAAATAGAAAACGGTAACAATATAAACAATGATATTGTTACTAAAGTGGCGCTTTTGTTAGGTGATATTGTTTTTCTCTCAGGAATCGCTTTCGGCGGTGTCTTTGGTTTGTATATTTATAAAAAACACGCCACAAAGAAAGTAAAACGGTATAATTTGCTTAACGCTTCACAGCGATACCATCAAATCGGCCTTATGGATATGGGCGGTACGTCGGCGGGATTTGCTGTGTTGGCGCTTTTTGTGTCTTTGTTCCTTTCAGAGTTTTTAGATCGCATATTGTTTACTTTTATTTAAGGAGAAAATTTTAAGTCGTGACAAAATATACAACAATTTATCTTGATTTAGACGGTACTATTTTTGATTTCTTAAAGTCGGAAAACCGCGCGGTTAAAACCGTGCTAAAGGCTCATAACTTGCCTTCTGATGAACAAACCGCTTTGACCTATTCAAGAATAAATCAAACCTGGTGGGAGCGTTTTGAAAAGGGCGAAATAGAGAAAAAGGAAATTTTTGCGGGAAGATTTAACGAGTTACTTGAAACTCTTAACAAACAGGGTAACCCCGAGCTTATGGCAAAGGATTACTTTAATGCTTTATCCACCTGTCACGATTTGATGGACGGTGCGTGGGACCTTTTAGATGATTTAAAAAAAGCAGGTTTTATCCTTTGCGCTACCACCAACGGCGTTTCGCTTACACAGTATAAAAGAATAAGCGAATCAGGAATTGATAAATATTTCGATTACATATTCGTATCCGAGGATGCAAAGCATCAAAAACCCGAGAAAGAATATTTTGATTACGTTTTAAATAACAGTAGCGAAAAGGATAGGGAAAAGATACTGATAGTAGGCGACTCTATGTCCTCCGATATCTTGGGCGGCATAAATTCAGGGATAGATACGTGTTGGTATAATCCCGAAAAAAAGAAAGGTCAGTATTTTACAAAATACGAAGTTGCCACATTAAAAGAAATTGAAAAGATATTAGAAATATAAAAAAGCGAACCGTGAAGTTCGCTTTTTAACATATAACAGGCTCTAACTGTTTACCCTCTAGTGCTTTTTCTATAGTTTCTTTTATAAGGGTAAAGTTGCAAACTAATGAAGTGGTTTTACTGTGTGGGTCATCCTGAGAGTAGGGGACAAAATAAATATTTTTAGTGTTGTGCAGAATACCTATGTTTTTAGCTGTGGCACCTAAAGCATCGTTTGTGGCAATGCCAAGTATTACAGGCTTATTGTTTCTAAGGTGTGCTTTAACCGCCATTGTTACGGGCGTATCGGTAATACCGAGAGCTATTTTTGAAAGGGTGTTGCCTGTGCAGGGTGCTACTACTATTGCATCAAGCAAATTTTTAGGGCCTATCGGCTCGGCGCCTACTATTGTGTGAATGATAGGCTCGTCGCACAGCTCTTCAACTCTTTTTTTTAGTTCGTCGGCTGTAATAAATCTGGTATCGGTGTTATATACAATATCCGACATAATAGGTTTAATCTTTATATTTAATTGGGATAATTCTTCCAGTGCTTTAAGAGATTTTTTTACGGTGCAAAACGAACCGCAAAAGGCATATCCCAAGGTTATATTTTCCATTTGCCATTCTCCTCGTTTAATATGGTCATTATAGTATTAGCAACAATTTTACCGGCGCTTTCGGGTGCTGTTTTGCCGGGGATTCCCGGCAGTATTACTGCATTCAATCCCTCAATTGAGGCCTTGTTAAAATCAAGACAACCTTTAGAAGAAATATCTATTAATATGGTGTTTTTAATGCTTTCGAAACTGTCGAAAAGCTTTACGTCAACGGTGTTAAAAATAATATCAAACTGACAAGCCTGTTCTTTAACCTCTAAAGTATGAATATGATTTATACGGAGTGTAGAAAGCATAGAAAAATCTTCGGCTTTTCTGGCGCTTACCGTTAGGTCGCATTTAAAGGCTTTAAGGCGGTCAGCTAAAATTTTACCGCATTTGCCGTAGCCTATAACCAAAATTTTACTGTCAAAAAGAGTTTTTTTAGAAATTTCAATAGCCTTAGCTATAGCGCCCTCTGCTGTGGGCACCGCATTTAGTAAAGAAAAATCGTAGCGAGAGAGATAATCTATATATCTTAAACCGTCAAACGCGTAACCTGCGCTTAAAATAAGGCAATTACCGTACAGTTCTCTAACCTGAGCGAGAGGTATTACAGTATCGGTTAGCGGACAATTTACATTTTTGCCATCTCTTGTAGTGGGAACACCTAAAACTATCGTGTCGAATTTTTTTGAGAGTTTGGGATAGCCGTCACCCTCAAAAAGACCGTAGCTTGAAACGTTGTAGCCTTGCTCGGATAACACCTTGAAAGCAAATCGTGAGCGTAAATCTCCGCCTATAAATAAAATATTTTCCATAAATAAATCACCAACAAAAAATAAAAGCGCCTGATGTATTTTTTAATACATTCTATGGCGCTTTTGTGATTTAAGTTACAGACTGATAAGTATATTTTTTTGATTTAAATCCTTGTTTTCTATTACCTTTTCAAGTAGAAATTCAAGTCTTTCTTTTATCTCTTTACCCTCAAAGCCTAATTGCTTTAAATCTTCACCTGTTACAGCAAGGTCGCTTATTTTAAAGGGCTCTTTATTTTGCAGTATTTCCTTTGTTGTATTTACTATAAAAGAAGAGTCTTTGTTTTGGGTTAACTTTATAAATTCTGCGGTGTCAAATAATATTTGAGGTTCCGAAACTTTATTTAAAAGCCTTTTAATATCGGACTTTTCTTTTGGTTGGTTTCTTAAGCAAAGAAGAAACTTACTAAAATATTCCTTTGTTTTATTAGATGCTTTAAGTAGCCTTAGCGTTTCTTGTGGATTTTCAGAACAAAAGTAAACGAATGCGAAAAATTTGAGATTTTCATTCGAAAATTGAGTTATAATATCAGCGTTTGTTAAATTCCCTATACCGAGATACTTTAAGCCACCTGCTTCAAAAAGCGGTTGTGCAAGAGTTAAATATTTGCCTGAAACGAGTTTTTTAAGCTCTGCATAAATCCTTTCAACGCTTATGTTTTTAAGGGTGTCTGAGCATTCTATAGTGGCGTTTTTTGTATCGCAGTCAATAGAAAAACCTAAAGTGGAGGCAAAACGGAAAAGCCGCATTATTCTAAGAGCATCTTCGCTAAATCTCTTTTTGGGATTCCCCACAGCACGAAGTGTTTTTGTGTTTATATCCTCTATACCGCCAAAGGAGTCAACAAAGCTATCTTCGGGATTATAAGCTATAGCGTTAACCGTAAAATCTCTGCGGGATAAATCCTCGTTTATATCGGTTACAAAGCATACGTTTTCAGGTCTGCGACAGTCGTTGTAATCACCTTCGGTGCGAAAGGTTGTAACTTCAACGGGAGTTTTATCCACAATAACCGTAACCGTGCCGTGCTTTATGCCGGTATCAACCGTTCTTTTAAAGCAGGATTTTATTTGAGAAGGCTTGGCAGACGTCGTTATATCAAAGTCTGTCGGGGTAAGACCTAACAGTATATCCCTGACGCAACCACCAACTAAAAAAGCCTCAAATCCGTTCTGCTTTAGGGTGTTTAGCACGTATAAAATATTGTCGGGTATAGTAATTTTCAAGTTTTATCACCAACTTTAAAAAAATGGTTTATTTTTTTAGTAAAAAGATGTATAATGATTTATATAGTGCTTAATTTTAGCTAAAAGGAGAGTAGTTTATGAAGGAACAAAGAGCCGAAGATAAATTGCTTGAAGGTATAAAAAGAATTCATATGATAGGAATAGGCGGAAGCGGTATGTGTCCGCTTGCCGAAATACTCAGTGCTAAAGGCTATATCCTATCAGGTTCAGATAATAATGAAAGCGACCCTTTAAAGCGCGTAAGAAAACTTGGCGCTACCGTTTATATGGGGCACAATGCTAAAAATATTGACGGCGCCGAACTACTCGTTTATTCTGCCGCTATATCAGAGAATAACCCAGAGCTTGTAGAGGCTAAAAAACGCGGTATTCCTACAATGGAGCGTTCACACCTTTTAGGTGCGCTCACCCGTAAATATAACAACGTTATAGGTGTTTGCGGAACACACGGTAAAACTACCGTTACCTCTATGATAACACATATTTTGATTTTAAACAAGAGAGAACCTAATGCAGTTATCGGCGGACGTTTACCTTTGGTTAATTCAAACGGTGTTGTAGGTAGTTCCGAAACGTTAGTTTGCGAGGCTTGTGAGTTTGTAGATACCTTTTTGCAGATGTCACCCGATATATCTGTGCTTTTAAACGTTGATAACGATCACCTTGATTATTTTAAAACAATGGATAATCTTGTAAACTCCTTTTCTAAGTTTGTTGCAATGTCTAAAAAGACCTTTGTAAACGGTGATGACGCACTAGCTGTTAAAGCGGTAACCAAAACAAATGCAGATATAGTGACCTTTGGCTTTGACAGTAAAAATAATTACTATCCAGAAAATATCACAAAGGGTAAATTCGGTTTCTGTTTTGATGTTATGAGAAACGGAGAAAACGTAGGTCATCTTGATATGCATATACCCGGTAAGCACAATATTCTAAACGGACTGGCGGCATTTAGCGTTTGTGACGATATGGGTGTAGAAGCTAAAGGTATTCAAAAGGCTGTCGAAACCTTTACGGGTGCAGGCCGACGCTTTGAGTTTTTAGGCAAAATCAACGGCTTTACACTAGCCGATGATTATGCCCACCACCCAACCGAAATAAAGGCCACTCTTTCTGCCGCAAAGGAGCTTGATTACAACAACGTAATTGCTGTTTTTCAGCCATTTACGTTTTCAAGAACCGCGCTTTTAAAGGACGAATTTATAGATGCCTTAAGCCTTGCCGATAAGGTGATTTTAACCTCAATTATGGGTTCCAGAGAGGTTAATACCTATGGAATATATTCTGAGGATATTGCATCTAAGCTTAAGGACGCTACAGTTGTAGACGGTTTTGAAAACATAGCCGATAAGATATTGGAAATGGCAAAGGAAGGCGACCTTGTAATAACAATGGGCGGCGGCGATATTTATAAGGCGGCTCAAATTTTATGTAAGAGGTTTGGAATTAAAAAATGATAAAGCTTTATGACGAAAACGCATATATAAAGGAATTTACAGCTCAAGTTTTAGCCTGTGAAAAATGTGACAAGGGCTATGAAATACTACTGGATAAAACCGCCTTTTTCCCCGAAGCAGGCGGACAGCCTGCCGATAAAGGAACGCTTGACGGTATAGAGGTATTAGACGTTCAAATAAAAGAAGAAACTGTATATCACTATACAAAGACACCGCTGGAACTTGGCAAAACAGTTAAGGGCGAACTTAACTTTGAGCGCCGCTTTAACTTTATGCAGAACCATTCGGGTGAGCATATTATATCGGGTATAGTAAATTCGCTGTACTCCTTTGATAACATAGGCTTTCATTTGTCCGAAGAGTTTGCAACCATTGATTTTAACGGAATACTTGACCGTGAGCAGTTAGACCAAATAGAAATTCTTGCAAACAAATGCGTATTTGAAAATGTTGATATTAAGGCGTTTTATCCAACCGACCAAGAACTTAAAAACATAAAATACCGTAGTAAAAAAGAGCTTGACGGCGCTATTAGAATAGTGCAAATCGGCAACACGGATATTTGTGCTTGCTGTGCGCCTCACGTTAGCAAAACGGGTGAAATCGGTATTATTAAGCTACTTGATTTTGAGCGTATGCGCGGCGGTATCAGAATAATTTTTAAGTGCGGAAGCTTTGCACTGCTTGATTATCAAAACAAGTATAAAAACATATCTGAAATTTCGGCACTTCTTTCTGCCAAGCAGAACGAAACCGCCGAGGCGGTAAAACAGCTTGACCAAAAAGCAACCAAGCTAAATCAGGAAATACAAAATCTTAAAAAACGAATGATAAACATAATCGTATCGTCTTTTAGTCAA
>JAZSCM010000011.1:0-5597 GCA_045602945.1 Acutalibacteraceae bacterium | reverse complement strand
CGTCTGCCTGTTCAGCTGTGGCGGTAACGCCTGTGCCGATTGCCCAAACTGGCTCGTAAGCTATAATTACGTTTTTAAGTTGTTCGGCAGTAACGTTAGTAAGAGCCATCTTAGTTTGGAATTTTAAAAGGGTTTCGGTATAGCCGAGTTCTCTTTGCTCTAGTGTTTCACCAACACATACAATAGCTGTTAGACCTGCATTTAAAGCGGCAAGTGTGCGAAGGTTAACAGTTTGGTCGGTTTCTCCGAAATACTGCCTTCTCTCACTGTGACCGATTACAACGTATTTTACGCCTGATTCAACAAGCATCTGGGCTGAAATTTCGCCTGTATATGCGCCCGAAGCTTTAAAGTGAACGTTTTCGGCACCAATTTCAATATTGGAGCCCTTTGCAGCCTCTACAGCGGCAGGGATATCAATAAAAGGAACGCAAAGCACTACCTTGCAATCTGCATCTTTAACTAAAGGCTTCATCTCATTAATTAATGTGGTAGTCTCAGCAGGGGTTTTGTTCATTTTCCAGTTGCCTGCTATAACAGCGGCTCTTTTTTGCTTATTCATAAATCTATCTCCTTAAAGTTAATATATCCGCAAATTGCCTCCCTTAAAAAAGGGAGGCTGATTTTTAATTACTTATCGTTAAGTGCGGCAATACCTGGGAGCTCTTTACCCTCAAGGAATTCAAGTGAAGCGCCGCCGCCTGTAGAAATGTGTGTCATCTTGTCGCCGTAGCCTAAATTGTTAACAGCAGCAGCAGAATCACCGCCACCGATAATTGTTACAGCATCGGTTTCAGAAAGGCTCTTAGCCACAGCTATAGTACCCTGTGCTAGACTTGGGTTCTCGGATACACCCATAGGTCCGTTCCAAACAACAGTCTTTGCGTTCTTAACCTCGTTTGCAAAGAGTTCGGAAGACTTAGTACCGATATCAAGACCCATTTGGTCGGCAGGAATTTTATCAGCATCCACGTTTTGAACCTCGAGTGGTGCGTCAATTGGGTCAGGGAAGCATGGGGCAACAGTAGCATCAATAGGAAGTAAAATTTTAACTCCTTTTTCTTCTGCCTTTGCCATCATATCTTTACAGTAGTCAATCTTTGTATCGTCTACAAGAGACTTACCAATATCATAACCCATAGCAGCAAGGAAGGTGTAAGCCATACCGCCGCCGATAATAAGAGTATCAGCCTTGGTGAGAAGATTTTCAATAACAGGAAGCTTACTGTCAACCTTAGCGCCGCCTAAAATACAAACGAAAGGACGAACAGGATTTTCAACTGCATCGCCTAAATATTTTAACTCTTTACCTATAAGATAACCTGCAACTGCTTCCTTAACGTATGAAACTACACCAACGGTTGAGCAGTGTGCTCTGTGTGCTGTACCGAAAGCATCGTTAACAAATATATCGGCAAGGGAACCGAGTTCTTTTGAAAACTCTTCGCCGTTTTTGGTTTCTTCAACACGATAACGGGTGTTCTGGAGAAGATCAACGACGCCATCCTTCATAGCGGCTACTGCAGCCTTTGCGTTTTCACCAACAACGTTATCGTCAGCCGCAAAGACAACTTCCTTATTTAATTTTTCGGAAAGTGCCTTTGCTACAGGTGCTAGTGATAACTCAGGCTTTGGTTCACCCTTTGGCTTACCGAGGTGTGAGCAGAGGATAACCTTGCCACCGTCAGCAATTAACTTCTTTATTGTTGGGAGAGCGGCATTTATACGATTTTCATCGGTAATAACACCATTCTTTAGCGGAACGTTGAAATCACAACGAACCAGAACACGCTGACCTTTAACGTTAATGTCGTCTACAGTTTTTTTGTTGAGTGCGTTCATTTTTTACATCCTTTCAAAAATTCAAGATTTATACTTTTATTTAAAAACAAAACATATAGAATTATTTTACCACATTTTTCAAAATTTTCAAGAAATATTTTATTTTAATATATTATATATTATTTATTCCGCATCTTCCCATTTATAATTGTGCAACTGACCGAAATTTTGAAGCTGAGGATAATTCCATTGTCTTAAAACTTCATAAACGGCTATTGCTACCGAATTTGAAAGATTAAGGCTTCTGATATCATTTGCCATTGGAATTCTAACGCAAGAATCGGGATTTTTAATTAGCAATTCCTCGGGTAAGCCCTTCGTTTCTTTTCCAAACAGCAAATAGGCACCGTCTGGATAAGAAGTATCGGAATGTGTTTTTCTGCCTTTGGTAGTGAAATAAAAGTAAGGACCTGAATTCATATTGAAAAATTCATTAATATCTTTATAGTAGGTTATATCGAGATAATCCCAATAATCAAGACCTGCTCTTTTGAGCTTTTTATCTTCAATCGTAAAACCCATTGGACCAACTAAATGGAGTCTAGCACCTGTAGCAGCACAGGTTCTTGCAACGTTGCCTGTATTCTGCGGAATTTCAGGTTCAACCATTACAATATTTATAATTGCCATAAAAATCACCCGACAAGTATTATATTATTTACAATTAACACTTGTCAAGAGGTAGTATATAGTGTTATAATAGTTTCAGATTTTTTGGTGGTGATTTTATGAAGAAATATGATAGCGTTTTAAAAAGGGTAGAGGCGTACGAAAAAAAGTGCGAAATAACCTACGCTAAGACAAATGGTAAACTCTTTGCATATTTACGAGTGCTTTTGACACTTAGTGTTATTTATATGTTTTGTATTAATATGTTAACCTGCCTTTCACTGTTTACTAAAGCTGCCGCTTTGGGTAAATATAACGTTATGAGCAAGTCGTCTCTTACAACTATGACCGTTGTTGTTATAATATCCGTCTTGTTTATGATACTTACATATTTTAAGAATGATTGGATTAAATTAGTAGGCAATGTTTGTTTATTAGTTTGTAACGTTTATCTTATTTTTCCCTTATATTCAATTTCTAATGACGGTTTAGGCTTTTTTAGGTTGGCACCTGTTTTCTATTGGGGCCATTTAATACCTTTTGTGCTAATCTTGATATTCACAATTTGGATTATAGCAATCATTCTTCGTCAAAAATATATGGTTAATATTCGTTATAATATTATCATCAATAATCTTTATCAAGCGTATAAAAATGACAATTCTACTGAATTTTCTTCCGTTTCCGAAGAAGAATGGAAGGAATTTATTGAAAATTACGATCCTACTAATATGCGAAAATAACAAATTAATTACAAAATTTTCATTCAAAAGACCTAGTTGTATATAGCATCGTATTATGTTATAATTAATCGAATATGTATTTAGGAGGGTTATTTTGAAAGCGGTTTTAGGAAGAGTTCTATTTGCGATAGTAGACTATGCCATTGCGGTTGTTTCGGTTATTGCTACCGTGTTTTTTACTGCCAATTTCAAATTTTTCACAGATATTTATTCTATACTTTGCGGGGTAGTAGTATACCCTGTTATTCTCGTTGTTGTGTTTTATCTCTTGAAAGTTTATTCTATACTTTGGGATTATTCAACTCCTATCGATTATCTTAGAATAATTTTCGCAACCGCTCTATCGACCTTTATATTTTACGTTGTAAAAAGAAGTTTTCAGGCTAGTTTCAAAGCACCTTTTGATTTGCGAGATATTATTGATATCTTTTTTATAAGTCTAGCATTTGTGCTTCTTGTTAGAGTGTATTTCAGATTACGTCACAAGCCTTCTAAAAACGGTGAGCTTTTTGAGGGCAGAATTATGGTTGTCGGTGCGGGTAGCGCAGGCAAAATAATAATTAACGATATTCATGCTAATACAAAAGGTAGATTTTTTAAGGTTAAATGTGTTGTAGATGATGACGAAACTAAATTAGGTCAGTATATTTGCGGAGTAAAGGTGGTAGGTAAGACTACTGATATTATAACCATAGCAGATGAATATAAAATTGATACAATCGTTTTTGCCATACCAAGTTGTAGTGCTGAAGATAAATCGAGAATATTAAAGCTTTGTCAGTTAACCGATTGTAAGGTTAGGACTATACCGTCTGTTTATCAGATGATTTCTGACGATGCGGTAAACATTAACAATATTCGTGAAATTGAAATAGAAGACCTTTTAGGAAGAGACCCTATCGACATTCATATCGAATCGGTTATAAATTATGTTGAAAACAAAACCGTTTTAGTTACGGGTGGCGGCGGCTCTATCGGAAGTGAGCTTTGCCGACAAATTGCCGCTCATAATCCAAGACAGCTTATTATTTTTGATATATACGAAAATAATGCATACGACATTCAAAATGAGCTAATGAGAAATTATCCCAAGTTAAATTTGCAGGTGAGAATAGGCTCTGTTAGAGATTTAAAGCGCCTTGAGAGCATCTTTGAACAATTTAAGCCTGATATTGTATATCACGCCGCGGCGCACAAACACGTTCCTTTAATGGAGGACAGTCCTAACGAATCAATTAAAAACAACGTTTTCGGTACACTTAATACCGTTAGATGTGCGGACAAGTTTGGAGTTAAAAAATTTGTTCTGATTTCTACCGATAAAGCCGTTAATCCCACAAATATTATGGGCGCTTCTAAGCGAATTTGTGAAATGATTGTTCAAACTTATAATAATCATTCCGATACCGAATTTGTTGCAGTTCGTTTCGGCAACGTTCTCGGCAGTAACGGTAGTGTAATTCCGCTGTTTAAAAAGCAGATTGAAGCAGGTGGCCCCGTAACAGTTACAGACCCTAATATTATCAGGTACTTTATGACGATTCCTGAGGCGGTGTCACTTGTTTTACAGGCAGGTGCTTCGGCTAAAGGCGGAGAGATTTTTGTGCTAGATATGGGTGAGCCTGTTAAAATACTCGATTTGGCAGAAAACCTTATTAAATTATCAGGCTTTAAACCTTATGTTGACATTAAGATTGATTTTACAGGTCTTAGACCCGGTGAAAAGCTTTATGAAGAAAAGCTTCTTTCAGAGGAAGGACTCACACGTACTGATAACCGTCTTATCCACATAGGAAGACCGCTTGAGTTTGATGAAAAGCTATTTATCGATACGTTAAATGAAATGCAAGAAGTTATGTCGGACGATTCTTGTAATATCAGGCTGTTGGTTAAAAGAATTGTGCCTACATACAACTATACCGAGATTTCTAAAAAGGTATCGGCAAAGGCATAAAAAAATTCTTGTAAAATTATTTTAAATTTTGCTTGATTATTCTGAATACTTGTGTTATAATAACCCTCGCCGTCAAAAATGGCGGCATAAATGCGCTGATAGCTCAGTTGGATAGAGCATCTGCCTTCTAAGCAGAGGGTCGGGGGTTCGAATCCCTTTCAGCGTGCCAAAACGAAAATCCTGTCGACGAATGTCGATGGGATTTTTGTTTTGTATTATCCACTATTCATTTTTCATTATTCATCATTCATTAATACGGATTTTCGTAATGAATGATGAAGTCGCTTCGCTGATGAATAATGAATAATTGAAAGTTGTATAGTAAAAAAGGACTGTTCAAAGAGTGAAAATGTTGGTAAAATATTTTCAGGAGAGTGAACAAGATGAAAAAGAAAGTGAATTACACAAGGGAGTTTAAAGTCCAAGCCTGCGAATTGGTTTTGAAAGAA
>JAZSCM010000010.1:0-14783 GCA_045602945.1 Acutalibacteraceae bacterium | reverse complement strand
TCTCGGGACGTTTAATTTAGTGAAATTTAAATTTCACCGTAGGGGAGGGTCTCCGTGCCCCCCCGCCAATTGAGATAAAATCTTTCGGGAGGGCACGGAGACCCTCCCCTACGATGAAATTTAAATTTCACTAAATTAAACGTCGTGAGATAAAACATAGTACTACAATCTAAAATATTGCAAAAAATTGCTTGTCAACTAAAACACCCAGTTTAGTTGACAAGCAAATTTTATTTTTCTACTTTTTTTATAATTTCTGCCGCCTGTTCTTTTTCTTCGCACTCACTCGAATGAATAAAAATTTCCTCACAAGCACGTTGCGCCCATATTAGCTCGTTTATCGCCTTTTCGGTTGCATCGAGCAGGGTTAAATACATTTGTTTGTAGTCTGCCAAACTTGTCACTCCTTTTTTTATAAATATTTTTCGCATTTTTTATTAAATCAATACTTATTATGTACCAAAAATGATTTGATAAAGAACAACTAAGTAATCATAGAACGAAAGTGTCACCTTTTAGTATATCTTATAGTATTTTTAAGTAAAAAATTTTTAACTAAGAAAAAGAATCTTGACTTTAACTAAAAATTTGCTATAATAATTTTAGTTAAAATTTAATGTGGGCTGTTAAATAAAAAATTTTTTCGTTAATATTAAACTTTAAAAATTATAAAACGAATAATACCTTTGCTTTGGCAGTATAATAGGAGTGAAAAAAATGAAACTTGAATCTAAAAGGGCAGGCATAATTATGAATACAACCAGGGGATATTCGGCATTCATCCCTGCTAAACTTCCTCCTCAACCACCTATCGTTTTTGATTTTGAAATGCAAAAATTGCTTTCGCTAGCGGATCGTAAGTTGGGTAGACTAGATGGAATAACACAAATTTTACCAAATCCTGAATTGTTTGTTGCTATGTACGTGAAAAAAGAAGCAGTTTTAAGCGCTCAAATAGAAGGTACACAAGCCTCTCTTGTCGATGTTCTAAACAATCCTTCAGTCGATACAAACGATCGTGCATATAATGAGGTTATAGAAGTAGTTAATTATGTAAACGCTATGAACTGGGGCTTGCATAATCTTAACACTTTGCCATTAAGTTTAAGATTAATTAGAAATATTCATAAAATACTTTTAGAAGACGTTCGTGGATCTAACAAAAATCCTGGTGAATTCAGAAAAACACAAAACTGGATAGGACCTCAAGGATGCACACTAGAGACAGCGACATTTATTCCGCCAACGGTGGAAGAAATGGAAAAAGCGATGGCAGACTTAGAAAGTTACATGTATGAAGATGATGATCTTCCTGCTTTAATAAAAATAGCCTTAATACATGCGCAATTTGAATCTATCCATCCTTTTTTAGACGGAAATGGTCGAATGGGCAGATTGCTTATTACCTTTTGGCTATGTCAACAGGAGATATTAACTCAACCATTATTATATCTTAGTTATTATTTTAAACAAAATAGATTGGAATATTACGATCGTTTAATGGCTGTTAGAATAAAAGGTGACTGGGAAAGTTGGATAAAGTTTTTTTTGAGAGGTGTTGCTACTGTATCTGATGAGGCAACAGAATCTGCCAAGCAAATAATTGGGTTGCAAAACAAGTATTCTGAAATTCTCTTGCAAAATGACAAAAGCAACAACAATTGTACAGTGCTGTTAAACTTGCTTTTTGAAAGACCTATTATAACTAAAAAAGAAATTTCAGAGGCGTTAGATATTTCTTTACCAACTGCCAATGTCCTTGTAGAAACATTTTGCAATTTAGGGATACTCAAAGATAAGACACCTGAGAAAAAAAGATATAAAACTTTTGTTTTTGGTGAATATTTGGAGATTTTACAAAAAGGAACCGAACTTAAATAAACCTAAAAATCGGCAAGGGAAAGTCACCTTGCCGATTTAATTTTTATATTAAATTCCTTTACAATTTTTACGTCACAACAATGAACAAAGCGTAATAATTTTCTCAAATATCTTTACAGTTTGCCTTTTTATCAAATTTATAATAATGACAGTGAAAGCCGTAAGAAGTATCTTCAAAAAATGCTGTTAATAACATACCGTGTTGGAATGCTGTTTTCAAAACCGCATTACAATCTTCTTTTTCATCAAGCGATTGATAGTAGAGTGCACCGCTGTCCTTTACAAAGCTGATGGCTTTTGCAAGTAACTTTAGCCCGTCTCCGCTTTCAATAGCAGTAGAGCCAACCATTGTTACGATATCGAATTTTTCGAAAAAATCCAACGTCATCGCGTCTGCGCAAATGATAGTTACTTTATTTGGATTTCCTTCACAAATAAGACGCATTTCTAACTGACGGCAACAAATTTCGTCTAAATCAATACTTGTAAGCTCACCTTCAGGTAGCTTATACGAAAGATAAGTATCCCATTCTCCCGCACCAATTCCAATATTACATATTTGAGCATTGTCAGAAATAGAAAAGTGTGTCTCGAAAAAATCACGGAATCGGTATTCTAAATACTTATTTTTAACTGAAAGGTTCCAGGGTCCTGCTTCTGGGGAGTACATTTGTGAATAGGTCTGCAAAAGAAAAGTTGTTTTGTCGTCAGGAATATTACCTGCGCAACCGTTTTTTCTGCGTCCGAACAGCTCATCAATCGTAATTCCTAAGACATCCGCAATCCTTGGAAGCATAGTTGTGTCAGGGACAGAGATTTCAGTTTCCCATTTGCTAACAGCCTGATATTGAATTCCTAGCCTGTTCGCAAGTTGAGCTTGAGTCATTTTTTGTTTCAACCGAAAAAAGCGAATATTATTAGCTATTTCTTTCATTTTTAGCCACCTCATTATTAAATATATCACATCAAATTACTAAATACAATCGCTCTTAGAGATAGATAACTCTCTTAGCCAGAGAGCGTGCAGGAGAGGTGTCTATATCTTTCAAGAAAGTATAAAAACAAGCACCCGAAACCGAGCGCTTGACAATTACAAAAGTTATGGTATAATATAAATGAAATAAGGTACGCCGTATAGACGGTTAACCTAAGTTTTAGTTAAAAAATAACCGCGACTTTTGGTAGAGGGGCGGTTATTTTTTTATGCTTATTATGTAACCTAGGACTAGTATCATAAGAATTATTATTTAAATTTTGGCGATATATTGCTTCGCAATGCGATATGTTTAAAAACGCGATATATTTGCCTTTCGGCAATTTTCTTTTGCGTTAGTTTGCTATCGTCTTTTAGTAAGTTTAAAACGGCAATTTCGTCCAAAGTTCAATCCAAAGTGCAATTTTCGTTTTTCTCGTTGCACGTTGGGGAAGATAACAAACCAACAATATGCAAATCGCGGTTCTTAAGAGGGTTGTTTTCACCAAGCAACAGGTTTCTTAAAAAAAGCTCTAAATATTCGGTTGTTTCGTGAACATCCTTTTTAAGAGTTGTGTAATTTGAGCTACAATATAAAAAAGAAACAAATTTATTATAAATAGTTGTAAAAACTTCAAAAGTATGATATACTCAGTACATACCACACAAACTAAATATTTCGGAATCTATTCTCGAAGTCTATTTTTACTTTGGTAAAAATGCAGACTTCTATTTTCGCGTCTTCGAGAGAATTCCGAAAAGTTTGTGTGGTAGCAAATTGAAGTTCCGCATTTTTCGGTGTGTGTAACTTCGGTTGCACACACTTTTTTGATTTTGCAATAAAATAAGTGTTGACTTAAAAGAAAAGTGCGGAAAATATTTATTAAAAAAGGAGTGACAAAATGGCTGATTATAAGCAAATGTATTTAACCTTGCTTGATGCAACCGAAAAGGCGATAAACGAGCTAGTTTCGGCGCAACGTGCCTGTGAGGAAATTTTTATTCATTCAAGCGACTGCGAAGAAAAAGCACAGGCGGCAGAAAATATAAAAAAAGTAGAAAAATAAAAATTGCTTGTCAACTAAAACACCTAGTTTAGTTGACAAGCATTGTTTTTATATGCCGTTTCGCTTTAGCGAAACACTATTTTTATTATTAATTCTTTATTAATTATTATTTAAATTTTGGCGATATATTGCTTCGCAATGCGATATGTTTAAAAACGCGATATATTTGCCTTTCGGCAAATGCGATATGATATAAATCCCTGTCGGGATTTATATCGCTGTGAGCGCTTTGCGCTCACACCATATGCACGTTTACGTGTGGGAAGCTCATTGCAATACCGTTTGCATCAAATGTAGGCTTAATGGTATCCATTAAATCAAAATATACCGTCCAGTAGTCAGCGTTTTTGGTCCAAACGCGCAAAACGTAGGATATATCGTTTGGTCCGTATTCCTTAACGTGAGCAAAAGGTTCTAGACCGGCTTCCTGTAAAACCAGCTCGTGAGCGTTTGCAAGGTCTAAAAGCACCTTTTTTACCTTTTCGATATCGTCGCCATAAGAAGCAGAAACCGAAATATCAACACGGCGGTTAATAGCGCTTGAGTAGTTTGTAATATTTGAGTTTGCAATAGCGCTGTTTGGAATTTGGATAAGCTTCTTGTCGGGTGTATCAAGCTTTGTGTAGAAAAGGCCAACCTCGCGAACAACACCTGATTCGCCGCCTGCATCAACAAAATCACCAATTGTAAAAGGCTTGTTGGAAATTATCTGAATTCCGCCGAATACGTTTGATAAGAAGCCCTGAATAGCAAGGGAAAACGCAACGCCGACAACCGATAGCGCTGCAACGAGTGACGATACGGCAACACCGAGACTGCCGAGAACGATAATCAGCGCTACAAATAAAAGCAGACCTTTAACGGCTATTCGCAAAATCTTGCAAACAACTTTGTCAAGGCTTGATTTTGCAACAAACTTATCAAAAAGCTTTAAAAGAATTTTAATTGCAATAAGACAGCCGATTATAAGCACAGCCATAGAGAAAATTTTGCCGTATGGGATTTTCAGTAAAAAGTCGAGTATTTTATCCAACATAATTTTTCCTCCTAAAATTTATAAAAATATAATATCACAAAGATACAAAAAAGTAAATGCAAATTAAAAACTTTTTATTACTCGGTTAATTTAAGCGCTGATTTTATAACTATTTCGAGACCTGTTTTAACAGAGTCCTTTTCCATCCATTCTTCTCTTGTGTGCATACCTTCATATCTGCAAGAGCCGATGCAAAGCGCCGAAACACCTAAAGACAGCGGAATATTGCAGTCGGTAGACGAGGATATAAAGGCGACCTCTTTTCCGATAGCACCCTCTACGATAGGCACTATTTTTTGCTTTAGCGCTTCGATTTTCTGGCGAGGTGTTATACTGCAGGGGCGCTCACCTATAACCTTAACACTTAAGGTAGCTTCCCTTGAAAATTTTTCAAAAACCGCTTTAAATTCCTTTTCCATTATATCAAGGCACTCTTTATCGTCCGAACGGTATTCACAAAGCATACGAGCCGACTGCGCTATGGTGTTAACCGAGGTACCGCCCTCGATTATACCAACGTTATAGGTGGTTTTGGTGTTTTCCTTTTGCGGAACCTTGATTTTATAAAGCTCGGTTATAATTTCCGATAATACGGCGATAGCGTTTTTACTTCCGAATTTATGAAAAGAGTGACCGCCCTCGGTGGTGGCTGTTACCTCGTATCTTGTAGAGCCCACCGAATTGTGACTTATCTTTTCAAGCGCACAGTCAACCGAGATAAAGGTTTCAATTCTATCTTTATAATCGTTAAAAATTTGCCTTGTGCCCTTTAAATTTCCAAGACCTTCTTCACAGGAATTAAGCACGAACATAATGCCGTTTTCAGCCTTTATATTGTTTTCAATAAAGAATTTAGCGGTAAGAAGCAGGCATACAACACTAGCCGCATCGTCGGCAACACCGGGACAGTGAATTTTCTCGCCATCGTCAAAATAAGGGTAGGGGGTAGTATCGGGGAAAACCGTGTCGGTATGGGCTACAAAGGTTGTGATTTTAGAGCTTTCCTCACAGTTTATCGGGAAAACCACGTTTAGCGCCTTGTCTATGTAAACACCCTTTGCGCCATTTTTTTCAAGCCAATTTTTGCAATATTTAGCTCTCTTTCCCTCAAAATGAGAGGGGGCAGGGATTGAACACAGCTCTTTTAAGGTTTTGTAAAGCAATTCCTCATTATTTTTAATATAATTTTTAATTTTCTCGTTCATAAAAGCGCCTCGATTTAAACGTTGTTATTAAAAAAGTGTGAAAGAAAGGTTAGCGTATCGCAGGGAGAAATTTTGAGATTTTTTAAATTATCTTCAAGCTTTTTGTTTCTTTCGCTTTCGTTATTTAGCCAATATTCTATACGCGAAATCATAAAATCAATATCGCCGATAGGGGTAAAATCAACTATCTGTGTTAGTTTCCCGTCGGCTTCTTTATCTAAACTTTGCTCTGAAATAATAAGACAGTCGCTGTGGGATAACACCTCGTAAAGACGGGTGGTTTCAAGCAGTGCATTTTGATAGTAATGAATATTCACAATAATTTTAGCCTTATTTATCTCGTTATAAAGCGCCTCGCCAAAGGTGTTAGAAAGTATTTTTAAATTAAATTTTTCGCCGATTTTATCTAAAAACTCTTTTCTTCGGTCTATATACGGGTCGCCGTAAAACAGCACGTCGTAAGGCTTGTTTTGGGAAATATTTACCTTATTTAAACGCTCTTTCAATATATCAATAGGAATATAAAAAAGTTTGTTTTTAAGCTTTTCGTCACGGCTAAAATATTCTATGTTTACCTTAGAATAATCAAAAACAGCGGCGGCGTTATAGAGAATTTCTAAATACTCATTTGTAAGCCAACGGGGATTTACGGTCTGCTCCATTTGAAAGGCTATATAGGTTTTAGGGAAAACCTTAAAATTTTGCGGACAAATCATAATATAGGGAATATCCTCGTATTTTTTAGGCTCTTTTAAAGCTATTTGACATTCAATTCCAAGGTCAGATAAAGACTCTTTTAAAAGCTCGGCAACAAAAGCGGTATGCTTTACTGCCACAATGCCGATTTTCTTAGCGTTTTTTACGGTTTTAAGTGCGGCTTCGCTATCCACCGCAACACCTAAAAACCTTTTTTTGCCGCCTGTCTTTCTAAAACGGCAAACTAAAGGTTTAAAAGCAGATTTAATAACAGTTTTAACAGTAGCTTTTCCCATTTTCAAGCCTCCAAAACCGCATATTATCACATATAATATGGTATCACACAAGACACTAAAAGTCAAACTAATAAATTCAAAATGCACAATCCCTCCGCCTCGTTCCTCGGCACCTCCCTTTAGGGCAAGGGAGGCTATGCAAAGTGCAAAATTAACAAATTTGTTTTAAAAAGCACCCAATTTTTTCGGATGCTTGACATTTCTTAAATATATGATATAATATAAATGAAATAAGGCAAACCACGATAAACGGTTAGCCCGAAATAGTGTTAAAAATAACCGCTACTTTTGGACGAGGGCGGTTATTTTTTTATGCTTATTATGTAACCTAGGACTAGTATCATAAGAATTATAATAAAAGTTTCTTGTTGCACAGCATCACCCCCTTATATTTCAAGGGGGCATATACCCCTTGAAACAACAAAGGGTTAACCGCCTACCGCTGTAGGTTTACCTTATTCCAAGAGAGATTATAACACAAAATGTTTTCAACAGCAACTTATATTTTAATTAAAACATTGTTTTTGCAAAACGTATGTGCTACAATATAGAAAATTACAATACGCGGAGGAAAATATGAAAAAAACGGTTGGAATTCTTGGCGGAATGGGTCCTATGGCGACCTGCGATTTAATGAAAAAAGTAATCGAGTTTACCGATGCTTCCTGCGACCAGGAGCATATACATATTTTAGTTGATAACAACACGAATATTCCCGATAGAACGGCGGCCATTGTAGGAAACGGTGCCGACCCTCGCCCCGAAATGATAAAGAGCGCAAAAAGACTTGAATCAATAGGTGCCGACGTGATAATCGTGCCCTGTAACACCGCCCACTTCTTTTTAGACGACGTAGCAAGTAACGTAAACGTACCTTTCCTTAATATGCCAAGAGAAACGGCTAAAACCTTAAAGGAGATGGGTATAAAGAAAGCGGCGCTTCTTGCTACCGACGGCACCATAAAATCAGGGCTTTATGAAAAAGAACTGAATAAAGAGGGTATAGAGACTATATGTCCTGATACCGACCAACAAAAGCTTATAATGAGCTTAATTTACGACTACGTTAAGGCGGGAAAAGAGTATCCCCACCACGAAAAACTAATTAAATTAGTAGAAGATTTAAAATCAAGTGGCGCCGAGGGCGTGATTCTAGGCTGTACAGAGCTGCCTATTGCATTCGAGAAAATAGACCTTCCAATAGTTGCGGTAAGTCCTACCGATATACTGGCAAAGGCGGCGGTGAGGTTTGCATCGCGCTAAGGCGCGATGCAAAGTTTTATTCGCCTTACGGCGAGTGATATTGCTAAAGCAGTGCTATTATGCTACGCATAGTGGTATTGTCCTTCGGACAGTTTATAAGGCGAATAAAATATCACTAAACCCAAAGGGTTTAATAACACTTTCGCCGTGCGAAAATAACACTATGCCGCAAGGCATAATATCACTAATTTAAATTACCTTACAGCATTAACCGTCATAATTTTTGTAAAAGTCGGTCAATTCTCGCTTAATGTCCTGTTATTGTGCTTAAAGAGACAGTATAATTCCGATAGGAGATGATAATATGGACCAAGAAAAAATCGGAAGATTTATTGCGACTTGCAGAAAAGAACAAAATTTAACCCAAGAACAACTTGCGGAAAAATTAGGGGTTAGCAATAAAACGGTATCCCGTTGGGAAAACGGAAACAGTTTTCCTGACGTTTCAATGCTACAGCCCTTGTGTGACCTGCTTAATATTTCGGTCAACGAATTGCTGTTGGGCGAAAAAATACCCGAAGATAATTATCGCAAAAAGGTTGAAGAAAATACTATTCGCATTTTAGAGGAGTGCCGTTTTTCACTTGAGAAAGGTCGATATTTTGAAAATAAAGAGGAAACCATCAATTTAAGTTTTTTCGGTGTTGTAGCAATAGTATTTATAATATTAAAATTAACAGGCACAATAAATTGGTCTTGGCTATGGGTGTTATCGCCGTTGTGGATTGGTTTTGTTCTAACCGCGGTTTTAGGTGCTGTTACATTTGTTGTTTTTAAACTTTTAATGAAAAACAAGAAATTCAAGCAATTCATACAAAAAAAGTGTGCGATGAATTTTATGAGAAGAAAACCAAAAATCAAAATCAAATTTTTCTAAATATAGCTAATTAAAGCGGAGTGACCTCACTCCGCTTTAATTTGTTCGGTATAAAAACAATCTTCCTTCCATTTTTGAGGGTTTGTGTCGATATATTCCCAAATTTTCAGATAATCATCATCGCCGCGAATAATATGGTCGTGAAAGGAACGTTGCCAAAGAGTATTTTTATATTCGTGTGTGGTAAACGATTTGAAATTACCGATAATATCATACGCTTGTAGGGGAGGGTCTCCGTGCCCTCCCGTTTCAATTTTAACAATCAAATGTACGTGATTTGGCATAATTACGTATTTATCCACAAAAACATTTTGATAATTTTGGTCGATGTATTTTATTGCTTTATCTACCGTTTCGCCAATCGGCGTTAGCTGTATCGACGGGAGGGCGCAGAGACCCTCCCCTACGATTTTTGATAATATGCATTTTTTGTTATGGGTGCATATTGTAATAAAATATGCACCGTTTTGGCTGTAATCGTAATTTTTAAGCCTGGTTGGTTTGCGCTTTGGTAAATTCATTTTTATCACCGAAACAAATTTTAACATAAACGAAATTTTATTGCAAACCTTTTGATTGACAAAACTAAACGGTTGTACTATAATGTCACACGGTTTGCATCGCGCTAAGGCGCGATGCAGCGAGATAAATCCCAAAAGGGATTTGCGAGATATAATAAATTATGCGATATACCTTTGGTGCGATATGTGCCTTGCGGCACGAGGATTTATCTCATATCGCATTTGTTAAAAACAAATATATCGCGTTTTTTAAAATATATCGCATTGCGAAGCAATATATCGCACTGTTGTCTGAGGAGGGGAAAATATGAAAATCAAAAGGTTTATAAAGAAAAACACCGTCTTTTTAATAGCCTTTTTGGCGGCGGCTGTAACGGCTTTTTTGGTGCCGCCCGACAAGGAGTATCTTTCCTATTTCGATTTTAAAACCCTTTCCTGTCTTTTTATTACCTTGGCGGTGGTTTGTGCGCTGAAAAACATCAAGTTTTTTACTATCCTAGCCCGAAAACTAGTTACCTTTGCGGGAAATTTGCGTTCGCTCTTTTTAAGCTTAGTGGTTATCACCTTTATAGGCTCTATGATAATTGCAAACGATATGGCGCTTATCACCTTTTTGCCGCTAGGCTACTTTGCGCTATCAGTTACAAAGCAAGAAAAATATATGGCATATCTTTTCGTGCTTCAAAACATTTCGGCAAATCTCGGCGGAATGTTAACCCCCTTTGGCAATCCGCAAAACCTTTATCTATATTCTTATTTTAATATACCCACAACCGAGTTTTGCCTTATAATGCTACCCGCATTTTTACTCGCTATTGCACTTTTAGGAATTGCCTGTTTGTTTGTAAAGCCTATAAAGTTTGTAATCAGCGATACTTTTTCAGAAAAGCTTAAAAAGGGCAAAACGGTGCTTTATATGGTGCTTTTTGCCCTTTCGGTTTTAATTGTTTTAAGGGTAATTCCTTTTTGGATAGGTTTAATATTAATCCCCGTTATCCTGTTTTTTACCGACCGCGACGCTCTTTTTATGGTCGATTACGGTCTGCTTGGCACCTTCTTCTTTTTCTTCATTTTTGCTGGGAATTTAGCAAGAATAGAGGCGGTAAATTCTCTATTATCCTCCTTGCTGGAAAAAGACACGCTGTTAGTTTCAACACTTTCCTGTCAGGCTATCAGCAACGTGCCGTCGGCAATACTTTTATCCCGCTTTACAGGTGACTATGCGTCGCTGCTTCTCGGCGTAAATATCGGAGGAACGGGAACTATTATAGCCTCCCTTGCCAGTCTTATCACCTTTAGCGAGTTTAAGCTTTTATATCCTGAAAAATCAAAAAACTATTTCTATCTTTTCACACTCGTAAACGCTGTATTTTTAATAATTATGACCGTCTTTGCAAAATTCATTATATAGTTTTTGTTGAAAAACAGGAAAAATGATGATAAAATTAAAAAGTCAAAACAGCAACGGAAGGAGGTAGGCTATGAACAGGAAAAACATTAAAGAATTTTTGCTTTATATAATAGTCGGCGGTATTGCTACCGTTGCCGAATGGGTTGTATTTTTCCTTTTAGGCAAGGTATCCTGCCACTATGCCGTTGCCACCGCGATAGCCTATATTCTTTCTACCTTTGTAAATTGGCTTGCGGGTAGAATTTTAGTGTTTAAAGAGAGCAAACAACCAATTATTAAAGAAATTTTAAGCGTTTATCTTGCAAGTATAGTCGGCCTGTTACTTAATCTACTTATTATGTGGGTAGCCGTAGACCTGATAAGCATAAACGAAATGGTCTCAAAAATAGCGGCAACGGGAATAGTTTTTGTTTACAATTTCCTTGTTAGAAAGCTGTTGATTTATAAAAATCGGTAGTTTGCAATTTTTAAAAAGAAAGGAAGTCCGAAGGCGTATGGAAAACGTTTTACACAAAACAGCCAAATACGTTTTCGGATTTTTTACGGCTTTAATTCTCTTTTTGTGCCTGTTTTTTGAAGGACAGGATTATTTCGCAAAAAAGGATTTTTTATGGTCTAATCTTGGCATTTTGCTTTTTTTAAGCGTTGTTTTTTTAATCGTTTTAGTTGCATATATTTTTTATCTTAAAAAAGGCGTTAATTTAAAACTCAAGGTTAAATTGCCTCCCACCGATTATATTATCGCTCTTTTTAGCATAATTCTTTTTGTCGTTCAGTGTGTTATTTGTTATAACATTTTCTTTTTGGCGGGTTGGGATCCCTATTACATAAGAACCTCAGCTTCGCATATTGTCGAGAACAGTTTGCAACTATCCGTATACGACATATATTATTCAATGTATCCTAACAATAAAGCGTTGGTTTTACTTGCGGCGACGCTTTTAAAACTTAATAATGCGCTGGGTATTTTTACAGGAGAGTACGAAACCTTTGTTTTTGTTGTTTTAAACTGCCTTATAAATTCATTTGCCTGTTACATAACCTATAAAACCTTAAAGCTGTTTGTAAGTAGCCGTTATGCCGCTTTGGGATTTTTGCTATGTGTTTTGGTTTTCGGTCTTTCTCCGTGGTCGGTTGTCTTTTATTCCGATTCGGTTTCTCTGTTTATCCCTGTGCTTTGCCTTTATCTTTATAAAAAACCTGCCGCCAACAAAATTTCGCGTGCGGTTTGTCGGCTTAGCGCAATAGCAATAGGTATAGCGGGATTTTTTATAAAACCGCAGTGCTTAATACTTGTAATTTCTATATTCATTGTGGAAACAGCCGCTATATTCAAAAATTTCAGTTTGAAAAAACTAAAAAGATACGTTTGTTTACTGCTATGTGCCGTTTTATGCTTGGCCGTTTTTTCGGGGATTATAAATTCAGGTGCTAAGAAAAGCGGTATAGAAATTGACAGCGGCAAAAAAATGGGTGCTTGGCACTTTGTTATGATGGGACTAAACAGCCAAACAAACGGTGCCTATATAGAAGAGGACGTTACCTTTTCAAAGCAGTTTGATACTACAGAGCAAAGGCGCGTTGCAAATATAGATGAAATAAAGCAAAGATTAAAGGAAATGAGAATAAAGGGTTATTTTGAGCACACTGCCAAAAAAATGCTAACCACCTTTAACGACGGAACTTTTGCCTGGAACGAGGAGGGCACCTTTTATTTTGTTGAGGTGCAAACGCCCGATACCAACTTAAGTTACTTTCTGAAATCGTTATATCATATAAACGGCTACCGACACGCTGGTTTTCTACTAATCAGTCAAATAATTTGGATTTTAACCCTTATACTGTCCTTTTTCTCTTGCCTTGGAAGCTTTAAAAAGGCGCAAAAAAACACAATGAGCATTCTGTGGATTAGCATTTTGGGGTTGATTCTTTTTGAAATCTTATTTGAAGCAAGGGCTAGGTACCTTTATATTTATGCTCCTGTTTTTTGCATTACTGCTATTATAGGACTTAAAAATATTTGCCAACGACTTAAAAATATTTTAAAAAGGGAAAAAGAGGATTTATGAAAATTTTTGAACCAAAAATCATTTCGTCGCTAAAAACCGCCTCAAAAAAGCAGATTATAAGTGATATTGTAGCGGGTATTATAGTTGCAATTATTGCGCTTCCGCTATCTATAGCTTTAGCCATTGCCAGTGGAGTATCTCCCGAAAAGGGACTATACACCGCAATCGTAGCAGGCTTTGTTATATCTATTTTTGGCGGAAGCAGGGTTAACATTTCGGGCCCCACCGCCGCATTTGCCGTTATCGTTGCGGGAATTGTCGCGGACTTTGGCACCGGCGGTCTTATAATTGCAACCATTATGGCGGGAATACTGCTTATAATAATGGGTGTTTTAAATTTCGGTTCACTTATAAAATACATACCCCACACCATAACCGTTGGCTTTACCTTTGGTATTGCGGTAACAATTGCCATAGGTCAGATAAAGGACTTTTTAGGTCTTACCTTCAAAGAGGGCACCAACGCGATAGAAACTATCGAAAAGGTAGAAGCGGTAGCAAGTTCTATTTCAACAATAAATTGGCAGGCGCTAATAGTAGGCATGGTAGCCCTTGCAATTTTGATAGTTTGGCCAAAAATCAGCAAAAAAATTCCCGCCTCGCTTATCGCCGTAGTTTTAGTAACCGCCGCGGTTAAGCTTTTGAAATTACAGGTCAACACAATAGGCGACCTTTATACAATTTCGGGCGCATTACCTAAGTTTTCGGTGCCGCAAATAAACTTTACCACTATAAAACAGCTTATCCCCTCGGCTTGTACCATTGCTATTTTAGCGGGTGTTGAGTCGCTTCTTTCGTGTGTTGTGTCGGACGGTATGATAAACGACCGCCATAATTCAAACACCGAGTTGATAGCACAAGGACTCGGCAATATCTGTTCAGGTCTTTTTGGCGGAATTCCCGCAACGGGCGCTATAGCCAGAACGGCGGCTAACGTTAAAAACGGCGGCAGAACCCCAATAGCAGGTATAGTTCACGCTATAGTTTTACTTCTCATTTTAGTCGTTTTAATGCCTTATGCCGCGTGGATTCCGATGCCTGTTATCGCCGCAATACTCTTTATGGTGGCATACAATATGTGCGAATGGGAACAGATAAAGCATATCTTTAAAACAGCACCGCTTTATGACGATGCTATTTTGGTTTTAACCTTTTTGCTCACCGTAATCTTTGACCTTGTAGTAGCAATAGAGGTGGGTATGGTACTGCATTTAATATGCCTTATCTTTAAAAAAATAAAGGAACGAAAAAATAAAGCTTCAAAAACACAAGAATAAAACACTGCTTGTCAACTAAAACACCCTGTTTGGTTGGCGTGATACTCTTAACGGAGTATCACGCCAGTTTTATTCGCCTACGGCGAGTGATATTGCTGCGCAGTGATATTCGGCTTTCAGCCGAGTGTTATTTGCTTCGCAAGTTTTGAGGCGAATAGAATATCACTAAACCCGTTGGGTTTAATATCACTTTCGCAAAGCGAAAATATCA
>JAZSCM010000009.1:0-8681 GCA_045602945.1 Acutalibacteraceae bacterium | reverse complement strand
CCTGTGCCAAGACATCTTCAAAACAAACATTTTGACGGTGAGGAAGCAGAAACAAAGGGTCAAAATTACCTTTATCCTCACTCCTTCCCAAAACATTATGTAAACCAACAGTATTTGCCCGATGCAATTAAAAATTATAAGTATTATGAGTTTGGTGATAATAAAAACGAGCAGAAATTCAAAGAGTACTGGGATATGATAAAGAAATGAAATCAGAGCTTAAACTACCAAAAAGAACGCTAAGAGTGTGGCAGACCAGAATTTTTATGGTAGCAATCATACTTAGTGCCTTTTTATCAATACTTTTTTCCCTTTATATATTTTCGGCTATCGTGCTATTAGTTTGCGCCGCAGTTTCCTTTGTATATTTTCCCTTGCTTTACCGAAGCTACGTTATAACCGTTGCCGATACCTATATATCGGTTGAAAAAGGCGTTTTTATAAAATCTCAAAAAATAATGCCGAGAGCGCTTTTGGTTTACGCCGAGAGCGTATCCTTGCCGTTATCAAACGCGCTAGGGCTTTCTGCCGTTATTTTAAAGGCGGCAAAGGGCTACTGTGTAATCCCCGAAATCGAGAAGCTTAAGGCAGACGGGCTTATTTTATCTATCAAGGAAGGCAAAAGATGAATAAAAGTAAATTTAGGGCCCATCCGTTGATGATTTATCGGTTTTTAAAGCCTTTTTTGTTTGTGTTGGTGCTTCCGTTTATAAAGGGCGCGGTTCAGTATCTGCTTTATAAAGAGGTAAGCGGTGTGTGGACGCTGGAATTTATAGCCTTTAGTTTTATATTTTCGGTAGCGCTGCTTAGAATGTTTAGCTTTTCTCTAACGGTTGAGGACGACTTTTTAACCGTTCGCAACGGATTTTTCTTGCGACGAAAGGTTAAAATACCGAGAAAGGAGCTGTCGTCCATATCCTACCGCCGAAATTTAGCCGATTTAATATTTTCGAGCGTGACCTTCAGGCTAAACACCGAGGCGGGAAGCACCGAAAAGGCCGACGTTGAATTTAAGCTTAGCCGACGAAGCGCCAAGGCGCTTTGGGAACTTTTATACGTGGGCGACGTAAAAGCCGATTACCGCTTTTCACCTATAAAAATAGCCGCTTTATCGGCTTCGGGCTCGTCCTTTTTGACCGGGATACTCGTAGCAGTACCAACCGTAGCTTTTTTAGGAAAACTGCTCGGAATTTCTATAGAAAGGCTACTAATCGGTCGACTTAGCGAATTAGCGCTTAAGGTAAACAACTATTTTCCGCCTATAGTTAACCTTATAACCTTAATATTTTTGCTTTTTTACGGAGTAGCTTTTATAGCGTCACTTGTAAAGAACATAGATTTTCGTTTAAAAAACGGCAAAAAAATGATTGAAACGGTGTCGGGCTTGTTTGTAAGGCGCCATACGGCGTTTAGCAAACACAAGGTAAACTGCATACTTATAGACCAGACACCGCTTATGCGACTTTTCGGTCTTTATACTATGAGCGCCGCCGTCGGCGGTTACGGAAATTTAAAGGGTGAGCGTCCTGCCGTTATCCCATGCGGCACAAAACGGGAAATTACTGCAAAAAGGGATAAGCTTTTTCCTTTTTTGAACACAAGCTCTTACGTTTTAAAGCCAAAAGGTGACAGGCGAACCCGCCGCCGCTTTGCATTTTTGCCCACAATATACTACTTTATAATATCGGCAGTAGCAATTTTAAGCTTTTATTTGCTTAAAAGCTTCTTTTCACCTGTGTTTTTCCTGTGCATAGTTGCCGCCGTGATTAACACCTATTATTTATATATTTGTATGTGGGAATCAAAAAACGGCAGACTAATCCTTTCTAAAAACTGTTCGGTGCAAGGCACAAAAAGGCTTTCAAGCCGTGAGCTTAACTGCCAAAGCGAAAAAATCGCGGTAATAAAGGTCTACCGCACACCTGCCGACCGAAGATACGGCACCTGCAAGGTGAAACTAACCGTCAGCGGAGAAGGTTCGGAGAGCGCTCGAGTGCGAAATTTAGACTACACCGAAACAATCAAAATAATAAATCAAACACTGAATAAATAGTAATATAAAGGAAATAATACCTCCAAATGTTTCACGTGAAACATCGGAGGTATTTTATGTTAGATATATGTATTAATTGTTTAAAAGCTTTTGCGGTTGGCGGTGGATTGTGCCTTATAGGTCAATTGCTGATTGATTTTACAAAGCTAACACCGGCTAGAATATTAACGTCATACGTTGTAATCGGAGTAATCCTTACGGGAATAGGTCTTTATGCGCCGCTTGTAGACTTTGCGGGTGCGGGTGCCACCGTGCCGCTGACAGGCTTTGGCTTTAGCCTTGCAACAGGTGTAAAAGAGGCGGTAAAGGAGTACGGACTAATGGGTGCGCTAATGGGAGGACTAACGGCTACTAGCGCAGGAATAGCGGCGGCGCCTTTCTTTTCGCTCATTGCCGCACTAATATTTAAACCGGACCAGAAATAAATGCAAAATGCAAAGTGCAAAATTAAGGGCGCAGAATTTTCTGCGCCCTTTTAATATCAATATTGTTTCAATTTCGCATTTATTTCTCAAATCCGTCTTTTCCGTAGCGGACAAAGGAAACTATGATTGATATGATGCTGAACACCTCGCAAATAATACCGCCCACCGAGAAAACTACAATATTGTAGATAAGCCAAGAGGGAGAGGTGATAAACAAACGGGTGTTGCGGATAATCTTGCCGTCGTCCTTCCACATAGCTATTGTTATAACTATTTGCGCGATACCGATTACTATGCCGAAAATCTTTTCAAGCAGCGGTTTAGTAACCCAAGCGTCACCGGCTAGTAAAATAGAAATTATCGGCGCCAGAGCAAAACCTATGCAAATTGCAATCATAATGGGCTTTTTCCTGAACTTAGGACCTAAAAACAGCACCGCACCGTTGGTAAGTGCTACAACGTTCATAACCGCGCCGTCGTACGTGCCGAGGAAAACGTAGCTTAAACCAAAAGTGAGGGCGGAAAGCGCTTGTGCTATAAATAAATGACGGTTGTTTTTAAACTGAAACGATAAAATCATAATCGCACAGCCTAAAATACTTAAAATTTGAGCTATAATATCCATAAAAAGTCTCCTTTTTGTAATCGAACAAACAATATCATAGTACAAAAGGCAGAGTTTGTCAATCGGAAAATAAAACTTTTTATTTACAACAAGCCGTTTTGTTGGTATAATAAACTTGCAAACAAAATGTTTCACGTGAAACAAATGGGGAAAAGTCCCTATATATCTATATTATTTAATCTAATATATATTATATAAACATAAATTAAATAAATTAGACGGTCGCAAATCCCTCAGTCACGGCTTCACCGCGACACCTCCCTTTAACAAGGGAGGCTTATGCGGTTTTGCTCATAAAGCTAGGCGAGTTGACGAGGGTGATGCTGTCCCAATATATACATAATAAACGGAGAAAATTATGGGCAAAATTATTTCGGTTGTAAATCAGAAAGGCGGTGTGGGAAAAACCACCACTGCCGTAAATCTTGCCGCAGGGGTAGGTCTTGCGGGTAAACGGGTGTTGCTTGTAGACGCCGACCCACAGGGAAATTCTACCAGCGGTTATGGTATCAGCAAAAAAGAGGGCACAAACACTACTTACGAGCTTTTGGTTACGGGTTGCAGGGCAGATAGCGCCGTGCAGACCACCGAGTTTAAAAACGTTGACGTTATACCCTCCTCAATAAATCTTGCCGCCGCCGAGGTTGAGCTTGTAGACATAGAGCACCGCGAGGCACAGCTTAAAAACGCTTTGTCTGTACTTAGAGAAAAATACGATTTTATATTTATTGACTGTCCGCCCTCGCTGGGCCTTATCACTATTAATGCACTAAACGCTTCGGACACGGTTTTAGTGCCTCTTCAGTGTGAGTATTTCGCCCTTGAAGGCTTATCACAGCTGATGTCATCTATAAGAAGCGTTAAAAGGCTTTACAATCAGACGCTTGAAATCGAGGGCATAGTGCTAACTATGTTTGACGGCAGACTAAACCTTACGCAACAGGTGGTAGCAGAGATTAAAAAATACTTTAGCGATAAGCTCTACCGCACCACAATCCCAAGAACTGTAAGACTTTCCGAGGCGCCAAGCTTTGGTTGTCCTATTCAGTATTACGATAAGCGTTCAAAGGGTGCTGATGCGTACAATGCACTTTCAAAAGAATTTTTAAAGAGAAACAGGAGGGCGTAAACAATGGCAGTAAAAAAAGGAGGACTCGGCAGAGGTTTAGATTCTCTTTTTAACGAGAATGCGAGTGACAGCGGAAGCGTTGTTAACGTCCGCCTTGCCGATATTGAGCCAAACCGCACACAGCCCAGAAAAAACTTTGATGAAGAAGCTTTGCAGGAACTAGCCGACAGCATAGCTAGACACGGCCTTATTCAGCCTATCGTTGTGCGCCCCGAGGCAAACGGAAGCTACCGTATTATTGCGGGTGAACGCCGTTGGCGTGCCTGTCGTATGGCAGGGCTTAGCGAAGTGCCCGTTGCTATAAAGGAAGTCGACGATAAAGCGCTTATGGAAATGGCGCTTATTGAAAATCTTCAAAGAGAGGATTTAAACGCTATCGAAGAGGCAAAGGGCTATAAGACGCTTATGGATACCTATGGACTGACACAGGCCGAGGTATCGGAAAGTGTTGGAAAATCACGAAGTGCCGTTGCCAACACTCTTCGTCTTTTAAATCTAAACGAGCAGGAAACCGAGGCGCTAGAAACCGATAAAATCACAGCAGGTCACGCAAGAGTTTTAATATCCATAGAGGACAGCGATTTAAGATTACATCTGTTTAATTTAGCACTATCGGGCGCATCGGTGCGCTTTTTAGAGGGCGTTGCCAACAAAAAGCCAAAAGCACCTAAAAAACTTGAAAAAAAGGACACCTTCTTTAGCGAAGCCGAAATATCGCTTAAAGCAGAGCTCGGCAGACGAGTTAAAATCACCCAAAAGGGTAAAAACAGCGGAACGATTACGCTTGAATTTTTCTCGCGCGAGGAGCTAACCGACTTTGCAAAGCGACTGACCGAGGGTAAATAATGCATTATAAGGATAGACTCGAAAACAAACATTTTCGCCGCCGACCACCCCCTAATTAAATGCAAAATGCAAAATGCAAAATTAGAACAATTAATTTAATTAGGAGGTAAGTTTATAATGTGTAATTCCGATTATGAATTATGCATTATTAATTATAAAAGTTATGTCTTGGTTTTTATTGGCGCTTGTCGCCACTTTGGGATGGGGTTGTGCCGACCTCTTTTACAAAAAAGGCACCGACGAAAACGACCGTTACTCACACCTTAAAATCGCAATTTGGGTGGGTCTTGTTATGGGCGTTTGCGCTATTGCGCTTCTGCCCTTTACCGAATCAACCTTTACGCTTAAAGGCTTTTTCGAAAACACGCTTAAATATTCACCCGCCTCAATAGGCTACATAGTTTCAATGGTTGTAGGCTATGCGGGACTCAGATACCTTGAGGTATCAATTGTATCGCCTGTACAAAACGCTTCGGGCGCCTTTTCGGCACTCGCAATGGTAATCTTTTTTATCGCTACAGGCAAGATAACAAGCATAACCGACGAATTTGCTACGCTTGACATAGTAGGTACGATAGTAATCGTTATAGGCGTTATAGCATTAGCTGTTGTTGAACAGCGTTTGTCGGCAGGCGAAAAGGAGCTTTCAAAAGAGGACAGAAAGTACCGTCTTGGCGCCTTGGCGCTTATATTCCCCATACTCTACTGTATATTTGACACTCTCGGCACCGCCGCAGACGGTATCATACTCGACGAGGAAGCGGGCTTAGGTCTTGGCGAAATCGACGTTATCGTAATATACGGTATGACCTTCTTTATTGTTGGAGTTATCGCTTGGATATTCCTGTACATAAAACAAAAAAAGGCTTACAATCCTTTTGCAAAAGCAGAGCTTACAACCAAGGGCGTTGCCGCACTTTGCGAGGAGTTCGGTCAAATATTCTACGTTTACGCTATGGCTAAAAATCCCGTACTTGCGGCACCGATGATTGCGTCTTACTGCATCGTATCGGTAATACTGTCCCGCATTTTCCTAAAAGAAAAATTAAAAGCATCACAGTATATGTGCGTTCTGCTGGTAATAGCGGGTATCGTAATGCTCGGCATTTCCGAGGGACTAGCTGAAATGTAACGCAAAACGTTATATTTCAAGTGAGGAGTTAAGAGTGAAAAGTGAAGTTTCGGTGTCGGCTTTGCCGACTTAATATAAATGTGCCGTAGGCACACCATAATTATTCATTCTTCATCATTCATTTTTCATTATTCATTAAGTTATCTATAAGGAGAGAAAAGAAATGGCAGAAAAAACTAAAAAAGGTGGATTTAGCGGTTCTATAGGCTTTGTCCTTGCCGCCGCAGGCAGTGCCGTAGGTCTTGGAAACATATGGAGATTCCCCTACCTTGCCGCAAAGGACGGAGGAGGCTTATTCCTTTTAGTCTACATACTTTTAGTATTAACTTTCGGCTTTTCTCTATTGCTTACCGATATAACAATCGGTAGAAAAACAGGAAAAAGCTCTATTAGTGCCTTTTCCTCAATAGGAAAGCGTTGGGGATTTGTAGGCACCTTAGCTTTTATTGTGCCTTCTATTATTATGCCTTACTATACGGCTATAGGCGGTTGGATATTAAAGTATACCGTTTCAATGTTCGGCGGACTAAAGGCTACGGCAGAGGACGGATTTTTCACAGGCTTTATAACGTCCACCTGGCAGCCTGTTTTATGGGCTCTGCTGTTTTTACTACTCACCGCAGTTATAGTATATTTTGGCGTTGAAAAGGGTATAGAGCGCTTTTCAAAAATTATTATGCCGGGGCTTCTTTTCCTTATCTTAATAATAAGTGTTTTTGCATTAACTCTAAAGCATACCGACCAAAACGGCGAAACCAGAACAGGCTTACAAGGACTATTGGTTTACATAATCCCAAATTTCGAAGGGCTTACCTTCGGCAAGTTTATGCAGGTGCTACTTGACGCTATGAGTCAGCTGTTCTTCTCGCTTTCTGTTGCTATGGGCATTATGATAACCTACGGCTCGTACGTTAAAAAGGACGTAAATCTTTCTAAATCGGTAACACAAATCGAGGTATTCGATACAGGCGTTGCTCTGCTTATCGGTATGATGATAATCCCTGCCGTTTTCGTGTTCTCAGGACCTGAGGGTATGACGTCTGGACCTAGCCTTATGTTTGTATCTCTGCCTAAAATATTTACTGAAATGGGTATTATCGGCAACATAGTAGCAATTCTGTTCTTTGTAATGGTAACCTTTGCGGCGCTGACGTCTAGCGTATCTATTCTCGAAGCGATAGTTGCCAACGTTATGGAAAAAACAGGCAAGAGCCGAAAATTTATAACGGTTATAGTATCGGTTATAATCGCCCTTGTGGCTACCATTGTTTGTCTTGGTTACAACAAGCTCTACTTTGAGGCAAAACTCCCCGGCGGCGGCACAGGTCAGATACTCGATATTATGGACTATATCAGCAACAGTCTTTTAATGCCTATCGTTTGCCTGTTTACCTGTATTATTGTAGGTTGGGTTGTTAAACCGAAATGGATAATTGAAGAGGTAGAAAGCGGCGGCCATAAATTCAGCCGTAAAAAGCTTTATACCGTAATGATAAGATATATCGTGCCCGTGCTTATGGTTTTATTGCTTATGCAGTCGGTGGGACTGTTTAAACTACTTGGAATATAACGCTCGAGCTGTTTATGGTTTTCGTAGGCAGCTTTTGAGTTTAAAAAGAGTGAAATTAATATGAAAAATCAACAAATAAAAAATATGTGCCTCGCCGCCACCTTTACGGCAATCGTTTTTGTGCTGACGGCGTATTTGCAAATACCGAGTAATACAGGCTACGTGCATATAGGAGATGCGTTTATTATGCTTTCAGCCTGTCTTTTGCCAACACCTTACGCTGTGTTTGTCGGTGCCGCAGGTGCCGCACTTGCCGACTGTCTTACAGGCTTTGCGCTATGGGCACCCGCCTCGCTGGTAATTAAAGCCGCAACCGTTTTGTTTTTTACAAGCAAAAAGGAAAAGATTATCACCTTTAAAAACCTTTTGGCACTAATCCCCTTTGCCGTTTTGTGTATAGGCGGTTATTACCTTTACGAAGCCTTTATATCGGGTAACTTTGTGGCACCCGCGGCGGGAATTATAGGAAGTGTAATGCAGGTGGCGGTCAGCAGTTTACTGTTTGTTATATTAGGTTTGGCGCTCGACAAACTGAAAATAAAGAAAATAATTTAAATTTTATAATAATGCCTGTTTTTAATAGTGGTCAAGCTAAGGCTTGACCACTATATATTGTGCCTTTTGTCACCTTTTTTAACGGTTAAAAAATAAAGCGAAAAAAGTTTAAAAAACTTTAAAAAAAGTGTTGACAAAGGGAGAGGATTGTGGTATTATAATCAGGCGCCTCAAACGAGGGGTGCTGATTTAGAGCGAAAAACGAGAGTTTGGAGGGCTAAATCAAGCGGACCTTGAAAATTAAACAACGACAAGATAAGGACCCGACGATTCTTAAAGAAATTTAGAAATCAAGGACAAAGAAAAATGCGTCAGCATTTAATGTAAATGAGCTATAAGCTTATCT
>JAZSCM010000008.1:0-8748 GCA_045602945.1 Acutalibacteraceae bacterium | reverse complement strand
ATTAACAACCGAGGCGCCAACACCGTGCAAACCGCCCGATACCTTGTATCCGCCGCCGCCAAACTTTCCGCCTGCGTGAAGAATTGTGAAAACAACCGTAACGGTTGGAATTCCCTTTTGAGGATTTATACCAACAGGGATACCACGTCCGTTATCGGTAACTCTAATAATACCGTCGTCCAAAATATCAACAGTTATTTTATCGCAAAAGCCTGCTAGTGCCTCGTCGATAGAGTTATCAACAATCTCATAAACAAGATGGTGAAGACCGCGTTCACCGGTAGAACCAATATACATACCGGGGCGTTTTCTAACCGCTTCAAGTCCTTCTAGCACCTGTATCGAATTTTCGTCATAAGCTTCGGTAATAGGTGTGTTTACGCTCTCGCTCATTTAATTTATCTCCTTTAAATTATTTTTTAGTAATTTTCTTTATAGTTTATTCTTTTAACCAGCGTTCCTGTAGAAAACTGAGATAAATAAATCCTGTTATCTCCTTTTTTTCTTGAACAAACTATAAACGTTTTTGGCAAATCAAAGGTTAACATATTAACCTCTCTTCTTTTTTCGGATAAATTTAAGTAATCACGGCTTCTTTTTGAAACCGTAACGTTATCAAGGTCAAAAAAACCTATTATTTCATTATCTTTAACCGTTACTTCATTTCCAAGATTTACGTACATTTAATTTAAAACCTCACCGTTTTTAACTGTATATATTTTTCCTTCTTTAAGCCTTGCTGTATTAGAAGGGTCGCAACAGGTTATAAAGGCTTGTCTTCCTTTAATATGGTTTAAAATATAATTTTGCCTCGTTACGTCCAGCTCACTCATAACGTCATCAAGCAGACAAATAGGTTGTTCGCCTGTTATTTCTTTGGCAACCTCAGCCTGAGAGAGTTTAAGACTAAGCGATACACTTCTTTGCTGACCTTGAGAGCCGAAAGAACGGCTATCGTCTCCGTTTATTAAAAACGTAATATTATCGCGGTGAGGACCAACCGAGGTAACACCCGTGTACATATCCTCTTTTCGTGACTCTTTTAAATTTTTTTCTATATTATCTTCACAGTTTGCGACATACACCGCCGAAATTTGCTCTCTGCCGCCTGATAATCCTGAATAAATTTCGGGCAAATAATTTTTTAAATCTTCAATATAATTTTTTCTGTATTTAATTATCTTTTCGCCCGAAATCGCTATCTCTTTTTCAAAAATATCAAGCATTACCTCGACAGTCTTATCGTATTTTAAATCCTTAATAATTGTGTTTCTTTGCATTACTGCTCTTTTATATGATTTTAAAATTTCAATATAGTTTGGATAAATCTGCCCTATAGAAAGGTCTAAAAATTTTCTTCTTACCTGCGGACCGCCCTTTACAAGCTCTAAATCAACAGGTGAAAATATAACCGCATTGAAATTTCCCGCAAGTTTTGAAGCAGAAGATAACTCTTTTTCATTTAAAAAGGCTGTTTTTTTATCGCTTATTTTAATTTGCGCCTCATTTTTAACACCCAAAAAGGTAAAATCGGTAGAAATTAATGCGCTTTTTTCACCCTTTTTTATTAACTCAAAATCTTTGCTTCCTCTAAAACTTTTAGCACCCGAAAAAAGCCACAAAGCCTCAATTATATTTGTTTTTCCCTGTGCATTTTCGCCGCAAATTACGTTTATTTCGTCCTGAGGAAATATTTCACTTTCGCTTATATTTCTGAAATTTTTTAAATAAAGCTTATTTACCTTCATTTTCTACAATAATTTTAACTCCGTCAAATTCTGCAGTATCGCCTTTTTTTATTTTTTTGCCGCGCATCAAACAAACTTCTCCGTTAACCTTTACCTCGCCGTTTTGAATTACGAATTTTGCGTGACCGCCCGTTGCAACTAAATTTGCTAACTTTAATGCGCTGTCAAGTTTAATAAATTCTTCTTTAATAGAAATTTTAATTTCTTTCATTATTTCAACCTCATAGGCATTACAAGATATAAGAAATCATTATTACTATCGTTTGCAGAACGGATAACAACGCCCGTATTAGGACCGTTATATTTAATTTGAATATTATCGTCCTCACAGCCCTTTAGCGCATCTAAAAGATAACGGCAGTTAAGACCTAATTCAAAATCCTCACCCTCAAGAACAATCGGCAAAGTTTCTCTTGCTCTGCCAATTCCTGTTTTAGAAGTAACAGCCAATACGTTTTCTTCAAAACTGCAACGTATAGGGAATGAGAAGGTATCGTTAATTATTAGTGATACACGCTCTACTGCATCAATTAAATCTCTGCAATTTAAATATATTTTTTGTGTATAAACGTCAGGAATTGTTTTTTCAAAATTAACAAATTCACCCTCAAGCAAACGGCAAATAAATATGTAACCGTTTACGTTAAAGGAAACTAGTCTTTTGCCAACAATAATACTTACGTTTTCGGTTGTTTCGTCTATAATTTTTGAAACCTCGTTTACTGCACGTCCCGAAACTATAAATTCGGCATTTCCCTTTGTATTTACCTTTCTTCTTCTTATAGCAAGTCTATATCCGTCAATACCTACTACCTGCAAAACGTTATCCGAAAGTCTAATATTAAGACCTGTAAGAATAGGTCTTGTTCCTTCAATTTGTGCTACCGCAAAAATAGTTCCCTTTACCATTTCAGAAAAAATCTTGCCGTCAAGCTCTATTTTTTCTCCCTCGCTAACTAGCGGCATTTCAGGAAAATCAATTGCCGCCATTCCCATAATTTCAAAACTTGCCTCTCCGCTTTTAATTACGCAGCGAAGTCGCTCATCAGCCTCTATTTCAACCTGAACGCCGTTCATTTTTCTTAAAATTTCAGAAAGAAGACGGGCATTAATAACTATATCTCCTTCTTCGGCACAGGAAGCATACATTTCCTTCTTTATTCCTGTTTCAAGATTATAAGAAATAAGAGTTAATTTTCCTTTTTCAACCGATAATAATATACCTTCTAAAACAGGCATTGCAGTTTTTGAACTAACTATTTTTTGAAGTGTTGTAACCGCATTTAAAAGCTCTGAACGTTCAGCCGAGAATTTCATAATATTTCCTCCGTTTTTTTTAAATAAAAAAGTTAATAATTTACCAGTAGTAATATAGCATGTTAAAATTGTTAATTTAATAAATAAAGCCTTAAAATTAGGTGTTTTTTTGTGTTTATAAAAATCTTTATAAAATGTTTATAATTTTAATACTTTTTTGATTTTAAACAATGTGTTGATAACTTGTCTGTTAATTAACATTAAAAATGTGGACAACTTATTATGTATTGTTGCTCTTTAAATTTTTAATAATATCGTCTACAAGTTCTTTTTCATAAGGCTTGTCCTTTAAAAATTTATCAATTTTATCAACGTTATAAAGAACGGTTGAATGGTCTTTACCAAAGCTTTCACCGATTGCTTTAAAAGAAAGGTCGGTAGCTTCACGGGCAATATACATAGCAACCTGACGCGCAAGAACTAAAGATGCAGTTCTTCTGTTTGATAAAATATCGCTTTCTGAAACGTTATAGGTTCTGGCTACCTCGGCAATTATTTTTTCAATCTTTATAGGCTCTGGGAGAGTATCGTTAATAACGTCTCTTATAAAGCCCTGAACTATAGCCATTGTAGGCACTCTTTTTTGAATTTCTATAAATGCTTGAAGCTTCTTTATAACTCCCTCTATCTGACGGGTGTTGCTCTTTATATGCTCTGCAATATAATAAATTAAATTTTCATCAAGGAAAAATCCGCTTTGCTGAGATTTCTTTCTTATAATACCTACCCTTGTTTCAAAGTCAGGAGAAGTAACGTCAGCAAAAAGACCGCTTGAAAGTCTTGACCTGATACGCTCGTCCAAGGTTTTAATATCTTTTAGAGGACGGTCAAGAGTTACAACTATCTGCTTATTATTTTGATAAAGCGCATTAAAGGTATTAAAGAATTCTTCCTGTGTCTGCTCTTTACCTGCAATAAAGTGGATATCGTCTATTAAAAGCACGTCGGCATTTCTGAATTTAATTCTAAAATCTTCAATTGTGCCAAGACCTATTTTACCCTCTTGAATTGCTTGAATTAACTGGTTGGTAAAATCTTCACCGCGAATATATTCAACCCTTTTTGAAGGAAGCTTTTTCTTTATATTATTTTTAATTGCAAGTAGAAGGTGGGTTTTACCAACGCCAGAGGGACCGTAAATAACCAAAGGATTATAGTTAATCATTCCGGGATTTTCGGCAACTGCAAAAGCGGCGGCTTGGGCAAAACGGTTAGAAGAGCCAACTATAAAATTATCAAAGGTGAAAAAGTCCTCAAAGGTTAAACCTTCACTCATAGTTTCGGCCTTTAAAATTTCGTCCTCTTCCTTATCGTAAACTACCTTTATTTTTAATTCAATGCCCATTATCTTTTTTATACACTCGTTTAAAATTTCGGTGTAATTTTGCTCAATAATAGTGCACATATATTCGTTTGTATGAGAAACTATAAAAAAGCCGTCTTCAATTTTTTCAGGCTTTATATCCTGTAAAAAGCAAGAATATGCCGTTTCGGAAATCTGTGCTTTACATTCCTCGCTTATTGCTACCCAAATATCTTCAACAGATTGAATTGCCACTGAAATTACCACCTTAAATAATATAATATATATATATTAAATAGATATACATATAGAGTATATCACAAGCCTTAAATTTTTTCAACATTTTTTATTTAAAAATGTAGATAAAACAGTAAAAATATTGATTTATTTGTGTCTTTTGGTGTATAATTAAAAAAATTAAAGAAAAGGGGAATAAAAATGAAGATTAAGAACCTTTTTTTAGAGGATAAATTATCACTTTCGGTTGAGGTTTTTCCGCCAAAAACCCAAACAAATTTTGAAAGCGTAAAATTTGCTACCGAGGAAATAGCAAAGTTAAAGCCTTCATTTATGAGCGTTACATACGGCGCGGGTGGAGGAACAAGCGAATACACGCTTGAAATTGCTAAAAACATAAAGAAAAATTATAACGTGCCAACCCTTGCACACCTAACCTGTATTTCATCAACCAAGGAAACCGTAAAACAAAGAATAGAGCAAATAAAGGCGGCGGGAATAGAAAACGTTATGGCGCTGAGAGGAGATATCCCCGAGCATTTAAAGAATGAAGATAGGTCGTCTTGGGATTATAAACACGCCGTTGATTTGATAAGAGAATTAAAAGATGTAAATAAGGATTTTTGTATCGGCGGCGCCTGTTATCCCGAGGTGCATCCTGAAAGCAAAAATCAAAAAGAGGATATTTTTTATCTTAAAGAAAAACAGGATGCGGGTTGTGATTTTTTCACAACACAAATGTTTTTCGATAATAATCTGCTTTATAATTTTCTTTATAAAATAAGAGAGCAGGGGATAACCGTGCCTGTTATCGCGGGTATTATGCCAATAACCAACGCTAATCAGTTAGAAAGGGCAATAAAACTGTCGGGAAGCTTTATTCCAAGGCGTTTTGTGAGTCTTGTTGATAAGTTCGGCTCAAATCCAGATGCTATGAAACAGGCAGGTATTGCTTATGCTACCGACCAGATTATCGACCTTTTTGCAAACGGTATCAAAAACGTTCACGTTTACTCTATGAACAAGCCCGAAATAGCACGAAAAATTATGCAAAACGTAAGCGAAATAATAAAATGAAAACTGTAGTAGAAATTAAAACTTTTTCACCTCCCAAAACAGATAAAAAAGAAATATTAAGATACCTTAAAGCCAAGAGTGAAAACGGTATCGAGTCACTTTTAGAGGAGTGTATCAAGGAGGCTCAAAAATGCCTTAAATACAGGGTTTGCTACATAGAAACAGATGTAAATTTTGATGGTGACGTTTGTGATTTCGGCGTATTTTCGGTAGCCTCAAGCGACCTTAAAAGAAGCCTTAAAAATTCAAAAAAAGCCATAATTTTTGCCGCAACTGTCGGCGTGGAAATTGATAGACTTATAATAAAAAATACGGTTGTTTCTCCTACAAAATCTGTAATTTTCGATGCGGTGGGCTCCGAGCAAATAGAGGCTCTTTGCGATACCTTTTGTGAGCATATAAAAGAGGAAAAAAACGCAGAAATTACACCGCGTTTCAGCGCAGGCTACGGCGATTTGCCACTCCTATTTCAAAGAGAAATTTTTAAAATTTTAGGCTGTGAAAAAAATATAGGACTAACGCTGAACAGCAGTCTTATAATGTCACCGAATAAGTCGGTAACGGCAATTTTCGGTATAAAATAAAGAAGGAATTTTAAATGAAATTTTTAGAATTTTTAAAAGAAAATATAGTCTTGCTTGACGGCGGAATGGGCACTCTTTTGCAAGAAAAAGGGCTAAAATCGGGCGAAAAGCCAGAGCTTTGGAATATTACCCACCCCGAAATTATTGTGTCTGTTCATAAGGACTATTTCGAGGCTGGAAGTAACGTAGTATCGACCAACACCTTCGGCGCAAATTTGCTTAAATTCAGTGAGCAAGAGCTAGAAGAAATAATAAAGAGTGCTATTGAAAACGTAAAAAAAGCAAGAGATATTTCAAACGGCAATCATCAAAAATTCATAGCCTTAGATATAGGCCCTTTAGGTAAACTTTTAAAGCCTCTAGGCGATTTAGAGTTTGAAAAAGCGGTAGAAATTTTTGCAAAAACCGTAGAAATCGGTACAAAATACGGTGTCGATTTAGTAATTCTTGAAACCTTTAACGATTCTTACGAAACAAAGGCGGCACTTTTAGCCGTTAAGGAAAACTGCGATTTACCGGTCATAGTTTCAAACGCTTATTCAGAGGATAAAAAATTAATGACAGGCGCTGACACAGCCTCAATGGTAGCATTACTTGAGGGAATGGGTGCCTCAATTGTAGGTGCTAACTGTTCACTGGGACCCAAGCAGCTAAAGGACGTAGCGCTTGAACTAATTGAAAATTCAAGTATACCCGTATCCTTAAAGCCAAACGCTGGACTGCCTCGACTTGAAAACGGAAAAACCGTGTTTGACGTAACACCCGAGGAGTTTGCAGACGAGGTATCAGGACTTGTTAAAAAAGGACTTCGCGTTATAGGCGGTTGCTGTGGCACAACACCCGAATATATAAGACTTTTAGCACAAAAAGTAAAGGACTTAAAACCCCTTAAAATAAGTGACAAAAATAAAACTGTAGTATCGTCATATTCAAAAGCTGTAAGCTTTGATAAAAAACCTGTTTTAATAGGTGAGCGCATAAATCCCACGGGTAAAAAGCGCTTTAAACAAGCACTTGTTGAAAACGATATAGACTATATTTTGCAAGAGGGAGTAAAGCAACAGGAAAAAGGTGTGCATATTCTGGACGTAAACGTTGGTCTTCCCGAAATTGACGAGGTAGAAATGCTTAAAACTTCCGTTACTTCATTGCAAAGCGTAACCGATTTGCCGTTACAGATAGACACCGCTAATTTTACCGCTATGGAAAAAGCACTAAGGCTTTATAACGGCAAGGCGATGATAAACTCGGTAAACGGAAAAAAGAGCAGTATGGATGCTGTTTTTCCGCTTGTAAAAAAATACGGCGGTGTGGTAGTAGCGCTAACGCTTGACGAAAACGGTATTCCCGAAAGAGCAGAAAAAAGGGTAGAAATAGCAAAGAAAATTTTAAAAGAGGCTAAAAAATACGGAATTAATAAAAAGGATATCGTTTTCGATACCCTTGCTATGTCAATTAGTGCCGATAATAACGCCGCAAACGAGACTTTAAAGGCGCTTAAAATTATAAACGAGGAATTAGGCTGTAAAACCTCGCTCGGTGTTTCAAATATTTCGTTTGGTCTGCCAAACAGGGATATAATAAACAGCACGTTTTTCGCATTGGCACTGGAAAACGGCTTATCGGCGGCTATTATGAACCCCTATTCAGAGGAAATGTTAAAGACCTATTTTGCCTTTAACGCTCTAAAGGGCAACGACCAAAACTGCCTTGAATATATAAACTACGCCTCAGGGTTCATCGCCGACCAAAAACCGCAGGAAAAATCCGATATGACCTTAAAAGAGGCAATAATCAAAGGCTTTGGCGAAAAAGCGGCTAATATCACAAAAGAGCTTTTAAAAGAAACCAAGGCACTCGAAATCATAAACGGCGAGATTATACCGGCGCTAAACTTAGTGGGCGAGGCCTTCGAAAACAAAACGCTTTATTTACCCCAGCTTCTTATGAGCGCCGAAAGTGCCAAGAGCGCGTTTGAGGTAATAAAACAAAACACCAAAAGCACCGATACTAAAAACGGCAAAACCGTAGTTATAGCAACGGTAAAAGGCGATATCCACGATATCGGCAAAAATATCGTGAAATTATTGCTTCAAAATTACGGCTTTTGTGTAATAGACCTTGGCAAAGACGTGCCGAGCGAAAAAATAGTCGATGAAGCAATTAAAAATAACGCATTTTTAGTATGCCTTTCAGCGCTTATGACCACAACGCTTCCCGCAATGGAGGAAACTATAGCGCTCTTAAAACAAAAAGCGCCCTGTGTGAAAACTATGGTAGGCGGTGCGGTGTTAAACGAGGAATACGCTAACAAAATCGGCGCCGATAAATACGCTAAAGACGCACTAGAAGCGGTAAAATACGCAACCGAAATAAAATAATAAAGAAAAAATAATAAAAAATAAAAAATGTGTTTCGCTTATGCGAAACGATATATATATAACACAAAATTTATTGTATTAGTAGGGGAGGGTCTCCGTGC
>JAZSCM010000007.1:0-9371 GCA_045602945.1 Acutalibacteraceae bacterium | reverse complement strand
ATCCCTGTTGGTATAAATCCTCAAAAGGGAATTCCAACCGTTACGGTTGTTTTCACAATTCTTCACGCAGGCGGAAAGTTTGGCGGCGGCGGATACAAGGTATCGGGCGGTTTGCACGGTGTTGGCGCCTCGGTTGTTAATGCGCTATCCCTTTGGCTTGAGGTTGAGGTAAAGGACGGCACTAATATCTATAAACAGCGTTACGAAAAGGGCAACATTGTATCAGATTTAGAAATTATCGGCACAACAAAAGAAACAGGTACTACGGTTACCTTTAAGCCTGACCCATCTATATTTACAGATACTACCACGTACGATTATGAAACCCTTTTAAACAGACTCAGGGAACAGGCATTTTTAAATGCAGGTATAAGGGTAGTTTTAACCGACCTTAGAAGCGACTCCTACACTAAGGACAGACAAGAGGATTTATGTTTTGAGGGCGGTATTAAATCATACGTTGAGTATATTTTATCGGGAACTAAAAAAGAAAGCCTAAATAATGAGGTTATCTATCTTAGCGGCTCTAAAAAGGACGAAACGGCTGAAATAGCGCTTTTATGGTCAACCGCATACGATAGCAAGATTTTATCCTTTGCAAACACGCTTCACACTATAGACGGCGGTACTCACGAACAGGCATTTAAGCAGACGGTTACAAGAGTTGTAAACAAATACGCTCACGATTTTAAAAAGATTAAGGAATCAAGCGATAATCTAAAGGGTGACGATATTTTAGAGGGCTTGGTAGCGGTAGTTTCAGTAAAACTAGCCGACGCTCAGTTTGAATCTCAAACAAAAGCAAAGCTTGGTAACACTTCTATAGGTCAGCTTGTTCGTGACATTGTAAACGACCAGTTATATAAATTCTTAGAAGAAAACCCTGCTGAGAGTAAAATTATAATTGATAAGGCTATTGCCGCTTCAAATGCTCGTGAAGCCGCACAAAAAGCCCGAGATGCTTCACGAAATAAGTCGGGTATCGGCGGAAAAACAAGAATGCCCGAAAAACTGTCCGACTGTATTTCAAACGACCCGACAAAGACCGAAATCTTTATCGTAGAGGGTGACTCTGCGGGCGGCAGTGCAGTTGAGGGAAGAAACTCAACCTATCAGGCAATACTTCCTTTATGGGGTAAAATGCTTAACGTTGAAAAGGCAAGAGACGATAAGGTTTTCGGAAACGAAAAACTAACACCTGTTATTGTGGCACTTGGAACAGGAATTGGAGAAAACTTTAATATAGATAATCTTCGCTACGATAAAATAGTTATTATGGCCGATGCCGACGTTGACGGGAGCCACATAAGAACGCTTTTACTTACCTTCTTCTTCCGTTATATGCCACAGCTTATAGAAACAGGACACGTATACTTAGCTCAACCGCCTCTGTTTAGAATTTCTAAGGGCAAACAGCATTTTGATGCGTTTACCGACGAGGAAAAGGCGATGTATATTGAGCAATTAGGCGGCACAGCCGACGTTCAGCGTTATAAAGGTCTTGGTGAAATGGACCCCGATCAGCTTTGGGAAACAACGCTTGACCCTGAACGCAGAACACTTCTTCGCGTAAACATTGAGGATGCAATTATTGCAGACGAAACCTTTACAATGCTTATGGGTGAAGAGGTAGAGCCTAGAAAACAGTTTATTGAAGAAAACGCAGTATTTGCGACAGACCTTGATATTTAAGGAAGGGAGAGAGAAAATTGGCTAAAAAATTAGAAAATATGCGTTGGCCCGAAACCGAAGAAACTAATATTTTGCCCGTCGAGATAGTTGACGAGGTTAAAAACAGTATGCTTCAGTACGGTATGTCGGTGCTGGTCGGCCGTGCTCTTCCCGACGTGCGCGACGGCTTAAAGCCTGTTCACCGCCGTATTCTTTACACAATGTATGAAAACGGATTAACCCCTGAAAAAGCGTATAGAAAGTGCGCCGATACAGTAGGTTCCGTGCTCGGTCGTTACCATCCGCACGGTGACGCTTCCGTGTATGATGCTATGGTTAGAATGGCGCAGGATTTCTCGCTTCGCTACCCATTAATTGACGGTCACGGAAACTTCGGTAACATTGACGGCTATCCTGCCGCCGCATACCGATATACAGAGTCTAAAATGAATAGGCTCTCTCTTAGTATGCTTGACGATATCGAAAAGGATACCGTAGACTACGTTCCAAACTATGACGACCGTTTAAAAGAGCCGACGGTTTTACCTGTTCGCTTCCCACAGCTTTTAGTTAACGGTAGTAGCGGTATTGCATTCGGTATGGCAACCGAAATTCCACCTCATAATTTGGGTGAAACTATCGACGCTATGTGCTGCCTAATCGACAATCCCGAGGCTGAGCTATCTGAGCTTTGTGAGCACATAAAGGGCCCTGACTTCCCAACAGGCGGTATTATTATGGGCAGAAGCGGTATTCGTGCCGCTTACGCTACGGGTAAGGGTAGAATTTTACTTCGAGGCAAGGCAGAAATTGAGGAAACCAAACAGGGTAAATTCAGAATTGTAATATCCGAGCTACCTTATAAGGTTCGAAAGAAAGATTTAGTTAAGAAAATCTATGATTTGGCGGCTGAAAAGCGCATCGAGGGTATTGACGACGTTGTTGACTACTCCTCAAAGCGTGACGGCGGTATCAGAATTGTGGTTGATATCAAGAAGGACGCTAACGCTCAGGTAGTGCTCAACAAAATTTACTCATATACTGAGTTACAGACCACCTTCGGCGCTAACCTTATTGCCATTGTAAACGGTAAACCGCAAATTTTAACACTGAAAGAGATGCTTCAAAACAGCATTGACTTCCAGTGTGACATAATAAGAAGAAGAACTATATTCGACCGCAAAAAAGCGGCTGAACGAGCCCACATTTTAGAGGGTCTTAAAATTGCGCTTGATTTTATTGACGAGGTAATTGCGATTATCCGTTCTTCAAAGACTATTCCTGAATCAAAACAGGCTTTAACCGACCGCTTCGGTCTTGACGAAATTCAGACCACCGCAATTGTGCAGATGCAGCTCGGTAAGTTAGCCGGTATGGAAAAGCAAAAAATACTTGATGAATTAAAGGAAAAGCTCGACTTTATCAAAGAGTGTGACGAAATTTTAGCTTCTCACGAGAGAATTTTAGATATAGTTAAGACAGAGGCTTTAAATCTTCGTGATAAATATTCGGACGAGCGCCGCACCGAAATCAGCGACGTTGCAGGTGAGGTTGATATCGAAGACCTTATCCCCGAGGAAGAGTGCGTTATCACTAAAACCGTTAACGGCTATATTAAGAGACTCCCCGCCGATACCTATAACGTTCAAAACCGCGGCGGCAGAGGTATTACGGGTATGACCACAAGAGAGGACGACGTGGTTGAAAATATGTTTATCTGCTCGTCTCACGATAGGGTTATGATGTTCTCAAATTTAGGTAGAGTTTACAGAATTAAGGCTTATGAAATTCCCGAGGGCTCGAGAACCGCTAAGGGTATGAACATTGTAAACATTCTACCTTTAATGGCGGGTGAAAAGATAACCGTAACACTTCCCTGCACTGCGGCAGACGAGGAAGAACGTTTTATTTGCATGATAACCAAGAAGGGTATCATAAAACGTACCAAGCTTTCTGACTTTAAGAACACCAGAAAGAGCGGTATTATTGCTATTTCTCTGGATGAGGACGATGAACTCGCCTTTGTTAGAATGACAACCGGCAATCAGAACCTTTTAGTTGCTACCCACAAGGGTATGGCAATTCAGTTTAACGAACTTGCAGTGCGTTCAATGGGAAGAACAGCAAGAGGCGTTAAGGCTATTAATATGCGCGAGGGCGACTACGTTGTCGATATGGCAATTTGTGATGAGAACACAAGACTTTTAACCGTTACCGAGAACGGCTACGGCAGAATAAGTCCGATTTCTTGCTACAGATTGCAGTCCCGTGGAGGCAAGGGTCTTACCAACTACAAGGTTGAAAAATACGGTAACGTTGCGGCTGTTTTACCTGTTACCGACGATGAAGATATCATTATGATTGCTTCAAACGGCATAATTATCAGAATTTACGCAGGCGATATTTCAGAATTTGCCCGTCCTGCAAAGGGTGTTAGAGTTATGCGTGTTGCCGAGGGCGAGAAAATTCTCTCGGTTGCAAAGGCAGAGCACGATGCAGGTGAGGTAAACGATGCTCCCGAGGCGGCAGATGCCGATGCGGGTGCAGTAGAGGCAGAGCCTGAAACTGAAGAAGCAGAGGTTTTAGAGGAGATAACCGAAACAAACGAATAATTCGGAGGAATTAAATTGGAAAATAATTTTTTAAACCCTCAAAACCCTTATATAAAACCCCAAACCACAGGGGAAGAGCAAGGCTTTTCCCCTGTGGGTGTTCCGCAAACAGTTTTAAGCGAGGAAGAAAAGGAAATTAAAACGATAAAGGGTAAGATGACGGGCATAGGCCTTGTTCTTATTATAATGTTCGTTTTAATGCAGCTTTGGGTTTTCCCGTTTATGATAGTGGCTCAGCTTTTAGGCTTTTCTTATGAAAGCCTGACCGCACTGCTTGACAACGAGTATTTTACACTTCCGTTGCACGTAGTTTTATCCTCGCTTTGCTTTACCGTTCCGTTTATAGTGTTAACAAGAGTGAGGAAAACCACCGTCAGCGAAACGGTGCCGCTCGGTCGCGCTAAAAAAGGCACCGCGCTACCGTTTTTTATGTTCGGTATGTCGGTTTGTGCGCTTTCTAACATTTTTTCTTCCTATTCGCACAACGCACTTAACAACTTTTTGTCCCTTTTTGGCTTGAAATACGAGCTTACCCAGACCGACGGCGAAAAGGGTATACTGATTTTTATTCTTGCCTTTCTCTCAACCGCCGTAGTGCCCGGACTTGTCGAGGAATTCGGTTGCCGAGGCGTTATGTTCGGTCTTTTAAAGGAACATTCCGAGGGCGCCGCTATAATTATAACGGCGGTTATTTTCGGTGTTATCCACGGTAACTTTGTTCAAATGCCCTTTGCCTTTATGGTGGGCTTGGCTCTTGCTGTGATAAGACTTAAAACAGGCACACTTTGGGTAGCGATAGCGGTGCATTTTTGCAACAACTTGGTATCGGTAATATTTGAGTACCTCTTGTATCCGCTTCCCGATATGCTTCAAAACGTGATTTATTATATTTATCTTTTAACTTGTTTACTGCTTGGCGTTTTAGGTGTTGTGCTGATAGCAAAGAATTCACCTGAAACCTTCTCGTTAAACCTTAATAAAAACGGTATTTCGGAGAAAAAAATAGTAACGGTATCACTAACACGTCCGCTTATTATAATTATTTTGGCAGTTTATTTATTATTAGCGCTTACATTTATTACGGCATAAAAGGAAAAATTTATGGACAAAAAATTTATGAAACGAGCGTTGGAGTTAGCGAGAGTCGCCGCCCTTAACGGAGAAGTTCCCGTGGGGGCGGTTATTGTTAAAGACGGAAAAATAATCTCTGAGGGGATAAATCAAAGAGAGCAAAAACAAAGCGCCCTATCCCATGCCGAAATTGAGGCAATTAGGGGCGCTAATGAGGCTTTGGGTAGTTGGCGGCTGGACGGTTGCGAAATATACGTAACGCTGGAGCCTTGTCCTATGTGCGCGGGTGCTATTTTAAACTCCCGCATTTCAGAGGTGATTTTTGGTGCCTTTGACAAGGAAGCAGGGTTTGTGGATAGCGTTACCAACGTTTTTTCTTTAGTAAAGGGTAATAAAACCAAAATCTTTTGCGGAATTTGCGAAGAGGAATGTGAACAAATTTTACAGGACTTTTTTAAGGCGGTGCGAGAGAAATGATTTCTTTTGAGGTTATATCCCGCTTTTTTAAAGAAGAAAATATAGAATTTACAGGCGCAATCCCCTTTTCAGAGGTAAAAGAGCATTTAATAGACTGTGCGGCGCGAAAAAGAATACCCGAAAACGCTAAAACTGTTATTTTATGCCTTTTTCCGTATGCGGTAAAAAGCAAAGCGCCAAAACACCTTTCAAGATATGCCGCAGTGCCCGATTATCATAACGTTTGCGGAAATGTATTAAATAAAATAAGCCAAAAATTAATTAAAGCTTATCCTCAAAACAAATTTGAAGCCTTTGTAGATAACTCCCCTATTCCCGAGGTTGCCGCCGCTGCAAGAGGCGGTCTTGGAATTAAGGGTGAAAACGGACTGCTCATTAATAAGAAATACGGAAGCTTTGTCTTTATCGGCGAAATTGTTACCGATTTAGAAATAGAAACCGAAAATTTAGAAATTAAAGGCTGCAGCAAATGCGGAAAATGCAAATCGGTCTGTCCTGTGGGACTTGATAAATCAAGATGCCTATCCGCCCTTAGTCAGAAAAAAGGGCAACTAACCGAACAAGAGCTTAAAAGCTTAAAGGACAATAACATTTTATGGGGTTGCGATATTTGTGCAAATATTTGTCCTGAAAACCGCCTTGAAACAACTAATATTTTAGAATTTATAAACGCATATAAGGATACCTACTCCCCTGCTGACAGTATTGAGGGCAGAGCTTTTGAATGGCGCGGCAAAAAAACTATTGACAGGAATTATGTAAACTTAAAAGATTTATAAAATGTTTTTAATTTCATCTTTCGTTATACATTTAAATGCGAAAATGCCTATAGTGTAAATTGCAAACGAAACAAGACACACAAGTATTATGTAAACTACTAGAGGAAGGCTTTTTATGTTGCCGAAAAGCGCGTCACAACAAAGCACCGCAAAAAGAGATATTAAAAGCGGCAACAAAATACTTTTAAAAATATTTATTTTAGCATTACTTACCGTTATCAGCTTTATGGAATTTAGTGCACAGGTTAAAAGGTTCGAAAAATACATAATTCCGATAAATCCCATAACACCGTAGCGCGGTAAAATAATAGGAATTAGTAAAAGTCTGAGTGCGCTGTCGCCTACCGACGAAAAAAAGGTAAACCGCTGACAGTCAAGTCCTTTTAAAATGCCGTCGCAAATGCCGTCGAGATACATTAGCGGAACAATAGGCGACAAAGCGCAAAGTAGAAAGCCGACGTCGTCCGATTTATATAAAAGCTTTCCTATTTTATCCCCCGTTAGCATAAAAACTGCGCCGCAAAATATGCCTACAAGTAAGGTTAGTCTAATAATTTTTTCGGTAGCGTATTTTACCTTTTTCCCGTGTCCCAGTGCTACTGCTTCGCTCATTTCGGGAAGCAGTAAAACCGAAACCGAGGAAATCAGTGTTGAGGGAAAGAACAGAACAGGTAAAGCCATACCCTTAATCATACCGAAAAGGGAAAGCGCACCGTCTGAAAGATAAGGATTTTTTGCAAGATTTCGCGGCGAGATTATATTTTCGGCGGTACGAAGCAGAGAATTTAGGTATCTGCCCGACGTTATCGGCAGTGCAATATGGTTTATTGCTTTAAATATTTTATAGGGCGGTCTTTTTCTGCCCTTGTTTTCTACCTTTTTAATATCCTTTTTGTAAAGTATATATATAAATAGACAGGAAAGTGCCTCGGCAACCGTGTCGCCCAGCATAACTGCGGCGAGTGTTACGGCAATACCTCTGTGAGCAAATAACTTTAACGCTATTATCACCGTGGCAATTCGAATTAGCTGTTCGAAAATTTGTGAAAGGGCACTAGGCGTTGCATTTCGTCTTGCGGCAAAATAGCCTCTAAGACAGGAGCAAACACCCATAAAGCCGAGAGATACGGAAGCCACCTTAATAGAAAGCGCCGCGTTTGGCTGATTTAGGATATTATCGGATATAAACTCAGCACCGAAAAACAAAACGGCAAACGAAAACGCGGCAATTACAAGGGTTAGAAAAATGCAACGTCTAAGTATTAGCTTTACACCGGGTTTCGAGCCTAGCGCTAATTCTTCGGTCACAAGTCTTGTGACGGCGGTACAAATTCCGCTCGTCGCAAAGGTAGCCGCCAAAACGTATACCGAAAAGACAATTTGGTAAAGTCCTACACCCTCGGCACCTATTTCGGAGGCTAACCAAACCTTGAAAATTATACCTAAAAAGCGTAAAATAAGCCCCGTAACAGTTAAAACGGCGGCATTTTTTAAAAAGGAAGTTTTCATACAAGCAATCACCATTTAAAACTTATGTAAAAATAACAAAAACAATTACACCGGAGGTGTATTTATGAACTCACCATTAGCAGATAGACTTCGCCCTACAAATATCGACGAGGTTGCAGGTCAACACGCTCTATTAGACGAGGGCAAGGTGCTTCGTTGTATAATTGAATCGGGAAAAATACCAAATCTTATATTTTACGGGCCTTCGGGGGTAGGAAAGACCACCGTTGCTAAAATTATTGCCTCAAGATGCGGTAAAAAGTTATGCTACTTAAACGCTACCACCGCTTCGACCGCCGATATTAAGCAAATTGTAGCCTCAATCGGCAGTATTGATGCCGAAAACGGTATCCTTTTATACCTTGACGAAATACAGTATTTTAATAAAAAGCAACAGCAGATTTTACTGTCTTATATAGAAAACGGCGATATAACGCTGATAGCATCTACCACCGAAAATCCGTTTTTCTACGTTTATAATGCAATACTCAGTCGGTCTAGCGTGTTTGAATTTAAAGCGCTTGTTACCGAAGATATCGTAAAGGTTATAAATAGAGCAATTCGCGTTTTGGAGCAAGACGGCAAAAAAATCGCGATTTCTGACGCGGATATCCTAAAACTTTCGCGTAGTGCCGCAGGTGACGTTCGACGTGCTATAAACATTTTAGAACTCTGTATTATGTTAACCGAAAAGGAAGGAAAAGCAGAGATTTCGAGTGACGTTTTAGAGCAGCTTTTACAAAATAATTCGGTGCGTTACGACCGCGAGGGCGACCAGCATTACGACCTGGTTTCCGCCTATCAAAAATCCATGCGCGGCTCCGACCCTGATGCTGCAATCTACTACTTGGCAAGGCTGCTTTCTGCAGGTGATTTACCCAGTGCATGTCGCCGTCTTTTAGTGTGTGCAAACGAGGACGTGGGACTCGCCTATCCGCAGATAATTCCTATAGTTAAGGCGGCTGTAGACACCGCCTTAGAGGTGGGACTTCCTGAGGCTAAAATACCCCTTGCAAACGCTGTGATTTTGGTGGCTACAAGCCCTAAATCTGCAAGCGGCCACGATGCAATTGCGAAGGCTTTACAGGACGTCGAAAGGGGAGCTGTTTACCCTGTGCCAAGACATCTTCAAAACAAACATTTTGACGGTGAGGAAGCAGAAACAAAGGGTCAAAATTACCTTTATCCTCACTCCTTCCCAAAACATTATGTAAACCAACAGTATTTGCCCGATGCAATTAAAAATTATAAG
>JAZSCM010000006.1:0-5450 GCA_045602945.1 Acutalibacteraceae bacterium | reverse complement strand
CGATGAAGTCGAGCCTTATTGCTATCAGGCTTTTTAACCATTTACAATACACTCCTTTATTATTTCTTAGCGCCCTTACCGGCTTTACCCTCTTTGTGACGAACATACTCGCCAACATAGCGGATACCCTTACCCTTATATGGCTCGGGGGGACGCTTCTCACGAACTTCAGCTGCAAACTGACCTACCTGCTGCTTATCCGGACCCGAGATAATAATCTTGTTGGGTGACGGAACGTCGATTGTGATACCGGGGATTTCAGTCATAATAACCTGATGTGAATAACCAAGGTTCATAACAAGGTCTTTACCCTGCTTAGCTACCCTGTAACCAACACCCAAAACCTCAAGCTCTTTGGTGAAGCCGTTTGTAACACCTTCAACCATGTTAGCTACGAGTGTACGGGTAAGACCGTGAAGAGCGCGATGCTCTTTTTGGTCGGTAGGGCGGGTAACATTGATTTCGCTTCCCTCAACAGCAATAGTAATGTCCTTATGGAAGTTATTTTTAAGCTCGCCTTTAGGACCCTTTACTGCTACCTCTGTACCGTTTATATTAACAGTAACACCTGCGGGAATTTGGATAGGCATTTTTCCTATACGTGACATTCTCTTGCACCCCCTTACCAGATGTAAGCCAAAACTTCGCCGCCAACATTGGCTTTGCGAGCTTGCTTATCGGTCATAATACCTTTTGAGGTGGAGAGAATTGCTATACCAAGGCCTTTCATAACCTTAGGCATATTTTCAACGTCGCTATAAATCCTCAGACCGGGCTTAGAAATTCTGCGGAGACCGGTAATTATCTGAGTTTTGTTAGGACCGTATTTCAAAGAAATTTGAAGTACGCCCTGATTTCCGTTTTCAATTACCTGAAAACCATTGATGTATCCCTCGTCTAGTAAAATTTGAGCGATAGCCTTTTTTACGTTAGATGCAGGGATATCAACCGAATCATGTTTTGCTGAGTTAGCGTTACGAATTCGTGTAAGCATATCAGCTATTGTATCGGTGATTTGCATACCGTGAACCTCCTTTTACCAACTTGCCTTCTTCACGCCGGGAATCTCACCTTTGCAGGCGAGTTCTCTGAAGCATATACGGCAGATACCATATTTGCGAAGATAAGCGTGAGGACGACCACAGATTTTACATCTGTTATAGCTTCTTGTTGAAAATTTAGCTGGTCTTGCCTGCTTTACTTTCATTGATGTTTTTGCCATAACTCATTCTCCTTACTTCGCAAACGGGGCGCCCATGAGTGTTAATAACTCGCGAGCTTCCTCGTCGGTTTTAGCGGTAGATACGAAAATGATATCCATACCGCGAACCTTGTCGATTTTATCATAATCTATTTCAGGGAAAATCAACTGCTCTTTGATACCCATAGCATAGTTACCACGACCATCAAAAGAGTTGGGGTTGATACCTCTGAAATCTCGAACTCTGGGGAGAGCTGCAGAGAACAATCTATCGATGAACTCATACATTCTGTCGCCACGAAGAGTTACTTTAACGCCAATTGGCATACCTTCACGAAGCTTAAAGTTCGCTACGGATTTCTTTGCCCTGCAAAGTACAGGCTTTTGACCTGTGATTTGTGCAAGGTCTGACATAATTGCGTCGATTGCTTTTGAGTTGTCTTTGGCTTCGCCGCAGCCAACGTTAATTACAACCTTATCCAGTTTCGGAATCTGCATGACGCTTTTATAGCCAAACTTGCTCATAAGTGCAGGAGCGACTGTATCGCGGTATTCTTTTTTAAGTCTTACCATGTCATGTTTCCTCCTCTACTTAAAAGGTTTCTCCGCATTTTTTGCAAACGCGTTCTTTTTTACCACTTTCGAGTACCTTATAACCTACTCTTGTGGGCTTTTTACATTTAGGGCATACTACCTGTACTTTGCAAGCATAGATAGCGCTTTCGGCTTTAATAATGCCTGAAGGGTCGCCAGCCTTGCGGGGCTTAACATGCTTAGAAACCATGTTGATACCCTCTACAATAACCTTACCTTCTTTAGGGCTAACCTCAAGAACCTTACCGGACTTCTTGCGGTCGTTTTTATCGCCTGTGAGAAGTATTACAGTATCATCTTTTTTAACAAACATAAGTGCAAATACCTCCCTTAAAGTGTTTCCGGTGCGAGAGAAAGAATCTTAGTGTAATCCTTATCTCTTAACTCACGAGCTACCGGACCAAAAATACGGGTTCCACGAGGATTTTTGTCATCCTTAATAAGAACCGCTGCGTTCTCGTCAAATCTGATGTAGGTACCATCATTACGGCGTAGACCTTTGGCAGACCTGACAATAACGGCTTTAACAACATCGCCTTTTTTTACGGTGCCACCTGGTGCTGCTTTCTTTACCGAAGCAACAACAACATCACCGATATTGGCATATCTTCTACCCGAGCCACCAAGAACACGGATGCACATTAACTCTTTAGCACCGGTGTTATCGGCAACCTTGAGGTATGTTTGCTGCTGTATCACAGTTAATTCCTCCTAACCAAAGCTTACTTAGCCTTTTCAATGATTTCTACAACACGCCATCTCTTATCTTTAGAAATAGGTCTTGTTTCCATTATAAGAACACGGTCACCCTTGCCGGCAATGCCTTCTTCGTCATGTGCCTTAAGCTTAATGGTGTTCTTAACAATTTTCTTATAAAGGGGGTGTTTAACATTATCCTCAATAGCAACTACAACGGTTTTCTCCATTTTGTCGCTGATAACCTTACCAACCCTGGTCTTACGAAGATTTCTCTCTGTCATAGTTAATTACCTCCCTTTCTTAAGCCTTCTCGCCTTGAATTTCATTCTCGCGAATAATTGTCTTAACGCGAGCAATGTCCTTCTTGACAGCTACAATGCGCATTGGGTTGTCGAGCTGATTAATGGCGTGCTGGAAACGAAGATGAAATAATTCTTCATTAAGCTCTTTAAGCTTGTCGTTAAGCTGCGAAGCAGTCATTTCTCTGATTTCACTTGCATTCATTATTGCTCACCACCCTTTTCTTCTTTTTTAACAAAAGCACATTTAATAGGAAGCTTATGTGTTGCAAGACGAAGAGCCTCACGTGCTGTTTCTTCAGGAACACCGGCAATTTCGAACATTACACGGCCGGGTTTTACAACTGCAACCCAATACTCAGGTGAACCTTTACCTGAACCCATTCGAGTTTCAGCAGGTTTTTCAGTGATTGGCTTGTCAGGGAAGATTTTAATCCAAACTTTACCGCCACGCTTGATATAACGAGTCATAGCAATACGGGCTGCTTCAATCTGGTTGGACTTAATCCAAGCAGGCTCTAAAGCCTGTAGACCAAAATCGCCATAAGCAACGGTGTTACCGCGAGTAGCCTTACCAGTAAGACGACCTCTTTGTTGACGGCGATATTTAACACGCTTTGGAAGTAACATTAGCGAGCTCCTCCTTCCTTGCGAGGTTTACGGTTGTCGTGAAGAACTTCACCGGCGTAAATCCAAACCTTAACGCCTATACGACCGTAGGTTGTGTTAGCCTCAGCAAAGCCGTAGTCGATATCAGCACGGATTGTCTGAAGCGGAATTGTACCCTCGTGATAGTGCTCGGTACGTGCGATTTCAGCACCACCAAGGCGACCTGAACACTGAGTTTTAATACCCTTTGCACCAAGACGCATAGCTCTGCCCATAGCCATTTTCATAGCACGACGGAAAGATACACGCTTTTCAAGCTGTGCTGCAATGCTTTCAGCAACTAAGGTTGCGTTTACATCAGGGTTTTTAATCTCAACAATGTTGATATTAACAGATTTGCCAAGCATTTCCTCACACTTTACGCGAAGCTTTTCGATTTCAGAACCGTTGCGGCCAATAACCATACCGGGCTTTGCGCAGTGAATGTGAATTCTAACGCGTTTTGCATCACGTTCGATTTCTACCTTGGGAACGCCTGCAGAATAAAGTGTTTTCTTAAGATACTTACGGAGGTTATAGTCCTCAACCAAAGTATCGCCGAAGACACCGTCTTTAGCGAACCAGCGGGAATCCCAGTTCTTTATAACGCCAACTCGGAATCCATTAGGATGTACTTTCTGGCCCATAACTTTACCTCCTTTTAGTCTTCTCTCTCTTTTAATACGAGAGTGATGTGTGATGTTCTCTTTAAGATTCTGTGTGCACGGCCGTGGTCCTTTGGACGAATACGCTTAAGTGTAGGTCCTGGGCCAACAAAACACTCTGCAACATATAATTTTGAAACATCCATGCTGTGATTGTTTTCAGCATTTGCCATAGCTGACTTGAGTAATTTTTCTAAATACTCGCAGGCGGCCTTAGGTGTGAACCTGAGGATTGCCATAGCTTTGTCAGCGTTCTGATTTCGGATTAAGTCCAAAACAATCTTCACCTTACGGGGTGAAATACGAGCATACTTAAGTGTTGCTCTTGCTTCCATAGTCTATACTCTCCTTTCGACCGCTTACTTTGTAGTCTTAGCACCGGCATGGCCACGGAATGTTCTGGTAGGTGCAAACTCGCCGAGCTTGTGACCAACCATATCCTCCGTTACATATACCGGAACGTGTTTACGACCATCATGCACTGCAATAGTGTGTCCGACGAAATCGGGGAAAATTGTAGATGCACGGCTCCATGTCTTTAAAACACGCTTTTCGCCAGCTTCGTTCATCTTCTGAATTCTTTCAAGCAACTTAGGTTGCACGAAATAACCCTTTTTAAGACTTCTTCCCATAGTTAGTTTCTCCTTTCGTCAAACTTATTTATCATTGCGACGCTTTACGATATACTTATCGGTGCGTGCATGCTTTTTACGGGTCTTGTAGCCAAGTGTTGGTTTACCCCAAGGAGTAACAGGACTTGGACGACCAATGGGGGATTTACCCTCACCACCACCGTGGGGGTGGTCACAGGGGTTCATAACAGAACCGCGAACGGTAGGTCTCCAACCCATATGACGTTTTCTACCGGCTTTACCGATATTAACATTCTCGTGCTCGGCATTGCTTACTTGACCAACGGTAGCCATGCAGTTTTGAGGAACGTTGCGAAGCTCACCCGAAGGTAATCTTAAAAGTGCCATGCCGCCTTCTTTAGCCATAAGCTGTGCCATATTGCCTGCAGAACGTGCAAGCTGTGCACCCTTGCCAGGATAAAGTTCGATGTTATGGATAAAAGTACCGGTTGGAATATTAACAAGAGGAAGCGCATTACCGGGCTTAATATCAGCGTCAGGACCACTAACAACGGTGTCACCAACCTTAAGACCGATAGGTGCGATGATGTAACGCTTTTCGCCGTCCTCGTACTGAACAAGGGCGATGTGTGCGGTACGGTTTGGATCGTACTCTAAAGTAAGTACGGTAGCAGGAATACCAAAGCGCTCGCGCTTAAAGTCGATAACTCTGTACTTCCTGCGGTTGCCGCCGCCACGATGGCGAACGGTG
>JAZSCM010000005.1:0-19508 GCA_045602945.1 Acutalibacteraceae bacterium | reverse complement strand
GTACCCGAGGTGTAAAGAGTCTGAAGCTCGTCCTGAATATCAAGAGCGGTGAAGATATCGTCTGTGTAGCTAACGGGTAGGTGGCTAGAGTTTGTATAGTATGGAGCATCAGCCTTTTCAGAAGCGGTGATAATCTCAGGGAACTGAGCAACGTCGTGCTTAGCTAGTCTGTAAGATGTAGACTCAGCAGGGGTAGCTTCTAGGTTGTAAAGGTCACCGTATTTCTCCTGATAGTCAGATAGGCGCTCACGCATATGATTTAGAACGTCTTTAGTGAATTCTTGTGCTTCCTTATGTGTAAGGTCTTTCTGAATCCACTTAGCGTTAAGACAAGCCTCGTTCATACCAACAAGACCGATGGTAGAGAAGTGGTTAGCAAAGGTGCCGAGGTAACGCTTGGTGTATGGATAAAGACCTGCGTCAAGAAGCTTTGTAATAACCTCACGCTTAACCTTTAAGGAACGTGCGGATATATCCATCATCTTGTCAAGACGCTCATAGAAGTCTGCCTCGTTTTTAGCAAGGTAGGCAATACGAGGAATGTTAATGGTAACAACACCGACAGAACCTGTGCTTTCACCGCTACCAAAGTAACCGCCCGACTTCTTGCGAAGCTCTCTAAGGTCAAGACGAAGTCTGCAGCACATACTTCTAACGTCGCTGGGCTCCATATCACTGTTGATATAGTTGGAGAAGTAAGGTGTACCGTACTTAGCAGTCATCTCAAAGAGAAGCTTGTTGTTTTCGGTTTCAGACCAATCAAAATCACTGGTGATAGAGTAGGTAGGAATAGGATACTGGAAGCCTCTGCCGTTAGCATCGCCCTCAATCATAATCTCGATAAATGCTTTGTTTACAAGGCGCATTTCTTCCTGACAGTCACCGTAGGTAAAGTCAACCTCTTTACCGCCGATAATAGCAGGGAGGTTAGCAAGGTCTTTAGGAACTGTCCAGTCAAGAGTAATGTTAGAGAACGGAGCCTGTGTACCCCAACGAGAAGGAGTGTTAACACCGTAAACGAATGACTGAATGCACTGCTTAACCTGTTTATAGTCAAGGTTATCAATCTTAACAAAAGGTGCTAGGTAGGTATCAAATGAGGAGAAAGCCTGTGCGCCTGCCCACTCGTTTTGCATAATACCTAAGAAGTTAACCATCTGGTTGCATAGGGTTGAAAGGTGGCTGGCAGGGGAGGAGGTAATCTTTCCGGGAACACCGCCGAGACCCTCTTTGATTAACTGCTTAAGGCTCCAACCTGCGCAGTAGCCTGTGAGCATAGAAAGGTCGTGAATGTGAATATCACAGTTTCTGTGTGCGTCGCCAATTTCAGAATCATAAATTTCAGAGAGCCAGTAGTTAGCGGTGATAGCACCCGAGTTTGAAAGAATAAGACCGCCTACAGAATAGGTAACGGTTGAGTTCTCTTTAACACGCCAGTCAAGAGCGTTAACGTAGTCGTTAACTGTTTCCTTGTAGTCAAGGAAGGTGTTTTTAAGGTTACGTAACTTTTCACGTTGTTTTCTGTAAAGAATGTAGGACTTAGCAACAGCGTCGTAACCGCCTTGAATAAGAACCGACTCAACGCTATCCTGAACGTCCTCAACTGCTACAAAACCGTCTTTAATCTTTGGTAAAAAGTCGGCAGTAACTTTAATAGCCAAAAAGTCGATAATATTATCGGTATAATCGGTGTTGGTGGCTTCAAAAGCCTTTTTCATCGCACTTGCTATTTTGCTTATATCAAAATCAGCAATTTTTCCGTCTCTTTTAATAATCTGATACATAAGTTTTCTCCTTTTTTTATATTCCTCTTAAATTCACGTTCTTTGTGTATTTTGATGCTTCAAGTAATAAAGCATTCAGTTCCTCTTTTGAAAATTCCGATAAACCGTCGGGAGAAAGATTTTCATTTGAAGGCTTATATTGTTGTAGGTAATATCTCTTAGCACTTTTAATATGTTTTGCGATAGACACAATATCTTGTGTAGTGTGGATACCCTTTACAACCGTAGTTCTAAACTCATAATCAACCGTGCCTTCAAGCAGAAAATCGATAGATTCGTTTATAGCTTCAAGATTAAGCTTTACGTTTCCTGTTGCATTAATATAATTTTCAAATGAATTTTTAATATCCATTGCAACGTAATCAACTAACTTTTTGTTTACGAGTTCTTTTAGAAGTTTTGGGTTTGTACCGTTTGTGTCAAGCTTAACAGGGTAGCCGATTTGCTTAATTTTCTCTAAAAAATCAGCAATATCGCCGTTAAGCAACGGTTCGCCGCCTGTGATAACAACGCCTTCTAAGATACCTTTTCGCTTTTGAAGGAAGTCTAGAACACTGTCTTGGTCTATATAATCCTCAGTACCGTTTACAAGCGAAGCGTTGTGACAAAACGGGCATTTAAAGTTGCAACCAACCGTGAAAATTATACAAGCCATCTTATTCGGATAATCAATAAGCGTTAGTTTTTGCAAACCTGCAAGTCGAATTTTTTCTCCCCCCATTCAAAAAAGTGGTGCAGTAATAGAATAGCATATATTGAATTCGCTGTCAAGAGCAAATACCATATATTGTGTTAGAAGATTTTTGCAAAGTTTTATGCAAAGTCACAATTTTTGCAAAAAATAAGCCGTGTCCAAAGTGAATGGACACGGCTTATACATTAATTTAATTATTTAATTGTGCCAAGGCTTGTTTCTTTTTGAATAACGTCGTGCGCGCCGCCTTCAACAATACTTGTAGCGGAAACAAGTGTAAGTTTTGCCTTATCTCTGAATTCGGGAAGATTTAAAGCACCGCAGTTACACATTGTAGAACGAACCTTGCTAAGTGTTAGCATTACATTATCCTTTAGCATACCGGCGTAAGGAACGTATGAGTCAACGCCCTCTTCAAAAGATAACTTCTTATCGCCGCCCATATCGTATCTCTGCCAGTTACGTGCACGGTTAGAGCCTTCGCCCCAATACTCCTTATAATAATTACCGTTAAGTGTAACACGGTTTGTAGGGCTTTCGTCAAATCTTGCAAAGTATCTGCCAAGCATCAGGAAGTCGGCACCCATAGCAAGTGCTAAGGTCATATGGTGGTCGTGAACGATACCGCCGTCAGAGCAAACGGGAACGTAAATACCTGTTTCCTCGAAGTATTTATCTCTTGCGGCACATACGTCGATAAGTGCTGTAGCCTGTCCGCGACCGATACCCTTGGTTTCTCTTGTAATACAAATTGAGCCGCCGCCGATACCAACCTTTACAAAGTCAGCACCTGCTTTTGCAAGGAAGAGGAAGCCTTCGCCGTCAACAACGTTACCTGCACCGACCTTAACGGTATCACCGTATTTTTCGCGGATAAATGCGATAGTTCTTGACTGCCATTCGCTAAAGCCTTCTGATGAGTCGATACAAAGAACGTCTGCGCCTGCATTTACCAAAGCGGGAACTCTTTCGGCATAGTCGCGTGTATTAATACCTGCGCCGACAATATATCTCTTTTGAGCATCAAGAAGCTCGTTTGGATTTTCCTTGTGATTTTCATAGTCTTTTCTGAAAACAAAATATTTAAGACAGCCGTTTTTATCAACTATAGGTAGGGAATTAAGTTTATTGTCCCAAATAATATCGTTTGCCTGTTTAAGTGTTGTATCCTCAGCACCGATAATAAGGTTTTCAAGCGGTGTCATAAAATCCTTAACCTTAGCATCTAAGGACATACGGCTAACTCTGTAATCGCGGCTTGTAACAATACCTACGAGTTTGCCTTTTTCCGTACCGTCTGAGGTTACGGCAATAGTCGAATGGCCTTTAGCCTTTTTAAGTTCAATAACGTCTGCAAGTGTAGCATCGGGAAGAATGTTTGAATCACTTACAACAAACCCTGCCTTGTACGCCTTAGCCTTTGCAACCATTGCGGCCTCGTCTTCAATAGACTGAGAGCCATATATAAATGAAATACCGCCTTCTTTTGCAAGTGCTACTGCCAAACGGTCGCCCGACACCGACTGCATTATAGCAGAGGTCATAGGAATATTCATAGAAATTGCAGGTTCTTCGCCCTTCTTAAACTTAACCAAAGGAGTTTTAAGTGATACGTTTGCAGGTATGCACTCTGAAGAAGAATAGCCGGGAACGAGAAGATACTCGTTAAATGTATGAGAAGTTTCTTTAAAGTAATAAGCCATATTATTCCCATCCTTAAAAATTTTATTTTTTCAATTATATGTATATAATCTTATAAAGTCAAGCAAAAATATTAAAAAATACAAAATTAGAAAATTTTTTCTAAAAATGCAAAAAAAGTGTTGCATTATGGAAATGTTTGTGGTATAATCTATCAGCTGTCTTATAGGATGGCGAAATAATACACACATTCCGTTTGATGCAGATATGGTGTTGCCGCTTGATACTTCGGCAATTATCGCAGCGATAAACGGGATGGAGGTAAAACCTCAGGAGGAAAAATTATGGCAGTAGTATCAATGAAACAGCTACTTGAAGCAGGTGTTCACTTCGGACATCAGACAAGACGCTGGAATCCAAAAATGGCACAGTACATCTTCACCGAGAGAAACGGTATCTACATTATCGACCTGCAGAAGACCGTTAAGAAGCTCAACGAAGCTTATCTCTTTGCTCGTGAAATCGCAGCTAACGGTGATGACATTCTCTTCGTAGGCACCAAGAAGCAGGCTCAGGATTCCGTTAAGGAAGAAGCAGAGCATTGCGGTATGCCTTACGTAAACGCTAGATGGCTTGGTGGTATGCTTACCAACTTCTCAACCATCAAAACAAGAATTGCCCGTTTAAATCAGTTACGTGCTATGCGTGACGACGGCACATTCGATCTTCTTCCTAAGAAGGAAGTTGTAAAGCTTGAGCTTGAAATTGAAAAGCTCGAGAAGTTCATCGGTGGTATTCAGGATATGAAGAAGGCTCCAGGCGCTCTCTTCATTGTTGACCCACGCAAAGAAAGAATTGCAGTTGCAGAAGCTAAGAAGTTAGGTATCCCGATTATTGCTATCGTTGATACAAACTGCGATCCTGATGAAATTGATGCAGTTATCCCAGGTAACGACGACGCTATCCGTGCAGTTAAGCTTATCGCTGAAACTATCGCTGCTGCTGTTATCGAAGGCAGACAGGGTAATGAGATGGGCACCGCTGCTACAGAAGAAGTAGCTGAAGAGGCTGCTGAAGACGCTGAATAATAGAATATAACATACGGAGGAAATAGAAATGGCTTTTACTGCTAAAGACGTACAGGCTTTAAGAGAAAAAACCGGTTGCGGCATGATGGACTGTAAAAAGGCTCTTGTTGAGACCAACGGTGACATGGATGCTGCTGCAGATTATCTAAGAGAAAAAGGTCTTGCTTCTCAAGCTAAGAAGGCAACCCGTATTGCTGCTGAAGGTACTGTTTGCGCATACGCTAATAACGGCGTTGGCGTTGTTGTTGAGCTCAACAGTGAAACAGACTTCGTTGCTAACGGTGAAGGCTTCAAGGCTTTAGCTCAGGAAGTAGCAGAAATCGTTGCAGACCAAAATCCTGCAGATATGGATGCTCTTCTTGCTTGTGAGAAGGACGGTATGACCGTTGAAGCAAAGGTTCAGGAGTTGTTCCTTGCTATTCGCGAAAATATCAAAATCCGCCGTTTTGAGCGCATTGAGGGTAAGGTTGTTACCTACGTTCACGCAGGCGGTAAAATCGGTGTTATGGTTAACTTTGAAACCGCACTTGATAATGACAATGCTGATTTTGTTACTATGGGTAAGAACGTTGCAATGCAGATTGCAGCTATGAATCCAGGTTACCTTGACGAAGCTTCTGTTCCTGCAGAGGTAATCGCTAAGGAAAAGGAAATCCTTATCGCTCAGATGAAGGAAGATCCTAAGATGGCTAACAAGCCTGATGCAGTTCTCGGTAAAATTGTTGAGGGTAAAATCGGCAAGTACTTCAAGGAAAACTGCCTTGTTGAGCAGCAGTTCGTTATGGACGGCGACCTCACCGTTGGCAAGTACATTGAAAAGACTGCTAAGGAGCTTGGCGCTGATATCAAGATTACAAAATTTGTCCGTTTTGAAAAGGGCGAAGGTATTGAGAAGCGCGTAGACGATTTTGCTGCAGAAGTAGCAAGCATGGTTAAGTAATAAAATTTTACATTGATTTCACTCTGCCTTCAGAGTGGGTTTAATGCCAAAATACGACATTGAAGCGGATGGTCCTCTGATATTGTATATATGTATGAACATCTGAATTTTATAGGAGGAAAATTAAATGGATGCAATTAAAGAATTAACAGCTGGTATGCTTAAAGAAGATAAGCCTGAAATCAAAATCGGTAGCACAGTTAAGGTACACGTAAGAATTAAAGAAGGCGAGAAGGAAAGAATTCAGATTTTCGAGGGTACTGTTATTGCTAAAAACAACAGCGGTATTGCCGAAACATTTACAGTTCGCCGCCTTTCTTACGGTGTAGGTGTTGAGCGTGTATTCCCCGTTCACTCACCCTCAGTTGCTAAGGTTGAAACTGTAAGACTTGGTAAGGTTCGCAGAGCTAAGCTTTATTATCTTCGTGATAGAGTTGGTAAGGCTGCTAAGGTTAAAGAGCTTATTGGCTAATTGAAGTTTGATTTTAAGGGGGACGGGTATTTCTACTTGTCTCTCTTTTACTTTTTTTAAATTGGGCGGTGACTTTATGGCGAATTTTGAACTTTTTTTTGCTACCGATGATGATGGCAGCGCAAAATCAAGTGATGTGACAGAGGTTAAAAGTGAAAAGAAAAAAAGCACCTTTGTTTCAGATTTGTTCGAATGGTTGGATGTTTTTGTTAAAGCGATAATTGTTGTTGTGATTTTATTTACAGCAGTTTTCAAAATTGCAACCATAGACGGTGATTCAATGCAGAATACTGTTTTTGAGGGCGAAAAGGTAATTATCAGCAACATTTTTTATAGTCCGAAACAAGGCGATATAGTTGTTGTATCAAGAAATTATAAAAATTCTGCTGATTGTTATGAGAGAAATTCTGCTCCTATTATTAAACGAGTTATTGCCACCGAAGGACAAACGGTTGATATTGACTTTGAAAAAGGAATAGTATATGTTGACGGAAACGCATTAGATGAGCCATACGCAAAAACTCCTACAAATTTACATTATGACGTAGAATTTCCAATCACGGTCGATGAAAACTGCGTATTTTTATTAGGCGATAACCGTAACGATTCCCTTGACAGCCGTGCTACTTGGATTGGTGACGATGGCACAGGATTGGTCGATAAAAGGTACATTTTAGGTAAGGTACTGACTAGAATTTACCCCTTTAATAAAATTGGGAGTTTAAATAATGGCAAATAATACACAAAACATTCAGTGGTTTCCAGGTCATATGGCAAAGACCAAGAGAAAAATCGCAGAACAACTTAAAATTATTGATGCTGTGGTTGAAATCGTTGATGCCAGAACGCCTATAAGCAGTCGAAATCCCGACCTTAAAGAGATTATTGGCGATAAGCCACTTATGGTTATTCTAAACAAATGTGATATGGCAGACGCAAACGCTACTGCAAAATGGATAGAGCATTTTAAAAATAGCGGAATTATTGCTATACCCGCCGACTGTAAAAGCGGTAAAGGTACTAATGCGTTTAAAGATGCAGTAAAAGGTTTGTTGGCTGATAAGCTTAAGTCGTTTAAAGAAAAAGGAATGGTGGGAAAACCGCTTCGTGTTATGGCGGTTGGAATTCCAAACGTTGGAAAATCTTCCTTTATTAATAAAATTGCGGGAAATTCAAGAGCAAAGGTTGAAAATCGCCCAGGTGTAACACGCGGTAATCAGTGGTTTACGATTGATAAAGAGCTCGAACTCTTAGATACACCGGGTGTATTGTGGCCTAAGTTTGATGATGAAACAGTAGGTGAGCATTTAGCCTTTACTGGCTCGGTTGCCGATAGAATTTTGGATACTGAGCTTCTCGGTATGCGCCTTTTAGAATTGCTAATATCTAACTATCCTGAGCTTTTAACTGCAAGATATGGTATAGAAAACTTTCCTGAGGAGCCTTATGAAGCTTTGCAACTTCTCGGTAAAAAAAGAGGTATGGTAATAAGAGGCGGAGAGATTGATACTGAAAGAACGGCTAATATGCTGCTCGAGGAATTCCGCACCTGTAAAATTGGCAAGATTACACTCGAAAGGATTTAAAAATGCCTGATTTTGAACTTGAAAACGCCTTAATTAATAGTGGTAAATCTTACGTTTGCGGTGTTGACGAAGCGGGTAGGGGTCCATTGGCAGGTCCTGTTTGTGCCGCTGCTGTAATTTTACCGCAAGGCTTACAAATAGAAGGTCTTAACGATTCTAAAAAGTTATCAGAAAAGAAAAGGGAAGCTTTGTACGATATTATTATCGAAAAAGCTATTGCCTATAATATAGCTTTTGGAACTCTTGAAGAAATCGAAGAATATAATATTCTCGAGGCTACATATATTGCTATGAACAGAGCGATTGACGGTCTTAAAATCAAGCCTGACCATGCATTGATTGACGGAAATAGAGTCCCAAAAGGAATTAAGGTTCCGTGCGATACAGTTGTAAAAGGAGATGCAAAGTCATTTTCTATTGCGGCGGCTTCTATTCTTGCTAAGGTTACAAGAGATAGACTGCTCTTAGAATACGATGAGCTTTATCCTGAATATAATTTTAAAAAGCATAAAGGCTACGGCACCAAGGAGCATTACGAGGCTATAAACAAATACGGTGTTTGCAAAATTCACCGTCTGTCTTTTTTAAAAAATGTTATCAAGTAAAGAATATGCCGCTTTTATCGGTAAATTAGGTGAAGATAAAACGGTTGAATATTTGAAATCGCTTGGCTGTATTATTATAAAACGCAACTGGCGCGACCGCTATGGTGAACTCGATATTGTAGCAGACGACGGCAAGAACATAATTTTCGTTGAGGTTAAAACACGCTCTGAAAACTCTTGGGTTAGCGGCATTGACGCTATGGACGTTGGAAAAATCACAAGAACAAGAAACGCTGCTATGATGTTTATGAAAAGATTACACACTAATCTTGAGCCTAGAATAGACGTTGCAGAGGTTGTTATTAAAGAATTAGAGGACGGCACCTTAAAAGGCAGTATAAATTACATTAAAAATGCTATTTAGGGTGATTATTTGCGTTTTTTTGATTTACACTGTGATACAATAACCAAAGCTTTCGAAACTAAACAATCGCTGTTTAACAACAATTTGGCAGTAGATTTTAATAAAGGTCAAATTTTTTCAAAATGGACTCAGTGCTTTGCCATTTGGATTGACGATAAATGTGAAAATCCGTATGATTTTTATAAAAAAGTTTTATTAGTATATAAGTGGTACAAACAAAACACACCTGAAAATCTAACTCCGATTTTAACGGTCGAAAACGCCTCGCTTTTAGAAAATGATATATCAAGAGTAGAAACTTTAAAAAAAGACGGTGTTAAAGCGTTAACACTTACTTGGAATAATGATAACTGTATTGCATCGGGTATGAAATCCTACGGCGGTTTAAAACCTTTTGGATATGATGTAATAAACGAGATGAACCGCAATAAAATTGCTTGTGATTTATCACATATAAATTGCGAAGGCTTTTTCGAGGCTGTAAGCTTAGCAGATTATCCATTCGCTTCACATTCGTGCTGTGATGCTGTTAAAAATCATCCAAGAAATCTTACAGATGCGCAAATTCTTAAAATTATAGATAAAAACGGAATAATTGGCATATGTCTTTATCCTGTGTTTTGCGGTGACAACGTTTTTGAGGGTGTATACAAAAATATATTGCACCTTATAAATTTAGGCGCTGCTGAAAATATAGCAATCGGCACCGATTTTGACGGATGCGTTATGCCAAACGAATTATCAAACATAACAAAAATAGTTAATCTTTTTGAATTTTTACAAGAGAAAAATATTGCCGAGCAAGTTCTTGAAGGAATTTTTTATAAAAATGCGCAAAATTTCTTTTTAAGACTTTGACAAAACGGCATTTATAGTATAAAATTAACTTGATTTAAAAGTATTTTCTGGGGGAATTTATTGTGAAATACGTTAGCACAAGAAATAAAGCTGTAGAGGTAACGTCATCATTTGCTATAGCCAACGGTATATCGGTTGAGGGCGGTCTTTTCGTTCCGAACTTTATACCCAAGCTCAAAGGTGAAGATTTCGACGTTATAAAGGGTTTAAAATATAACCAAAGAGCAAAATATATACTAAAAAATTTCCTTACAGATTTTTCTGAGGATGAGCTTGATTACTGCGTTAACGGCGCATATATCGGCACCTTTGACGAGGACAAGCCTGCACCTTTATATTCGCTGACAAGTGGCGTAAATATTCTTGAGCTTTGGCACGGACCCACCTGTGCATTTAAGGATTTAGCGCTTCAGATACTTCCTTATTTACTTACAACCTCGGCTAAAAAAGAGTCTAAGGGTAAGAAAATAGTTATCCTTGTTGCAACCTCGGGTGATACAGGTAAAGCCGCTCTTGAAGGCTTTAAAGACGTTAAAGATACCGAGATTATAGTATTTTATCCGTGTGACGGCGTTAGCAAAATGCAGAAGCTTCAAATGGATTCTCAAAAGGGAAATAACGTTAACGTTTTCTCAATAAAAGGTAATTTTGACGATGCTCAGTCGGGCGTTAAAAAGATATTTACCGACAATGATTTTAAGGCAGTTCTCGATAAAAACGGTATGCAGTTTTCTTCTGCTAATTCAATTAACTGGGGAAGACTGGCGCCTCAGATTATCTACTACGTATCGGCTTATTGCGATATGCTTGGCAATGGTGAAGATTTAAGTAACGGCTTTAATGTTGTAGTACCCACAGGTAATTTCGGCAATATTTTAGCCGCGTATTATGCTAAGGAAATGGGAGTTCCCGTAAACAAGCTTATATGCGCTTCTAACGCTAACAACGTCTTAACCGATTTCATAAACACAGGTGTTTACGATAGAAACCGTAAGTTCTTTACGACCATTTCTCCCTCAATGGATATTTTGATTTCAAGCAACCTTGAGCGTATGCTTTTCCACCTATGTGACGGTGATGATGCTTATATAGCAGAAATTCAGAACAGTTTGGCAAAAGATGGCAAATTCACAGTTAACGATACCGTAAAAAATAGATTGCAAGAACTTTTCTACGGCGGTTGCTGTGATGATAATGAAACTCTTAAAACTATATCCGAAACATTCGAAAAATACGGATATTTATGTGATACCCACACCGCTGTTGCAGTTAACGTATACAATCAGTACAAGCAAGAAACAGGGGATAACCGTCCTGCAGTTATTGCATCTACAGCATCGCCTTATAAGTTTGCAGGAAGTGTTTTAAGTGCTGTTTCTACAACTGCCTCCTCTGATGAGTTTGAAAATCTGGAAGAGTTATCTGCCGCTACAAAAACAAAAATTCCCGCTCCAATTTCTGCACTCAAAACTGCTGAGGTTAGATTTAAGGAAACGTACGAAAAAACCGATATGTTAGATGCAGTTTGCAAGGCATTGGGTATAAACTAAAATGATTAAAGCTGATTATCATATTCACACCTCACTTTGCGATGGAAAAAGCGCACCTGAAGAGGTGGTTTTATCGGCGCTAAATAAGGGATTTTCGGCGATAGGCTTCTCGGCACACGGCTATACCGATTTTGATTTAAGCTTTTGTGTCAGAGATTTAGAATGCTACATAAATGAAATAACAGCGCTTAAAGAAAAATACAAAAAAGACATCGAAATTTATCTCGGCGTTGAGGAAGATATTACTGCACCTGTTGATAAATCCAGATATGACTATGTAATTTCCTCATCACACTATAGCGTTAAAAATAATGAATATTATTCCATTGACGAAAGCGCCAAAACACTAAAGCAAACCATAAAAATGTGGGATAATAATCATATAGCATTTGCTCAAAATTATTATGAAACTTTTTGCAATTACATTTTAAATCGAAAACCTGATATAATAGGTCATTTTGATTTAATAACAAAGTTTGACGAAAAAGAAGAACCTTTATTTTTAGGTAATGAGCAGTATGAAAAAATAGCGCAAGAGGCAGTAAAAAGGGTTGCTTTAGCAGGTTCATTTTTTGAGGTGAATACCGGCGCTGTGTCGCGAGGATATAGAACAACACCGTATCCGTCAACAAATCTTTTATATACCATAAAACAAAACGGCGGTAAAATCATTTTGAATTCTGATAGCCATACGGCTTCTAATTTAGGCTTTAATTTCGACGAAACCAAGGCAATGCTTAAAGATATCGGTTTTAAATCCTTATACGTTTTGTATCATAATGAATTTTTAGAGCAATTAATTTAAACAAAAAGTGCTGTGAGGATATCCTCAACAGCACTGTTTTGTGTATGACAATTAGTCCTTTGCCTTAAAGGTATCGCAACAGGTTTCGCTACAGCTGCAAGCGGTGCTGTTACCAACCTTTATAGCACCTGCTGAGCAAGAGTTGTTGCTTGTGTGGTACACACAGTTTTTAACCGAGCAGTCTATACATTTTTCTGTAGTTTTACATTCGTTCATTTTAAATTTCTCCTTATATTTTTTGACAAATGCATATTAATTTGTCTTAATTATTATTACCCTAAAAACCTTTAGTATACAAAGGAGGTGCTCAATGTCTCTTTATACCATTTCGGATTTACATTTATCCTTCGGCACTGATAAACCGATGAACGTTTTTTACGGTTGGGATAACTATACTGAGAGAATTTTTGCCAATTGGAACAGAATTGTATCACCCGAAGATACTGTTGTAATACCTGGTGATATTTCTTGGGGATTAAAGCTTTGTGAAACAAGGTCCGATTTTGATTTTATTAATAAACTAAACGGCAAAAAAATTATCGCAAAAGGTAATCACGATTATTGGTGGAGTACCGTTAAAAAAATCAAAGAATTTTTAAGTGAAAACGAATTTTCAACTATTGAAATTCTTTTTAATAACGCATATTTGGTTGACGGTATTTCGGTTTGCGGTACTAGAGGTTGGCTTTACGACGGCACCTCGGAGCGTGACGAAAAGGTAATTATGCGAGAATGCGGTAGACTTGAGCAGTCGATTAAAAAAGGTATTGAGCTCGGCGGAAAACCCGTTGTGTTTTTACATTATCCTTTTGCTTACGGTGAGTTTGTTTGTGAGGAGATTTTAGAAATTCTTAAAAAGTATAATATAACCGACGTTTTTTACGGCCACATACACGGCTCAGGCTTTAATAAGTCGCTAAAAGAGTTTGACGGTATAAAAATGCACCTTGTTTCTTGCGATTGTACCGACTTTTCTCCAATTTCGGTGACTGCTTTGCTAAAAAATAGATAAAAAGGAAAAAATTTTAAAATATAGTAGAAATTATTAAAACTATATGATATAATATTTAGTAATTTGTGCGGAGGTATGAAATATGAGTTTAAAAGAAACAAAAAAACTAAAAGAAAACAGATTTGAACTTGAAATCACTATTGACGGTGAGAAGTTCCAAGAGGCCATCAAACAGGCTTATCAAAAAAACAGAAAGGACATAAGCGTTCCAGGTTTTAGAAAGGGTAAAGCTCCACTTAATATGATTGAAAAGCTTTACGGTTCTGAAATCTTCTTCGAGGATGCTTTAAATCTTATCTATGCTGACGCAGTTGACGAGGCAATAACCGAATCGGGTCTTAACGTAATAAACGATAAGATGGATTTTGACCTTGTATCTATCAGCAAGGAAGACGGCGTTGTTTTCAAGGTTGCCGTTACTACCTATCCTGAAATTGAAATCGGCGAGTATAAGGGCTTAAAGGCAGAGAGAATGCCCGTTGAAGTTAAGGCTGCTGAGGTTAATGCAGAAATTAACGCTATGGCTGAGAGAAATGCTCGTATGGTATCTATCGAGGATAGAGCTGCTAAGAAGGGCGATACAGTAATTATCGACTACGAAGGCTTTGCAGACGGCAAGGCATTTGACGGCGGTAAGGCAGAAGGACAGGCTTTAGAGCTTGGCTCTAATACCTTTATCCCAGGCTTTGAGGATCAGATTATCGGCAAGAACATAGGCGATAAGTTCGATATCGAGGTAACCTTCCCTGAGGAATACGGTGCTGCAGAACTTGCAGGCAAGGCTGCAACGTTTAAGATTAATTTACACGAAATCAAGGTTCGTGAGCTTCCCGCTATCGACGATGAGTTTGCAAAGGAAGTTAGCGAGTTCGATACACTTAAAGAATTGAAGGCTGACCTTAAGAAAAAGGCTTTAGAGCGCAAGAACAAGGCTGCTGACGAGGCTGTTGAAAATCAGCTTGTTGAACAGGTTGTAGAGAGTATCAAGGGTGAAATTCCTGAGGCTATGTTTGAAAACCGTCTTAACCAGAGCGTTGAAGAGTTCGGTTACCGTCTACAGTCACAGGGTATGAGCCTTGACCTATATTTACAGTACACAAACAGCACTATGGACGACTTTAAGAACACCTTCCGTCCACAAGCTGAAATGCAGGTTAAGTTCAGACTTGCTCTTGAAAAGATTGTTGAGCTTGAAGGCTTAAAGGCTGACGCTGAGGCTGTTGAAGCAGAGTTCAATAAACTTGCTGAGGCTTACGGTATGGAGGTTGAAAAGGTTAAGGAACTTCTTCCTGCAGCCGAAATTGAAAAGGATTTAGCAGTATCTAAGGCTATTGATTTCTTAAAGGCTAATGCTGTTATCACAGAAGCCGCTAAGGAAGAAAAGGCTCCTGCTAAGAAAACAACTGCAAAGAAAACTGAAAAAACAGAAGAATAATTCCTGTTTATAAACTTCTTAATTTGTTCATACTATTTTGTATAGGAGGTAACGCTAATGGATATGAATTTAGTTCCTTACGTTGTAGAACAAACAAGCAGAGGAGAGCGCTCTTATGATATTTTCTCCCGTCTGCTTAACGACAGAATTATAATGCTTAATGACAAGGTTGATAATGCAAGTGCTAGTATTATAGTAGCACAGCTATTATTCCTTGAGGGACAGGATCCCGATAAGGATATCAGCTTCTATATTAACAGCCCGGGCGGTTCGGTATCTGCAGGTATGGCTATATATGATACAATGCAGTATATTAAGTGTGACGTTAGCACAATTTGTATCGGTATGGCGGCTAGTATGGGTGCTTTTCTTCTTGCGGCAGGTACCAAGGGTAAGCGCTACGCACTTCCTAACAGTGAAATTATGATACATCAGCCACTAGGCTCTGCTGAGGGTCAGGCAACCGATATTTTAATTCACGCAAACCATATCAAGAAAATCAGAAGCAATATTAACACTATTCTTTCTGAGGCTACAGGTCGTTCGCTTGAAGAGATTGAGCGTGACACCGAGCGTGACAATTTTATGTCTGCTAAGGAAGCCGCTGAATACGGTCTTATTGATAAGGTTATTACAAAAAGATAGTGGGGTTCGAAGATGTCTAAGGAGAAAGACAAGATAATTTGTTGTTCCTTCTGCGGAAAAACGCAAGACGAGGTTTTAGGTCTTGCCGAGGGTCCCGGTGTATACATCTGCGATAGCTGTGTGAAATTTTGCAACGCCTTGCTTTTTGGTGAGCAAATAGAAGATAACAAAAAATCTTCCAAGAAAAAAGAAGAAAAAGCTTTACCTAAACCGATGGAAATCAAGGCTAAGCTTGATGAATACGTTATCGGTCAGGAAGAGGCTAAGAAAACCCTTTCGGTTGCTGTATATAATCATTACAAGCGAATATATAAAAATATCGATTCAGACGTTGAGCTTGGCAAGAGTAACGTTTTACTTCTAGGCCCTACAGGTGTTGGTAAAACCTTACTGGCGCAAACCCTTGCCAAATCTCTTGACGTGCCGATTGCTATTACCGACGCTACAACCCTTACCGAAGCGGGTTACGTGGGTGAGGACGTTGAGAATATTCTTCTTCGCCTTATTCAAGCGGCTGATTACGATATTGAAAAGGCAGAGCACGGTATTATCTATATAGATGAAATAGATAAAATTGCACGTAAATCCGAAAACGCTTCTATTACCAGAGACGTTAGCGGTGAGGGTGTTCAACAGGCTCTTCTTAAAATACTTGAGGGCACCGTTTCCAACGTTCCTCCACAGGGCGGCAGAAAGCATCCGCAACAAGAATTTATCCAAATTGATACCACAAATATCCTCTTTATTTGTGCAGGTGCGTTCGACGGCATTGAAAAGGTTATCGAGCGCAGAATGGGCGGTAGCAGTTTAGGCTTTGGCGCCGACGTTAAGTCGCCTAAAAGCCGCGAAGCTACAGCGCTGACACAATGTGCTACTCATCAGGATTTGGTTAAATTCGGTATGATTCCTGAGCTTGTAGGCCGTCTTCCTGTTATTACTGCGCTTAAAGGTATGGATAAGGAAACTCTTGTCCGCATTATGACCGAGCCTAAAAATTCTGTTATTAAGCAGTATAAAGCGCTGTTTGCTTTAGATGGTGTAGACCTGCAATTTGACAAATCCGCACTTGAAAAAATTGCCGACAAAACCATCGAAAACAAAACGGGTGCTAGAGGTCTTCGTTCAATAATCGAGGGCGTTTTACAAGGCCTTATGTTTGAAACTCCATCAGACAACTCGGTTAAAAAAATCACCATCACTGCCGAAACAGTAGATGGCGGAAAAGCTATAATCGAAAAATAACATAATTAAAGACTGCTGATATTTCAGCAGTCTTTTTTTATGAAGAATTGACAAAAAATTGGCGCTAACGTATAATTGGCTTGGATTGATAGGTGTATTACCTTAAACTAGGGAGATTTATATGTGGAAAGATATAAGATTTATGTTTGATTACGGTGCGCTTTCTTGTTTGTGGGATAATAAAGAGGGCTCGGTTTTACCTCTTGAGGATTTTCCGATTTCAAAGGAGTTGCTAATCACGCTTGAAAGTTTGAGCTTCGAATTTGATTCTATTTTAAATTGGGATGATCCCGCCGCAGGATTTGTTTGGACTACCGAGCAAATCGAAAATTTTCGTTCAAGAGCCAAACAGGCATATAAAGAGTTGATTGCTCAATTAGGCGATGAGTATAAAGTAGAAAACTGTATTGACCTTTCACTTGGAATTAAGTAAAAAACTACCGAAATATCGGTAGTTTTTTAATATGTATACTATATTCCTGCAATGATTGTTGCAATTCGCTTTGCAGATTGTGAAAGTGAGGGTATATTTGCGTATTCTTTAGCCGAATGAGCATGTTCGCCGCATACGCCTAAGGCATCAAGACAGGGGATACCGTAAGCCGTCACGTCAGCCGCATCCGAGCCGCCGTTTCGTTTTCCAATTGCTAGGGTTGATAGTCCGTTTTGCTCAAATAATTCGTTTGCTTTATTAAAAAGAGCTAAATTTTTATCGTTTAGTTCCATAGCGCTGCGAAGACTGGTCGCTATTAATTCACAGCTACAACCCTCAACGTATACTGTGTTTGCTATTTTATTAATCCTCTTGATAGCATCCTCATATTCTTCTTTAGTGTTAAATCTAACGTCTACGTAAAATTCGCATTTACCGGGTACCGAGTTTTGTGCCTTACCGCCGTTTATTATTCCGCAGTTAAAGGTTATTCCATCTAAAAATTTCACCTTTTCTAGCTCAACGATTTTGTGCGCCGCCTCACGAATGGCACTAGCACCCTGAAAGGCGCAATAAGAAGCGTGAGCCTCTACGCCTGTGATTTTAAAGAGAAACCCCGCTATTCCTTTTCTTATTAAAGCAATCTTTTCGCCAAATTGAGCTTCGTGTCCCTCAAGATTTAAAAAAGCAACCGAATCCTTAACTTTTTCGCAAATATAGTTAATAGTCGCTTTATTATTCAGTCCGCTTCCTACTTCTTCATTGCTTTGCAAAATCATTCTGACAGGTCTGCTTGTAAAGTTACAGTCCTTTAATGCTTTCATAGTCAAAAATCCCGCAACAATACCGCCCTTGCAGTCCATAGCACCGGGTCCATATAGTATATCGCCCTCACGGTGTGCCGCAGGGGTGCCAAAGCTACCTAATGGATGAACAGTATCCATATGACCTGAAATGGTAACGGGAGGTAGAGTAGAATTAGAATTCATAGTGATTGTTACAACGTCACCGAATTTTTCTTGGCTCAAAACCTCAATTTCCCAATCGTTTTGTTTAGCAAAATTTATAAAATAACTGCCTAACTTATCTACGCCCTTTTTAAAATTTGAGGGGCTTTCGATATTTAAAACATCTTCCCAAATGTTTACAAAATCATTGGATAATTCATCAATTTTTTTAAAAATTTCTTTCATTTAAATCGCCTTTAAATCAGTTCTTTTTTTGTTGCTTAAGCCAAATTTTCATAACAAGTTTATGAGGTAAAAGCTTTGTGAAGAAAACTTGGGTGCGAATTGAAGGACCTACAATAGATATGTCTTTACCTTTTTTCATATCCTTTAGCGCTCTTTTCACAACCTGTTCTGCTGTGAAAAATTTATTGTAGTAAACGATAACCGAATCGTCGGTAACGGCGTGGTCAAAAAATTCGGTCTTAACCCAACCCGGAGATACAGCCATCATTTTAATACCTGACTTTTTAATTTCTGCATTAACGGCTCTTGTGAAGGATAAAACAAATGCCTTTGTAGCGCCGTATACTGCAATATACGGAACAGGCTGAAAAGAAGATAATGAGCCCATCTGATAAACCTCAGAGCCTTTTTTGAGATATGGAAGACTAAGGTAGGTCATAGCAACCAAGGCTTTATCGTTTAAGTCTATCATTTCAAGCTGTTCTACAAGCGGTATATTAGAAAACGCTTCAAATTTGCCGTAACCACTCGCGTTAACCAGTACGGATATAGTAGGATTATGTTGTTTAAGAAGTACTTCAAATTGGTCGAGAGCACCTTGCTTTGTAAGGTCAAGCGATAAAATACGGCAAGGAACTTTAAGCTCTGCCGCTAATTTTTCAAGTTTTTCTCTTCTTCGTGCTATTAGCCATACCTCATCAAAATTTTGCTGTGCACAAAGTTTAAAAGCGAATTCTCTCCCAATACCGCTCGAAGCTCCTGTAATAACTGCAATCTTCATAATTGTTCCTTTCAAGATTTATATTGTTATAAGTTATTATACACGAGCTAAATCTAAAATTCAACCTTACCAAAATTATTAAATATAAAAATATTGACAAGTCATTGATTTTTTTATAAAATAATAATCAGCGTGGCTGTGTCTCATATTAGGTACAGCCATACTTTATGTAAAAGGATAGGATTTAAATGTCTGTTAGTCGTAATTTTGACGTAGTTATTGTCGGCGGCGGTATCGGCGGTCTTATGGCGGCATACCGTTTGAAGCAAAATTTCCCAAAAATGAAAATAGCAATTACCGAAAGAGGAAATACTCTTGAAAAACGTTTTTGTCCGGCAGGAAGAGAAAAAACCTGTATTCATTGTAAAACCTGTAGCATT
>JAZSCM010000004.1:0-23136 GCA_045602945.1 Acutalibacteraceae bacterium | reverse complement strand
GATAGGAATGTAGTCTTTTTTGTGGTATAATTAAGTTGATGAAAAATAAATATAACCCACGAGTATATAATACATCATATCAATTAAAATTACCAGTAGAAACTTCAACAATAATAGAAATTTCTGATCTGGTATATACATTTTGTGAGGTTATGGATTGTATCGACCTAAGAAAATATCTTGCTGTTAAGGAAAGCAAGACAGGTCGCAAAAGATATAATCCACTAATTTTGCTTAAAGTAATACTGTTCGCTTTTATGGAGTACGGCTATGTTTCGGTGAGAAAAATAGAAAAGCTATGTAAAACAGATATCCGTTTTATGTGGCTTTTGCAGAATAATGAGCCACCAAGCCATATGACCATAGATAATTTTATGAACGAAACACTTTTAGGAAATATAGAAGATATTTTTGCTGAAATAAACGGATATATTTTTTTAAAAGAAAAAGTAGACCTTGAGCACGTATACATAGATGGAACTAAAATTCCGGCGAATGCGTACAAATACGGTTGGGTATGGAAAAAGAGCTGCTTAAAGAATCGTAATAAAACCTTTGAAAAAATAACAATGCTTTTAACTGAGATAAATAGGGAAATTGAAGCATTGGGAATTAAATTCGGTACTCGGACAGAATATGCCGTAGAATATATGGAGCAGATAACCGAGCAATATATAAAGCTTACAGGCATAAACCCCGAAACAATTACCAGAGGCAAAGGACACCACAAAACCATAGAACAAAAGCATTACGACAAGCTCAATGAATATACAGAAAAGTTAAAGACATATTCTGAACACATCAAAATTTGCGGAGAAGAAAGAAATAGTTATTCAAAGACCGACCCAGACGCTACTTTTATGCGTATGAAGAAAGACTATATGGGTAACGACCAGCTTTTACCCGGGTACAACATTCAGATTGGCATATGTGACGAATACATTTCTGTGTTTGATGTAAAGCAGTATGCATCAGATATGGATTGCTTTCAGCCATTAATGGAAAAGTTTAATAAAGCATACGGAAAATATCCCAAATATCCTGTAGCTGATGCAGGGTATGGTAGCTTTAACAACTATCTTTACTGCGAAGAACACGGTATGGAAAAATATATGAAGTTTACGATGTTCAAAAAGGAAACTGAAGATAGTAAATACAGAGATAATCCATACAGAGCGGTAAACTTTCCCATAAGTAAAAATGGCAATCCAGTTTGCCCAAATGGAAAGGAATTCACATATCTTTACAGCAGACCCGTCAAAGGAAACAAGTATGGCAGGACAGAAGAGTTATACCAATGTGAAAACTGTACCAACTGTACACACAAAGAAAAATGCTGTAAATGCGAAGGCAATAGAGTCATTCGTTTAAACGAGGAATTAACAGGATTTCACAAAGAAGTTTTAAGTAATCTTAACAGCGTTCACGGTGCGTTACTCCGAATGAACAGGAGCATACAAGCCGAGGGTGCGTTTGGTACAATTAAGTGGAACAAATCATACCAGAGAATACACAGAAGAGGTTTAAAAAGCGTAATTTTAGAGATTTCAATGATTTCTTGCGGTTTTAATCTGCATAAATACCACTTAAAAAGCCTTGCACGACAACTTGCAGCTTAACAAAACTGAAAAGTTATCCACATAATTAACCGGCTAAAACGGTCGGCTTAGTTTTTTATGCCATGAAAACAGGATTTTTGCTTGATTTATACACATTTTATTCTATTTCTGTTAAAAAAGTATCCGAGGTTCACACTTTCACATGAACCTCGGATTTTTTAGACTGTTTTTTTACAGCCCCTTTTGATTTTTGTGTTTACGCCGTAAGATAATATCTAACCAAAGATTGTAAGAGTGTATCTCTATCAATTTTTCGTATAAGATTACGGGCGTTATTATGGGTTGTGATATAGGTAGGGTCCTCGGATAGAATGTAGCCTACTATCTGATTTATAGGATTGTAGCCCTTTTCTTTAAGAGAATCATAAACCGTCACTAAAATTCTTCTTATTTCCTGTTCGGTTTGGTCGCCGATAGAAAACGTCATAGTCTTATCGTTCATAAGTAACACCCCTTGTTAATTATATTTTTTGTATATTTATATTGTATACTTAAATTTTAAAAATTTCAAGAGTTATTTTCTAAGTTCTGCACCTGCAGACTCTAGTTTTGCAATAATTCTTGAGCAGGTAGACTCAATTTGCTCATCAGTGAGCGTTCCCTCGGCTGAACGGAGTGTTACGCTGTATGCCACACTCTTTTTACCCTCTGGGATTTGTGAGCCTGAGTAAACGTCGAAAAGCTCAACCTTTTCAAGCAATCTGCTACCGCCGCTAATAATTGCCTGTTCAAGTTTTCCAACAGGGATATCCTTGTCACAAAGCATAGCAAAGTCACGCTCAACGGCAGGGAACTTAGGAAGCGGTTTGTAGACAGTCTTGCGCTTGTTTATTGAATAGAGAACGTCAAGGTTTACTTCTGCAACGTAAACTCTGGTATCAATACCATAGGTTGCGGCAACCGAAGGATGAACCTCACCAAGCACGGCGGCTACCTTGTTGTTAGCCTTGACAGTAGCCTGTCTTCCTGGGTGGAGGAAGGGTTCAGCGCTTCTTTCATACTGTGTATGAGCGCCGAAAAGCGTCATTATATCTTCTATTATACCCTTTAGAGTGAAGAAATCTTCATCCTTGCCGTAAATACCTATGGATAAAGCGGGTGCTTCAATAGGCTGTTCGGTAAGCGGTAAAGCCTTCGGAATAAAGAGTTTAGAAACTTCAAAGAATCTGCCGTCGGTTATCTTGCGGTTAATATTGGTTGCTAGAACGGTTAACATACTTGTAATAAGTTGGGTTCTAAGCACCGAATATTCGTCACCTAACGGATTTATAAGCTTAATAGCGTTTCTTCTTTTATCGTCAGCCGAAAGACGCAAGGTATCAAGTGCGGTGGAAGAAATAAAGGAATAGGTCGTGATTTCGTTAGCACCGCTAGCACAAAGCAGAGATTTTAGCATATCTGCCTTAATTCTTTCAGGAAGCTTTCTGCCTCTTGCAACTTCGCCCTTCATAGCAGTACCTACTATATGGTCATAGCCGTAAATTCTCATAACCTCTTCGGCAAGGTCGGCTCTGCCTTCAATATCGTCACGTATAGACGGTATCTTACAGGTAAGGTTATCACCGTCTGCTACAGCGTTTAGACCTAAACTGTTAAGGATTGATACTACTGTGTCTTTTGGAATTTGAACACCAAGTAACGCTAAAATATCGGAAATTTTAACGTTTAGTATCTTTTCCTTTGGTAGACCGTTGTGGCGGTCAAGTACGCCCTCGATAATTTCACCTGCATCTAGTTCATAGATTAGCTGTAAAGCTCTCTCCATAGCGTACTCGGTGTTTATAATGTCGATACCTTTTTCAAATCGACCGCTAGCCTCGGTGCGAATACCCAAGCTTCTGCCTGTGTGACGGATATTGTCACGGCGGAATTTTGCGGCTTCAAGGAATAGATTTTTGGTATCGTCCTCAATTTCGCTTTCCTTACCGCCCATAATACCTGCAAGGCAAGACGGTTTTTCACCGTCGGCAATAACAAGCATGTCTGGGGTGAGCTTACATTCGGTTTCGTCTATGGTTGTTATGGTTTCGCCCTCTTTAGCATTTCTAACTATAATTTGCTTGTTTGAAAGGTCGTCATAGTTAAATGCGTGCATTGGGTTACCGGTTTCAAGCATAACGAAGTTTGTAATGTCAACAATGTTGTTAATAGGTCTCATACCCGAAGCAGAAATAGCCTTTTGCATCCAAGCAGGAGAGGGGCCGATTTTTAAATTTTTAACAACTCTACCTATATATCTAGGACAAAGGTCATAGTTTTCTACCTTAACGTCGATATAATCCGAAATGTTTTCGCCAACAGTTTCGTATTTTGGCACGGGTGGATTATAAGCGGTGCCCAGCACTACCGATATTTCCTTTGCAACACCCAAGAAACAGTTGCAGTCAGGTCGGTTTGCGGTGATTTTAAAGTCTATAATATAATCGTCAAGACCTAAAATTTCGCGCATATCCACACCTATTGGTGTATCCTTTTTAAGAATTAATATTCCGTTTACCGATGCGCCCTCATAGTCGGATTCGGTAAGGCATAGTTCTTCACCTGAGCAGAGCATACCGTTAGAAGAAACACCGCGAAGCTTTCCTGCAACTATATGTGCGCCGTTTGGAAGATAACTATTATCAAGCGCGGCAGGAACAATATCGCCAACCGAAATATTCTGAGCACCTGTAACTATTTGTATTAGTTCTTCTTTGCCGATATTCATCTGACAAATTTGCAGATGGTCGCTGTTTTCGTGGGGAGCAATAGCTTCAATCTTTGCGGTAACAACGTTTACAAGATTATCGCCTTGTCCCTCAATGCTTTCAACCTCAAAGCCTGCCATAACCATACGGTCGCAAAGTTCATTTACAGAAACGTTTATATCAACGTAGGTTTTTAAGTGATTAAGTGAAATTTTCATAAATTTACCCCCCTTAATTAAAACTGTTCAAGAAAACGCTTGTCGTTTTCAAACAACAGACGGATATCGCTGATTTTGTATCTTGTGGTGGTAAGTCTGTCAAGACCGATACCAAATGCAAAACCGCTGTAAACCTCGGGGTCGATACCGCAGCTGCGTAAAACGTTAGGATGCACCATACCTGCACCTAAAATTTCAATCCAACCGCTGCCTTTGCATACGCGACAGCCCTTACCGCCGCATTCTGAGCAAGAAACGTCAACCTCAACCGAAGGCTCGGTAAAGGGGAAGAAGGACGGACGGAATTTAACCTTGGTATCCGAGCCGTAAATTTCCTGAGCAAACTGTTCAAGAACGCCTTTAAGGTCGCACATAGTAACGCCTTTATCAACTACCAAGCCCTCAATCTGATGGAAAACAGGGGAGTGCGTAGCGTCAACCTCGTCAGCCCTGAAAACTCTGCCGGGGCAGATAATACGAATAGGCGGCTTTCTGGTTTCCATAGTTCTAACCTGCGCTGCTGAGGTTTGTGTACGAAGCAGTAGATTTTCAGCAAGATAGAAGGTATCCTGCATATCTCTTGCAGGGTGGTCCTGCGGAACGTTTAAGCATTCAAAGTTATAGTGGTCGGTCTCAACCTCGGGACCGTCAAGAATATCAAAGCCCATAGACTGAAATATATCAATCATATCGTTAAGCACGGTGTTTAAAGGATGAAGTTTACCAACCGAGCCTTTTTTTGCAGGCATAGTGATATCGAGTTCTTCCTCTTTAAGTTTTAACTCGGTAGCCTTTTCCTTTAAAACTGCGCTTTTCTCACCGATAGCGGCCTCTAAAACAGCCTTAGCTTCGTTTACAAGCTGACCCATAACAGGGCGCTCTTCGGGAGAAAGGGAACCCATCTGCTTTAAAATAGCGGTAAGTTCACCCTTTTTTCCGAGATATTTAACCCTAAGGTCCTCGATTTGCTTTTGGTCAGAAGCCGCATTTACGGCATCAAGCGCTGCCGATTTAATTGCTTCAAGTTGGTTTTTCATAATCTATCCTCCAAAATTTCAATAAACTTTAAAAATAAAAAAACTCCGTCCCATAAAAACAGGACGAAGTGTAAAGCTTAAACTCCGCGGTACCACCCGTAATTTTCGCTCAAAGAGCAAACACTCTCACAGCCTGTAACGGAGCTGAACCGTCATCACTTACTTTTGCGTTCGGCAATGATGCTCGGAAGGGAACTTCTAGTCTTTAAAGGTAAAACCGCTCACAGCCTCGGCGGTTTCTCTCTTAACGCTTCAAACTAAGACCATACTTTTCTTCGTCATAGCATTTACAAAATACATAATATCACTAATTTTCGCATTTTGCAAGTCTTTTTATAATAAAAAAGTTAAAAATAGTATTATTGTTAACTTTAAGTTCATAAAAAAGTTGTTGAAATATATTAGAATATTAATATAATAGAAGATGAAAGGAAGGATACTATGCAAGAATATAATGAGAATAATGCAATACCTTCGTCTGAAAATATAAATTCTGATATGCCACAGGGGAATATAAGCGGCTTTGATGAGGCTACTCATATTGATAATACCGATTCAGGATATTATAGTCATACCAAAGAAAATATCATTCAGGACAACGTTGATACTCCTGCTTATAAAAATCCATATACGTCACAAAGCGGAGTTTATTCCTATACTCCAACCGATACCTACGCGCAATCTCAAGCGGCGCAGTATACACCTGTAGAAAAGCCTAAAAAGAAGAAATATGGTGTAGCCGTTGTTATAATAGCCGCCGTTTTAGCCGCCGTTATCAGTACGGTCGGAAGCATCGGCGTTATGCTTGCGCTAAAAGATGATAATTCATATAATGATAACAACGTATATCAGGGCGAACTACCGTCTATATCTCAAGAGGACAATACAGGCAGTAATACCAGTGTACCCAGTATACCTGATACCGACTCATCTCAAAACACAGTCTCGGCTCTAGGCTCGGCGGCACAAACTGTAGCTGCAAAAACTGCAGGCTCGGTTGTGGGTATTAGAACAACTACGTCGGTTTCAAGCTTTTTCGGCGGTAGCAGTGAGTCAAAGGGCGAGGGCTCGGGTGTTCTTTATACAGAGCAGGGTCACATTATAACAAACTATCACGTTATAAGTGATGCCGTATCTTCAAGCAGGTCAAAAATAGAGGTTTTCTTTGATAACTGTAACACAGAGCCTTATACTGCAACTGTTGTAGGTTATAATATTTCAACCGACCTAGCGGTTATAAAAATCACTCCTAACGGCAGAAAACCGTTAGAGCTTGGAAATTCCGATAAGCTTGCTATCGGTCAGTTTGCAATAACAATGGGTGCACCGGGCGGTCTTGAGTTTATGGGTAGCGTTACCTATGGAATTATAAGCGGTCTTGATAGGGTGGTTTCATCCGATTCAACCATAGGATTAATACAAACCGATGCCGCCATTAACCCGGGTAATTCAGGCGGTGCTTTGCTTGACAGCGAGGGCAGACTAATAGGTATCAATTCTTCTAAAATTGCTTCGGTAGAGTTTGAGGGAATGGGCTTTGCTATTCCTATAAACACGGTTGTTGAGGTTTGCAACAACATAATACAGAAAAAGGATAGCGGCGAGGCTTACGTTGGCATTACCATAAGCGAGAAATATACTGCCGAGGTGCTAAAAGACTACGGATATCCATCAGGCGCGGTTGTTTCAAGCGTTTCAGACGGAAGTCCCGCGGCATCTGCAGGAATAAGGAGAGGCGATATTATTACCGAATTTAACGGAGTAACTATTACCGATTTCAACGTGTATTATCAAACCCTTGCAAAATGCAAATCAGGTCAAACGGTTGAGGTGAAAATCTACCGTGGCGGAAAGAATTACAGAACAAATATTACTGTAATTTCAAATACGGCATATTAAAAGCAAATGCTCCCAAGTCAAAACTTGGGAGCATTTTTTTATTAGTCTTGCTTTTTAGACCTTTTCTTTAGTAAAATTAAAACTACAACTACCGCTATCGCAATAACAAAAACTACTATCAAAATTTTAACGGGTAAAATCCAAGGGGCATCGCTTTGCTCGGTCGATGTAGAGGTTGGATTAGAGGTTACTTGTGAATTAGAAGAATTAGTAACAGCAGAACTTGATGGCTTAGAGGACGAAACGTTTGATTGACTTGACGGTGCCGACGGGGTAGAGGTGTCAGAAACGTTGTTGTCCTTTTGTGTTTCTTTGCTTCCAATAAGGTCTTTAATAGCATCGTTTAGGTCTATTTTACCGCTTATAATATCCTTAACATCAACCTTTAAATCTGCATTAGGGTCGGGGTCTTTGTATTCATTTCCGAATACGTAGTCCTTATATTCAAGTTTTGGTAGGTTATTTATATTATAAAGCAGTTTGCCGTCAAGGTCGTAAACGTTTCCCGATTTTTCATTGTGCTTTACAATTTGCAAATCGTCAAAGTCGGTATTTTTAAACACGTCAGCGTTTGAGTCAGCTTGTAAAAGAACGCTAAAATAAACAATTGGAACAGTGCCCGTAGGCTCTTTAACGGGATTTGCAGGGCGCATTAAAGCAATATTCCAGCCCTCGTCGTCCTCCTCGTCTACAGTCCAAATAGTTAAAGGTGAGCGACCGTCTCTGCCTGCAACGTCAATAGTTCTCCAGTCAGTAGCCTCGTTTTTAACCTCATAAAGCTCGGTTATAGAGCCTGATACCGCTCTTAAATGATTTTTGTTTCTCCATTTATAAAGCAGACCTATAGTATCTCCCGTTTTAAGCTTTGAGTGGGTAAATTTTATGCTCGAAATACCCGAATATTCTTTAGTGCCGATAATAGTGGCGTAGGTGTTGCCGCTGCTGTCGGTAACCATTTTAACCTGTTCGCTTTTATCGTGCCAGAATTCATAGCCCTTTTCGAAATCTAGATTTGGATGTCCGTCGATATTGGGATAACCGTACTGAATAGACGGATGGTAAAATCTATAAGAGGAAATAGGTGCCACAACACCCGTGTTAAACGAGCCGTAGCCTTGAGTGTTATAGGCCTTTAGGGCAGAAGAATTGAAGTTTGGTACGTAGGTGTCGGCAGCCGCGGCTGTGAAAATACAGCCTGCAAGTAAAAGAAGCGAAAAGCTAAGTACTAAAATGCTAATTAGAAGGTTTTTATTGTTTTTCATCGTTTTGCATCCCTCTTAGTATTTTGTTTCTATGGGGCCAAGTTTTGACCTAGAAATTTTCATACTTGCCTTTTTATTGCCGTTTGTGTTGTTTCTGAATACGTTATTTGCCTGATTATCATAAAATCCGATGTCACTAGACGCGCAGTTACTTAAATCGTTAGCCTCTATAAGATTTGCAACACACCAATTGCCAACCCATTTTGAGTTTGTAACACCCATTTTTATACCTGTACCGCCCGAGCCTTTTTTATCATCGGCAGTAAAATCCAAAATATCCTTTATGGTATTTTTTCTAACAACGTTGCCAAAGGCAATTTCGCCAACTATTGGGGCATTTTTGTTATTGCCCGACGTCGAGATAACAAAGCCTATACCTCTGCTAACGTTTTGCAAATAGTTACGGTCAAAGTGACTCCAAGAGATTACACACCTAGCATTTGCTTCCTGACCTGCGGTAATATTGTTATAATAGAAAGGCGTGATTTCAATTCCGTAAGAGGCATTTCGCAATACGTTGAAATTATAATACATATTATGAATAGCGCCGTATGCCTGTATACCCATAGCAGAGCCTGGAGCTTCCTGCCAGTTTGTATATCCGTTTAGGTCGTTAAAGCAAACAAAGGCATTAAGATATCCGTGGCTTATAATTACGTGACTCGTTTCGTCAGGGATTATATCCCAAGGCGTATCTACCTGTATGCAAAGGTTTGTTACGCGTTTAATTTTGCGGTATTGACCTTTGCCCTTGCCTGAAACTATGGTTACAACATTGTTTGCGCTTATTTCGTTTTTATCGCTTGGTAGTAGGTCTGTAATGGTTGCGGTTGATTCTTTAACGTCGCCGTCATAGCGGTAGCCGATGTTTTCATAAAGAATTATTTCGCCTGAATTAAAGTTAGGTACACCTGCTCTGCGAATAGTGTTATGAGAGATATAGGTGTTATGTCCCCAACCCTGAACGCCGAATACTCGTCCTGCCGTAAAGGTGTCGGGTAAAAGCTCACCGGGGCCATCCGCCGGTGCACCGCCGCCTGTAACTGAATTGTTGCTAACGTCTAGGAACTCAATGTTTGTAAAAAGAGCATTTTCAAATTGATAATAGGTGCCGCAATATATATTCATTATAGCGGTATTGTTTCTAAGATATATCTTTCTTGAACCCGAGGCATACAGCATACCCGTAGCGTTAAAATAGTTATCCTCAACAATAATACCGTAAGAGCCTGTAACGTAAACAGGCCAGTTGGCAGAGCGTGATTTAGCGGTTACCGATTGAATTACCGCGTTAGCGTGGAAATAAAGATTATAGATGCCGTTTTCATTGTTGTTGTATGTAAAGTGTACGAAATATCCCTTGAGTTTACCTGTCGTTCGCTTTTGCTCAAAGCAAATTCCCGTTATCTCGCAGGGCCCTTTTTTGATGTTAAGAGCGCCGCCGCTAATGTTATACCCTGCAAAAATTTTAGTTTTATCCGCACCCGCACCTAAAATCCTAACGCTTTTGTTTATGGTAACCGAATTAACTAAAAGATATGAGCCCGGGGGGAAGTAGATGGTATCGCCGTCCTGTGCGTCATTTACAAGCTTTTGTAAAGCTACCGAGTCGTCGTTACCCAGCGCCTTAGGGTCTGCACCGTAGTCCACAACGTTTAACACCTTGCCTGTAAACTGAACTATAGGCTTTTCTAGGTATTCAATAGGTCGGTCGCCTACAGTAAAGCCCTCGCTTCCGCCATGACCGTTATGTAGCATAACGTTGTATTTTTTGCCAACCGTCAAGGTATCGGGAATTAGAATTTCAACTTTACCGGGGTCTGCAAAAAGGACAGATACTTGAGCATACTCTTTATTATCCTCAGAAACCAAGAAAACGGTAGTTTTATTATCGTTGTCTGTAGTAAGGTTTTCGCCTAAAATGGTGAGTTTTTCACCAGCACTTAGCTTATAAAGACCAATAGACCAAATTTTAGCCTTGTTAACAGTTTTGATAGCACTGCTGCCCGAAGCGTTCGTGGCATAAATACCATATACTCCGTACTCTAACTTTTCATCAATCAGTACAGAAGCATAGGTATCGTCAACTACAGTAAATTTAGTTTCTATTGCTTTGCCGTTGTTTTCTTCGCTTTGTGAATAAACAAAGAATTTAACCCCCGATTTTTCAAAGCCTTCACCCGAAACCATAATACTGTCGCCGGGGTAAGCCTGTTTTGAAATTTCGGCAATAATAGGCGCATTTGTTTCCTGTTTTACGTCGGGAAGCTTAAAAATATCACCGACAGGGCAAGGAGTGCCCTTTTTAATAGAGTTGTCAACCTCTTCGATAGGCTCAGTGGGAGTGGTAACAGCACCGATGTTGTTATTTCCCAAATTCTCATTAGGAAAATCTCCAGAGATACTACTATTACTCGATGAGTTGTTGCCGGAACTGTTACTACTTTGCTGTTTCCCTGAACTACAGGCAACCAAGGAAAGCGTCAAAAGAACAACCAAGAAAAGACATAAAAATTTTTTCATAATGTTTACCTATCCTTCTTTATTTTTACTGCCCTATATGAAAGTTGAACTCTAAAATAAATGTAACATAAAATTTTAAAAATGTCAAAAAATTTTATACAAAAAGGGAAGAGGTAAAAGAAAAAAGGCTCTGATGTGGCACCACCCGTAAGGAAGGTGCCACAGTTATATTCGCCTTACGGCGAGTTATATTGCTTCGCAGTGATATTATGCTACGCATAGTGATATTGTCCTTCGGACAGTTGAATGGGCGGATATAATATCACTTTTGCGTGAGCAAAAATATCACTATGCCGAAAGGCATAATAACACTGTGAGACCCGTCTCACAATATCACTTGTTGTTTTTATTTTTGAGATGGGTTAATTTTCAAAGTATGTAACCCACTATGACACTTTCGTTTTGAAAGTGTCAATTTTTATATAAAAAGAAAGTAGGGAGAACACTTCTTTACGAAGTGTCTCCCATTTCAGAGCCTTTTTTGTAAATGTAAATTATTCTTCTGTCTTTTCTTCTGCAGTATCTTCTGCTATAGCTTCTTGAGGAGCTATAGGTGCTACGGCTTTTTTCTTTTTGCTAATAACAACGATTACAACTGCTGCTACTGCAAGAACAAGAATAACGCCTGCTGCGATAACAATCCAAACCCAAAGTGCTATACCTGAGTTATCGGTATTCTCGTCGCCGTTACCAACAGATTGGTTAAGGTCGATTTTACCGCTTAAAAGGTCTTCAACGTTAACCTTAATCTTAGCGTTAGGATCCTTTTCGGAAAGGTCGCCCCAGATGTAGTCAGGGTCGTCACGCTTAGGTAATGAGTTTAGGTTGTAAAGCGTATTACCGTCAAGGTCAGAAATTAAACCGGAGGATTTGTTATAGTGTACAAGCTGAATATCATCGAAATCGGTGTTTCTGAAGATATTAGGCTCGAGTCTTGACTGCATACCAAGATAGAAATAATACTTTGAGGCATAGGTATCGGCAGGGTCTAAAACGTTGTGGTAAACCTGAGTTAAGGCAATGTGCCATTCCTTATCATCGTCATCATCTGCACGCCAGATAACCTTATCACCAAGACCTGAAGCGCTATAGTGAACAAGCTGATGCTCATCCTTATAAGTAGATTCATCGTTTATCTTGTCTGGGCTATATAGCATCTGCATAACCTTAGGCTCACAGTCGTTTGAGTGAGAAACGTTTCTCCACTTGTAAAGAACGGCTATGCTGTCACCCGGCTGAATTCTTGAATCGGTGAACTTAATGGTATAGCAACCCTTGTACTGTTCCTCGGTCAAGATGGTAAGGTACTTGTTTTGTTTGCCGTCCTTAGTGGTTTCGGTGTTGATTTTAAAGTTCTCATTATGAACCCAATACTGCCAACCCAATTCAAAGTTGAGGTTTGGATGACCCTTAATATCAGGATTACCGTATTGAACTGATGGATAGAAGTTATATATCTTGCCTAAGCCTTCAACAGTAATACCCTTATCAACAGTACCGTATTTTTGTGTATTGTAAGCATTAAGAACAGCGTCGCTAAATGTAATGCTGTCAGCGGATACCGTAAACATACAGCCTACTAATATAACAAGGGAAAGAGCGAGAGTTAAAACGCTGAATATAATACTTTTAGTGTTTTTCATTTTTCATTTCCCCCTTAATTAGTATGTAGTCTCAATAGGACCTGGGTTGTTATCGGCAACAGTGTAACGAGCCTTAGCACCGCTTCCGTTTGTATTGTTGCGGAATATATTGCCGTACTGATTCTTATAGAATATTACGTCGTCAACACAGTTTGTGAAGGAGTTAGATTCGTAAAGGTTACCTGTACACCATTCACCCGGCCAGTTTGCTTTAGCAGTACTGCTGCCTGCCATACCCATTCTCATACCTAGACCGCCGGTGCCCTTACGGTCGCCGTCTGTCCAAGGAGAGATATCCTTAATGGTGTTTCCTCTAAACGAGTTACCAAAGCAAATTTCACCCACGTTATCATCTGTAGGTGTAGCAGAGGTGGTCTGAATAGCCATTGTAATAGCTCTACCCATTTTTTCAAGAGTATTGCGGTCAAACTGGTTCCAGGCAATTACGCATCTTGCATTGCCTTCCTGAGTGCCTGTAATATCCTTGTAGTAGAATGGTGTAATATCCATACCTGTAGAGGTGTTCTTTACTTTGTTATGGCAGTAGAACATATTGTGAATACCGCCGTATGCCTGAAGACCTGTGGTAGCGCCGGGAACCTCGTTCCAGTTAGCGTGACCGTCAAGCTCGTTGTAGCAAACAAATGAATTTAAGAATGCCCTGTTAACTATAACGTGGCTAGTGGAATCGGGAACAATATCCCAAGGCTTGTCAACAGTTACGGTTGACTGTCTTTTTCTCGTAATAACACGATACTGACCTCTGCCTTTACCTCCTACGATACTGATAACAGCACCTACGCCCATCATATTCTTATCACTCTTGGTAACTGTTACGGTAGTATCGGTAGCGGAAGCAACCTTGCCGTCGTAAACGTATTCAACGTTCTCGTACATTATAATTTCACCTGCGTTGGTATTTGGTATACCTGCACGGCGAACCTTATTGTGAGAAATGTAGGTGTTTGCGGTCCAACCCTGACAGGTGAATACACGACCTGCTGTGAGGGAGTCGGTTTCAAGCTTACCGGCACCGTCGGCAGGATCGTTAGGAGCGCCGCCGCCTGTAACCTCATTGTTACTTACGTCAAGGAAATCAACGTTAGTAAATAAGGAGTTGGATGTCTGGTAGTAAACACCGCAATAAATGTTCATTGTAGCCTTGTTGTTTCTGAGATATACCTTGGTGCCGTTAGCAACGTAGAGCATACCTGTAGCGTCATAATAATTATCTTCAACTATTATGCCATAGCCTGAGTCTACCTTAAGGCTATAGTTCGAAGAACGTGATTTAGCGGTTACGGTCTGAATAACCTGATTTGCGTGGAAGTAGAGGTTGTATCTACCCGAGTCTGAGTTGCTCATGGTCATATCAAGCACGTAGCCTTTTAATCTACCCTTACTACGCTTTTGCTCAAAGCGGATACCTGTGATTTCGCAAGGACCTGTAGTAATGTTAAATACGCCGCCCTCTACGTTATAACCGATATAAATTGTTGTTTTATCAGCGCCTGCGCCTAAAATTTTAACGCTCTTGCTGATTGTTGTAGAAGAAGCTAACATATATGAGCCGGGTGGGAAGTAAATAACGTCACCGTTCTGTGCGTCTCTGATAGCTTTGCTTACAGCTCCGGAGTCATCGTTGTAACGATCTTCAGGGTCTGCGCCGTAGTCTAAAACGTTAAGTACATTGCCCTCAAAGCTAACTGCCTTGTAGTCTAGGTACTCAACAAATTCTTCACTTTCAGCAAAGCCTTCCTTGCCGCCGTGACCGTTATGTATTCTAACCTTGTATTTAGCACCTGCGGTTAGACCCTCAGGTATTTTAATTTCAACTTTACCGGGGTCTGCAAAAAGAACAGATACCTCGCAGTACTGCTTTCCGTCCTCAGAAACGAGGAAAGCAGAGGTCTTGTCACCGTTATCGGTAGTAAGGTTCTCGCCTAAAACTGTAAGGCTTTCACCTGCGGTTAATTTGTAAAGACCGATAGACCAAATAACCGGTTTGTTAACGGTTTCAATAGAGCTGGTACCCTTTGAGGTCTGTGCATAGACACCGTACATACCGTAGTCTAAGCTTTCGTCGATAAGCACAGAAGCATAGTTGTCGTCAACTATTGTAAACTTAGCCTCATGAGCCTTTCCGTTGCCCGATTCTGACTGAGCATAAACGAAAAATTTAATGTCGGAACTTTTGAAGCCTTCACCTGCAACCATAATACTGTCGCCTGGATAAGCCTGTTTAGAAATCTCTGCGATAATAGGTGCGCCTGCAGCCTGCTTTACGTCAGGAAGCTCGAAAACGTCACCAACAGGTGCCACTTCACCTGTTTTTATCGAAGAGTCCACGTTTGTTCCTGTTGGCTCGCTGCTGGTTGTACCGCCGTTGCCGCTTGTGTCACAAGCAACAAAGGAAACTGTCATCAAAACAGCAAACAGGAAACACAAGATTTTCTTCATTTTTAGTCACTCCTTAAAATTAATAATGATAGGCATAGTTATCTATCATATCATAGATACTATACCATAAAATAATAAAAAAGTCAAAAAGAAAATTGTTAATTTTATATTAAAATTAAAAGCAAAAAAACAAAAATTCCCAAGGTAAAAACTTGGGAATTTTTTAAAATTTTGATTATTCTTCTATTGAGGAGGAACCCTTTTTCTTTTTAATCAAAATGATTGATACAGCCGCAGCTGCCAGTATTAATAAAACGGCTACAGCTATAACTATCCATATCCAAGTAGCAATTCCTTCATCTGTTGAAGGGTCTGACGAATTTGATGGCTTGCTTTGATTAGAGGAGTTTTGCTCTTGTTTGGAATCCTCAATTTCCTGTTTAGAATCCTCTAAGCTTTGATTCGGATCAATTTTGCCGCTTATAAGGTCGTTAACGTCAACCTTTATGTCAGCGTTAGGGTCTGTAAGACCTAAATCACCGAATACGTAATGAGGATCCTCACGCTTAGGTAGGTTGTTAAGATTGTAAAGCTGTTTTCCGTCAAGGCTTGTTATTATACCTGATGACGTATTGTAGTGTACAAGCTGAAGGTCGTCAAAATCGGTGCCTGTAAAAATATCGGTATTCTTTCTTGACTGGAAACCAATGTAGAAATAGCTTATCGGGTTTTCACCGATAGCGCCTCTAACGTTGTGATAAACACGGGAAAGGGAAATATTCCATTCCGCATCGTCATCATCGGCGGCACGCCAAATGGTGTGCTCGCTACGTCCGTCGGCACTGCCGTGAACAAGCTGATGCTGAGGGTTAGTAGCGTTCTCAGGGTCTTTAGACTCATCGTAGTAGTTGTTATAAAGCTGAATTAGTTTTGGTTCAGAGGCAAGCTGATGAGCCGTGTTTCTCCATTTATAAAGAACGGCAATGCTATCGCCCTCTTTAATTCTCTTGTCGGTAAACTTAACCGAATACATTCCTTTATATTCTTCGGTGGTTACTGTTGTAGCGTGATAGTTACCGGTAGTGTCCTTCTTTACTTCGTAACCGCCGTTTTCAATCCAGAATTGCCAACCCATTTCAAAATTCAGGTTTGGATGACCGTTTATATTAGGGTTACCGTACTGAACTGCAGGATAAAACTTGTAAAGATAACTTTTAGCCATTTTTACGCCGCTATCAACCGAACCGTATTTTTGCTGGTTATAAACGTTCATAACGTCGGCACCGTAGGTGATGGTTGGAGTTTCGGCTGAAACAGAGAGGATACAACCTACTAATACAATAAGGGATATAGCGACTGTAATAATGTTTATTAAAATATTTTTAGTGTTTTTCATCGTTTATTCCTCCTTATTAGTATTTTGGTTCTATCGGAGCTAGTTTTTGTGATGTGATGTTATAACGTGCCTTGCCGTTTCCGTTTTTGTTGTTGCGGAAAATATTGTTAGCCTGGTTGTCGTGGAAGGAAACGTCGGTGTCGGCGCAGTTTGAGAAGTTATTAGCTTCAAATAGGTTAGCAACACACCAGTTACCCGACCAACCGGAAGAACCCGGACCCATTCTGATACCGAGACCGCCCGTGTTTGCTCTGTCACCGCCGGTCCAACGGCTGATGTCGCGTATATCGTTTGCTCTAAACATATTACCGAAAGCAATTTCGCCGGGGATAGCTTTAGATGGACTCTTGCTTGAGGTGGTTATTGTCATACTTATCGCTCTGCCCATTTTTTCGAGGGTATTGCGGTCAAACTGACTCCAAGCAATTACGCATCTTGCGTTATCTACCTGGAAGCCAGTTACGTCTTCATAGTAGAATGGTGTGAAGTCAATACCCGTAGAGGTGTTGCTTACCTTGTTATGACAGTAGAACATATTGTGAATAGCGCCGTATGCCTGAAGACCTGTGGTAGCACCCGGCACCTCTGCCCAGTTGGAATGTCCGTCAAGGTTGTTGTAGCAAACAAAGGAGTTAAGGTATCCGCCGTTGGCAATTATGCGGCTTGTTTGGTCGGGAACAATATCCCAAGGTCTGTCAAGCGTTATAGTGTTGGTTGATCTTTTAACAACCCTGCGGTACTGACCTCTGCCTTTTCCTGAAATAACCGAAACAACGTTACCTACGTTAATTGTATTCTTGTCGCCCTTGGCTGTGGTTAAGGTTGTGTCGGTAGCGCTTTTAGCATAGCCGTCAAAATTATACGCGAGATTTTCGAAAAGTATTATTTCACCCGAGTTGGTGTTTGGAATACCTGCTCGGCGTACTGTGTTGTGTGAAATGTAGGTGTTAATCGCCCAACCCTGAACAACGAATACACGTCCTGCTGTGTAAGTGTCGTTTATCAGAGGACCCGAGCCTTCTTTAGGGTCGTTTGGAGCACCCGCACCCGTTACGGTATTGTTGCTGCAGTCTATGGTGTTAACGTTTGTAAATATAATGTCGCAAATGTGATAGTAAACACCGCAAACTGCACTGATTATACCTTCGTTTCTTCTAACGAAAACCTTGGAAGAATCGGCTACGTATATCATAGCGGTAGCGTCAAAATAGTTATCCTCAATAATCACGCCGTAGCTGTTGGTTACGTTAATAGGCCAGGTAGAAGAACGGGATTTAGAGCTTACCGACTGTATAAGAACGTTGTGGTGGAAATATAGGTTGTATTCGCCGTCCTCGGTTTTGCCTGAGGAGAAGTCTACAAAGTAATTGTTAAGCTTACCCTGTGTACGCTTTTGCTCGAAGCGAATACCCGTGATTTCGCAAGGACCCGCCTTAATATTTATAATACCGCCGGCATAGGCACCACCGCCACCGTTATAGCCTGCGAAAATGGTTGTTTTGTCAGCGCCTGCGCCTAAAATTCTAACGCTTTTGGTAACAACAACCTTTGAGAATAAAAGATATGAACCGGGAGGGAAGTAAATAGTATCGCCGTCTTTAGCGGCGCTTAGCGCCTTTCTAAAGGCTTCAGAATCATCGTTTGCACGTGCCTTAGGATCGGCGCCGTGGTCAACAACGTTGATTATTTTACCGTTAAACTGAACAGCGGGTTCTGCTAGGTATTCTACATAATCTTCGCTTATAGCAAAGCCTTGCTCACCGCCGTGACCGTTATGTATGTATACCTTGTACTTACTACCAACCTTCAGACCCTTTGGAATTATGATTTCAACCTTACCGGGATCAGCAAAAGAAACCGAAGCCTGAGCATATTCCTTTTGGTCCTCTGAAACTAGGAATACAGAAGTTTTATCACCGTTATCGGTAGTTAAATTTTCTCCTAAAACAGTAAGCTTTTCACCGGCACTAAGCTTGTAAAGACCGATAGACCAGATAGCTGCCTTGTTAACGGTCTTAACCTCGCTGGTGCCTGATGAGGTTTTGGCATAAACGGCATACATACCGTATTTTAAATCGCTGTCAATAAGTATAGAGGCATAGTTGTCGTCAACAACCGTAAATTTTGCTTCCTTGGTTACACCCTTACCTTTTTCGTTAAGAGCATAAACGTAAAACTTAATATCGGATTTTTTAAAGCCCTCACCCGCAACCATAATACTGTCACCAGGGTAGGCTTGTTTAGATATTTCTGTAAGAATAGGGGCGCCTGAAGCCTGTTTGATGTCAGGCAACTCAAAAACGTCGCCAACGGGATTAACCTTACCTGTTTTAAGTGAGGAATCAATGTTTGACGGGGTGCTGGTGCCAGAGTTTGCACCAACGTTATTGCCGGAACTGTTGTTGCTAGTGCTGTTGTTACTGCTTGTGTTAGACGAGTCTTTACCCGAGTCACAGGCAACAAACGAAACCGTCATTAAAACAGCAAACAAAAAGCATAAGACCTTTTTCATTTTTAACTTCACTCCTTTAAAAATTTAAGCAAAAGACTATTTGTCTATCATACTATAAAAAATGTACCATACCGCGCCAAAAAAGTCAAAAATTTTTTAATGTAAAACGGCAGTTTTTATCATTTTTGGAACAAATAATGAAAATAGAAAAAATTATTATAAATTTCGTTTAAAAAGGTAAAATTAAGTCAATAATGATGGTGCACAAAAAACAAAAGAGGTGTTTTGATGAAAGAAAAAACAACAATTCAAAGGAATGTAGAAATAGGAGTACTTATAGGGCTTATTTGCGCGGTGGTTTTAAGCTTTTCGGGCTTTGACAATGCCTGTGATAACATAAGGCAAAACGTTTTAAGACTTCATATTCTGGCTAATTCCGATAGCGAAGCAGACCAAGAGATAAAACTTAAAATCAGGGACGAAATACTTAAAACCACCGATATTTTCGAACAGTGCACCGACCTTAGCTCTGCAGTTTTAGTAGCCGAGCAACAAAAAGAGTTAATTGAACAAGCGGCAAGAAAGGTTTTGAAAGAAAACGGTTTTGATTACAACGTATCGGTTGAGATAGGAGAGAGTTATTTTTCCACTCGCGAATATGACGATTTTACCCTCCCTGCAGGAACGTATAAATCGGTTATCGTCAAGCTAGGCGAAGCTAAGGGTAAAAACTTTTGGTGTGTGCTTTTTCCTGCCGTTTGTGTGCCTAGTGCTACAAAGCATAATTTAAGCGAGAGTGTATCGGAGAAGGCAAGCGAAATAGCCGAAAATCCAGACGGTTATATAATGCGATTTAAGGCAATAGAATGGTATGAGTCGGTAAAAAATAGATTAAAGAAATAAAATAAAGCTCTGACAGTTTTTTGCTGTCAGAGCTTTAAAATTTTACTTATTTAAATTTTTTCAACCGCAATGGTTACAGCCTCGCCGTTAATATCCCAATCCTTTGTATAGGAATTATTAGTTCCAACACTTAAAGAATCGGCTAGTGTATCGCCGACTATGTCTGCCGACTTTCTAACAGCGATGTCCACAGTCTTTTCGCTACCTGTTATATAGATGTTTATATGGTCGGTAACGTTAAAGCCTGCTTCCTTACGCATTGTTTGAATTTTGCTTACCAGTTCTCTTACAATGCCTTCCTCAATAAGCTCTTCGGTTAAAACAGTGTCGATAGCAACGGTTATACCGTTGTCGGTCATTGTATAGAAGCCTTCCTTTTGAGTAGCCTCAATCAAGAGGTCTTCAACCGCTAATGACACGTCACCCGACGGAAGATTTAATACAATAACTCCATTCTGGTCTAACTCTGCTTTAGCGGCTGAGCCGTCAAGAGAGGAGAGAGCGTTTCTGATTTCGCCTAGTTGCTTACCGTATTTTGGACCTACTGTTTTAAGCTGTGGCTTGAAGATATAAGAAACGAAATCACCTACGTTTTCGGTAAATGCAACGTTCTTGATATTTAACTCTTCCTTGATAATATCGGAATAGAAATCCTCAAGCGCTAAGTCGCACTTAACGTACATAGTGGATAGCGGCTGTCTGTTCTTAAGTGCGGCGCCGTTTCTGGCTGCTCTGCCCAGAACTACTATTTTCAGCACGTTTTCCATCTTTTCTTCAAGGTCTTTATTGATTGCGGTTTGGTCTACAATTGGGAAATCGCAAAGGTGAATACTTTCAGGAGCTGATTTATCAACGTTTCTTACAAGATTCTGATAAATGCTTTCAGCCATAAACGGTATCATAGGAGCGGCAGTCTTAGCGGCAGTAACCAGCGCGGTATAAAGTGTCATATAAGCCGCAATCTTGTCGTCTGTAAGTTCCTGAACCCAATATCTTTCACGGCAACGGCGAACGTACCAGTTACTCATCTCGTCAACAAAATCCTGCAATGCACGTGCAGCCTCGGGAATTCTATAATTAGCTAGGTTTTCGTCAACCTCTTTAACGGTAGAGTTAAGCTTTGAAAGAAGCCATTTATCAATAACCGTAAGTTTGCAGTCTGCAAGATTATACTTTGTCGGGTCAAACTTATCAATATTAGCATATAAAACGTAGAAAGCATAGGTGTTCCAAAGGGTGCCCATAAACTTTCTTTGTCCCTCAACTACTGCTTTGCCGTGGAAACGGTTTGGAAGCCATGGTGCTGAGTTTGTATAGAAATACCAACGGATAGCGTCGGCACCGTAGCTTTCGAGCGCATCAAACGGGTCAACTGCGTTACCCTTTGATTTAGACATTTTTTGTCCGTTTTCGTCCTGTACGTGACCTAAAACGATAACGTTCTTAAACGGAGCCTTATCAAAAATAAGGGTTGAAATAGCAAGAAGTGAATAGAACCAGCCTCTTGTCTGGTCAACAGCCTCCGAAATAAAGTCAGCAGGGAACTGTGCTTCGAATAAATCCTTGTTTTCAAAAGGATAATGGTGCTGTGCAAAGGGCATAGAGCCTGAATCGAACCAGCAGTCGATAACCTCGGGAACGCGGTGCATATCCTTGCCGCAAACAGGACATTTAAAGGTTACAGCATCAACAAAAGGACGGTGTAATTCAATATCGTCAGGACAGTTATCGGATAACTCTTTAAGCTCTGCAATACTTCCTACCGAATGTAAATGACCGCATTCGCACTGCCAGATATTAAGAGGTGTACCCCAATATCTGTTACGAGAAATACCCCAGTCCTGAACGTTCTTAAGCCAGTCGCCAAAACGTCCCTTACCGATGCTTTCAGGAATCCAATTTATTGTGTTATTGTTCTTAATGAGGTTATCCTTAACATCGGTCATCTTGATAAACCAGGACTCTCTAGCATAGTAGATAAGTGGGGTATCGCAACGCCAACAGTGTGGATACTCATGTTCGAATTTAGGCGCATCAAAGAGAAGTCCCTTAGCGTCTAAGTCAACCAAAACCTTAGGGTCAGCATCCTTTACGAAAAGACCGGCATAAGGGGTTTCCTCGGTTAATTCACCCTTGCCGTTAACAAACTGAACGAAGGGTAAATCATATTTTCTGCCAACCTTAGCATCGTCCTCACCAAAAGCGGGAGCAATATGAACGATACCTGTACCGTCGGTCATAGTAACGTAAGAATCACAGGTAATAAAGTGACCTTTTTTGTTCTGCTTTTCACAAACGGGCTTTACAAAGTCGAATAAAGGCTCGTATTCCTTGTGTTCAAGGTCAGTACCCACGAATTCCTCTAGAATTTCATAAGCAGGGGTTTCTTCACTTGCCAGTTTTCCTAAAACCTTATCAAGTAAAGCCTTAGCCATATAGTAAACAAAGCCGTCGTTTGCCTTTACCTTGCAATATGTTTCGTCAGGGTTAACGCAGAGTGCCACGTTTGAAGGAAGTGTCCAGGGTGTAGTTGTCCAAGCAAGGAAATACGCATCTTCGTTTACTACCTTGAAGCGTACAACCGCACTTCTTTCCTTAACGTTCTTATAGCCTTGTGCTACCTCGTGTGAAGAAAGCGGAGTTCCGCAACGTGGACAGTAAGGAACAATTTTAAAGCCCTTGTAAAGAAGACCTTTTTCGAAAATCTGCTTTAGAGCCCACCATTCAGACTCGATAAAGTCATTGTGGTAGGTAACGTAAGGGTCGTCCATATCAGCCCAGAAGCCAACGGTTTTAGAGAAGTCCTCCCACATACCCTTGTATTTCCAAACGCTTTCCTTACACTTGTCGATGAACGGCTCCAAACCGTACTGCTCAATCTGGTCCTTACCGTCAAGACCAAGCAGCTTCTCCACCTCAATCTCAACCGGGAGACCGTGGGTATCCCAACCTGCCTTACGCGGTACCATATAGCCCTTCATGGTGCGGTAACGCGGAATCATATCCTTGATAACACGGGTCAAAACGTGACCGATGTGCGGCTTTCCGTTTGCAGTCGGCGGGCCATCATAGAAAGTATAGGTCTCGCCCTGCTTTC
>JAZSCM010000003.1:0-99948 GCA_045602945.1 Acutalibacteraceae bacterium | reverse complement strand
TACCGCAGATGGTGATAGCGGTATCATCCGAGTCACGCATAACTTCAAATTCAATTTCCTTGTAGCCCTTAACACTCTTTTCAATAAGCACCTGATGAACAGGGGAGAGCTTGAATGCATTTGTGCCGATTTCGATAAGCTCCTGCTCGTTATAAGCAAAGCCACCGCCTGTTCCGCCAAGGGTGAATGCAGGACGAAGCACTACAGGGTAGCCAATCTTTTGTGCGGCAATTTTTGCCTCGTCAAGAGAGTATGTGATTTCGGAAGGTATTACAGGCTCACCGATAGATTCGCAGAGTTCCTTGAACATTTCTCTATCTTCGGCGCGTTCAATACTTTCACTGCTGGTGCCTAAAAGCTCAACACCGCACTCGGCTAACACACCTTTTTTCTCAAGCTGCATAGCAAGGTTAAGTCCTGTCTGACCGCCGATACCGGGAACTATCGCATCAGGGCGCTCGTATCTTATAATCTTTGCAACGTATTCAAGGGTGAGAGGTTCCATATATACCTTGTCTGCAATTGACGTATCGGTCATAATTGTAGCGGGGTTAGAGTTTACAAGAATTACCTCGTAGCCCTCTTCCTTAAGCGCTAGACAGGCCTGAGTTCCTGCATAGTCAAACTCAGCCGCCTGACCGATAACTATAGGGCCTGAGCCGATAATTAAAATCTTCTTTAAATCTTTTCTTTTAGCCATTTTTCGTTTCCTCCGTTATATATCCTTGAATATTATTTTTCCGTTGTATACTGTAAGCAGACATTTTCCGTTTACCGTTCTGTCTTTAAACGGTGTGCTTCTGCCCATAGTTTTAAAATTATCAGGGTTTACTTTGTATTCTGCCTCTAAATCCCAAATCGAAAAACTGTTATCGCTATTCTCAATTCCAAATCTTTTTCTTGGATTGTAGCACAAAAGGTCAACCAGTTTTTCAAGCGTTATAATTCCTGTTTTAACAAGCTCGGTGTAGAGAAGCGGAAATGCGGTTTCAAGTCCTACAACACCCATAGCGCTCTTTAAAAGACCTTTTGATTTTTCCTCAAGTGAGTGCGGCGCGTGGTCGGTAGCAATCATATCAATTGTTCCGTCCTTGATACCTTCAATTAGCGCTAGTCTATCCTCTTCAGAGCGGATTGGCGGATTCATTTTAAATCTGCCCTCATCTTTTAGCATACTATCGTTTAAAATTAGGTAATGCGGACCCGTTTCGCAGGTTATATCAACGCCGTCCGCCTTGGCTTTTCTAATCAGTTCAACACTTTCCTTGGTTGAAATATGGCAAACGTGGTATTTGCAACCCGATTTTTTTAAAAGCTCAATATCACGCTCTATAGGCAGCCATTCGCTTTTTGAACAAATGCCGGGTAAATTGTTGGCTTTTGCAAATTCGCCGTCGTGAATTACACCGCCAAAGAGCAGAGAGTTTTCCTCACAATGCGCCACAATGATTTTATCAAGGCCCTTAGCCTTTTCCATTGCGCTTAGCATCATATCCTTTGATTGTACGCCCTTGCCGTCATCAGAAAAACCTGCAACAAACGGCGCTAAATCGTCCATATCGGAAAGTGCTTCACCGTTTTGGCACTTAGTTATTGAGCCGAAAGGATGAACACCGATTTGTGCATCTCTATTTATTATTTCAAGTTGTTTATTTAATGCTTCAAGCGAATCGGGAACAGGGTTTAGGTTTGGCATACTGCAAACGTCGGTATATCCTCCCGCTGCGGCAGCCATAGTGCCCGACTTTATAGTTTCTTTATAAGAAAAACCCGGCTCTCTTAGATGAACGTGAACATCTAAAAAACCGGGAAACAAAGCATATTTGTTTGAATTTTGAACGAGGGATAAAATGTCTAAAGAACCGATAGAGGTATCGGTGGAAGCTACTTCTTTAATTGTTTGAGGAGTTAGTTTTTCGCTCAAGAAATTCATTTTATCACCTTTGATTTTAGACATAAAAAAACTGCCGACAGGCAGTAAGTATGACAAAAAGATTACAATAATGCACACTACTGTAAATCTCGAAATATTATCATCTTACCGATATCTCTGTATCAAGTTAAAGATTGTTTCTAGTATAATATCATATTATATATAAAAAGTCAAGGGTGTTTTCTTAATATTTATTAAGTCTTTTTTGATTGACACAAATGGTAAAGTGTGCTAAAATATTCACGCGAATATTCTTTTAGGAGGTGCCTTTATGGGCACGATAATTACTATAGGAAGAGAGTTTGGCAGCGGCGGCAGAGAATTAGGCAGAAGACTTGCCGAGGAGCTTGGTATCGAGTATTACGATAAAGAAATTGTAACAAGTATTGCAGAGCATACCGAGTTATCGGAAGAGTACGTAAAAGAGATACTTGAAGCCACACCGCATAATTTATTTCCGATAACTGTAGGACATACTTTTACCTATATTGATAACTTAGTGTTTAAAAATACACACTCGGTTTACAAAGCGCAAAGAAAAATTATTAAGGAACTATCCGAAAAATCCGATTGCGTTATTGTCGGTCGCTGTGCCGATTATATTTTAAAGGATAAAAATCCGTTTAAAATTTTCGTTCACGCTGATATCGACAGTAGAATTGCACGTTGTCGCAGTCGCAGTGATAAGACCGAGCAATTCACCGATAAACAGCTTAAAAAACTTATTAAAAAGATTGATAGAAACCGTAAAGCGTATTACGAGGTTTATACAGGTCACAAATGGGGTCACATTTCAAACTATGATATGTGTATCAACACCACGAATACCGATATAAAAGTGGTAGTTGAAGCAATTTCTAAAATGTTTAAATAATTTGCGGAGGATTAAAATGGCGGTTTTAGTTACAGGCGGTGCAGGTTATATAGGTAGTCATACCTGTATTGAAATGTTAAATTCAGGCTTTGAGGTTGTAGTTGTTGATAACCTTGATAACAGTTCGAGCGAGTCGCTTAAAAGAGTAGAAAAAATCACAGGAAATAGGCTCAAGTTTTACAAGGATGACGTTAGAGATAAGAGTGCACTTCGTAAAATTTTCACCGAAAATAAAATAGAAGCAGTGATTCATTTTGCAGGTCTTAAAGCAGTAGGTGAGTCGGTTAGAGAGCCTATTCTTTATTATGCTAACAATCTTGAAAGCACTATATCTCTAATCGAGGTTATGACCGAATTCGGTGTTAAGAAGTTTGTGTTTTCTTCATCTGCCACAGTTTACGGTGTTGCAAAGGAAATGCCGCTTGTAGAGGGTATGCAGACAGGCGCTATCAACCCATACGGCAGAACAAAGCTATTCATTGAGGAAATTCTTCGCGACCTATATATATCGGACAACGAGTGGTCTATAACGCTTCTTAGATACTTTAATCCGATAGGCGCTCATAAATCGGGCATAATAGGTGAGGACCCTAAGGGTATTCCTAATAACCTTATGCCATACATAGCACAGGTAGCGGTTGGCAAACTCGATAAGCTTCACATTTTCGGTAATGATTATAATACTGTTGACGGAACGGGTGTTAGAGATTATATCCACGTAGTAGACTTGGCAGTCGGTCACGTAAAGGCTGTAAAGTGGGTTCAAAACAACACGGGCTGTGAGGAGATAAACCTCGGCACAGGTAACGGCACTTCAGTTTTACAGCTTAAATGTGCATTCGAAAAGGCTTCGGGAATTGAAATTCCTTACGTTATCGACCCACGCCGTCCCGGTGACCCCGATGAAGTTTATGCCGATGCTTCAAAGGCTCTGAGTATGCTTGACTGGAAAGCAGAGCGCGGTGTTGACGAAATGTGTGAAGATACTTGGCGTTGGCAGTCGGGCAATCCAAACGGCTACGAGTCATAAATTAAAAATTATAGACCGATGTAATTTCATCGGTCTATATATATAGCCGCTTGTGGCGCAGCTGGATAACGCAGCAGATTCCGATTCTGAAGATCGGAGGTTCGAATCCTCTCAAGCGGGCCAAAAAATAAAGGGACTTTTCGACAGTCCCTTTATTTTTATCCAATCCGAAGGATTGGTATGTAATCGCCGTCAGGCGTATGTAATCACGCAAAGCGTGTATGCCATCACCGCAGGTGCATTTCCTTCGGATTGATTACAAACATTTTCTTGCGAAAATGATTACATACCGACTTGGTCGGATTACATTCACGGCGTTGCCATGATTAAATTCAACGCTTCGCATTGATTTATTATAGTTTTTATGCTACAATAAAAAAAGGTGGTGATAGTATGTTTGAAGATATGTTAAAAATTGCAAATACTAGTCTTGCTAAATTAGACCAAAAAGCTATTGGATTACCGCAGCCGCAAGTTACGGTTTTGGCTACCGATAATGATTTTTATGTTGCAGTTAATGATACCGACGGATTGATTTGTAACGAGCTAAAATTAAAGGACGATACTAAGGTTGTTTTGATGCTTACTATGTGGAAGAGCGGACAAATTGATTTGTCTTCGCTGAATTTCCGTAAAGCACTTGTTGAATTGGACCAAAACAATAATAACACCGATATTATTCTGCAAGGAAAAAACACTTTAAATATTAAAAAATTATCGGTGACTATTCCTTAACGCAAATAGGCTTTTGCTGTTAATATACCTATCCTTCCCAAAATAACGGGAAGGATTTTTGCATTTTAATAACACATTTAATTGTAACTTTGCATAAATTAAAAGGTTACAATATTGTAACCTTTGTTGATTTTTTTAAAGTTTTCGATTATAATCAAAACATAAGCTGATTGTTAGCTAATAAAAGGAGGTTTTCCTATGAAAAAATTTCGTTTAGTTTTATCCATTTGTCTTATCGTTTTGATCCTGTTGTCTATGACCTCCTGCGATCTCTTCACTAAGGCTACCAAAGGCTCTAACTCAAAAACTGAAGAAAAAAAGACGTTTGTTCCAACTACCGCTATAGAGCTTTGGGAAAAAATAGATAGAACTATGGACGCCCTTGAATCCTATCAATGTGAAGGCAAAGTTGAAATTGTATCATTTTATGACGGTCAAGAGATTAAAGTGAACTCAACAACGGTTACATCGGAAATAAATTCAAAAGATGGATACGCTTATTTGGAAGAGAGCGAGAGCACTATTGAAAGATCTGAAAAGGCTGATGTAGAAAAAAAGAACAACCTTGAAGCTTTTTATAATGGTAAAATGTATATTTCGAATAAGGATTCTTCTAGCGAACAGAAATTTATGTCCGAAGTAACTGCTGAAAAATATTTTGAGCTTAAAGAAAATGCTTTTTTAATGGATGAAGATTTCAATTATTCTGCCTGTACAAACTCTGATTTTTCTCAAAACGAAGATGGAAGCTGGAAAATAAGTTTTTCGGGTTACACCAAGAAATCCTTAGATGCTTTGTTAAAGTCTGTGGAGTTAGAGGAAGAGAATTTCGGTGCCGATATCGACGATATGCAGATAACCGCTACCTGCAATAACAAGTTTTATATCACAACACTTGAAATAAAATTTGTTTTCGATGATGATGCCAGTCTTAAACCAAAATTTGATACCAAGGATACCTACAGCAAGTTTAATGAAGCAAAAATTGACACTTCTAAAATTAATGATGCTGATTATAAGCTCGTTGATGACGTATATATCCTTGACACAGTTCAAAAAAATATTAACGACTATATCCTAGCAGAAAAAGGCGCTTTTACAAGTAATCTTAGATCTGAAATTAAAGTTGCAACAACACTAAAAATAAACGAAGAAAAGCACGACTTTGAATACGGAGTAGAAAATGGCGGTTTCTACTACAACAATAAGGTTGATTCAAGAGAAGCAAACTATACCACGAGTTATAAAAACGGCACCGAAACCATAATTTATGGGGGCGAAAAACAATATTATTCTCTAAATGAAAACGATGCAAAAGCCTTTGTTCTTTCTTATATGGGATTTGGCTACTATGATACAATTGCAGTAAATTCTATTAAGAAACAGAGTGAGGGTGTATATAAGATTAATCTTTTACTATCTGATACGGTCTCTTTAGACGATGTTTTTGACCCTGCTTATAATCCGAAAGTTACGTCCGCCGGTCAAGAAATAGTTATTACCTTTGCAGGTGACAAGATTAAAATCGTAGAGACTATGGTCTCGATCAGCGGAACTATTTCAGATGGCACAAATTCTGCAAAAGTGAATATTGCTACAACCTATAAGGTAACGTTTAACAGTATACTAACCGGCACCGAGCAGGACGTATAATTTCAAGGCGGTTTATATATTATGTTCTTAACTAAAAAAAGTTTAAAAAAGATACTCGCTTTGGTAATTACTTATGATGTTACAGCAACTGTTTTTATTGCTTTTTGGATGTTTTTTAGAGCGATTGGCGAAACAAACAATTTGTTATTGTTTATTGGAATTATTATGTTTTTACTATCATTCCTATTTTTCTTTTGGGGACGATATGCCGAGGGTAAGGGCAAATTAGTAAGTTTAGGTTTAAAGCTAGTTCGTAAGGAGCTAAAACCCGCCGAGTTTATAAAGCATTATGATACGTTAATGAATTCGGATGACCTTATCATTAAAAAACCGACCTATGACGTTTTAGCTCTATTAATGCTTGCGTATGATTCGCTTGGTAACGCAGAAAAGGTTTTTGAAACTATTGACCAAGCAATAGAGGTCGCAAAAGGAAAAAAGAAAAACACCGCTAAACTATTAAAGGTTGCATCCCTCTTTACATATAGTAGAGTAGCCGAGGCTGAAGCACTTTTTAATGAGATTAGAAATCAAGACCTTGACATTATGTCAAAATCAATGGTTGATATGATTTTAAAAGACGAAAGAGCAATGGCTATAGGAGATTATAAAACGGTTGAAGCGCATAGCCTTAATTTGCTTGAAACTTCTTTTCCAAAGCCTGATAATATTACTAAACTTTTTATTCACTATACATTAGGTAAGGTTTATGAAAAACAAAACGAGCCGCAAAAAGCTATTGAGCATTATGAATACTGTGCAAACTTCGGCGGCGAAACGGCAAAAAGAGAAACTGCGATAGAGAGATTAAAACAACTAAAATCATAATAAAAAGGAGAGTCGATTCTATTAAGAGTTTAGTTTGTCTTTTGTTAGGTGTAATTTTACTTTTTTCTTTAACAGCCTGTAACAACAATCAGAAGTCAGGCGATTCTACGGTCAACACAAATTCATCAGGTGTTGACTCTGCCAAGATGGATGCTTATTTCAGCACCTTTGAAAATTTTGAATACACATTTGACAAAATTTCTACCGAAGATAGTAATTATGTGATTAAAGAAAGTGAAGAACACGCAGGAAATTTCTATGAGATTTATGACAACAATAAAAAGCTTTTAGATAAAGGTTATCACGGATATAATGGAAGCTTCAATATTTTAAAAAAAGATAATATTGTGATCTTGGAATATGGATGCAGCGGCACCTTTGTTTTTCCAAAATATAGATTTTATGACGTTGAAAAAAGCAAGGTTTCTCCTTATTTTAACGGACCTATAGGCACAAAGGATAATTTAATAGCGTACTGTATTGAAAATAACGATAAATCTATTTTACTTGTGCAAGATATTTTTGATGTCGATAAATTTTATAAAGAATTCAGCACCTCGTATGATAAAGCTATGTATATGGGCATAAGTGAAATCTCTTTTTCCGATGACGGTAAAAAGATTATTGTTGAACTTACTAAATTTGGTGCCGATTTAGAAACGGAAGAAAGAACGTTTAAAATTCAATGAAAATCAACATTTAAATTGAAAGGATTGATGGCGTGGATTATATTCTTAGAACCTTTGGACTTTGTAAAAAATATAAAAAACATTTAGCGGTAAATGATGCTAATATGACCATTTGCCGCGGTGATATCTACGGCTTTGTAGGGGAGAATGGCTCGGGTAAAACCACGATTATTCGTTTAATTACAGGGCTTATTTTCCCACATTCAGGCAGTTTTGAACTGTTTGGTGTGGCTAATAATTCAGCCAATATTAAAGAGGCTAGACATAAAGTGGGTGCAGTGGTTGAAAGCCCTTCGATATATCAGAATATGTCGGCTTATGATAACCTTAAAATGCAGTGTATGATTTTAGGGTTACCTGTTGATAAGCGTATAGAAAACACGCTTAACGAGGTAGGACTGGGCTTTTTACTTAACGATAAAAAACACGCGGGTGATTTTTCACTCGGTATGCGTCAGCGCCTCGGTATTGCTATGGCGCTACTAGGTAACCCTGAGTTTTTAATTCTTGATGAGCCGATGAACGGTCTTGACCCTGCGGGTATTGTTGAAATCAGAGAGTTGATTTTAAAGCTAAACCGCGAACGTAATATCACTTTCCTTATTTCATCGCATATTTTAACCGAGCTGTCCTTAGTTGCCAATAAATACGGTATTATTTCAAAAGGGCATATTATTAAGGAAATTACCGCCGACGAGTTAAAAAAAGAAATGCTTAAAACTACCGACGTTTTAGTAGATAAACCCGAATTGCTTAGCACGTTGCTTGAGAATTTAGTAGAGGCAAATGCGGTTATATATATTCCGCAAGGTGTTCGTTTTATCGGCGACCTTAACCTCAATTTAGTGCTTGGCGCTATTATAGACGCTAACATTAAAATTTTAAATATCACTTCTCACGAGCCTTCTTTTGAGGATTATTATCTTGAAGTAGTAGGGGGTAAGCGAGTATGACAAGACTGATTAAATCTGATTTTAAAAAGTTTTTTTGCGATAAACTGTTTTTAATAGTTCTGATTTTAGCGGCGGTTTTTGCGGTTATAACCCCTATTTTATACGTTTTGATTTTCGAGTTTGCGGGTGAAATAGACGCTACAACCGAGCAGATGCTATCGGGGTATCTTAGCGCTAAAGGACAGTTTTTCGGTTCCTTTTCGTTCGGTAACAACCTAGGACTTATCGCGCCGATACTAATCGGTATAATTCTTTGCAAGGATTTTAGCTTCGGCACTGTTCGTAATAAGATTATCAGCGGACATTCGCGCACGTCTATTTTCTTATCAAACTTTATCGTGTGTGCTACCGTTTTATTCGGCATTATGTTAGCTCATGCGCTTTTAACCCTATTTGTGAGTCTGCCGTTTTTTGAATATCAGTCTACGCCGTTTGCAACAGAGGACTTTTACTATTTGTTGGAGTCTTTATTCTTCCAATTTTTAATTTATATCTTTGTAGCCGCTTTTGTTACCTGGCTATCGGTTGTAATGAAAAACACGGGACTTGTAATTGTAATGTATATTGCCGTTGTTTTTGGCTTTACAATGATTGCGGGTATTTTGCAGATTGCAATAATTGCGCTTGAAACTAAGCCCGATATGAATAAATTGGTTGAGTTTTTAAATTTCTTGCAACGAATAAATATTTTCAATTCAAGCGCTACGGTTGGTGTGGGTACTTCGTATAATGCAAAAGACGTAGTTTATTACGCTTTCATACCTATAGTTTCCACCGCCGCCGTACTAGGTCACGGAATTTTAAAATTTGGCAAGAAGGACTTAAAGTAACAAAAAAATAAAAGGTTACAATTTTGTAACCTTTGTTGCAAAATAACTCGATTTTTGTTATAATGTGTTTATCAAATCTAGGAGGCAAACACTTATGCAAAACTATTTACCACAAAGGCGCTTACTTGAAGCAAGATACAATAAATCAAGACATAATTTATTGCTTGTTTTGATTTTTACCGTTATAAATATTGTACTTCTTGTAACAAATGCTAATTCGTATTTCTTATTTTCGGCTTACGTACCGTATATGTTAGTTGATCTGGGTATGGATATGTGCGGAATGTATCCTGCTGAATACTACGGGGCTGATTATTCAGAGTACGTATTTTTAAATCCGTCGTTCTTTGCTATTTGTCTAGGTATAGCAATAGTAATACTTGCAATGTATTTACTTAGCTGGATTTTCTCAAAAAAGGCAAGAGTCGGTTGGCTTATATTTTCTGTTGTATTCTTTGTACTTGACTTTATAATTTTACTTTTAGTGGTTGAAATTAATTCAAGCATTATGATTGATATAGTTTTCCACGTTTGGGTAATCGTTTCATTAATGATGGGTATTATATCACACTTCAAGCTTAAGAAACTGCCTGTTGAGGAAATCGTAGTTGATGAGACCGAAGAGGTTGTTGAAACTGAGGCTGGTGAAGAAGTTGCAGCAGAAGAAGCAACAGCAGACCTTGAAGTGACCGAAGAGCCTAAAGAAACCGAGCAGTCAGAGGAAGTTTTCCACTAAAAATATATTTGTTAATCACTTAAAAATCCGAGTAATTTTAACTCGGATTTTTCTATTTTTTAAAGGAAATTTCAGGTTGACATTATACAAAATCTTTCATATAATCAAACTTGTAGTATTATATCCTCAGGGGGTAATTATAAAATGGCTGAAATTAAGAGCGTTAACAATTGCATTGTGTTTGACAATTTATACACAACAATTACTGTATCGTGCGATAAAGCTAGAGTGCAAAGCATTATTGACAAGAAAACAAATACAGATATAAAAGGCGATGCTACTTCATTTTTCTCACTTGTTATGTCTGATAAGGTAACAAGCTATGAAACGTTGTCTGCTACACTTGAAAACGGCGTTATAAAGGTTGAAACCGAGGGCGGAAGCTTTGATGTAAAAGTGAAAGCATTTGATAGCTATTTTGAATTTGAACTAGTATCAGCACTACCCGAAAACGTATTTAAATGCCGTTTAGCACACGCAAAATACAACTATGATTTTAAAGATAAATCCAATACAGGCGCTTGTGGTGTAGCCCTTACTTATTGGACCAATCCCGTTTTTTATCCCGATTGCAAATCGTGTGAAACAAGAGGCGAGGTTGTCCGTCATCTAAAAGACGAGGGTGCTAGATATGCTCTGATTATAGCCCCCATTTGTGAACAAAAGGATATTATTAAAACTGCCTTTAAAACCATAGACCGCAACAACGGTATTTATTCCGAAAGCGGCGGCGCTTGGGGCAGAGATTCAAGAATATGCTTTGGTAACTATACCATTCAGTACGAATCTTCAAAAGAATTTTTAGATTCACATCTTGAGTATTTTAAAGAAATCGGTGTCGATCAGGTTGACTTCCATCAGGGTCAGGCAACCTTCCGTCAGGGTGACTTTAAATTTGAGCGTTATGAAAGCGCTGAGGATTTCAAGAAAAACGTATCCGAAGTTTTAGAGGCTAACGGTCTAGCATCGGGACTACATACCTATTCTCAGTATATTCGCTATGACTGTCCTCTTTTGGCAGATGAAAAATGGCAGGGTGACCTTAAGGTTATTGAAACCTTGACACTGGCTGAGGATATAGATGAAAACGAGCTTTTCTTAAAAACTAACGAGTCTACAAACGAGGTTAGCAATGACTTTACCTTCTTTTCAAGAAGCACACCTCTTTTGCTTATCGGCAACGAGATAGTTCAGTTTGCCACCGCAAAGGACGGCTTTAAGCTAACTGCCAGAGGCTGTGCAGGAAGTAAGGCTGTAGCACATAAGAAGGGCGAAACAATCAAGCATCTAGAAGGCTTTTATCACGGTGTTACACCTGTGCTCGGTTCTCCTTTGTTCCGCGAGGTTGCCCGTCTTACTGCAATCGCTTTTAACGAGGGCGGCTTCTCACAAATTTATCTTGATGCGCTTGACGGTATCGTTAAGCATTGCGACCGCGAAACTGAAGCGTGGTTTTACTTTGCACAGTTTGTATGCGAAATACTTAAATATACGGATAAATATCCGCTTATTGAATATGCTGCTATGGACCCGTCGATTTGGGCGGCTCGCGGCAGAGTAGGTGCGTTTGATACACCGTATCGCTCATATAAAGAGTTTAATTTAAGACACCTTGAATACAACCGCGATTTTATTGACAGATACAGCGCACCGACTCTTGGTTGGTATTCCTTCTATCCTACAACCGATAAATATCCGGGTAACGAGCATACAAAGTATCACCATACAGATTCAATTGAATTTATGGGCGCTATGGCTGTTATGTATGACTTTTCAAACGTATTTAACGGTATGACTCCAGCTTCACTTGAGCGTTTACCAGGTCTTCGCCGCAACGTTAAGCTTTACCGCAAGTATGACGACCTTAGAAAACAGGGTTACTTTAGCGAGGAGTATCGTAATAAGCTTATAAACGGTAAATACGAGTATCAGCTTAAAGAAAAAGACGGCGAGTGGGTATTTGTTGAAAAGGATTACAAGATAGCAAAGCTTTATGATTTAAATGATATAGATAGAAACTTAGCTACCTTTAACAATCCATTCAAAGCACAGGTGCCGTTTATCCGTATAGAAGCACTTTTATCCACACAGGGCAACAATCCTTTGGTGCTTTATCCGCTTGATGAAAACAAAGACCTCTTAGACCACTTTAAACAGGGTGAAAGCAAGATAATTCACCCCTTTGGCGGCGAAATTAACGTTGCTGATAAATTGGCTAAAAAGGTAAAAGTGCTCGGTAACGGTAAAAAGGGAAGTGCGGTTTGCATTAAAACCCGTTGTGCGTCTAACAGCGAGTTAGGTTACGGTGAGTATATCATTGATACTGATTTTGAAGGCTGGCGTGACTTCATTCTCTTGGAGGCTGACAACGGCGAGCGTCCTGACCTACCGTTTGATAAAGGTGAGGGCGTATGGGCTACCTACCGTTCAAGTCTTAACAGCGATAGACTGACTAAGATTGAAATTTTAACAGCAGGTGACGTTAGCGGCGTTCGTATGTCGTCGATAGTAGCCTGTGACCATACCTATGAAGTCCTCAAAAATCCCACAGTTACTATAGGCGATACTTCGGTTATGTTCGAGTGTGAGCTAATGTCGAGTGACTTTATTGAGTTTGACGGTGCCGAGGCTAAGGTTATCGACCGTTACGGAAATGAGAAGAAGATTTGGTTTAAAGCCGATAACTTTATAGTGCCTGAGGGCGAATATACTGTAAAATTAGAGGCTACCGCTCTTAACCGTACAACACCCAGAGCGCAGTTAACTGTTGGTCTTACAGGTCAAGAGGTAGAATAATCAGAATAAGTTTTTAAGTTTTTTAAGCGTTGCGGTTTCAATTCGGGAAACGTAGCTTCGGGAAATTCCAAGTTTTTTTGCAATTTCTCGCTGTGTCAGTTCTTTTTGCCCGTTTAAACCGTAACGCATATTTATTATCTGCTTTTCTCTTTTGTCAAGCCTTGTTTCTAAAAGCTCCCTGAGTTTTTCAATTCTAACCTTTAATTCAAGTTCTTCAACAATGTCGCTGTCGTCGGCTATTATGTCTATAAGCGTTAGGGTGTTTCCGTCCTTGTCGGTGTCTATAGGGTCGCTAATATACACGTCCTGTGCCACCTTTTTTTGATTTCTGAAATACATAAGTATTTCGTTTTCTATGCATCTAGCGGCGTAGGTAGCAAGTCTTATTCCTTTGCCCGAGTTAAAGGTTGAAACGGCTTTTATAAGACCTATTGTGCCAATGGATATTAAATCGTCTTGGTCACAGTTCGTGGCATAATACTTTTTAACTATGTGCGCTACAAGGCGAAGATTATGCTCGATTAGAGTGTTTTTAGCCTCTAGGTCACCTGCATAGTATTTTTCAAGCAACTCTGCCTCTTTTTTAGCCGTCAATGCAGGGGGGAATGACCCAGCGCCGCTAACGTGAAGAGCGAAATAGAAAAGGTTTGAAACGAGCTGAAAAAGCATATCAAAAATCATATAAATCACCTTAAATTCAATATGGTATTTTATATGCTCAAAATAGCTTGGCACTTGCAAAAAATTAAATATTGTAAAAATTGAATTTTCGTGTTAAAATAACAATATATGTGAATTTTTCAAGAAGGAGGATTTATTTATGGAAGAAAGAATTGAAGAAAAAGTATTAGAACTGCTTCAAAACAGGAGCTTTGTTCCCTTAAAGAGTATGCTTTCCGAAATGAATCCTGCCGATATAGCGGTGCTTTTTGAGGAAATAGAAAAAAAGGATTTGCCGCTAATTTTTAGAATTTTACCAAAAGAATTAGCAGCAGAGGTTTTTGTTGAAATAGATAGCGATATGCAACAGCTACTCATTGAAGCCTTTAGTGATAAAGAGCTTAAAGAAGTGATGAGTGAGCTTTTTATGGACGATACGGTTGATATTATCGACGAAATGCCCGCCTCGGTTGCAAAGAGAATTTTAAAGAACACCGATGCCGCAACGCGTCGAATGATTAATCAGCTACTAGCGTATCCTGACGATAGTGCGGGTAGTATTATGACCACCGAGTATATCGATTTAAAGCGTGATATGACGGTGGACGATGCCTTCGACCGTATTAGAAAAATCGGGTTTAACAGTGAAACAATATATGCCTGTTACGTTATTGACCGTAGCCGTAGACTTTTAGGTATAGTATCAGTCAGAGATTTGTTACTAAATCCTAAGGATGCTGTAATAGCAGATATAATGGAAGAAAACGTTATATTTGTCAATACGCTTGACGATAAGGAAGAGGTTGCAAACTGCTTCCAGAAATACGACCTTATAGCGCTTCCTGTTGTAGATAAGGAAAACCGCCTTGTCGGTCTTGTAACGGTTGACGATGCTATCGACGTTATGGAGGAAGAGGCAACCGAGGATATCGAAAAGATGGCGGCTATTTTGCCTTCGGACAAATCCTATTTCCGCACAAGCGTTTTTTCAGCATTTAAAGCAAGAATACCTTGGCTTATTTTAATGATGTTATCAGCCACTTTTACAGGTCTTATAATATCTTCGTTTGAAAACAGACTCACTGTTGTCCCCGCGCTTATCGCATTTATTCCTATGCTTATGGGTACGGGCGGTAACTCGGGCAGTCAGTCGTCGGTTACTATAATCCGTAGCATATCGCTTGGCGATATTGAGTTTTCGGATATTTTAAGGGTTATTTGGAAAGAGCTTAGAATTGCGCTTCTTTGTAGCTTGGCGCTAACGGTTATTAACTTCTTAAAACTTTGGCTTGTTGACCATTTGCTTTTCGGCACCTTTGACGTTGGCAAGGAATTAACCGAGATACTGGTTGTCTGCTTAACTCTTACCGCTACCGTTATAGTCGCAAAGCTAGTGGGCAGTGCGCTACCAATACTAGCTAAGAAAATCGGCTTTGACCCTGCCGTTATGGCTAGTCCGCTGATTACTACTATAGTTGATACAATTTCTTTAGTCATCTACTTTGCTATTGCGGCGGCGGTGCTTAGTGTATGAAAATTTTATACAGTGACCTGGATATTGCCGTTATAGTTAAGCCCTACGGTGTTAGTTCACAAAATGCCGAGGGTGAAAACGTTCCGCACCTATTAGAGCAAAATTTGGGAAAACAAGCGTTTGTTGTTCATAGGCTTGACCGTACAACAGGCGGTGTAATGGTCTATGCGCTAAACCCTCGCTCTGCGGCGCAGTTATCTAAGCAAATAACCGAGAACAAATTTAAGAAAGGGTATCTTGCAGTAGTAAACGGCGCTTTGCAAGAAAAAAACGGCACGTTAATAGACCTTTTATATTACGATAGGCAAAAAAATAAGTCCTACGTTGTTAAAAAGGAGCGCAAGGGTGTTAAAAAAGCTGTTTTATATTATGAAACTTTAAAAGAATTTGAGCAAAACGGCGCTACTTATTCCTTGCTTAAAATAGAGTTAGAAACAGGCAGAACGCATCAAATAAGGGTGCAGTTTGCTTCTCGCGGTTTTCCGCTTTGCGGGGATAGAAGATACGGCTCTAAGGAAAACTTTACTGGTATTTCACTCTGGTCGCATACTTTATCATTTATTCACCCTAAAACCAATAAACCGATTACTTACACTGCAGAACCAAACGAGGAATTTTTTAAATTTAATACAGATTAAAAATACACAACATTTGAGAAATTTAAATGTTGTGTATTTTTTATTAACAAATTTAAGATTAGATAAAAAAGTTGCAGATTAGATAAAAGAAATTGCAAATTAGATAAAGAATTGTTCTTGTGATTGTTATGGTTATATGGTAAAATTAAAGCAAGTTAGGAGGTTGTTTTATGCGACACGTTACAGTTGGCAAAAAATATAATCATGGAAAAATAGCACAGGTTGAGTGTATAAAAAACGCTCCGCTTGATGATTTGGATATCAAGGGAAAATACTTTTTGCTAATAGTTTTAAATTACGGAAAATTAGAATTTTCGGTGGGTGATAAAAAAATAAAAGCCGCCGCACCGTCTTTTATATGCTTTGATGAAACCGAAAACCCCGTGCTACTTTCTAAAACAAGGGCAAGATACACCTGTATCTATTTTCATCCTACCTTTTTAAATATGAATATGACCTTTAAGCTTTTGCGCTCTGCAAAATACGGCGATATTGCCACCACGCACGATATGTTTATGTTAAAGCCGTTTACAGATAAGCCTTACGTTATACCGATTGCTCAAACACAAGCCGAAAAAATCGAAAACGCCGCCGATTATATGCTGGAGGAATTAAGGGACCAGAGAGACTTTTATTGGTCCTGCCGCGGCCGTGCGCATTTTATGGAGGTAATTATTGCACTCGAGCGTATGTACGGTCTTTTAGGCTATGGCTATGAAGACCAAAAGTCAGACTATATCCCTATAATTCAAAATCCAAAGCTTCGTGAGGCTGTTCTTTATTTAGAGGCGCACTATAGCGAAGATTTAACACTTCCAAAAATTTCTGCCAACGTCGGCATCAACCACACCACGCTTAATTATCTTATGAAGCAGGAGCTTGGCTGTACTGCGGTTGAGTATCTGACAAACTACCGTATAACTATGTCTAAAAAGCAACTGGCTTTTACCGACGTGCCCATAAAAGACGTTGCAAATATGGTTGGCTTTAAAACAGTTCAGCACTTCAACCGAATTTTTAAAGAAATAACAGGCAACACCCCTGCCGACTTTAGAAAAACCTCGGTACAAAAGAGAAGGGAAGAGATTAAATGAAAAAACTTTTATTATTTACCATTTGTATTTTATTAGCATTAAGTATGTCGGCTTGTAAAAATGAGGATTTGCAGCAAAATAATGCTTCATCACAAGAAAACGCCAGAACTTTGATTCGCGCGCTAACAGGCTCTGATGATGCATCAAATATTAATTGTTTATCAATAATCCCAAATAACAGCTCTGAAGAAATACAAATTAGCAATAGTAACGATTGGACGTTTTTAGAAAAATATGTATATTCCAATACAATTACATATAGCGAAAAAAACAGTATGGTTGATTCTAAAAAAGCAAATCTAATAAAATATGGTGCCTTTTCAGAACAACTATATCTTTTAAATGATGGAGTTATCATAAAAGAAGAAATGTGTGGAGATAGCGGTGTAAAGGACGAGGAAAGAAGTTTTGAAGTTTATAAGGCAGAGGATAAATATATGATAAACGAGCAAAAACTTCTCGATTTGCTGAATAAATATCAAACTAATTCCCCTCAAATTAATATCAACACAGTTGAATGTTTTGTTGAAAGCGGAAGGAGAATGGTAGATAGGAAAGAAGTTTCTAAGAAAGAATTTACTGAAAAATATGCTTTTGTATTGCCAGAAGATTTCGAAACTGCTAATTTTTACTTTGATATACCCACAGAAGACGGTCTTGAATATTATAATGAAGTGGAAAACGGTTATATTAGATATTCTACTCCGGACGGTAAAGGCACTCTTCACCTTTTAATTTGCGATAAAAAGTACGTTGGATTTGGATGTATTTTCGACACCCATGAGCAACTCAAAAAAACCAATATAAATAATATCGACGTTATTGTATGCAAAAATTCTGCCGGTAAATACAAAGGAGAATTTCAAAAAAACGGGTATTACTATACGTTTGTAATAGCAGGTATTGATGAAAATTCAGTTTTATCTGCACTTGAAGATTTAACCGAGTAAAAGGAGTAAACAATGAAAAAACTAATTTCTATTGCATTAATACTAGCCGTACTTTTATCTTTAACAGGCTGTGCGGGTGGAAAAACAGCAGAGCTTCCGCTTAATGGCTTTCACGGCTTTGAAAACGGCTTGATTATTGAGGTTGACGAGTCAGATTTCCTTGTACAAGAGAATAAGACGGTTGAAAATGCATATGTATTCGAAGATGGTAAGCTTTTAAAATTAAAGGCAAAAGAATCGAAATTTATACTAAATCCTGAGATTAGCAACGTAGCAGAGGAAACTACTTTAGAGATAAAGTATTACGTTCATAACGATACCGTTTACTGTTATCAAAAAACCGATTATAGACAGCAGGGAATAACCTTTGAGTTTTTTACTATTCCTAACGACTCTGAAAACGTTTTGATTAGCGGTACAGTTATGAAAAAACCTATGATTTTAAACGTTAAAAGCGGTGAACTCAAAGTTCTTTTTGATGAGGTAGACGTGTGTCGGTTGGCAGGATTATCTTTACCGCTAATTAGTGAGGACGGAAAATACGTTGTTGTTCTATGCGGCACAAAATACGAAGCGGCTCGTAATGAACTTAACGATTATTATGTTATAAATCTTAAAACAAGTGAGGCAAAACAGCTGCCTAAAATTATAATTGAGCAAAACCGTGAACCTATGCCTAACGATAATGAGGCATATTATAAACATTCTACAACGCCTTATGCGTTTGTCGGAGACGAAATATTACTGACTTATACTATGAAACACGACAAAGACGAGTCACTAAACATGTCGGAAGCTTATTATTATAATCTCGAAAATGAAGAAACGAGAGAGTGGGATAAAGAAATTGATTTTAGCGAATATACCGACGGATATCCCGGACATCATATTTTGATGAAAAAGGATATTAGCTCAGGAGAATGCTATCTATATAATATCAAAACAAATAAGGAATTTTATTATAAACCAGGGGTTAGTACTGAAATATACGGCACCCCAAACCAAAGCGGCAGATTTATTTTGGGTGGATTAAAAGAATGGCCAACTCATAATAACGGCAGCGTTGACAATACTATCGAAGCTTATGTTACTCACGCTCTTATAGATATGGAAAAAGGCGAAATAGTAGATATTGCAAAATATGTAAAAGACTTTACTTTTACAGAGTATAAGGGTAAAACAGTAATTAATATGCAGTGGATTGGCGAAACTAATTTGCTGGTTGTATATGGAAATGAGCAAGAGCGCTATACTGATATAATTGATTTAAGCGCCGCCATACAATAAACAAAAAAGGGGAAAGAATATGAAAAAAATAAAGGAATTACTGATTTTTATAGCACTTTTAATAGCACCGCTCATAATGGTGTTTGTCGCTTTGGGTATTGGAAATTTGATTTCTCCAAGTCCTAGTTTTATAGGTTTTGATAACTACGTAAGATTGTTTTTAAATGATAAAACCTTTTTAACCGTGCTATTTAACACCTTTGCAGGTCAAATAATAATTAGCTTTATTGTGTCGGCTGTTTTGGTTGTAATAGTATTTTTATTAAGAAAAAAGATGAAAGCGCCAAGACTTATCTTTTATATTGGTAGCATAAGTTTAGGTACAGTTGCCTATCTTATAAGATATGCACGGGTTTTACATATTTCACTTAACGTTTTAATTGCCCTATACGTAGGAATTATAACCGCATTAATATTCTGGATTTTAGAATTAATTATTTCTTTATTTGTAAAAAGGGGATGCAAAAATGAAAAATAATATTCTTAAAAAATTCATTTTCACACCATTTGTTTTTATTTACGATATAGCAACGCGTTTTTGGTGCTATATTATCACGCTTAGTATAATAGATAACTTTTTCACCTGTAAAATTGGTGCGGACGGCTTACATACAATAATCGGCGGCGCTGACACGCCAACCTTAATTTTTATATTTCAAACTCTTTTAGGATCTGCTTTTCAAATTGTATTTGTAGTTATTAGCCTTTTAACCGCCGTGCTTTTAACTATTGCAGTATTCAAAAAACAAATAAAACTAAAGTTTAATATTTCTTTTTTGATTACCTCGGTTGTTAGCTTATTTATCTTTATGTTAATACCTGCCGGCGAATACGCTGTTCAGGCATATATGACCATAAGACCGATATACATATTGCTTGGTACAATGCCGTTTTACCTGCAATATGCAAATCGCATATATATGATAATTTCGTTGGTAGTAATTATTTTAAACGTATTACTTTTGATAAAAAATATAAAACTAAAATCGCAAAAAAGCGAAACCGCAGGGGAATAACCTTTGTCTTTTTAAAGGAGGAATTTATAGAGTACACAGGGGACGGTCCCCCGTGTACTCTAATGTCAGGCACTAATCAAGCTTTAAAAGATGCCTATTTAACAATAAAAGAATATATGAATAATCAAATGTCCGCTATTGAACGATATGATTTGAATTAGTGAAATTAAAATTTAGGAGGAGATATATTTGGGCGCATTCGCAAGTTTGATATTTTTTGCTTTTATAATTTTTCTATCTGTTTTAGGATTACTTGCGTTAATTGCCGGTATATCTTTATTCATAGCTTTTAGTGTTAGAAAAAAACCTAAAAAGCAGAAAATATCAATTATATTTCTTAGCATAGGTATAGTTCTTATATTTCCAATTGCTTGTATATCAATATCCAACGCTTTTAAAAATATAGAATATAAAAACGCAAATAAAGACACGGGCGTAATTATTCAAATAGAAGATTATAATGCAAAAGAATTAGAATTGGATGGAAACACATACGTTCGACTGGGTGATTACCTAAAAAACGTTAAAACTTTAAATCCAATAACAGATATTGATAAAAAGGCGATAGCAAACGTCCATATTACCGAAAACAACGCTATGCAAAATCAAAATTTCATATCAAAGGTTGCTAACTTTTTCTTTCCAAGAGAAAATGATATTTATAGGCTTTACACTTTAGGTGATACACAAAATAAGGATTTGTTGTATAGCGAATTGGGTGGGATATGGTGTTCATCTAAGCATTTAGAACAAGCAATTTTATATTATGATAACATAGAAAATTATCACTGCTTTTATATGAATACCGCCGATTCTAGCAAAACAGACATATCTATAGATACGGCAACGTACAACAAAATCTTATCGGTTATCAAACGAGCCTATACTACAACCAACAAAGAAACCATTCGTGTTTTAGATGATACTATATTTGTTGATTTGCATGCCCAAAGTGAAAACGGCTTATTGCAATTTGTGTTAAAAAAAGATTTGTTAGTAAATGGTGATACTGTATTTTGCACAACTGACAGGATTTTGAATGATAACGGCGAGGAATATTATAAGGGCCTAAAACTTCCTGTAGAATATAAATGATGTTATCATAAAATTTTATATCACACAGGGGACCGTCCCCTGTGTCCGACCTGGATTTTAGAATTAATTATTTCTTTATTTGTAAAAAAAGGAGTAAAAAATGAAAAATAATATTCTTAAAAAATTTATTTTCCCACCGTTTGTTTTTATTTACGATATTGCAACGCTTTTTTATTGCTGTATCAGCACACTTAATATAATTGATAACTTTTTCTTTTATAAAATGGGAGTTGACAGCTTACATATACCAATCGGCCGCGGTGCAACACTAATCTTTACAGTTCTTTTGCCAACTCTTTTTATTGCTGCTATTCAAATTATATTTGTAGTTATTAGCCTTTTAACCGCCGTGCTTTTAACTATTGCAGTATTCAAAAAACAAATAAAACTAAAGTTTAATATTTCTTTTTTGATTACCTCGGTTGCAAGTCTATTTATCTTTATCTTATTTCCTGCCGTTAATGACTATACGCAGGCATATATGAACATAAGGCAGTTATACGTACGGTTTGGAACAACACCGTTGGTTTACCTGAAGTATGTAAATTACTTGCATATAACAATTTCACTGGCAGTCATTATTTTAAGCGTATTGCTTTTGATTAAAAACAAAAAACTTAAAACACAAAAATGCGAAACAATAGGGGAATGACACCACACCCACTAAGGAGGATTTTTTATGAAAAAGAAATTAAAAATCACAATTTTAGTCGCCTTGATAGCTGTAATAATCGGCTCGTCTACGATGATAGTGTTTTCAAAAACGTACAGCGCTCAATTAGGCTGCGAAATTGATTTTCCAACAACACAAAATACTAAACCCGAAACAAACACTAAATTTAACTTCGATGCAGATAAACTTGAAGCTCAAATTGCTAAAGACTCAGCTTTTATTTATCAAAATCCAAAGCTGACAGATTATAAAATTGTTTCGGATTTTGGCTTTGATATCAACGATTATAAACTTCGAGATGACGGTACGCGAGTTTATAAATCAAAAGGTGTCGGTGGCGAAGATAAATTTTTAGATATCGATCAGTTTGGTTGCTTTTCGTACAAAACAGGGGTTGAACACACAAGCCGAGAAATCACCTTGACTGAAAAAGAATGCTATAAAATTGCTAAGGAATATTTAGAAAAATATGGGCTTTTTAGTAGTAAAATCGGCAAAACGTGGTCAACAAGCGAATCAACTACAACATCTAAGAGTGAAGGAACTACTAAACTGACAATAGGAATCAGTTTTTACCCAAAACAGAAGGATGGGCTTGACATTGGCGGAAACTCCCAAATATATGTAGAGATTAACGCAAATGGAGAAGTATGTTACGTCACATATAATTTTAGGGAATATGAGGATAAAAAAACGGTTAAATTGATTTCTATGCAAGAAGCACTTAATCGTTTTAAAGAGGGTAAGGCCTTTGTACAAATGGAAAACACCCCCTCAGAGCTTATATTCGAAGAAGTTTCACTAGCTTATTGGACACAAGATAGAAATTTAGATAATATCGTTATGCAGCCTGTTTATGTTTTTAGTGGTACTTCTATCACTGCAACAGGCGAAACAGAAGAGTTTAGTGTAACAGTTCAGGCAAATAAATTTAATTAGCCTGAATACACAAAAATCAATATTCTCTCTAAAAAGGAGGAATTTTTATGAAAAAAATAATTGCTTTATTATTAACTTTAGGATTACTTATATCGTTTTGTGGATGTTCGCAAAAAGATACCGACTCTGATAAAGAAAATACTTCATCGGATAAAGGTGTATATAGAGACGATGGTTTGCCTACTCGTTCGTGTGGCTTTAAAAATATTGATGAAATGCTTGATTGGTTTTTAACTGACGAACTAGCAGACTGGACCTTCAAAAAAACTTTTAGAGAGTTAAATCCCGAACAGATTCTAACAATAAAGTCGCTCGATGATGATTTATATTCTTTAAAATCAATAAAAATATATGAAGGCGGCGAATTTGTAGAGTATTGTTTTGAAAACCCACAAGAACAAGAAATAAATTTTAAAATTTATCTACCTAGTGAAAATCCCACAATCGATTACCTAAAGGCGTACGTTACTGATTTTAACGAAAGAAATAAAAGTTTATACAATAATCCACCCGAACTTTGTGCGGGCGGCGAAGTTGTTATATTTGGAAAAGCCCGTAAAACGTATATAAGTGACTACGGCAGAGTTTCTGATAAAGAAACAGGTGATTATTTAGCACTCCCCGCATTGTTTGTGACCGATGTTGATGGATTTATGGTTAGAGGCGGTCTACGTGGAAGCTGGATAACAGAAAATTGGGATAATAAGTATTTGCAGCATTTTGAATTTTCAATGCAAAGTATAAAGAAAAATAAAACCGAAGTAGAATAACCCAGTCTTAAAAAGGAGGAATTTTATGAAAAAATTTTTATATTACATAATGCCGTTTATAGTTACACCTGCGTTAATGATGGTGTGTAGCGTGTTTGACAAATGGGGATTGCTGTCTTTATCAATTTTTTTGTTGGCCTTTGTCTGTATAATCGCATCTGCTGTTTTCGGCTTTTTTAGTCCAACTAATAAAAAATTCGACTATTTAATGACCTTTATTATGCCGATATCCCTTTTTGTTTCGATGTTTGCTGTAGGTTTTTGGGGTAAATGGGATCATTCAAGATTTCACTTAGAGTTTGCGTTAGAGGTATCTTTACAGCATTTTGCTTTAATTTCTTATTGCATAGTGGCGATTGTTACCTTTATAGCTTCATATAAAGGCTTTAGAAGATTTAAAGACCGCATTATAAAAAAGATAAAAACCGACAGCGGAAAAATTAAAACTTTTAAAATATCTTCTATTACAGCAACCGTCTTAGGATCTGCAATTGTAATTTTAACCATAGTTATTACAATCATATCGGCTTTAATTTACAGCAAAGAAAATGGAAATATTCCAATAATAGGCGGAGCAGACGAGCAAACTGTCTTCCACGCTTTACGCTTCTCACTTTTTGAAAATGCATTCTATAGAATTGTTTTTGGAATGACTTTGTTATTAATCGGTCTGTTAGGCTTAATTTTTAGAAAAACTATTTTTGCAAACTGTACCAAAAAAAGTAGCCTTTTAACATTGTCCACCTCATTTTTTGGTGGATTAGGATTTGCATCGTTACTTTTTTGGTTCGTAACAGTAGCTACAAACCGAATCAGATTCAGCCCTATAGGATATCCGACAAGCATTGTTGTAGGTTTTCTTTCACTCTTTGCTGTTATAATATCAATCGTTTTATACTTTAAAGAGCAAAAAAAGGATTTAAAAATCAAAGGCATAATTATAGATGTTTTAGCAACTATAATCACTTTTCCGTGCTTCGCTATAATTTGTTCAACTATTGCTGGATTGTTTTGATAAATCTTAAATTGCTTATAGATAAAAATTTTATTTTAGGTCGTGTATGCTATATCACACAGGGGACCGTCCCCTGTGTCCGACTTTAACACTTATACTAACTTTCCCGTTTTTACTTGAATTTTGTTTGGCAATGAGGAGTTGTTTTACAAGCGGGTATCTTGCGGGATAAAAATATTACTTTAGGTCGTGTATGCTATGTTTAATGTAGTTTTTGATGAACTTACCAAAAGAAATATGGAAATGTCAGAGAGTAACGAATTTGATAACGTGCTGTGTATCGGCTACGCCTTAGATATCGGACCGATTGCTAATGACGAAAGTATGCAAGACCGAAAAGAAGTTTTTGATAAACTGGAGTTTCAATTTAAACCTTCAAAGCGTGAGATTTATGAGTTTTTTAAAGGACAAGAAAACGATAAATTTCGATTGTTAAAGTTAGCCGAAACTCATCAATCTATACGCATCTGGAAAAGCCGTGAACCGCATAATCTATGCGCGTTTGCATATACGTGCTATCTCTTAAAGGATAAAGAATGTGAAATATCGTATATAGATTTACCTGAGGAATGTTTAAGTTGGTCTTTGGTGCCAAGTGATAAATATTGCGAGTTTTTGCCACTCGAGCAAAAGCTTAACTTAAATATCAAACAGTTTTACAGCGATATGTGGACAAGGCTTAAAAATGAAAACGCTAAAATGCGAGCAGTAGTTAACGGCTCTATAATCTCGGTAGATGAAAACTTCTATGACGGTTTTATTCTTGACAGTATCACAAAGGAGAAAAATATAGTTGCCGACGTTATTGTGACTGTTTCAAATAAGTATAGACTAGGTATCGGTCCGTATTTTATTGCTTTGAGAATAATGGCGCTTATAGAACAGAATAAATTAAAGCTAATATATTTTGATAACCTAAATCCCTTTAGCAGCGTTGTGAAAAAATAGGAGATATGTATAATATGTTAAAGAAAAAATTTTTATGTTGCTTTTTGGCGCTTTCGATTTTACTTTTGTCCGGTTGCTCAGATAATTCACAGGGCAAAAATAAACTTTCAAACACGATATGGATTTTCAAAACAGATAAATTGCGAGGTATAGAATTTACTGACGACGGATATTGTCGTAATTTGGTAATTGCAGATTTAGGTGATGGCACAGGCGAACTTATTCCAATGCCACTCGATAAATATGTTTTTCAAGACAATGTTCTTACCTTTTATTCCTTAAATAATTCCGTTAGCGAAGCAGAAGATACTGAACTTGACAAATATACGGTTAAATTTAAAAGAAATACAATGATTTTAAATTCTGAAAATGATGATGAAACCTACAAATTAAAAAAGGTTAATTGTTCATCCGTATACGAGTATGCCAAAACAATAGGATTAATAGTACCGATACAAGGCGGAGCATAGTGAAAAAATAGTATCACACAGGGGACCGTCCCCTGTGTCCGGGCAATGGAGCGAATTGGACGTATGTGTAAATTCAAAAATTACTTCAAATGGATTTTAAGTATTTTGTTTATTATGATTTTTTGTTGTTCATGCAATAAATCATATTCTGAAATCAATACTGAATTAACAGGTGTGTTGTCGGAACAATATGGGGTTTTTTTGTCTAGTACGGCTAAACTTGTTAAAGCTGAGTATAAAGATTTTGCAGAAAGAAATCCATACCTAACAGTAATTTTTGATATTTGTGCTGATGATATGTATAGTGTTTTTGATGAACAGAAGTGGTCTCAGGAAAATATAGAATCAGCAATTAAAGGAGAAGTTGGTGTAGATACTTCTATTTGTTGGATGTATGATGATTATGAAACCCATTATTATTATGCAGAGTTGTCTATAAAAAAGACGAGTGCTAATTGGTATAGAGTGTGTTTTTGTGGTTATGGGGTGAATACGCAATACTTTATAAAAAACACAGGGGACTGTCCCCTGTGTTGTGTATAATAAGGATTAAGCAAAACTAATATAGTTTTTCCTAGATAAAATTAGAAAAATACGGGTGGTTTTATGAAAAAAATATTATGTTGCTTTTTAGCACTTTCGATTTTACTTTTGTCCGGTTGCTCAGATAATTCTCAGGGTAAAGATAAACTTGCAAATACAATATGGATTTTTAAAACAGATAAATTGCAGGGTATAGAATTTATAAGTGATGAAAAGTTTCGTTTATTTAAAATTGAAGTTTTAGATGATGGCACAGGCGAACTATTTCCATCGCCACATTATAAATACGACTTTCAAGAAAACGTTATTACGTTTTATTTCTCAAATAATTCCGTTAGCGAAGCTGAAAATACTGAACTTGACAAATATGCGGTTGAATTTAAAAGAAATACAATGATTTTAAATTCTGAAAACGATGAAGAAATCTACAAATTAAAAAAGGTTAATAATTCGTCGGTATACGAGTATGCAAAAACAATAGGATTAATAGTACCGATACAAGGCGGAGCCTGATGGGATTAGAGAGGGATAAAAAAATATGAGTTTGTTATCATTTGGCAGGTTGATTTTTTCTAGTGAGCAAGAAAAAACGAAGCCGAAAAAATAAATTTCAGTATGTCAGGTTGTCATATACGTACAGAAGATGAGGTCTGCGAAGTTACGCATAGGGTTTTAGATAAACTTTTATCTCAAGATGGTTTATATTTTAAAGCGTTTGAGCTTAGTGACGGACCAAAAGATAATACTGCTGAGTATCTTTTTGCTCCAAAATATTATGGTACAGGGGATTTAAGAGGATTACCTATAGTAGAAATTTTGCCGCTTTATGAGCGCATGGAGCTTGTGCAAAAATTTTTCGAGCAAATATTTTCACTAATGAAGCCGACACTTATTAAACTGTGTATTTGCGACGAGGGTTACCCGATTTTAAGTGATTGCAAAATTATGGAGGTTTCACTCAGCGAATTAGCTCAAAAGTTGTATGATGAATATGACGATTATTGCGGAACGCCTACATTGTTAATTACTATAAAGAAATAAGAAGGGAAAGTATTATATGTTAAAGAAAATATTTTCATTAGTTGTTTTAACAGTATTTTTAATTTTAAGTTTATGCACTTGCAATTTCCCATATCCCGAATTTGCAGAGCATCCTGTTTTGCATTTAATATTCTCGCTGTTAACATTCATATCTCTGCTTTTTACAGCGGCAGTTTTTTCAAAAAGCAAAAGGTTTTTAATTATTACTTCCGTTTATTTTTCCTTAGTTTTGGCGCTCACTACGTTTGCAATATTTGCCGATGGATTCAAAACCTTTGTTATGGAGGCATTAGCTCTAATAATTCTAATACCATTTGAAATGTTGATTCCGCTTGAAACTGATAAAATTTTTGCGCGTTTGAATATATCAAGCGATGGCGAATTTTTCGTTATTTTTGCAATAATTATGCTGTTGTTTTATGCAACTTATTTTATCGCAAGAAAAATCAAAGCCAAATCGTCTGAGGTGTAAATATGGTGCAAAAACGCAGAAAATTAATTTTAGTGTTAATATGCGCAATTGCTGTTGTGCTTACGGTATTAGTTATAAACGCTTTGGTTTCTTATATAGAGACGAATAGCATATTAGAAAAAGGAATAAAAATAACTTTGTTTACCGCAGAAAACAAGAGTGAGATATCTTCCTATTTTGATATTACGGCAGATGACACGCTTGAATTTGTTTCACTTGAATATATATCAGGGTTAAAAGACACAAGTATCGAACTGCAAATTAAATTTAAGGATAAAACAAAAATTAATGAGATTTTATCAAACTACTTGATAAGCAAGGACGTATATTCATCACTGGGTTTCGAAGCAAAATTTAGTGATGAATACGAACTATCAGAAGAACAATACGTGAACTTGCAAAATTCAAATAAGAGGGCGTTAATAGTTGCAAACGGCGAGGATTGTATTTTATTACTACTTTCCGATAGGACAACCGATAATTCGATAAGAGAATACGCCTATAATCAAGTGAAACTTAAAAATTTTGAGAAGCTGAATTAATGGTGTTATTTAACTTGAAAAAATAATTTGTGTATTAAACCAACAGTTAATTGACAAATGCTGTAAAACGCAATATAATGTTCACATACTAAATTAGAAAGGATGGTGATCAATATGACAAAAATGAATATGACGATTCTGTATAAGAACATATCCGATGCTGTGTTGATTGCCGAAATTTCTATCTTGTAATCAGGTTTTTAACTTATTTTGCGCATCCGATATGGATGCGCATTTTGTTTTTTATACAGAATCGTCCCATAAAAAACGGACGATTTTTAGCTAAGTTTAAACGCAAAGGAGCGTAGAGTGCTGTGAATATACCAACGTATCATATTTCAATTGCTAAAAAAATTAAAGAATATAGAAATAAAAACAAATTAACACAAAAAGAATTCGGAGAGCTTATCGGCGTATCAGCGCAGGCGGTGTGTAAGTGGGAGCAAAACGTTTGCTATCCCGACATTTTCTTTCTTCCGCAACTAGCCAGAATACTAGGATGCAGTACCAACGATTTCTTTGAAAACGATGAAGAAAACATAAAAAAACACACAGGTTAAATTATCCTGTGTGTTTTTTATTATATGTCGGTTTATAACAATTATTTGCCGTAATGACCGGGGAGAACACCAGTTTCACTCTTGAAAACCTTGGTGAAATAACCGGGGTCCTTATAACCTACCATTAGTGCTACCTCAGCGACCGAGTACAGACCGTTTTCAAGCAACTGCTTTGCTCTTGAAATTCGGTTATCAAGGCAGTATCTTGAGGGAGTTTTGCCTGAATAAAGCTTGAATAGATTTCTAAAAGTGCTTTCGCTTACGTGACACATTTTAGCAAGTGACGGAACGTCGGCATCGCCGTAAGGATTTTCTAATAAATAACGGATAGCGGGTGCGATAGGTACGTATTTTCTTGAAAAAACAGCTTCCTTTTGGTAACGTCTTGCAATTTTTGACAAAAGATTATAAAGAATTGTTTTAAAAGCGCCGAAAGAAAAGGATAACTGCTTGTAGCATAAAATAGCTTCGTCAATTGCCTGCTCGAAAGAACCTAGCTTATCCGACATCAGCGGCATAATTTTATCACTGCAGGCAAAGGTCTGACCGTCCGCATCTCGCAATTCAAATTCTATTAGCTTTGTGATAGCTTTTTGTCCGCTGCTGGCATAAAATCTCGCGCGGTAGCGACACTCCTGCGGAAAATAAAGCAGACTTCCCTTTGGGAAAGAAATCGTTTTACCGTTTGGCAAAAGATATTCGGCACGAGCGTCCTTTAAATATAATAACGCAGAGGTGGGGCGTGGTTTTGAGAGCATAAGAAATTCTTGACCGTTATCCCAAATTTGATCTATAGCGGCTAGACGAAATAAATTGTAATCGGTTAAATACAAATCCTTCCATTCAACAACCTTCATACGTAGCGCCTCCTTACATTTTTTATTATAATTTAATCGGTCTAAAAAGTCAATTAATATATTTAAAATGATTTACGGAAAGTTACTATTTTTATATGATTTACTCCATTGTAGAGCAGTTTTAAGTGTGCTATAATTTTCCTGTAAATCAACCGCATTAAAAATTAAATCAGTATAATTATTTACGGAGGACCGATTATGAAAAAAATACGTGTTACTATTTGGAATGAGTATTCTCACGAAAGAACAGATGAGAAAATTGGCAAAATTTATCCTGACGGCATACATGGTGCTATAGCATCCAAGCTTTCTGCTAATGCTGATTTTGAAATTCGCACCGCAACACTTGATATGCCCGAGCATGGTCTCACAGATGAGGTTTTGGCAAATACCGACGTACTTTTGTGGTGGTCGCACCGTGAAAATCAAACCGTTTCTGACGAGATTGCAGAAAAGGTAAAAAACAGAGTGCTTGACGGTATGGGCTTTATCCCGCTTCATTCTGCTCACCTTTGTAAGCCGTTCAAACTGCTTATGGGAACAATTTGCCGTTTAAAGTGGCGTGAAAATGACGAAAAGGAAAGAATTTGGGTTATTGAGCCTTCTCATCCTATTGCTGAGGGTTTACCTGAATACATAGAGCTTCCGCAAGAGGAAACCTACGGTGAGCGCTTTGAAATTCCTGCTCCTGACGAGGTAGTATTTATGAGCTGGTTCTCAGGCGGTGAGGTATTCCGTAGCGGTTGCTGTTGGAAGCGTGGACTCGGCAAGGTGTTTTATTTCCGTCCCGGTCACGAGGAATATCCAACATATTACCGTGACGATATCACAAAAATTCTTACAAACGCTATTCGTTGGGCGGCACCTTTACAGTTTACTCCTCCTTCCTTAGGATATTATCCTGCACTTGAGGACGTTGCTGATAAATTTGCAGGTCAGGACGATGCGGCACGTATGCATTTAAATCTTTAATTGGAGGCACATAAAATGCTTAAAATTGGTATTATCGGTCTAGGCGGTATTTCTAAAAAACATATTGCCGAAATAGGTGATTGTGATAAGGGCGAAATAGTTGCTATTTGCGATATTAATCCCGAAACTTTAAAGACAGTAGGCGACAATCTCGGAATTCCCGAATGCAACCGCTTTACAGATTCCAAGGATTTGATTGCTTGTCAAGAAGTACAAGCAGTAGAAATTTGCACACCAAACTATCTTCATATTCCTATGGCTATGGAGGTTGTGGCTAGCGGCAAGGCACTTGAGGTTGAGAAGCCTTTAAGTGTTGACTGTGAAAACGTCAATGAGCTTCTTAGCGCTATTGATAAAGCAGGAATTGTTAATATGACCTGTTTTTCATACCGTTTTATGCCTGCTGTTCGTTACGCTAAGCACCTGATTGAAGAGGGTAAGCTTGGAAAAATCATCAATATTGATGTTGCTTATTTCAAATCAAGCGGATTTTGGCCGGGCCGCCGTTTAGACTGGCGCTTTGTTAATGAATATGCAGGTTGCGGCGTTATCGGTGATCTCGGTGTTCATCTTATTGATATGGCAAGATATTTGGTTGGTGAGTTTAAGTCTGTTTACGCTACAACCGAGATAGTAGTAAAACAACGTCAAAAGCTTGATAGCGATGAATACGCCGACGTTGAAACCGAGGATTTGGCTTCCTTTATGGCAAAGCTTGAGAACGACGTTAAGGCAAACTTCCTTATTTCACGCTGTGCTATAGGTAACGACAACACAATAAAATTCGAAATATTCGGTACCGAGGGTGTACTGCAGTTTAACCTTAACAATCCCGACGAGCTTACCGTTTGTATCGGTGATGTTGACAGGGAAACCGATTGCTTACATACAGTCAAGGTTCCTGAAAAATACAATATCACACAAGAGGAAACCTTCATTCGCGCCGCTTTAGGCGAAAAGTTCGACGGCTTCCCATTTGTAACCGAGGGTGCTGTTTGTCAAAAGATAGTAGACGCTCTAATTGAGTCTGCTAAGACTGATAGCGTTGTTAAGGTGTGATAATATGGCTGTTCATAAGCTTGGCATTATCGGTTATGGCGGTATGGGCTCTTATCACCATAACAAAACACCAAAGCCGGACAATATTCGTTACGTTGCCGCCTGTGACAGTTCTCCTAAAAGACGGGAACTAGCAAAAGCTGACGGTTTAGAAACTTACGACGACCCAAAAAAGCTATTAAAAAATCCCGAGATTGAGGCTGTTCTTATTGCTACTCCAAATAATCTCCACTTTCCATTGGCTAAGCTGGCGCTAGATTGCGGTAAACACGTAATCTGCGAAAAGCCTGCAACACTTACTGCCGATGAATTCAAAATTTTGATGGAAACGGCAAGGGATAAAAATTTAATACTGACCTGCCATCAAAACAGGCGTATGGATGAGGATTTTTTAATAATTAAAAAACTTGTTGAGGACGGGGAGCTTGGTGAGGTTTTCCGTTTAGAAAGCCGTGTAGAAGGGTCAAGAGGTATTGCTGATACCTGGCGACGAAAAAAGGAATTCGGCGGCGGTATGCTTTACGATTGGGGTTCACACCTAATTGACCAGATACTGCTTTTGACAAAGGGTAAGGTTACTTCGGTATTTATGAGAAGACAACAGCTTCTTCCGCTTGATGCAGACGATAACTTTAGACTCGAACTCGAATTTGATACAGGACTTTCTGCTTTAATTGAGATTGGAACCTGCAATTATATTATGCATCCGCTGTGGTATGCTTTTGGCAGAAAGGGAAGTGCTCAAATAGATTATTGGGATTTATCGGGTAAGGTTGTAACGCTTACAAACGAGAATATTTCTTGGGAAGATGAAATTAAACCCAATATTGCAGGGCCTTCAATTACTATGGCTCCAAGGGCTAACGATACAGTGGCAGAAAAGCCACTGCCGAGGGTCAAAGCCGACACGGGCTTTTTCTACAAAAATTTTGCTAACGTGTTAGAAGGTATCGAAGCTTTATGTATTGAGCCTTCACAAACACTAAGAGTAATGCAAATTATTGATTTGGCTTTTGCTTCTGCTAAACAAAATCAAGTGCTATATTGTGAACTTTAAATCATTAATTATAAATAACTTTTGACGAGGTGCTTTATGATACAATATCAGGTAAAAATAGGTCTTGTTCCTCTAAGACGTGACGTTACGGCACGTCCCGGTGCTTTCAATTGGGAAAGGGCAGAGGAACGTTGTGCTAACGCAGTAAATTATATCAAAAACAATTTTTCAAGTGATGTTATAAGCTTTGTTGACCTTGAGGGCATTAACGACGTTGGTGTGCTTTATTCCGAGGCAGACGTTGATAAAATTGTTAACCGTTTTAAAGATGAAAAGGTTGACGCTGTATTTTTAATCAACGGAAACTTCGGCAACGAAGAGGCTGCGGGTATGGTTGCTAAGGCTTTAGGCAAGCCGGTGCTTTTATGGGGCCCACAGGACGACGTTTTTGAGCCGGACGGCACACGCTATACCGATTCACAGTGCGGTTTGTTTGGCACAAGCAGAATGCTTCAGCGAATGAACATTCCTTTTTCTTACATAGAAAACTGCCGTATAGAAGATCCTATTTTTGCTGAAGGCCTTCTTAAATTTGCGGGTGTTGCTTGTGCAGTTAAGAATTTTACAGGAATGAGAATAGCACAGGTTGGTTGCCGTCCTAAGCCATTCTGCTCAGTAATCTCTAACGAGAGCGAGTTAATGGAAAAGTTCGACGTTCGCATTATTCCTATTAATTTGGCGGTTGCGCTTGATAAATATAATCGTATTTTGGCTACAAAGCAGGATGAATTGGCTAAAGGTGCCGCTATGCTTCGTGAAATGTATCAGTTAGACGAGGCTTCCGATGCCGCAGCAGAAAAAATTTATGCTTTCGTAATTCTTTATCAAGAAATTTTTGCAGAATATAAGGTTTCGGCTATTTCGGCTGAATGTTGGTCTGCTATGAGATTGCTTGTAGGTGCTTTACCTTGTGCCGCATACGCTATTTTAGCCGATATGGGCTACATTATCAGTTGTGAAAGTGACGTTCACGCCGCTATGACTCAGGTGGTTCTTAAAAGCTTGACGTTAGGCAAAAAGCTTCCTTTCCTCGGCGAGTTCACAACAAGACACCCGTCCGACCGCAACGTAGAACTTTTATGGCATTGCGGACCTTTTGCTTACTCACTTCACAAGCAAGGCGAACCCTGTAAGGTTGTTAATATGCAGGAATGGTTCCAGGTTAAAGAAGGTCACTATACGGTTGCGCGAATTGATCAGGATCACGGCGACTATTCAATTGCCGTTTGTACCTGTGACAGTGCAGAAGGACCTTATACCAACGGTACTTATCTATGGGCTAAATTTAATGATCTTTCTAAGGTTGAGCGTAACCTTATTGAAGGTCCATACATACATCACGTTTCTGAAATCGAAGGTGATTTAACCGAGCACATCAGAGAATTCTGTAAATATATACCTGGTCTTAAATATGACAATATCGATTAATTAGGAGAAGATTACTATGCGTTACGACTTAAATGAAATTCTTCAAATTGGCGAAGAAGGCAAATTTGCTATTCCTGCCTTTAACGTTTATAACTTAGAAACTGTGCTTGGTGTTATGCAAGCCGCCGAAGAGACAGGCGCCCCCGTAATTTTCCAGATGTATAGCCGTCTTTTTGATTCTGAACTGGCACAATTTGTTGCTCCTATCATTATGGAGGCTGTTGATACAATGAGCGTACCTGCGGCATTCCATATTGATCACGGCGCAGGTGTTCCTCAGGTTTTACGTGCTTTGCGCTACGGTGCAACCGGTGTTATGATTGATGCTTCTGCAAAGCCGCTTGACGAAAATATTGCCATTACCAAGTCGGTTGTTGATATGGCTAAAGCGACAAACGTTACTGTTGAAGGTGAGTTAGGTCACGTAGGCTCTGCTAAGGACGGTGTTACCACCGAATATACTAAGGTGGATGAAGCAGTTCGTTTTGTAAACGAAACGGGTGTTTCGGCACTAGCTGTTGCAGTTGGTACTGCTCACGGCCACTATAAGCAGGCTCCTGTTTTAGCTTTGCAGAGAATTGCAGAGCTTCACGAAGCACTTGATGCACATCTGGTACTCCATGGCGGTAGCGGTGTTCCTGACGAGCAAATCCGCGCTTCTATTGAAGCGGGTATTCGCAAGGTTAACTTTGGTACCGACGTGTGCTGTTCATTCCTTGACGCTGTGCGCAAGGTAGATCCTAGTATTATAGGTATTGATACCTATATGAAAGACCCAATTAAGTCGGTTAAAGAATTTGCTATTGATAAGATAAAACTGTTAGGGGCGTGCTGATATGTCACAGGTAGTTGGAATTGGTGCGGCTGTACTGGATATCTTGGTAACAGTTGACAGTTTTCCAAAAGAAGATACAAAATTGCAAAGCTCACAAACTAAATTTCAGGGCGGCGGACCTTGTTTTACAGGCCTTGTGGCTGTAAGCAAGCTAGGTGTTAAAAGCTGTTATATGGGAACTTTAGGTGACGATATGTACGGTGATTACATCAAAGGCGCTTTTGATACCTTCGGCGTTGGCCGTGACAACGTGCGGACTGTAGCTGATTCTCAATCCTTTCACAGTGTGGTTTTATTAAACGTCAATAACGCAAGTCGTACTTGTATTTGGAATAGAGGAACGGTTACTCCGCCCGAATATACCGATATAAATCTTGACGTTTTAAAGAATGCCGCTTATTTACACCTAGACGGTCATCAAATGAACTGCGCTATTTATGCTTCCAAAAAAGCCAAGGATTTTGGTGTAAAGGTAAGCTTAGATGCGGGAAATCCGTATCCGGGAATTGACGATTTGTTACCGCTTGTTGACGTGCTTATTCCATCAGAGGAGTTTGCTTTAAAATATACAGGCTGTAAAACCGTAGAACAAGCGGCGGCGTTGCTGTATGAAAGATTCAAGCCCGAAACCTTGATTATAACACAAGGTAGTCGCGGCGGCTTTATTTGGGAAAACAACAGTGCAGTTCGCTATCCTGTATTTCCTGTTAATGCAATAGACAGTAACGGTGCGGGCGATACCTTCCACGGCGCGTTTTTGGCGGCAAGAGTAAAAGGACTCTCAGTTTTTGAGTCTGCCACCTTTGCATCGGCTACATCAGCGCTTAAATGCACACGTGTTGGCGCTCAAGAGGGAATTCCAAGCTTTGAAGAAGTTGAAGATTTTATAAAACAAAACAAGGGGGTAACGGTTGATGAATAAACTTGAAAAATTAAATCAGGCTAACCCCTATATTCATATTTATTCTGTTCACGATGAGGAATTTAGTCAGTACGGTCGCGTTATTTCGGTTGATACCACCGCATTTTGCAATACAGCAGAAGCTACGGTAGAATTTCCTAGCGAGGGTAGCAAATATTTGGCATCGGTTGCAGAACTTGAAACTTTATCTGAAGCTACTTCGTTTCAAGAAGAATATTGTGGACAATTAGATGAACAAATAGGTATTTGTCTTGGTCATTCAAGTCAGCTTAATGCACTTGAATGGCACACCTGTAATGAATTTAATATTGCTGTAAGGGAATTGGTTTTACTCTTGGCAAAGCGCAGCGATATGGATTCAAACTATCGTTTAGATGCAAATAAAATTAAAGCATTTTATCTACAGCAGGGCGAAATGGTTGAGATTTTTGCAGATACTTTGCATTTTTGTCCCTGTGAAGTAACAAAGGACGGTTTTTCGTGCATAGTAGGATTACAGCGCGGCACAAACCTTCCTCTTGAAAATCGTAAGCAAGGTTTATTGTGGGCAAAAAATAAGTGGTTACTCGCCCATGAAGATAATACATCGTTGGTGCAAAGGGGCGGCTACCCGGGCATCTACGGCGAAAATTGGGTAATTAATCCCATTGATTAGCAGAAAGGATATTTATCATGCAAGAAAGATCTTTGATGTTCCACATGATCCGCTCCGAACTTGAGGATGCGGTAGGCGTAGAAAACGTCTCAACCAAGAAAAATGAGCGTGCGGTATACAGTGTAGATTACTTTTGGCTCAGCCGCAAATGGCAGGATGCCGGTGAAGAGGGCCCAATGCCTGATATCGTTGTGCGTCCCGGCTCTACTGAGGAAGTATCTAAGGTGCTGAAAATCGCTAACTACTATAAGATTCCCGTTACCACGTGGGGCGGCGGTTCCGGTAGCCAAGGCGGTGCACTTCCTGTTGCAGGCGGTATTTTGCTTGATATTAAGCGTATGGATAAACTAATTGATCTAAACGTTGAAGCAGGTACTGTTACCTGTGAAACGGGTATGATTTTCTCAACTCTTGAGGATTACGTTAACGAGAGAGGCTATTCCGTAATGCACCTGCCGTCTTGTATGACCTGTTGCACCGTTGGTGGCGCTTTGGCACATAACGGCATAGGAATTTTATCTACTAAATACGGTAAAATGGATGATATGTGTTTATCAATGGAGGTAGTTCTTCCAAACGGCGATATTATTAACACGTTACCTGTACCGAAGCATTCTACAGGTCCAAACTTATTACCGTTCTTTATAGGCTCTGAGGGTACACTTGGTATTATGACCAAGGCAAAGTTTAAAATTGTGAAACTGCCTGAAGTTCGCACTCATCACGCCTTTTTATTCTCGGATATACACGTAGGATATCAGGCTTGCCGTGAGATTGTACAGGCTGTTAAGCCTTCTATTGTCCGTCTTTTTGACGAAGCCGAAACCGTTTCGATCGTTAAGAAGGTAATCGGTTTTGAAAAGAAGGGCTCGTTTTTAAATCTCACCCTCGAAGGTCACAAAAAGATTGTAGCCGCTGAGGAAGAAATTGTTCTTGAGATTGCTGAAAAATACGGTGCTCAGTATTTAGGTCATGAGTACGGTGAAAAGTGGTTTGAAAACCGAATTACATTCTTCTATCCGGGTCATATTATGGACCTACCTCAGATGTTTGGCACTTTAGATACAGTTGCTACTCACGATAATATCGAAAAAATTTACCGTGCTATGAAAGCTGCTGTTGAGGATAATTTCAAGGAAAACAAGGTGCGCTTTATTTCACACAGCTCTCACTGGTATGATTGGGGCGCTATGAACTATTCCAGATTTATAATTGACAATCCTCCAGCAGATCCTGAAGAAGCATTACGCTTACATAACCGTATTTGGAATGCAGGCGTACGCGCCGCACTTGAAAATGGCGGTGTGTTAAACGATCATCACGGTATAGGTCTTAAGTTATCACGTTTAATGAAGGAACAGTACGGTCCTGCTATGCAGGTGTTACAGTCACTAAAGCGTGAACTTGATCCTAACGGTATTATGAACCCATATAAGTTGGGTCTTTAACAGGAGGTTTTGTAAATGATAAGTCAAAAAGCGTTACAGCATGCTCAAAAATGCCGCTTTTGTTGGATGTGCCGTCATCTATGTCCGGTACAGCATCAGACAGGTAAAGAACTGAATACACCTCGTGCTAAGGGATTATTGCTTAGTATGGTTTCAAAAAACTCAGCCGAATTTGATAAGGATATGGCCCAGGCAATGTACGAATGTATGCTTTGCGATGCCTGTGTTAACGATTGCTGCACAGGTTATCAGCCACCGCTATTTATCAGAGAGGCAAGAACCGAGGCTGTAGTTAACGATTTAGCACCAGAATCTGTAATGAAGCTAATTGAAAATATTGAGAACAGCGGAAATATTTATGGAATTGAAAAGCCATCTTTTGCACAAGAAGGTACCGACGTGCTTGTATATGTTGGTGAAGTTGCGGCTTGTAAGGTTCCCCAAATGGCTAAAGCTTTACTCAGCATACTTAAAAAAGCAGGTGTTAGTGCAAAGGTACTTGATAAAGAACCTGCTTCAGGCTTTATGCTGGCGGATTTAATGGGCTATGTTGAAGAGGTTGCAGAACAGGCAAAGGCTTGCGCTAATGCAATCAACGAGGCAAATCTGCCTACAGTGATAGTTTTAGACAGTTATGATGCAGAAATAATGTTACAGCATTATGCTGAATGGGGTTGCGAAATTAACGCTGAGGTTGTAACTGCTACCGCATACGTAGATAAACTCCTAAAGGAAGGCAAGATTTCACCTAAATCTGTTAAGAACCTATCCGGTGTATGTCATGATGACGACCGATTGGCACGTAGCTTCCACGAGTTTGAACCTATACGTAATATTGCTAAGGCATCAGGCTTTGAAATGTCAGAAATGTTTAACAAGGAACGCCTTGCTAAGTCTTGCGGCACGGCTTTAGCTTTGGCATATATGCCCGAAATCACCGTAAAGGTAGCGGGCGGTCGTTGGCAGGATATGTTGCGCACCAACACAAATGCTATGCTTGTAGCAAATCCCGAGGCTTTTTTGTGCTTAAATGAATGTGTGCCACAAGAAAAGGAACTTGTGGATTTATTTACCGCACTTGATAAATTGTTATAATTAAATTATTTTTACCCGCTATGGTTTTAATCGTAGCGGGCAAAAAAGTATAAAGGAAAGTTTATGATTAAGAGGATATTAGTTTGTACAAAACTAGTGCCGACTGCCGATACCGCTGAAATGGACGGTCAGTTTAGGCTAAAACGTGATTCGACTAATCTACAACTTAATATAGCGGACCTTTCTGCACTTGAAGCCGCTTTAAAACTTAAATCGGCAACGCCCGAGATAGAAATTGTAGTTTTGTCTATGGGGCCTAGTAAGACCGAGCAAACACTACAAGAACTTTATGCATTAGGAATAGATCGTGTTGTTTTACTTAGCGATATTATTCTTGGCGGTGCTGATAGCTTTGCAACGGCAAAATCACTCTCACGTGCTATAGAGTATTTGGGTGAATTTGATTGTATTTTGTGTGGCCGTAGGGCTATTGATGCAGAAACAGGGCAAATTCCCGGTCAATTGGCGGCGGCATTCAACGTTCCGGTTATAACCAATATACAAAAACTCAGCGTGAAAGATGATACCTTCATATGTGAACGGCGGCTTGAAAACGGCACCGCACACCTAAGCATACCGTCACCATGTGTACTTTCAATTTCTGAATACTCGTATCAACTCAGACTTCCCAGTATAATGGGTAAACGCCGTGCACGTGATAAAGTAGTCCAAATTTTAAATGCTGACACAATAGGCTTGACCGCCGAAGAATGCGGCCTTATAGGCTCTAAAACCAAGGTGGTTAATGTAGATACAAAAGCCCCCGGTTTGCGTATGTGTAATTACTGCGATATAGATTTATTGGCAGAAAAAATTCGGGAGGTGCCACAATGAAGCAAGAATTGTTGCTTATTGAGGGAAAACAACTCGACTTTGGACTGCGATGTAAGGCAATCGAACTAGCCGATAAAGGAAAATTATCTTTTAGAATAATTTCTATTGCTAATCTTGAAGACTCAACTGCCGATGATTTATTAATTGCAAAAGAACTAATTTCGGTAGTGAAGAACGCCAGAGTAATACTCGCTTCCGCGACTGTTCGTTTACGGGCTATACTTCCAATCCTTGCTTACAACTTACAAGCAGGGCTTACCGCCGATTGCACCTATTTAGATATAACGCAGGACGGTAAATTGCTTCAAACACGTCCCGCTTTCGGTAATAGTATAATTGCAGATATCGAGACGATAAGTTTTGTACAAATGGCTACCGTAAGGCCTAAAACCTTTCCTGTAACACAAACAAAGAACAACGTTAAGGTCGAGGTGTTAAATGCCAAAACCTCTCAGATAGTAAAACTGTTAGAGTTTTTACCTATTACCGATGCAAAAGTTATCAGCGACGCAAAAATTATTGTTGCGGGCGGTGCAGGTGTAGGCTCAAAGGAAGGCTTTGAAAAATTAAATAATTTTGCAAGGCTTATTGGCGGTGTTATGGGCGCGTCAAGAAACGCTGTTGATGCAGGGTACGCGCCATATTCGTCACAGGTTGGAATGACGGGTGTTACCGTTGCTCCAAAACTTTATATTGCCGTTGGTATCAGCGGTGCAGTACAGCATCTGGCGGGTATGTCGGGCTCAGATACTGTTATCGCTATTAATAACGACCCCAAGGCTCCGATTTTCCAATATGCTGATTACGGTGTTGTTGGAGAATGGGAAACTATTATAGATCAACTCACGGAGGAATTATCATGAATTACAAGAAGACCTATACACCATCAACAGGTTATACCAAGCTGTGCGAAATTGATAAGTGCAGTTGTAAGCGTTTGGAGTTCGGTATGATTGAACTTGACAAGGGTGATACAGTTACAATTGATACAGAGCAAAAAGAATATGTATTTATTTTCCTTTACGGTCATGCTGACGTAACTGTAGATGGCTTTAAATGGGAAAACGTCGGTGGCAGAATGAACGTTTTTGACGGTCCTTGCCATAGTGTTTACGTGCCGAGAAATACCTCTGTTACATTTACAGGTTGTGACAACGTGCGTATCGGTGTCATTGACACTCCTACCGATAAAGATTCAAAACCTGAACTTCGCACTCCCGAAAACGTAAAGGTGCTGACACTCGGCGAAACACCTTGGAAGAGAGACTGTCATATAATTATTGACGGTAACAGCAACGCCGATTACCTAACTATAGGCGAATCATTTGTTGAACCCGGTAACTGGGCAGGATACCCAGGCCATAAGCACGACGTTGACGATATGCCAAGAGAATCGGTTGCTGAGGAAATTTATTATTTCCTTTTTGATAAGGAGCAAGGCTTCGGTTTTCAGAGCCTTTACACTCGCGACGGCGAAATAGATGAGACCTATAGGGTTAAAAATAACGATTTGGTAGAGTTCCCAAAGGGTTATCATTTGACACAGACAGCACCCGGCTACAAAATGTATATTTTATGGCTAATGGCGGGTGAAGAACAGGGAATACATCGCACAAACGACCCAGACCATGATTGGATTTTACAAGGATAGGGTATATTATGGAAAAATACGTACTTGGTGTTGATATAGGCAGCGGCTCGGTAAAACTAACGTTGCTACACAGGGAAGGGAAAATTACAGCTACTGCAGGCTGTGAATATCCTACACACTACCCACATACAGGCTGGTGTGAGCAAGACCCTGAGGATTGGTGTAAGGCGTTTAAAAAGGCTTTAACAGATATCTATAGCGTTGCAGATATTAAGCCCGCGCAGATAGAAGCAATTGCGCTTGATGCCGCTACACATACCGCTGTGTTACTTGATGATAAATTAAAGATCATTCGACCGGCTATTCTTTGGACCGATCAACGCAGTAAGAGTCAAGTAGCGTGGCTTAAACAAAACAGTCTTGACCTTGTTTTAAATAACGCCTTAAATGCTCCCACAACGGTTTGGACCTTGCCTCAACTTATGTGGCTTCGCAGTAACGAACCGCAAAATTGGGATAAAATCAATAAAATCCTTTTTGCAAAGGATTATCTAAGATATAGAATAACAGGTACTATGGAGACCGATACCATTGATGCCGCAGGCTCAATGTTTTTTGACGTTAAAAATGAATGTTGGTCAAATGAGCTTTGCAATATTGGCGGTATAAAGCAAGAATGGCTTCCAAAACTTTGCAAACCGACCGATATAGTAGGCTTTGTTACCGAAAAAGCGGCAAAGGAATTTGGTTTATCGGAAAATACGAAGGTTTTGGTTGGCACAACCGATACCGTTATGGAGGTTTTTGCGGCAGGAAGTGTTGAAACAGGACATATGACCGTAAAACTTGCTACCGCAGGTCGCATTTGCGTTATTACCGACCGTCCGCTTGATTCAAAGTTTATTTTTAATTACAGACACGTAGCTGAGGGACTATGGTATCCGGGAACAGCTACTGCAAGTTGTGCCGCAAGTTACCGTTGGTATCGTGACGTTTTAGGTCAAGAACCGTTTGCAGATTTGGACGTTTCAGCAAAGGAAATAGCACCGGGCTGTGACGGATTGATGTTCCATCCATACTTAAACGGTGAACTTACACCATATAACGATCCTGAACTAAAAGGCAGCTATACAGGTATTAGCGCGGCTCATACTAAAGCACACTTTACCAGAGCCACCTTAGAGGGTGTTGCAATGAGTCTTAAGGACTCATTGCAAACTCTTAATGATTTAGGTGTCGATATGAAGCGTATACGTGTTATCGGCGGCGGCGCTAAAGGTCTTGTTTGGAGACAAATAGTTTCTGACGTTTTAGGTCTTGAGCTTCAAAAGGTTAAGGTGGACGATTCATCATTTGGTACCGCTATGTTAGCGGCGGTGGGCATAGGCTGGTTTGATAGCTTTTCAGAAGCTGCTGAGCGTTGTATTGAGGTAGAATCAATATCAAAACCAAATTCCGAAAACCAAGAACTTTACGCTGAATTATTCGTGCGCTACAAAGCAATTCACGACGCATTAGCGCCAATTTATCACAAATAATTTTAACACAACAAAAAACACAAGGTGAAAACCTTGTGTTTTTTTGCGCCCTCAAAGTGTAGATTCCCCTCAGGAAAATTGGTGGCGAAGCCACACCTCTTTTTTCTATTTTACCAGTATCTCTTTTACGTGACCACTTTTACTATACAACTTTCTTATTTGAAGTAAGAGTGAAGAGGTAAGAAGTAAAAATCCCGTCCACTTGCGTGAACGGGATTTTTGGTGACCCATCGGGGAATCGAACCCCGGACACCTTGATTAAAAGTCAAGTGCTCTGCCAGCTGAGCTAATGGATCATATAGACAGCTTTATAATTATAGCAACATTACCCCTTATTGTCAAGGAAAATATTGAAAAATTTTTAAAAATTCACGATTAACATTTACAAACTAAAGCAAATAGAATATAAGAGATAAAACTATAGATTTCGGTGATTGCTTTGTGGTATACTTCGACACTTGACACACTAAAAGAAAATGAAACCGCAACGGTTTTTAAAATAGAAACTAACAGCGATATAAAAAGGCGATTATGGGATTTAGGACTTATAGAAAATGCAAAAATAACAAGACTTACTACCAGTCCCTTAGGCGACCCTGTAGCCTTTAGGGTTAAAAACACCGTAATTGCCCTAAGACTTATAAACTGCAAACAAATTACTGTGAAAAAGCAGGTGCTACCTTGAATAAGTTTAAAAAAGTAATTAACAAAGAAAATACAAAAGTAATTGCTTTGGCAGGTAATCCAAACGTTGGTAAAAGTACGGTTTTTAACGGTCTTACAGGACTTAAACAGCATACGGGTAATTGGGCAGGTAAGACGGTCAGCAACGCTGTAGGCTATTTTAACGGCAATAATAATTGCTATAAAATAGTCGATATACCCGGTACTTATTCACTTGTTCCTCATTCTGAGGAAGAAAAGGTAGCGGTGGATTATATATGCTCGACCGATTATGATGCAGTGATAGTTGTATGCGATGCTACCTGTCTTGAACGCAATATGAATTTGGTGCTCCAAATTTTAGAGGTGACAAATAGGGTAATTCTTTGCATCAATTTAATGGACGAGGCAAAGAAAAAGGGAATTGAAATCGATATAGATAACTTAAAAAACACTCTTAAAATACCCGTTGTGGCAATAAGTGCCAGAAGCAAAAAAGAACTGAAAAAGGTTGTTTTTACGCTTGATTTCTTTGTTGTGTTAGATGATGCTTATTTTGTAAAATACCCCGAAATTATAGAAAACTCAATAAATATATTATCAGAAGAAATTTTCAAAATATGCCAAGACAAAAGATTTACAAGGTGGGCAAGTATAAGTTTATTAACGACAAGCGATGAAAAAACACTAATTGAAAAAATAGCACAATCTAAAGAGCAAGAAAAGCATATAAAAGAAAAAATAATTGAAGCAAAGCTGCTTTTAGATAGTCACAATATTTCTAAGGAAAGATTTAATGAAATTATAACTATAACTTCAGTTCAAACTGCAGGAGAAATTTGCAATAAGGCAGTAAAAGAAAAAAAACTACCATACAGTAATAAAGACCGAAAGCTTGATAAAATTTTAACCTCTAAATTTACGGCGTATCCAATAATGCTTTTGATGTTGCTCTTTATATTTTGGCTAACAATTGAGGGTGCAAATTATCCGTCAGAGGCTTTGTCAAGACTGTTTTTATGGATCGAAAATCTTTTAAGAGAATTATTATTAAATATAAAGTTAAACCCAAATATTATATCGTTTTTTATAGACGGTATTTTCCACACCACTGCAACGGTAGTTTCGGTTATGCTACCGCCAATGGCTATATTTTTTCCGCTTTTCACACTAATTGAGGATAGCGGCATACTGCCTAGAATTGCCTTTAATTTAGATAAGCCGTTTAGTCGTTGCAATGCTTGTGGCAAACAGGCGCTGACTATGTGTATGGGGTTTGGCTGTAATGCCGCGGGTGTTTCGGGGTGTAGGATTATTGACTCAGACCGAGAGAAAAAACTAGCCATTCTCACAAATTCACTAGTTCCTTGTAACGGCAGATTTCCAACCATTGTAGCCTTAATAACCTTGTTCTTTGTCGGTGGCTCTACAATTACTTCTTCGGTGCTATCAAGCCTCGTTTTAACTCTTGTGATAGTTGCAGGTATACTTGCTACCTTTCTTTTAACAAAGCTTTTATCACTGACAATTTTAAAGGGTAAAAGCTCGTCGTACGTTTTGGAGTTGCCGTCATACAGAAAACCGCAAATATTACAGGTAATAATACGTTCGGTATTTGACAGAACGCTTCATATTTTAGGTAGAGCGGTGATTGTTGCCGCACCTGCGGGCGCGGTCATTTGGTTACTCGCTAATTTTAAAATAGGTGACGTATCGATACTTTGTAAGCTAGCGGACGTTTTAGAACCGATAGGAAATTTCTTAGGCTTTGACGGTGCGGTGTTACTTGCCTTTATATTAGGCTTTCCCGCCAACGAAATAGTTTTACCTATTGCTACCATGGTCTACTCCGAAGGCACTAATTTAAGCAGTTCAATGGGACTTATACAAATGGGAGAAATTTTTGTAAACAACGGTTGGACTATTAAAACCGCAATTTGTGTAATACTATTTTCACTTATGCATTGGCCTTGCTCTACAACTCTCATAACCGTTAAAAAGGAAACGGGCAGTATAAAATGGACTATTTTATCTTTTGTATTGCCTACGGTACTGGGTATAATTATTTGTGCCGCAGTAAACCTTATTTTTAAGCTATTTGGCATATAAAAAAATCACCCACTTGCATTGGTGGGTGATTTAAACTTTTTGGAGTTATTTTAAAAATTTTAAAATTTCCGATACAGGAATAATTATTAAGGACAATGCAATCGCTGTTATAAACTGTGCAAAGGTTAAAGCAGTAAGACCAAAAACAGCACCTGCAGGGGTTAGGGTTAAGAAGCAACAAATAAATACAATAACTAAACTGGAAAGCAACATAAAGTCCTTAAACTTTAGTTTTGTCTTAAATATACTGCTTGTGCTTCTCATATTAAACGAATGTAACACCTGAGTAAGTGATAGTGTTAAAAATGCCATTGTCATTCCTGTTTCGGTCATTCCTGTATTAAAGCTCATTGAGTTGCCTATGATAGCTGAAAGAAGTGAAATGAAGAAAATCGTAACGGTAAAAATACTCAAATGAATAATGTTTTTAAGCTCGAAAAGTTTGCCTGAAAGTGTAACGGGCTTTTTGTTCATTACGCTGTAGTCGGCTTTTTGAGCACTTAATGCAATTACAGGGGTTGTATCGGTTAAAAGGTTAATCCACAAAAGCTGAACTGCGAGAAGCGGGGGAGCACCAAAGAATATTAAACCGATAATATAAAGAAGAATTTCAGCAAAATTACAGGAAAGCAGATAAGCAACGGATTTTTGTATATTAGCAAAAAGACCTCTGCTTTCGCGAATTGCATTAACAATTGAAGCAAAATTGTTATTTTTAATTATAACGTCGGCATTGCCCTTGGCAACGTCGGTACCGTTTTCACCAATGGCACAACCGATATTTGCGGCGCCAAGTGCATCGGCATCTGCAATGCTGTCGCCCGTAACGGCAACGATATTTCCCGAACTTTGCCAAGCCTTTATAATTCTTAATTTATCTTGAGGCAAAATTCTGGCATAAACGCTGTATTCCTGTATATTGTTTAGCAGCTCATCGTCGGTTAATTCCGAAAGTTCTGCACCTGTTATAGCCTTAGTGCCGTCCTTTAAAATACCAACACGTCGAGCCACCGCTTTTGCTGTTAAAAGATTATCGCCTGTTATCATTATTGTTTTAATACCAGCCGCATCACAGGCTGAAAGAGCGTTTATAGTTTCGCTTTTTGGTGGGTCTGCGAGTCCTAAAAGACCAACAAAAATCAAGTTGTTTTCGATATCCTCTGCAGATGGAATAGCAGGTACGTCGTCTAGCGGTTTAATACCTATACAAATAACTCTTAGACCCTCGGTAGCCATTTCGTCATTGGCCTTTAAAATATCCTGCTCGTTAAAATCTTTAAATTTTGAAGCCAAAATTTCAGGGGCGCCCTTAACAATTGCGATAGGCTGACCTGAAATCATATTGATACTGGTCATAGTCTTGCGTTCAGAGTCAAAGGGGATAAGGGTAAGTCTAGGATATAGATTGTCAATTTCGTCTTTTGGTAAACCTGTGTAGGTAAAACAGGCGTTTTCAATAGAATTTTCGGTAGCATCGTTATCAAGCGTAGAACAAGCACTGGCTAGTTTTAAAAGCAAAAGATTTGAGTCGCTCAAAGTGTCATAACAGGTCGAAAAACCTTCTTTATTGAATGTTTTTTCGAGGTGCATATGGTTTTTAGTTATAACACCTGTTTTATCGGAGCAGATTACGGTAGTTTTGCCAAGTAATTCAATAGCTTTAGTTTTCTTAATAATAGTGTCACTCTTAATAATTCGCTGAATTCCCAAGGCTATTACAACGGTACAAATTGCAGGCAGTCCCTCAGGGATAGCAGCAACAGCTAAGGCTATAGCGTTCATTAAGGTTTTAGCTGAGAGACTGGCAAAAGGAACACCGTTACCTGAATTAATCGCCAATTCTAAAACAAACACAAGGAAGCAGATGATAAGAATTATTACATTTGTAAGCTTTTCGGTGCGGTCAAGCACTGATTTTACAGGCAACTCTTCGGAGCCTTCTTGACTTATAAGCGTAGAAGAGTGACCTATTTCGGTATTAAGTCCGGTTTCAACAACAACAGCTTTTGCACTGCCGCCTGCAACGCTTGTGCCGTAGTAAACCATATTTATACGGTCTTCAATAGGTGTTATATCCTCAACAACCGCTGACGCACTTTTGTTTACGGGAATTGTAATTCCTGTAAGATACGACTCATTGCAGCGAAAATTATTAGTCTCAATCAGTCTGCAATCGGCAGTGATATAGTCGCCCGTTTGGTATACTACAATATCACCGGGCACTAAAAGGCTTGAGGGAATAATTTGCTCAACACCGTCACGAATAACGGTTGTTTCAGGATTGGTGGCATTTTTTAGTGATGAAATAGCATGGTCGCATCTATATAGGTGATATGCAGTGACAACAGCATTAATGATTACAACCGCTATTATTAGGAGGGGAGAAAAATAATCCGACTCCTTATAAACCAAAGAAAGAATAAAAGAAACAATTGAAATGGTGAATAGAACGTATACAAACTTGTTTTTAAGTTGTCCTAAAACTCGCTTTCCAAAAGAGGTTGGCTCTTCGGTTGAAATAACGTTTTTGCCAAACTCATCAAGTCTAAGGTCTGCAACACCGTTTGCCAGACCTTTAGTTTTATCCACACCAAGTTCGTTTAAAATGTCTAAAGCTTCTGCACTATGCCATATCATAAACAAAAATCACTCCGTAAACAGTAACGTAATCATTATTATTTTACCATTCTGTCTAAGATTTGTCAATTATTTGAATTTTTATGCAAAATGTATTAATAAAATTAATATATTTCTTGCAAAAATCTTAGTGTTGGTGTATACTAAACTAAATATATGTATTATGGATAATTATGTTCAATTTTTATGAAAGAGGTGCTGTATGACCAGAAGAGAAGCACGAGAGGAAGCGCTAATTCTTGTTTTTGAAAAAGAGTTTAACAGCGATTCCCTTGAGGAAATTATTGAGACAGCTAAGGAAGTAAGAGATATTGAACCCGATGAATATATTATTGGTGTATTTCACGGTGTCTTTGATAATCTCCAGCTCATAGACGGTATTATTTCTAAATACTCGGTTGGTTGGTCTATAAAAAGAATAACTAAAATTGCACTTGCTATTTTAAGACTTGCAATTTATGAGATTAAGTTTGTTGACGAAATACCTGTATCGGTTTCAATTAACGAGGCTGTTGAACTTGCAAAGAAATATTCTACCAAAGAAGATTCTGCTTATATCAACGGTGTTTTATCCTCTGTTTCAAAAGAAGACTAGTTATGAATGACAAGGCTATTTCGGTCAAGCAGCTGAATTTTTACGTAAAAGGTCTTATAGAGGGCGATGCTAATTTAGCGTATATTGCGGTTGCAGGTGAGATTTCAAACTTTAGAAGCCATTTTCAAAGCGGACATTGGTATTTTACTTTAAAGGATAAAGACGCATCTGTACGCTGTATTATGTTTAAAGCCGCTAATCAAAAGATTAAGTTTGTTCCAAACGATGGCGAAGCAGTTATAATTTTGGGCAGAGTATCGCTTTATGAAAAGGACGGTCAGTATCAGTTTTATGCAGAGCAAATGCTAAAACAGGGCGAAGGCGAGATTTCCTCAAAATTTAACGTTGTAAAGGAAAAACTTGAGAAAGAAGGGCTTTTTGATGTTTCAACCAAAAGACCTTTACCCAAATTTCCGCAAAAAATAGCCGTTGTTACTGCAGAGGACGGCGCCGCTTTACAGGATATACTAAACGTCACTTCAAGAAGATATTCGCTTTGTGAAATTTTAATTTGTCCTGTTTTAGTGCAGGGTGACAAAGCCGCTAAGGATATGATAAAGGTTCTTGATAAAGTCTATGAAACAGACGGAATTGATTTAATAATCATTGGCAGAGGCGGTGGCTCGGCTGAGGATTTAGAGCAGTATAATGATGAATTACTTGCCCGCAAGGTTTACGAAGCGCCCGTTCCCGTGATTTCTGCCGTAGGTCACGAAACCGATTTTACTATTTGCGATTTTGTGGCAGATTTACGTGCTCCGACACCGTCTGCCGCGGCTGAACTTTCGGTTCCCGATATGCAAGAGCTTTTATCCCACGTTAAAAGATTGAAAGGTTTGTTAATTTCCAGCCTTTCGGCTAACTATGAAAACTCTCGCCTTAAATACGAAAAGCTCTCTTTAATTCATAAAAACTCATTCACAGCTATTACAAATTTTTATGAAGCAAAAATCAATAATTTAAGGTCAAGTATTAATCGGTCGAGTCAAAAAATTTACTTATATAAATCAACCGAATTTGCTACTGCCGTCACCTCTCTTGATGCACTTAGTCCTCTTAAGGTGATGGCGCGAGGCTATGCTGTTGTAACGCACAACGGAAACACTCTAAAATCCGTAGATGACGTAGAACCTCATCAAAATCTTACCGTACGTCTTGGTGACGGTAGTATTGATTGTAACGTCACAAAGATTAAAAAGGAGCAACAAAATGACTAATAACGATAATTTTGAGCAGTTACTTAAAGAACTGGAAAAAACCGTTGCCGAGCTAGAAAAGGGTGACGTTTCTTTAGATCAAGCGATTTTGCTTTTTGAAAAGGGTATTGAGCTTTCTAATAAGTGTAGCGAAAAATTGGAACTCGCAAAGCAAAAGATAACAAAATTAACCGAAGCGGAGTAATTTTATGAACTTTAACGATAAATTCAGGACGTATCAATTTGAAATCGAGAGAAACCTGAATAAATTTCTTTCACAAAAGGGTCAAGGCTACGAGGTAATTTTTGATGCATCTCGTTATAGCCTTTTAAACAGCGGCAAACGTATTAGACCTATTTTGATGCTAGAGTTTTATAAGCTCTGCGGAGGAAAGGGCGATTTAGTCTATAACTTTGCCTGTGCCCTTGAAATGATACATTCCTATTCATTAATTCACGATGATTTACCCTGTATGGATGATGACGACTTTCGCAGAGGCAAACCCTCTTGCCACAAGCAGTTTTCGGAGGATATAGCACTTCTTGCAGGCGATACTCTGCTTACCGAAGCGTTCTTAGTTGCTATGCAAACTGAGAACATTCCGAGTGACAGAGTGGTAAAAGCCGCGAAGTTTTTAGCAGAGTGTGCGGGTGCTAACGGAATGATTGGCGGTCAGGTTATGGATATAACCGGAAAAGCATTTGAAGGTTTAGAGTTAACGCTTCAGATGTATGAGCTTAAAACGGGTTGCTTAATTAAAGCGGCTACGGTTTGCGGCGCAATACTTGCGGGTGCTGATGATAATCAAATTAAAAATGCAGAAACTTATGCAAGGAAGCTAGGCTTTGCATTTCAAATAATTGATGATATTTTAGATGCAACGGGCGACGAGGCTGTTCTCGGAAAGCCTGTGGGTAGTGACGATAAAAACGGAAAAGTTACGTATGCTAAAAAAGTCGGTATTGATAATGCACGAAATAAGGCCAAAGAATTAACCGAAGAAGCGCTTGGCACTCTCGAGTTATTTGACGGTGATACAACCTTTTTAAAGGAACTGACACAGTTTTTATTACAAAGAGATTATTAAGGAAGTTTTATTTTGGAATATAAAATTCTAAGCGGTATAAAAAGCCCTGACGACGTAAAAAAACTAAATAATGCAGAGCTTAATGTACTTTGTGATGAGATGCGCGATATTATTATCGAAACTGTTTCTAAAAACGGCGGACATTTAGCCTCAAACCTTGGTACTATAGAACTCACTGTTGCTATTCATAGAGCGTTTTCCTCGCCAACCGATGCTATCGTGTTTGACGTAGGTCATCAGGCTTACGCGCATAAACTTTTAACGGGAAGATTTGAAAACTTTTCGACCATTAGAACCGAAGGCGGTATATCGGGTTATATGAAACCTGTTGAGAGTATTCACGACCCTGTGGTTACAGGTCACAGCAGCACCTCGGTTTCTTCGGCTTACGGTATATATAAAGCAAAAGTACTTTCAGGCGAGTCGGGTACGGCTGTTGCTGTAATCGGTGACGGCGCTATGACAGGCGGTTTGTCTTATGAGGCGCTTAATAATTGCGGTCATACCAAAGGCAATTTTATCGTAATACTAAACGATAATAAAATGTCAATTTCCCGTAACGTCGGCGCACTTTCCCGTTCGTTTACTAAACTCCGCAACCGACCAAAATATCACGATTTTAAATTTGCGGTTACAAAGCTTTTAGCCAAAATTCCGCTTATTGGCGATAAGCTTTATAACGGAATTTTCAAATTTAAAGAGCTTATCAAATCAATTGTTTATAGACACAACGTTTTTGCTGACCTTGGATTTAACTATTTAGGTCCAGTAGACGGTCACGATATTGCAGCAGTAGAAAAGCTTTTAAACGTTGCGAAAAATTATAATAGACCGTCCTTAGTGCACGTAATTACCACAAAGGGTAAGGGTTATACCTTTGCAGAAAGCAAGCCTAAGGATTATCACGGTGTTTCGCCTTTTGATACGTCACAAGGTACGGTATCAAGTAATATTAAGACCTTTTCCGACGTAGCGGGAGATACACTTTGCGAATTGGCCCGAGAAAACAGTAAAATTTGTGCGGTTACAGCCGCTATGAAGTCGGGCACGGGATTATCGGATTTTGCAAATGAATTCCCAAATAGATTTTTTGACGTGGGTATTGCCGAGCAACATGCTCTTACCTTTTCGGCGGGACTGACACGAGGAGGAATGGTGCCTTTCTTTGCGGTTTATTCCACCTTTTTACAAAGAGCATACGACCAGATTATTCACGATGCGGCAATTGCTAATTTACCGCTTAAAATATTAATTGACAGAGCAGGTATTGTAGGTGAGGACGGAGAAACCCATCAAGGAATTTTCGACGTGCCTTTTTTATCCACAATTCCAAATATCAATATATATTCTCCGTCTTGTTATGACGAACTTAAAAATCAGATTATAAAGACTTCGCAAAATTTAGAACTTGCGGCTATCAGATATCCAAGAGGTACGGGACCTCAAAGTTATGAGCTTGATTTAAGCGGCGAATTTACGGTAATTGACAATAGTTCGCAAACGGCGGTTGTAAGCTATGGCAGAGCCTTTTGCAACGTTTACGATGCACTAAACAGTAAAAAAACGGCGGATATTATAAAACTAAATAAGATTTTTCCTGTTAGTGACTGTTTGATTGATACACTTAAAAAATACAAAAAAATATACTTTTTCGAGGAGGGAATAAGAAGCGGCGGCATAGCTGAACATATTGCTTCAAGGCTACTAGAATCAAAATTTTCAGGCGAATTTTATATAAACGCTATCGAGGGTGAGTTTGTATCCAGCGCTAAGGTTTCTTCATCCCTTAAAAAATATAATTTTGACCTTGATTCAATACTGGAAATTGTCGGCGAATAAAGTTTATGGCAGAAAAACAACGACTTGATTTAAAATTAGTAGAACTAGGCTTTTGTGAAACACGCGAAAAGGCAAAAGCACTTATAATGTCGGGAATAGTTTTTGTAAATAACCAAAAATGCGACAAAGCGGGCGATACCGTAAGACTTAACGACAAGGTTGAGGTTAGAGGCGCTACCTTAAAATACGTTAGCCGCGGCGGTTTAAAGCTTGAAAAAGCCGTTTCCTCTTTTGGTTTAGTATTAGACGGTTTTATTTGTGCTGATATCGGCGCATCCACAGGCGGCTTTACCGATTGTATGCTTCAAAACGGTGCTGAAAAGGTTTATGCTATTGACGTAGGTTACGGTCAACTAGCCTGGAAACTGCGTACCGACGAGCGCGTAGTAAACCTTGAGCGCACAAATTTCAGATACGTAACAACCGAGCAGGTACCCGATGCGCTTGACTTTGCTTCGGTTGATGTTTCATTTATCTCTTTATCTCATATTCTTCCTGTTATGCGGACGCTTTTAAAGGAAAACGGCAGAGCAGTTTGCCTTATTAAGCCGCAGTTTGAGGCGGGTAAGGAAAACGTCGGCAAAAAGGGTGTCGTAAGGGATAGAAACGTACATATTGCGGTTATTGAGAAGATAATCGGTTTAATAAACGAAAACAACTTTTCGCTTTTAGGTCTTGATTTTTCACCTGTTAAGGGACCTGAGGGAAATATTGAATATTTATGTTATATTGAAAAAAGTGAAAATCCGCAAGTTTTAATTGATTTAAACGTTGGGGCTTTGGTTGATGCCTCGTATTCGGCGTTAAAGGAGTGAAATTAATGATAGTTTCGGTTTTACCCAATCTTGATAAGTGGGGTGCTTCGGAAACCCTTGAAAAACTAGGCGTTTTCTTTAAGGAAAACGATATAACCGCGTATGCGCCCGATACCATTTGCTGTTCGAATTTTGAACCTCTGCCCGAGGATAAATTGTTCGAGGTAGCCGACGTTATCGTTACTATCGGCGGTGACGGTACAATTATGCGATACTCAAAAAAGGCTGCTAAATACAACAAGGCAATAGTCGGAATAAATGCGGGAAGAATGGGTTATTTAGCCAATATTGAGCAGAATGAATATAAACTGTTGGCTAAGCTTAAAACAGGGGACTACACCATTGAAAACCGAATGATGCTATCGGTTAAGGTTTTTGACGGCGACACCCTTTTAAATGAATATACAGCGCTTAACGATGCCGTGATTACAAGCGGATTTATTTCAAGAATTATTGATATTTCGGCTTTTGTTAAGGGCGACAGTATAAAATACAGGGCAGACGGACTTATAGTTTCAACTCCTACAGGCTCTACGGCTTATTCAATGTCGGCAGGCGGTCCTATTATCGACCCTAGTTCAGAGAGTATCGGGCTTACACCTATTTGTTCACATTCCTTGTCAGCAAAGCCGATACTTTTAAACGGCGACAAAGAGGTTGTTTTAAAAGCCTATTCCAAAAAGCGCACCGAAATTTATCTTTCGGTTGACGGCAGAAAGGTTGCAAACGTTAAACCTAATACCAAGATTGTAATTACTAAGGCTTTGGATTGCGTAAAGCTTGTAAGACTATGTGAGCGTTCGTTCTTTAAAACGCTTTCAGTAAAATTTCTCGACGTAAGGAGTGGTAGCAATGAAAAATAAAAGACAGGAAAAAATTCTATCAATTATTAAAGAACAAATCATAGTGACACAAGACGATTTGCAAAATGCACTTTTATCCTTCGGCTTTAACGTTACACAGTCTACCGTTTCAAGAGATATAAGAGAATTAAAGCTAGTAAAGGACCATGACGAAAACGGATATTATAGATACGTTTGCGCTGAACGTCAGGGCAACACCGACCAGCCTTTAGCCAACTACCGTTCTTTAATTAGTTCGTCGGTAAAATCCGTAAATTCTGCTATGAACGACGTTGTTATTAAGTGTTATACAGGTATGGCTTCAAGCGTTTGCGTTGCGGTTGACAGTATTTTTTCTTCAAGTATGTTAGGCTCAATTGCAGGTGACGATACCATTTTTATAGTTACACACAGCACTCAGGAAGCAGTAGCGCTTACAAATGAAATTAAAAAATTAATTTAACGGTGAAAAATTATGCTAAAATATTTGCATATTGAAAATATTGCTGTTATCGAAAAGGCTGATATTGATTTTTCTAAAGGCTTTAACGTTTTAACCGGTGAAACGGGTGCAGGAAAATCCATAATCATTGATTCGCTAAATGCGGTACTGGGCGAGAGAACCTCTAAGGACCTTATTAGAAAGGGTTGTGACAAGGCAGAGGTTTCGGCGCTGTTTTGCGATTTATCGGGCGATGATATAAAGCTTTTAGAGGAAAACGGTTATGAAGTGACAGACGGTGAACTGTTAATCCTTAGAACGCTTAGCCTTACAGGTAACGGAACGGTTAAAATTAACGGCAAATCCGCAACGGTGGGTATTCTTAAGAACATTTGCAAAAACCTTGTAAACATTCACGGTCAGCACGATAATCAGGGACTTTTAAATCCCGATAACCACTATTTATATATTGATAGACTGGCAGAAAACAGCAAATTGATTGACGATTATTATAAAGAATTTAAGTATTTAAACTCTGTTCGTAAGCAGTTACAGTCTATTGAAACCGATGAGGACGAAAAGCGCCGCAAAATTGACCTTTTAAGCTTTGAAATTAAGGAACTATCTGACGCTAATATACGTATCGGTGAAGCGGACGAACTTAAGAAAAAATTAGAAATCGCAAGAAACCTTAATAAAATGAGGGAAGCGTTGGCTACTTCTTATGCCTCGATTTCGGGTGACGAGAGTTCCGACGGTGCAATATCAATGCTTCAAAATGCCGCAAAGGTACTAAGGCCTTTTGATGACGATAACTTTAACAATATAGAACAAAAACTCTTAGAGGCTTGTACCTTGCTTGATGAAATCGGCGTTGATTTAAGAAACACCGCGGCTAGTCTTAGCGGTGAAAATCTAAATACCGATGAGATTAGCGACAGACTTGATTTAATCTACCGATTAATGCTAAAATACGGCGACAGCGAAGAAAAATTATTAAAGCGCTTAGAAGACTCACAAAAAGAGCTTGAAACAATAGAACTTTCTGAGCAAAGGGCAAATGAATTAGGTCTTGAACTCGATAAATCAACCGAAAGACTAATTACACTTGCTGAAGTTTTAAGTGAAAGCCGTAACAAAACGGCGCTTGACTTTTCTAATAAGGTTACCGAACAGCTTAAATATCTTGATATGCCAAATATCTGCTTTAAGGTAAATATAACAAAAGGCAGATATACAAAGCTTGGCTGTGATACGGTTGAGTTTTTAATAAGTACAAACGTAGGCGAGGATTTGAAGCCGCTGTCTAAAATAGCATCAGGCGGTGAGCTATCAAGAATAATGTTAGCCATAAAGGCGGTGCTTGCCGATAAGGACGACGTGGATACACTTGTTTTCGACGAGGTTGACACAGGTGTCAGCGGTCAGGCGGCAGGTAAAGTAGGCAGGATGCTAAAAGAGGTTTCAAAATCAAGACAGGTTGTGTGCGTTACACACCTAGCGCAGATTTGTGCCTTTGGTTTAAACCATCTTAAAATATCAAAGGCAGTCAAGAATGACAGAACTTATACAGAGGTTTCTTCGCTTACATACGAGCAAAGAATTAATGAAATTGCCCGAATAATGTCGGGTGAAGATATAACATCAAATCTATACAATTCAGCAAAAGAATTACTTGACGGAGGTCTAAAATATGAAAATTTATGAGGAGTTAGTTGCCAGAGGTCTTATTGCACAGGTAACAGACGAAAAGGAAATTAAGGATTTAATCAACAACGGCGAGGCTGTATTCTATATCGGCTTTGACCCTACGGCTGACAGTCTGCACGTTGGTCACTTTATGGCGCTTTGCCTTATGAAGAGACTGCAGATGGCAGGAAATAAGCCGATAGCTCTTATTGGCGGCGGCACAGGTTATATCGGCGACCCATCAGGCAGAACCGATATGCGTTCAATGATGACACCTGAACAAATTCAGCATAACTGCGATTGCTTTAAAAAGCAGATGAGCCGCTTTATCGAGTTTGGCGAGGGCAAGGCTCAAATGGTAAATAATGCCGATTGGCTACTAAAACTTAATTATATCGATATGCTTCGCGACGTTGGCGCGTGCTTCTCGGTTAACAATATGTTAAGAGCAGAGTGCTACAAGCAGAGAATGGAAAAAGGCCTTTCCTTCCTTGAATTTAACTATATGATAATGCAAAGCTACGACTTCTATCATCTATTTAAGGAATACGGCTGTAATATGCAGTTTGGCGGTGACGACCAGTGGTCAAATATGTTAGGCGGTACCGAGCTTATAAGAAAGAAACTTTCTAAAGATGCGTATGCAATGACCATTACTTTACTTCTTAACTCCGAAGGTAAGAAGATGGGTAAAACCGTTGGCGGCGCTGTATGGCTTGACCCTGAAAAGACCTCTCCTTATGAATTCTATCAGTATTGGCGCAACGTTGCCGATGCCGACGTTTTAAAGTGTATTCGTATGCTTACATTCTTACCGCTTGAAGAAATTGACAAGATGGACGCTTGGGAAGGCTCACAGCTTAACACCGCTAAGGAAATCTTGGCATTTGAACTTACAAAACTAGTTCACGGTGAGGAAGAAGCAACCAAGGCTCAGGAAACCTCACGCGCAGTATTCTCTGGTGCAGGTATCCACGATAATATGCCAACTGTAAATCTTGAAGCTTCTGATTTTACAGACGGCAAAATCGGTATTTTAACCCTTATGGTAAAGGGCGGTCTAGCATCCTCTAACGGAGAGGCAAGAAGACTGGTTCAGCAAGGCGGCGTTAGTGTGGACGACGAGAAAATCACCAACGCTACACACACAATAGCGCTTGAAAACTTCACCGACGGCGTCATCGTTAAAAAGGGTAAAAAGGTAATTATTAAGTTTGTGGTTTAATAAAATGTTCTTATTCAAAAAGAAAAAAGAAAACCCGGACGTGCTAAAATGCTTTGACGGGCGAATAGTTAAGTACGTTACAAGGCGAGTAACCGATGCAGACGGCAACGTTAAGCACGTAATAGCGGGTAAAGAGGGAAGAATTGCCGAAATTGGTGATGAAATCCGAGTGATTTGCGGCGAGATAGACGTTTTTCGCTGTAAAACGCTAGAGTGTAAATACTATCTTTTGCTTAGCGGCGACGGTGTAACCTTAGAGGGACAAAACACCGTTACGGGCGAATATGACGTAATAACTGCTTATTACTCTTATTACAGAAAGTAGATTTTTATGTATAATGGTTTAAACGGTTATCTTAAAAACACTTTCGGCTGTAAGGTGTATAAGTTGGCGCTTTCAGGCGGTATGACCTGTCCTGTAAGGGACGGCAAAATACACTCTAAAGGGTGTATTTTCTGCTCTGCCGACGGCTCAGGTACTTTCTGCGAAAAGAATACAGGCGATATAACAAAGCAGATAGAAAACGCAAAGAAAAGGGTAGAGCGTAAAATAAATGACGGCAAATATATTGCATATTTTCAGGATTTTACAAACACCTATGCAGACGTTATCTATCTTAAAAAAATATTTACAGCCGCAATTAATCATCCCGATATAGTAGCGCTATCTATTGCTACTAGACCCGATTGTTTACCGCAAGAGGTTTTAAATTTACTAAAAAAATTAAATAGAATTAAACCTGTTTGGGTTGAACTTGGACTTCAAACGATACACAAAAAAACCGCAGAATATATAAGGCGCGGTTATGAATTATCAGTTTTTGATAATGCGGTTAAAAATTTAAAATCAATAGGCGTTGAGGTTATTGTTCACGTAATTTTAGGTCTGCCGTATGAAACCAAAGAAATGATGCTACAAACTGTCTCTTACGTTGGCAAAAGCGGAGCTTCAGGTATTAAACTTCAGCTTTTACACGTGCTAAAAAACACCGATTTAGCAGACGAATATTTAAAAGGCAAATTTAAAACCTTAACACTAGAAGAATATACCGATATTTTAATAGATTGCATTAGTATTTTGCCGAAAGATATAGTAATTCACAGACTAACGGGCGACGGCGCAAAGAAAGACCTTATAGCACCGCTTTGGTCGGCAGATAAAAAGAACGTGCTAAATTCAATAAATAAAGCGTTTAAAGATAATAACGTTTTACAAGGCTCAAAGTACTGTGATTGATACTACCGATTCGGGTTTTAAAATCATTAGCTTTCTGCCGTCTTTTTGGCATAACTCTAAATATTCTTTTTGAGCGCTTTTTAAAACTCCGAAATATGAATATAAACCTGTATCGGTTGAAATTTTTATATTTATTCGTTTTCCTATCAGCTTATCAAAAATATTCTTTTTATCATCGGTGTTTTCAAATTCCCTAATATCGTTTAAAAAGTTTTCGTAGGATAAGAGGTCGGTTTCACTAGTAATAGGATTTAAATAGTCGGACATAAAAACACCCCTCATATAGTGTGATTAACACATTATATGAGGGGTTATTATATTTTGTTAAACTAGTTAAAGGAGAGAACGTCGGTCATATCGTAAAGACCAATGCCTTTATCCTTTAAAAACTCTGCCGCCTTAACTGCACCCACTGCAAAAACCTCTTTTGAGGTAGCCGAGTGCGAAAGCGTAACGGTTTCATCTCTGCCTGCAAACAGTACGTCGTGTTCGCCAACGATTGTGCCACCGCGGATTGAATGAATACCAATCTCTTTTTTAGGCCTTTTAAGGCGCTTTGAGTGGCGGTCATACTCATAAACGTATGAATCGTCAAACTGCGAATTTACGGCATTTGCGAGCATCAGAGCGGTGCCCGAGGGAGCGTCTAGCTTTTGATTGTGGTGTTTTTCAATTATTTCAACGTCAAAATCATCGCCTAAGATACTAGCCGCCTTTGAAGCTAAAGCACAAAGTAAATTTACGCCGAGCGACATATTTGCAGTAAAGAAAATAGGAATTTTCTTAGATGCTTCCTTAATGGCAGAAATTTGCTCTTGCGAAAAGCCTGTGGTAGCAATAACACAGGGTATATTATTATCAACAGCATATTTAAGCAGTTTTTCTAAAACCGAAACGTGCGAGAAATCTATTATAACGTCGGGTGTTTCTTTAATTGAATCAAAGCTGTTGTAAATAGGGAAGTCGCAAATTTGCTGTGCTATATCAACACCGCAAACTATCTGCATATTATCCTTTTTTGATACAACGTCTGCAATTTTTTTGCCCATCATACCGCAGGCGCCTGAAAGTAATATTTTAGTCACTGATTTTCACATCCTGTGTATTTTAAAAAATTGGTTTAAGTCCGCACTCAATAAGCTTATTTTTAAGATTTTCTTTTGTAGATTCGTTCATAGGATAAAGCGGCAGTCTGCAAGGACCAACGTCTAGTCCTAACATATTCATTGCCTCTTTAACGGGTACGGGGTTAACGTCGCTAAACAGCGCATTAATAAGACCTATATGTTTAAGTTGCAGTTTAGAAGCAAACTCTATGTTGCCGTTTAAATATTCAGCGCAAATATCGTGCATAACCCGAGGTGCAATATTTGATGCTACCGAAATAACACCAATGCCGCCAAGCGACATTATAGGAACTGTCTGGTCGTCGTTACCCGAATAAATATCAAGGTCGTCACCGCAAAGATATTTTGTGGTTGCAACTGATGAAAGGTCGCCGTTTGCTTCCTTTGTGGCTACTATATTTTGGTGCTTTGATAATTCCTTGTAGGTTTCGGGCTTAATAGCAACACCCGTGCGTGAAGGCACGTTGTAAAGAATAATAGGCTTATTAACCCTATCGGCAATATAATTATAATGCGCAACAAGACCTGTTTGTGAGGTTTTGTTATAGTAAGGGGTCACCATTAAAAAGGCATCGGCACCGACACTTTCGGCATCATTACATAGCTCAACCGAATAAACGGTATCGTTGCTTCCCGTACCTGCAATAATCGGAACTCTTTTACTACAGGCTTTAGCCGCTACTTCAATAACCTTTAGGTGCTCGTCATATCTAAGGGTGGATTTTTCACCAGTGGTACCACAGATAACAAGGGCATCAACGCCGCCATCAATCTGCTCGTCAACTAAAGATGCCAAGCGCTCAAAATTAACCGAACCATCGGCATTCATTGGTGTTACAAGTGCAGTAGCTACGCCTGTGAAAATTCTTTTTTTCATAATGAAAGACCCCTTTAAATCAAATTATACATAATTGTATATGTATTTAAGGTTAGTCCATATACCCCTCGGCACAAAGAAGCTCAGCAAGTAATACAGCACCGCCTGCGGCACCGCGAAGTGTGTTGTGAGATAGACAAACAAACTTATAGTCGTACTGTGAGTCTTCTCTTAGTCTGCCGACAGAAACTGCCATACCACCCTCAAGGTCGCGGTTTAATTTAGTCTGTGGCATATTGTCTTCCTCAAAATAGTTAAGGAACTGCTTTGGAGCGTGGGGGAGAGAAAGCTCTTGCGGTCTGCCTGAGAAATTCTTCCAGCACTCTAAAATTTCTTCCTTAGAAGGCTTGTTTTTAAAGGTTACGAAAACAGCTGCCATGTGTCCGTCAGATACGGGAACTCTAAGGCACTGAGCAGTAAACTTAGGTGTGGTTGACGGAACGATAACGCCGTCCTCTAATTTACCCCAAATCTTAAGTGGCTCGGTTTCACTCTTTTCTTCCTCGCCGCCAATATATGGGATAACGTTATCAATCATTTCAGGCCATCTTTCAAAGGTTTTACCGGCACCTGAAATTGCCTGATAGGTACAAACAAGACATTTCTCAACGCCGAATTTATCAAGAGGATAAAGGGCAGGAACGTAGCTTTGAAGTGAGCAGTTGGATTTAACGGCAATGAAGCCCTTCTTGGTGCCAAGACGCTCTCTTTGAGCCTTGATAACTTCGATATGGTCATTGTTAATCTCAGGAATAACCATTGGCACGTCAGGAGTTTTACGGTTAGCACTGTTATTAGAAACAACAGGACATTCCTTTTTAGCATAAGCTTCTTCCAAAGCTAAAATCTCGTCCTTTTTCATATCAACTGCGCAGAAAACAAAGTCAACCTTAGCGACTACCTCGTCCATATCGCCAAGCGCATCTAAAACCATCATATTTTTTAGATTTTCAGGCATTGGAGTAGTCATTGCCCAACGGCTACCTACAGCCTCCTCATAGGTTTTTCCGGCACTACGGCTACTGGCTGCCAGGGCAGTAACGTTAAACCAAGGGTGGTCTGCAAGAAGTAGTGCAAAACGCTGACCTACCATACCGGTTGCGCCGATAATACCTACATTATACTTTTTCATAATACGGGACATCCTTTCAGGAAAATAAAATTTTTGTTGCTATATTTCTCACGATAATATATAATAATCTAATGTGTGGAAATAGCACATACTTTTACACATATATCATATCATTATATCTATTGTTTGTCAATTTATTTTGCATTATATTTACGAAAGTTTACGGTGTTTAAATGAAAAAAAGTGATTTTTATTATTTTTTGCCCGAGTCTCTAATAGCGCAGACTCCTATTGAGCCGCGTGACGCTTCACGACTTATGTGTCTTAATAAGAATACGGGTGAAATAAAACATAAGAAATTTTACGATTTATTTGACTTTTTAAAAGAGGGCGATTGCCTTGTTTTAAACGATACAAGGGTTTTACCCGCGCGTCTTTTCGGTACTAGGGTTGATACTGGTGCTGTGGTTGAATTTGTGCTTTTAAAACAGCGCGATTTACTAACCTGGGAGGTACTGGCAGGTCCGGGTAAAAAGGCAAAAGAGGGATACGAATTTAAATTTTCCGATAAGCTTTCCGCTAAGGTTAAGGAAGTTTTGCCTGACGGTAACAGAATTATTAAATTCAGGTGTGACGGCGAATTTTTCTCGGTGCTAGATGAGGTAGGTCAAATGCCGTTACCACCGTACATTAAGGAAAAGCTAAACGACCGAGAGCGTTACCAAACGGTTTATTCCAAGGAATTAGGCTCAGCGGCAGCTCCAACGGCAGGTCTGCATTTCACTAAGGAGATGCTTGAAAAATTAAAAGAAAAGGGTATAAAAATAGCCTGCGTTACCTTGCACGTCGGTCTTGGCACCTTTAGACCCGTTAAAGAGGAAGATATTTTAAATCACAAAATGCACACCGAAAGTTATAGTGTTTCAAAGCAAACTGCCGACGTTATAAACGATACAAAAGCAAAGGGTGGCAGAGTTATTTGTGTCGGAACGACAAGCTGTCGAACTGTTGAGAGTGTTGCTACAAGGTACGGCAAAATTTGTGAGTGTTCGGGCGATACCGATATATTTATCTATCCGGGTTATGAATTCAAGTGTATGGACGGCCTTGTTACTAATTTCCATTTGCCCGAAAGCACACTAATAATGCTTGTTTCCGCCTTTGCAGGATATGACAGCACAATGAATGCTTATAAAATAGCCGTAGAAGAAAAATACCGTTTCTTTAGCTTCGGCGACGCAATGCTCATCCTATGAAGGATGAGCAGGGAAGAAGTAAGAGGTAATAGTGAAGAGGTAAGGTGTCGGCTTCGCCGAAGAATTATAAAAATTCTTTTCACATATCCCATGAACTTCGATTACGCAATGCTTATACTTTAAAAAGTGAGTTGTATATATGTTTAAATTAATTAGCGAAAAGAATGGTGCTCGTAGAGGCGTGTTTGTAACCAACAGAGGTACTGTGCAGACTCCTGCTTTTATGAACGTTGCAACCGCGGGCGCCATAAAGGGTGCCGTATCAGCCGAGGATTTAAAGCAAATCGGCTGTCAGGTAATGCTTTCTAACACCTATCATCTGCACGTGCGACCTGGGGACGAAATAATAAAAAAGTGTGGCGGTCTTCATAATTTTTCTACTTGGGACGGTCCAATTCTAACCGATAGCGGTGGCTTTCAGGTTTTTTCCCTTGCAAAGTTAAGGCATATCGAAGAAGAGGGTGTAACCTTTGCATCCCACGTTGACGGCAGAAGAATTTTTATGGGCCCTGAGGAGAGTATGCGTATTCAGTCAAACTTGGGCTCAACAATAGCTATGGCGTTTGACGAATGTGTTGAAAACCCCGCCGAATACGCCTATTCTAAAGCTTCTTGTGAGAGAACAACCCGTTGGCTTAAGCGTTGTAAGGATGAGATGGCGCGTCTTAATTCTTTGGAAACTACCATCAATCCCGAGCAAATGCTGTTTGGTATTAATCAGGGCTGTACCTATAAAGACCTTAGAATTGAGCATATGAAGGAAATAGCCGATTTAAATCTTGACGGCTATGCTATCGGCGGTTTGGCTGTCGGCGAACCAAACGAGGTTATGTACGATATAATAGAAACCGTTACACCGCACATGCCTAAGGATAAAATCAGATATTTAATGGGCGTTGGAACTCCTGTTGATATTTTAAATGCAGTTGAGCGCGGTGTTGACCTTTTTGACTGTGTTATGCCAAGCCGAAACGCTCGACACGGACATTTATTCACCTCAAAAGGCATTATAAATATTAATAACAAAAAATATGAATATGATATGACGCCTATTGATGAAAACTGCGGTTGCCCTGTTTGTAAACGTTACAGCAAGGCGTATATAAGACACCTTTTAAAGAGTACCGAAATGCTTTCTCAACGCCTTACCGTGCTTCATAACCTGTGGTTTTATAATCATCTTATGGAGGAAATCAGACAAGCACTTGACGAGGGCAGATTTGCAGAATATAAGGCAGAAAAAGAAAAAATACTCGGCACTAGAATATAAATACGTTTTATAATATTTTACTTGCTTTTTTATTTGCTTTGTGTATAATAGATAAATAGTAACATTTGTTGGAGGTTAAAAAATATGAATTCTATTTCCCCGATTTTATTAGCTACTGAAAGTAACGCTCAAGGTATGCCCGGTTGGCTTATGATTATTTATTTTGCGGTTATTATCGCGGCATTTTATTTTCTTCTTATCCGTCCTCAGCGTAAAAAGGCTAAGGAGGAAAAGAAACTTCGCGACAGTCTGCAGGTTGGCGATGAAATCGTAACAATAGGTGGTATTTACGGCAGAATTATCTCTTTAAAAGAGGATACTATAGTTATAGAATCTAAGAGTGACCACAGCAAAATGACAATTGCTCGTTGGGCTCTTCAGACAAATCTTACCGTACACGACGATGCCCCTTCAAAGTAAATAGGTTATAAAAAAATTCCCTTTGCAATATAATTATTGCGGAGGGATTTTTATGTATGAGGAAAAAATTAAAAAAGAAAACACGTTGCCAAAAACTATTTTCATTTCGTCTTTATTGGGTGCAGTCGGCACAGTTTTAATGATGCTAATCTTTGCGGCTTTAATTGTGTTATTACAGCTGGATAGAGCGTATGCCGCGCCGCTCGGCACAGTTAGTATTGCCCTAGGCAGTATGATATCTTCATATTTTTGCGGCAAAAAAATATCTAAAAACGGCTATTTAATCGGTCTTTTAAACGGTGCCGCAGTTTTTATACTAGTGCTTATAATTTCACTAATTGTCAGCGATTGGAAACTTACGAGCAACACAGTTTTTCATCTTATTATAATTTTAACTGCTTCGACCGCAGGCGGTATATTCGGAGTAAATAAAAAAAGCAGCAAAAAATACATTTAAGCTGCTTTTAAAATATCTACTTTTCTTCTTTTTTTGTAATAAAATCGACAATTGCGTGGTAAAGCCCTGCGGGATCGTCGATAAATTTTTCTTTAACCAGTGCCGCTTGAGTATCGTCGGCTACGAGAAGTTTTACCGACATAAAAGGAATTCTACCGTCGGTTGCGGTGCAGGTGATATAGGTTGCGCCGTTTTCTTTTGAAACGGTGAATTCGCTGTCTCTTGCGTTTTTAAAACGTGACAGCATTTTTATTGCCGCTGAATAAGCGCGGTTTTTAACCGTAAAGGATAGTGAACTATTAAGTTCATTTGATGCGGTAATACCTTTATCGGTGATTTTATAGAATTCTTCTTTTTCATCACAAGGCGCAATATGACCGCTTCTTTGAAGCAAAACTATAGCATCGCTTACCTCAAATACGTTTGCAATACCTTCATAGTGTAGGGTATTTGCAAGCATTGTAGCGGGGACAGGTTCTTTTATGGTTGTCAATATGTAGCAAACAAGTATTTTTATTTCTGCTGTGCTGAATAGACCTCCGAGTCTAACACCTGCAGATGAAGCATCGTTTTCCAATTTTTTAACTCCTTTGTATTTTTATAATCTTATTATATTATTGTTTTTTACTTTTTTCAAGTGTTTTTATCCGTCAAAATCCTCTAAAATTCTTAATAATTCGTCTTTGTCGGCTATAATTATACCTTTATTCAGGTCTGCAATATCTTTTGACGGCAGTGAATTTAAAACTATTTCTTCGTATATTTCTTTTTTAACACCGTTTTCATAAAGCGCTACTGTGTTTTTATAAGATTTTAGAACGAACTCGTTGCTTGTTTTCTGTTGTGTGGTTGACATTAGTAAAAATGCGGTTAAAATTAACGAAAAAACAACACAAATTTTAGTTTTCATAAGGCTCCTTTAAAAAAGTAACAAAAACTGTAACTTTATTTTTTTGAAGAATTGGTGTATAATGGGTAAAATTGTTATTGAAAGTATTGACAGAAGTTTAGCTTTTATTCTAAGCGGAGGTGTTAATTTTGCAAGATAATGATATTTTCAGCAGTACCGACAGATACTCTGATGACGGAAAAGACAGTTCTTTTGACCTAAATGCTTTTTCTTCTGCAAATAACCTAGACCAAATTAGTACAGGCGGTAAAAAACGCCGAAGAAAAAGAAATCCGAAAAGAGAAGCAATTCTTAGAATTTGTATATCTGTTTTTCTTTTGGGGGTTATTACGGTTAGTATTGTAATGGGCTCTTTTATAGTCTATGCATTTACTGCCGTTGACGGTACAATGAACGAAAACCTTAACGACCTTAAACTCAACTTTACCACCACTATTTATACTCAAACGGGTGAAAACGGTGAGTGGGAGGAGTATCAGCGTCTACACGGCGAGTTTAATAGAATTTGGGTTTCGTACGATGCTATAGATGCAAAGAACAGAACAGAGGGGTATACTGGAATACCGCAAAATCTTGTTAACGCTTTTGTTGCGGTTGAGGACAAGCGCTTCTTCAAGCATCAGGGCGTCGACTGGAAGCGTACCGTTTCTGCCTTTGCAAACCTCTTTTTGCATTTCTATTCATCAAATCAAGGCGGTTCAACAATAACGCAACAGCTTGTTAAAAACCTGACCGACGATAGAGACACAAAGGCTACCCGTAAGGTTAGAGAAATTATGCGCGCAAGATACCTTGAAAGCCATTATTCAAAGGATACCATTATTGAGTGCTATCTTAATACTATTCCTATGGGTCACGGTACCTATGGCGTTGAGGTTGCGGCTAACTACTATTTTGATAAGAGTGTAAGCGAGTTAACTTTAGCTGAATGTGCGTGTTTAGCTTCGATTACCAAAGCGCCTTCAACTTATTCACCACAGGCTAATCCTCAAAAAAACAAGGATCGTCGAGAGACGGTTTTGAAGCTGATGCTCGACCAAGGTTATATTACACAAACCGAATATGACAACGCATTAAAAGAAGAGATTAAAGTTGTTGGAACAAAGGATGCGCTTAACGAAACAGAGGTAAATTCCTATTACGTTGATGCAATCGTTCGTCAGGTAACAAAGGACCTTGCCGAAAAATACGGCTATGACGAAAAGCATGCCGCTAACAATTTCTATACCGGCGGTTATAAAATCTATACAACAATGGACCCTAATATCCAAGAGGCAGTTGAAACTGTATTCAATAATGCAGAAAAATACGGATTAAAGGGTAAAAACGGTGAACAGCTTCAGGGTGCCATAACAATAATGGATTATAACGGTCACGTTTTAGGTATGGCGGGCGGAATAGGTGAAAAGCAGGTAAACCTCGGTATGACAGGCTTTAACCGTGCTACCGATGCAATAAGACAACCAGGTTCAACAATGAAACCGATTGGCGCTTATGCACCTGCAATTGAAGAAAATTTAATAACCTATTCAACCATTATTGAAGATAAAGCAACCACCTACGGAAAGTGGAAGCCTGTTAACTGGTACGGCGGTCATTTGGGCAATATAACCGTTCAATATGCCTTGGAGCGTTCGGTTAATACAATTCCCGTACACCTTGTTAACACCCTAAAACCGCAGACAAGCTACGATTTTCTCACAAAAAATCTTGGTATAACTACGCTTACAAGCGAGGATATTAATCTTTCGCCTCTTGGAATGGGCGGTACAAACGGCGGTTTAACCACCATTGAAAGTGCGGCGGCTTATGCTGTTTTTGGAAACGGCGGTATGTACTATGAGCCTACGCTTTACACCAAGGTTTGCGATCAACACGGCAAGGTTATTCTTGAGTACGATTATAAAGCAACACCCGCCATCAGCGAGGATACTGCAACCGTTATGAATCACCTTTTACAACAGGTTGTTTACGGTTCTCAGGGTACGGGTGCGGGTGCTCGAAAATATGTTTCTAATATGAGAATATATGCTAAAACAGGTACCTCAAACGACTCAAATGACCTTTGGTTTGTCGGCGGAACACCTTATTACGTTGCGTCTGTTTGGTGCGGTTACGACCAACAGCAGACCATTAAAAACAGTGCCATTGCCCAAACTATGTGGGGTGAAGTAATGTCTAAAGTCCATTCAGGACTTAAGGCTAAGAATTTTGAAAACAGCAGTTATGCTTATTGTCGGTACTACTGTACCCAAACAGGACAGTTAGCTACCGATGCTTGTCCTACTAAGGCTACGGGTTGGTATAAAAAGGGCAATATTCCAGCTGTATGCAAAACCCATAACGGCTCTGCACTTTCGGCACCAAATTCCGATAAGGTGGACACCCATACTCCGTCACAGGATAAAGCGCCTGAAAATAACGATAATCAAAATAATGATAACACTCAGCAGGGTGACGGTAATACCGAACAAGGTAATGAGAACACCGGACAAGGAACAGACGGTACAGAACAGGGTAATGAAAATACCAACCAAGGTAATGATGATACCCAAAGCGACCAGTCGCAGAATGAATGAAATTTGGTCCTCTAGTCAACTAGAGGACCTTACCTAAAGGATGAAATTCTATGAAGAACTATTTTGAAAAGTATACTTCTAATACTATTGCAGGCAGTGCAAATCAGTATTTTTATATTGCCGATGATGATAAAAAAATACATACGGGCAGAATTTTCTACAAACTTACAAACGGCGGCGAATTTAACTATTCTTTGCTGTTTTCAAACGTGATTGATTCAACCTATATGGATGGCGCGGTATCACATAAAAACCTACCTTGTGATGCATATTTTATTAAAAAACTTTCCCTTTGCGTTACAAAAGAGTGCGAAAACGATGCCTGTGATAATTTTGTCGAGGTAACCTTTGACGGTAAACAAAGCAAATGGGTAAATCCAGGAGAGTTTTTTTGCACCGACCCCGTGCTTTTAAATGCTCAAAAGGGTGATTATCTTTGCGTCGAAATTTCTTTCTCAGGAAAAATGATTCCGTACCTTGAGGAAGCGATAATACCAACCTTTTTGCTAGAAAACGGCGAGTGGGTTGTTTCGAAATTAATGCCTTTCCCATCAATGATAGGCTGTGATAGAAAGCCTAAACTCAGAGTTGGATTCTTAGGTGATTCACTAACCCAAGGCATTGGTACTAAGAAAAATACATATACCCATTGGTGCGCGCTTTTATCTGAAACCTTAGGTGAAGAATATTCATATTGGAATTTAGGTATAGGCTCAGGCAGAGCAGAGGATGCCGCAACCGACGGCGCTTGGCTTTATAAGGCAAAGCATAACGATTTAGTAGCAGTTTGTTACGGTGCAAACGATCTTTATTGGGGCGGTTTTTCTGCCGATTATATCAAAAAGAGCATTCTTGAAGTTGTAAAAAAACTCAAAGCGGCAGGCTGTGTTGTTTTTGTTCAGACCATACCTCCGTTTGATTATTCACCCGAACACGCGGTGATTTGGCACGAGGTTAACAACTGGATTTTATCAGATTTAAAAGAGCATTGCGATATGGTTTTTGATAACGCATGGTTTTTAAAGGCCGACGAGGGTGCACCGCAAAACACAAAATACGGTTCACATCCTAACGCCGAGGGCTGTGAGGTTTGGGCTGAAAATCTTTATCCTCATCTTAAAAAACTGATTGAAGAGACGGCTAATAAATAAATTTTTGAGGACTTAATGAAAATTAAGTCCTTTTTTTATTGTCATTTGTGTTGAAATTTCTATCTATTAGTGTTATTATATATATAATTATATGCTAAAAGGGGGAGTGGTTTTGTCTTTTAAAGAATGGGTTTTCAATAAAACCGATAAAGAAACGGCTGTTATGCTGTCGCAAGAGCTTGATATTGACCCGTTTTCCGCTATGCTTGCCGTCTCAAGAGGCATAACCGATCCTTATGAGTTAGAGCTTTTATTGTCTGATGAGTTAATGCTTTGCGACCTTCACGAGCTTAAAGATATCACACTTGCCGCTGATACTATAAATCAAGCAATTAAAAATAATGAAAAAATAGCGGTTTACGGCGACTATGACTGTGACGGTGTAGTGGCTACTGCTGTTATGTACAAATGCCTTAAAGGGCTTGGCGCTTCTATTGTAACCTATATTCCCGATAGAATTAACGAAGGCTACGGTATGAATATGGGCGCTATTGATATTTTGAAAAAACAAGACGTTAAGCTCATAATAACGGTTGATAACGGTATTTCTTCAAAAGACGAAATAGCTTATGCTAATTCACTTGGTATAAAAACAGTAGTTACCGACCATCATTTGCCACCGCAGGAATTACCTGAGGCTGAAGCTATAGTTGACCCACACAGAGTAGACTGTCCGTCGTCTTTTAAGGATATTTGCGGCGCAGAGGTTGCTTTTAAGGTGGTATGTGCTATTGAAGATAAAGCGCCCGAACAACTGATATATGATTATGCCGACCTTTTATCTGTTGCAATTTTAGGCGATATTATGCCGCTTGTTAACGAAAATAGATGCATAGTTAAAGTGGGAATAAATAAAATCAAAAACAAACCGCTGGTTGGTATATCTGCTATTTTAAGTGTGGCAGGAATTGACCGCAAAACTATTAATTCATCAAAACTTGCTTTTAGCGTTGTGCCAAGAATTAATGCGGCAGGTAGAATGGGCAGTGCCGACGATGCTTTAAAACTGCTTTGTTGTGACAATATGATTGATGCTATCTCTCTTGCAAACGTTATAGACAGTCATAATGCGCACCGCCAGTCAACCGAAAAAAACGTTGCTGAACTTGCAATTGCGGCGGTTGAGAAAAACGGATATAACCATAACAACGTAATTGTTGTTGCGGGTGAAGATTGGCATCAAGGAACGATAGGTATCGTAGCTTCAAGACTTTGTGAGCGTTTTGGTAAGCCCAGTATTGTTTTTTCGATTAACGGTGACGTTGCGCACGGTTCGGGAAGAAGTATATCTCCGTTTCATCTTCATAACGCCTTGTCCGCAGTTTCTTCTTTTACCGAAGCCTACGGTGGTCACGAATTAGCTGCAGGTGTTACGGTGAAGACCGAAAATATAGATGCCTTTAGAACCGCGATTAATGAGTATGCTTCAAAAGTTGAAAAAGCAAGACCAAAGCTAAACGTTGATTTAAAAATCAATCCTGCAGGTCTTAGTATTGATATGGTTGAAGCGATGAAATTACTTGAGCCTTTCGGCACAGGTAACCCTAAGCCGATATTAGCAATTATGGGTGTGACTCTCGAAAAGATTACACCGGTTGCAGATAACAAGCATTTAAGACTCTTGTTCTCAAAGAATAACGTTTCCTTTCAGGCTATGCTTTTTGGTGTAACACCTACACAGTTTTGTTACAATCTGGGCGATATTTTAGATATTGCCGTAAACCTTGAGTCTAATTTTTATAAGAATGACTACGTGCTTTCGGTACAAATTAAAAATATGCGTTATAGCGATACAAACCAAAATAAAATCTTCTCTGACGTTGAGCAGTTTGATAATTTTATTTCAGGCTCTGAATATAATGCAAAACTTTTACTGCCATCTAGAGAGGAGATCGGCGAGGTTTATAAATATATACTTAAGTTTTCTCCAAATCACGATAAACTAAAAACTGTATTTTTGAATTCTTTGGGATTCGCAAAAACTTCCGTGGCTATTATGGTTTTATCAGAACTTTCTTTGATTGATCTTTCGGGTGAAATAATCGTGCCACTAAATTCACAAAAGACCGATCTTACAAATTCCAAGACGTATAAACAACTTTTAAGCGAGGTGAACAGCGGTGAGCACTCTTGAAGAGCGTAATTTTAACGAGTTGGTTGAACTAATTAATACCCAAAACTCCGAACACGATTTAAATTTAATTAAAAAAGCCTATGATTTTTGCGTTAAGGCTCATACAGGACAAAAAAGATGGACTAATGAAGATTATTATATCCATCCGTTTAACGTTGCAAAAATTATTGTTACACTTGGTATGGACAGTCAGTCGGTTGCGGCTTCGCTTTTGCACGACGTTGTAGAAGATACCGATACCACGGTTGAAGATATCGAAGAAATGTTTGGTGCAGAAGTGGCACTGCTTGTTGACGGCGTTACCAAAATAGGTCGCTTATCCTTTACAACCAAAGAACAGCAACAAGCCGAGAGTCTTCGCAAGATGCTAATTGCAATGGGTAAGGATATAAGGGTTATCATCATAAAACTTGCCGACCGCCTTCATAATATGCGTACTTTGGATGCGGTTCCCGAGCAAAAACAAAGAGATAAATCGGTTGAAACGCTTGAAATTTATGCGCCTATTGCTCATAGACTTGGTATCAGACCTGTAAAAGAAGAATTAGAAGATCTTGCAATTAAGCATCTTGACCCTATAGCTTACGAGGAAATAGAACAGCTTTTACGTCTTAGAAAAAACGAGCGTGAAAAGATTTTAGAGGATATTAAATGTCGTATTGAGGCTCGTCTTAACGAAGATATGCCAAATGTGAAAATGTCTTTCCAAAGCCGTGTTAAATCAATACACGGCATATACCGTAAGATGTATTTGCAGGGCAGGGATTTTGATGAGATATATGACGTTTATGCTATTCGTATAATTACCGATACGGTAGCCGATTGCTACAATATTTTAGGTATAATGCACGATATGCTAAGACCTATTCCTAATCGCTTTAAAGATTATATATCTACTCCAAAGCCTAATATGTATCAGTCGCTTCATACTACGGTAATAAGCCGTGACGGTATACCTTTTGAGATACAAATCAGAACCTTTGATATGCACCATACTGCTGAATTCGGTATTGCGGCGCATTGGAAGTATAAAGAGGGTATTACCGAAAACAATAAAAAGTTTGAAGACCGCCTTGCTTGGATTAGACAAATTCTTGAAGCACAGGACGATTCGGGCGATGAATCGGATATTGTCAGAACAATTAAGGTTGACCTTTCCGAAGAAGATGTCTTTGCTGTTACTCCAAAGGGTGACGTTATAAATCTTCCCGTAGGCTCTACTGTTGTTGACTTTGCGTTTGCAATTCACACCGCCGTTGGTATTAAAATGGTGGGTGCTAAGGCGGACGGTAAGATAGTTCCTATCAATCACGAGGTAAAAACAGGTGAGGTTATCGAAATTCTAACCTCAAATCAGCAGGGCAAAGGCCCTAGCAGAGATTGGATTAACATTGCGGTTACAAACCAAGCAAAAGCCAAAATCCGTTCTTGGTTTAAGAAGGAGAGAAGACCCGAAAATATTGCTGAAGGCAAGGCTTCATTTGACAGAGAACTCAAGCGTTTACTTATTAATCTTACCGAAGAAGATTATGAAGAATTAATTGACGATCTTTCAAAACGTATGCATTTTAACGAGCCTGACGAGTTTTTTGCAGCCATTGGCTACGGCGGAGTTTTACTTTCTAAAATAATGCCTCGTATTAAAGAGGATTATGCTAAGCGAAATACCGCTAAGAGTCTTGAAGTGCCTGTTGCTCCTCCAAAACCGAGACGTTCCTCTGAGGGCGTTGAGGTTGAGGGAATTGATAATTGCCTTATTAAGTTTTCTCGATGTTGCTCACCGCTTCCGGGCGACGATATTATCGGCTATATCACAAGAGGACACGGTGTTTCAATTCACAAGAGAGATTGCAACAACGTGCCGCGAGATATTAATTTATGCGAAGAGCCTGAGCGTTGGGTAAATGCACATTGGAACGTTCAGAAAAACAATAATTTCTCTACTGCACTTCAGATTTCTGCTATCGATAGGTCTGGCTTTGTTATTGATATTATGAATGCTATAGGCAATATGCGAGTGCCGCTTCATTCTATCAATGCTAAACAGCAAAAGGACGGCAACTGCGTTGCTATTATTTCAATTGAGGTTGAAGGTGTAGAGCATTTAAGAAGTATAATTGCGCGTCTTGATAAGATTGACGGCGTATTCAGTGTAGAAAGGATAACACAATGAAAGCTGTAATTCAAAGGGTTAAAAACGCAAGTGTTACGGTTGACGAAAGAATTGTCGGCAGCTGTAATGCGGGTTATATGATACTTTTCGGTGCTATTGAGGGCGATACAAGGGAAGATATCAGTTTACTTGCCCGTAAGGTAAGCGCACTTCGTATTTTCCGTGACGAAGAAGGAAAAATGAACAAGTCGATTCTTGATATTGACGGAGAAATTCTTTGTATATCACAGTTTACCCTTGCGGCTGATACCAAAAAAGGCAACCGTCCTTCCTTTATAAACGCTATGGAGCCGACAAAAGCCTCGGAATACTATGATTTGTTCTGCGAAGAACTTTTAAAACTTGGTGTTAAAAGGGTTGAAAAGGGAATTTTCGGTGCCGATATGTCGGTTTCTCTTGTAAATCACGGACCCGTAACTATAATACTTGATACAGATATTTGGAACAAGAAAGATTGATTTTATGCAAATTAAAGCCTTAAGCTTAGGATTACTTGGTGTCAACTGCTATCTTATTTCTACAAATCAAGCGGCAATTGTAATAGACCCTGCAAATCTTGATAAGCGAATAGAAGATTTTTTAATTGAAAATAAGTGCAAAGAAAAACTTGTACTGCTTACACACTGTCATTTTGACCATATCGGCGGTGCTAATTCTTTGCGGGAAAGGTTTAACCTTAAAATCGCTATTGGCGAAAACGAGGCTTGTTCTTTACTTGATACTAATATGACGCTATCAAGCCGATTTCGCGCTCATATTGAGCCTTTTAGCGCGGATATATTACTAAAAGACGGTGAACTTTTTAAATTTGCTGATTTAGAGATTTTATGTATTGAAACTAAAGGGCATACAAAGGGCGGTATGTGTTATAAAATCGGCGATGCTTTGTTTAGTGGCGATACCTTGTTTAAGCAATCGGTTGGCAGGGTAGATTTTCCGGGTGGAAATTCAAAAGAGTTAATGGTATCACTTAGTAAAATTACTCAAATGTTTGAGGATATTGACGTATATCCCGGTCACGGTGAGGCTACTACGCTTAATTCGGAAAGAAAACACAATCCGTTTTTAAGACCTGATGGAGAATTTTTATTATGAAGCTTTGTAATTTGGGCAACCGCTATGATTACGAAATGGAAAAACTAATCCGTCTATATCTTCCTTTTGAAAAAATTGAAGTTTTTCATGAGGAATGTGACGACGATAGACTGGCAGTTTGCAAGGTCGCGAAAAAAGGCAATACCGCAACAGTTAATGCTTATTTGAAACTTGACGGTCAGAAAGCCCAACACTCCCAAAACGTTACGCAAACCGAAAAGGATTTTGACAGGGATTGCGAATTGGCACTGGCAAGACTTCTGGCAGACTGTTTTTATGACGTTACAGGCTACAGACCGCAGTGGGGAATTTTAACAGGTGTTCGTCCCGCAAGGCTTTTTTCAAGGAAGGTTGCCGAATCGGGCGAACAAGAAGCATTAAGCTATTTTGAAAACGCTTTGCAGGTTTCTCAAAATAAAATTGATTTATGTGTGGCAACTGAAAAAAGCGAAAAAGAAATTGTTGATTTATCGAAACCTAATTCTTTTAGCCTTTATCTTTCGGTGCCTTTTTGCCCTACAAGGTGCAGTTATTGTTCTTTTGTTTCTCATTCGGTGGATAGGGCGGGACATTTAATTCCTACTTACGTAGACCATCTTTGCAAGGAGTTAGTATATACATCGGAAATTGCAAAAGAACTTAATTTAAGGCTTGAAACCGTTTATATGGGCGGTGGCACTCCTACGACCTTAAGTGCTGAGCAATTAGACAAAGTTTTATCAACTGTAAATGAGAATTTTGACGTATCGTCAGTTCGCGAATTCACTGTTGAGGCGGGAAGACCCGATACTATAACCGAGGATAAACTAATAGCAATAAAGAAAAACGGTGCTACAAGAATTAGTATTAATCCGCAGACCTTAAACGACGAGGTTTTAAGGGTTATCGGCAGAAATCATACCGCCGCACAGACTATAGAAGCCTTTAATTTAGCGCGTAAAGTAGGTTTTAATAATATTAATATGGACCTTATTGCAGGTCTGCCGCAAGATACCTTTGAAAGCTTTAAAGATACTCTTGAAAAAATTATTCTGCTTGACCCCGAAAGTGTTACAGTTCATTCACTTTCAATGAAACGCGCTTCAACACTTACCAAAAAAGGTGAATTTCCCGAAATTGATGCAGGTATAACCGCCGCTTTAATGGTTGAATATGCAAAAGAAACGTTAAAAAAATACGGACTTTTGCCATACTATATGTATAGACAAAGCAAAACTGTTGGGAATCTTGAAAACGTCGGTTATTCAAAGATTGGCTTTGAAGGACTTTATAACGTTTATATTATGGACGAAACCCACACTGTGCTTGCTTGCGGCGCATCAGCCGTTACAAAATTGAGAGAGCCGAACGGCGAGGAAATTAAGCGAATTTTCAATTACAAATATCCTTATGAATACATAAGCGGATTTGATGAGCAGTTATCAAGAAAATCCGCAATAAAAGAATTTTACAATAAGTTTTAAGGAGAATTTTTATGGATAGTGAATTTTTTGATAGCGCAGTAGATAAGGCTAAAAATTTATTTGATGCCGCTTGTCAGAAAACCGATGAGGTTATCGCGGTTGAAAAACTAAAAATTAAACAGGCTTCTTGTAAAAATAAAATTTCTAAGGATTATAAAATGCTTGGTAAACTTTATTTTGAAAACTTCAAGGATAATGAAAATATCCCTGAGGATTTTAAGCAGTTAATTAAGGATATTGAATATAATTTTTCTCTAATTGAAAAAGCGCAAAGTGATATTGACAAAATTAAGAATAATGGGGTAGTGCTATGAGCAAAAAAGTACTAATTGGTGTAATTGTTGCCGACATAGATGAGTTTAATCCTTTTGTTAAGGCGGCTAAAAGGTATAATGCACAAGAATATACTCTTTTGGGTAAAAAAGGTATCACTTTCGATATTAACGGCGCTACAGTGATATCTATTAACTGTGGTATTGGTAAGGTAAATGCCGCCGCAGTTGCTTCTGCACTAGCTTTGCTTAATTGTGATACCATATTGAATTTTGGTTTATCAGGCGGTATTTCGGGTGCTTCAAGAGGCGGTCTTTGTGTGCCTAATAAATTTTTAGAGCACGATTTTGACCTTACTGTTTTAGGCTACAAGCCTTGCGAAAAACCAAATCAAAAATATATCTATGAAGTAAATTCAAAGCTTTTAGAGATATTTAAACAGGTAGCAAATACCGAATTTACAGGTACTGCTGTGTGCGGTGATAGGTTTATTTGCTCAAAAAAGGATAGCGATTTCTTTAGAGATAATTTTTCTGCTACCACCTGTGATATGGAGACTGCCGCTATTGCTTCGGTTTGCGATATGGCTGACGTTCCATTTGCGGCGCTTAGAAGAATATCAGACGATGCAGGGGATAGTGCTACCGAAAGCTATACCGAAATGAACACCTCGGGCGAACTTTATCTGCCGAATATTTTCCTTAATATTCTTTCAAAGGTCGCAGACCTTTACGGAGGTAAAGCATAATGCAGCAAACAAAAAGAAAACAACAAAGCTTTGAATACGGCGCAATGATTCTTTTTTGCTCAACGTTACTTGTGAAAATAATCGGCGCTATATTTAAAATACCTCTATCAAGACTTTGGGATGATGATTTAGGCTTCGGATATTTTTCCTCTGCTTACGATTTGTTTACACCGATGTACACACTTTCTATGGCGGGATTACCAATTGCTATATCGCGTTTTGTTGCTAATAAGGTTCAAGACGGAAAATACAATGACGTTAAAAGCGCGTTGAGGGTTACAAAAAAACTGTTTGCCGTTACAGGAATAACAGGCTTTGTTCTGATGTTGGCGCTTTCTTATCCCGTTGTTATGCTTACCGATGCATCGGGCGCAACAATTTACAGTATTCTGGCAATATCACCAGCACTGCTGTTCTGTTGTATTATGTCGGTATACCGCGGATACTACGAGGGACTTCGCAATATGTATCCTACAGCGATTTCCGACGTAATAGAGGCACTTGGAAAGCTCATACTAGGTCTGTTATTTGCTTATCTTGTAATGAAATATACCGATAACCAAGCGCTCTCTTCTGCGGCGGCACTGATAGGTATAGTTATTGGAACTATTGCTTCGTCGTTATTTTTAATCCTCAGATATAAAATCAAGGGCGATGGTATAACCACAGAGGAGCTTCAAACCGCCCCAAAAGCCGAGGACGATAAAATTATTTCTAAAACTATTATTGCGATAGCAATTCCTGTAGTTTTAGCATCTTTAGCAAATACGGTTTCCTCTTTTTTAGACGTGTTACTTGTTAAATGGCAGTTAACCGAAATGATGGGTGAGCATTTCGCTGAGATTAAAAATTTATACGGAAACGCTATTTCCGACAGTATTACCTATAAACAATTACCAACCTTCCTTTTTGGTGTACGTGCTAAAGCCTTTACGCTTTATAATTTAATTCCTACCATTACTTCCGTATTGGGTGTTAGTGCGTTGCCTGTTCTGGTAACTGCGCATACCAAAAAAGACAAGCCTTTGTTAAAACGTAATATTGAATCAGGTCTAAAACTTGCTTCCATTATTTCGATGCCTGTAGGCTTTGGCTTTATGTTTTTAGGTCCACCAATTATGAATTTAGTATACGATACGCCCGCTTCAACCACTATAGGCGGTCTATTGCTTCGTGTTTTCGGTGCTGCTGCCATTTTTGCAGGACTTTCAACCCCAATGATTAGTATGCTTCAAGCAGTCGGAAAAGAAAAGATAACTCTGCGCAACGTGGCTATAGGTGTAGCAATAAAGGTTGTTCTTAACTTTGTGTTTGTTGCTATCCCTACGATCAATATAAAGGGCGCCGCTATAGGTACAGCCGCTTCTTATGGCTTTATGTTCTTGGCTAATCTGTTATCTGTAATTAAATATACAGGAGTGGGCTTCTCTATTACAAGAATCTTTGTAAAGCCTTTAATTTCAGCTGCCGCTTGCGGTGTAACAGCCAATTTGTGTTTCGGATTTTTAGGTGATGGTAAGTTAAATACTGTTGTTGCCGTTGCCTGCGGTGCAGTTGTTTACTTTGCTTTACTTGTTATTTTAAATACTTTTGAAGAACAGGACGTATTAGCACTGCCTAAGGGTGAAAAGTTACTAAAAATATGCCTTAAATTAAGACTTATTAGAAAAAAATAAGTGAAAATATGTCAAATGTCACAAAATTTTAAAAAAGTTCAAAAATCCACCAAAATATGTTGACTTTTTATTTTAGATATGGTAAAAATATATATAGGTTTGGGTTAGTCCAAATTTTCAATTAGGTTTCAATTATTATAAAATTAGGAGGTTTATTTTATGAACAAGACAGAGTTAGTAGCAGCAGTTGCCGAAAAAGCTGGTCTTTCCAAGAAGGACGCTGATAAGGCTGTAGCAGCAGTTATCGATTCCGTTATCGCTACTTTAAAGGCTGGCGACAAGGTTCAGCTTGTTGGTTTCGGTACATTCGAAGTTCGTGAGCGCGCTGCAAGAAAGGGTATCAATCCTTTAACCAAGCAGGAAATTACAATCGCAGCTTCCAAGAACCCTGTATTCAAAGCAGGTAAAGCGTTCAAGGATGCAGTTGCAAAGTAATTAGCAATTAAATACTTTACGTATTATGGTCCAAGCCACCCTTGAATTTGGGTGGCTTGTGCTGTTTAGGAGAAATATAATGCGACTAGATAAATATTTAAAGGTTTCAAGACTGATTAAGAGAAGAACAATTGCCAATGAAGCCTGTGATGCAGGCAGAGTTACAGTTAACGGAAAAACAGCACGTGCATCTTATGATGTAAAAATTGGTGATATTGTTGAAATTTCCTTTGGTTCACGTCCTGTCAAGATTGAGGTTTTAAAGACTCAGGAAACTGTTAAAAAGGACGACGCGGCACTACTTTATAAAATCATTTAATATCGAATAAATTATTATCCCCATAAATATATTTTTATGGGGTGTTTTTATGGAGCAAATTAAAAATAACTTTAAAGACCATAGTGTTATTATTGATAATAGAGAAAAATTAAATATTTCGGGAATAAGTGACGTGCTCAGCTTTGATGACGAAACGCTGATACTTAAATCAGTACAGGGTAAAATCACGGTAAAAGGTGAAAATTTACGCATTACAAGTTTTGATAATGAGATAGGCGACCTTATATCCGAAGGTAAAATTCACGCTGTAGTTTATATGAATGATGATAAGGATTCTGGCGGATTCTTTTCAAGACTCTTTAAATAGCTTATGTGGGAAATAAGTTCTATTTCTCAAATATCAGGTTCACTCTTTGCGTTATTACTCGGTATTTGTTTATCTCTTTTATACGACGTTATAAGGGCGTTAAGAAAAGTGGGTTTCAAAAGTTTCTTTACTGTTTTTATAGGCGATATAATTTTTAGTTTTTTATCGGCAATAATAACATTTCTTTTTTTATTGGTATTTACAAACGGGGCAATAAGAGCATACGTTTTGTTTTTTGAAACGGTAGGTTTTTTGCTATGCCGCATAACAATTTCAAAGATTTTTTTAAAAATATTAATTATGTTTTTTACCTGTTTTAAAAAAACATTTGCCTTTATTTCATCGCTGTTATTGCTTTTTTCCAAAAAAACGGAGGAGTTTTTTGGAAAAATATATTCATTTATCAAAAAAACTTTTAAAAAAAGCCCAAAAAGAACAAAAAGGTCTTGAAAACGCAGAGTAAATTGTTGTATACTAAAAGCAATAATTTATATTGGTTTTATAACCGATATTGCTTTTTGGAGGATAGACAATGGCTCCTAAAACCAAACATGAAAAAAGTATTATCGTCAGGTTGCTTGTTTTAGGCGTTTCGGTTTATATGATTATAACTCTTACTTCGCTTTTTGGACAGCTAAGCAAAAAACGTGCAGAGTTAATTGAAAGACAAGAGGTTTTGGCAAATATGCAGCTTGAACTCGATGATTTGAAAAAGCTTTTAAACGAGGGTACTCAAAGTCAGATTATTGAGAAAGCCGCAAGAGAACGTCTAGGCTATGTTTTTTCAGATGAAGAAGTTTTTCTCGATATTTCGGGAAGCTGATATATAAAGCAATCTTTAGGAGGATATTTCAAATCTATGCAACTTAACATTGGAGACATTGTAGAGGGAAAAATTACGGGTATTAAGGAATATGGTCTTTTCGTTGATTTAGGCGATGGCAAATCAGGAATGGTACATATCTCAGAGGTCGCTTGTACATACGTTAGTAATATAAAAGAATTTGTTCAAGAGGGCCAAACAGTAAAAATGAAGGTTCTTAATATTACTGAGGAGGGTAAAATCTCTCTTAGTATTAAAAAAGCTATTGAATCTGATAAAAAGGCGGCAAACGAACAGCGCCGTAAAGAACATAAATCATACCAACAGCCAAAGCCTGACAGTTCTTATACCTGGACTCCTAAAAAGTCAGAGCCTGCCTCTTTTGAGGAAATGATGAATCAGTTTAAGGCTAGTAGTGATGAAAAGTTTTTGGATTTAAAACGTAAAAATCCTGAAACACGCCGTTCCAAGAGAGGCGCGAACGTAAGATAAAACTAGGGCAATTTCTACAGTTTCGGTGGAAGTTGCCCGTATTTTAAATTGGTGGTAAAATGACAGAAATAATTAAAATGATAGCCCCATGTCTTTTTGGTATCGAAAGCGTTTTAGCTGACGAACTAAAAAGAATGGGAATAGAGGACGTAACGGCAGAAAACGGCAGAGTGCTGTTTTCGGGAGATTTTAATATACTTGCCCGAGCTAATATCTGCTCCCGCTTTGCCGAGCGAATAATGATAAATATGGGGCAGTTTACAGCCCTTACCTTTACCGAGCTTTTTGATAACGTTAAGGCGCTTCCTTGGGAAAATTTTATTGGTAAGCTTGATGCTTTTCCCGTAAACGGTTCAAGCTTAAATTCCACGCTTCACAGTATACCTGACTGTCAGTCAATTATCAAAAAAGCAATTGTTGAACGCCTTAAAGCTAAATACAATATTTCTTGGTTTGAGGAAACAGGAGCAGAGGTTAAGATTCGTTTTTCAATTCTTAAAGATAACGTTACAATGATGATTGACACTTCGGGTGAGGGACTTCACAAACGTGGCTACCGCAGAAATTCAAACGATGCACCGCTTAAAGAAACACTTGCCGCCGCTATGTGTGATTTGGCTAGAATTTATCCCGATACTAAGCTTTACGATCCGTTTTGCGGAAGCGGTACAATACTGATTGAAGCGGCTTTAATGGCTACAAAAACTGCGCCCGGACTTAGAAGATTTTTTGCCGCCGAACGTTTTGCGGCTATCCCTAAAAACGTATGGCAAGAAGAAAGAATGAGAGCACAGGACCAAATTCTTCACAATATCGACTTTGTAGCGACAGGCTTTGATATAGACCCTAAATGTGTAGAACTTACCATGCAAAACGCTAAAAAAGCGGGTGTGGATAAATATATCAAGGTATCGGTTGCAGACGTTAAGGATTTTAAAATTTTAGATGAACGCGCTTTGGTTATTACAAATCCGCCTTATGGCGAGAGGTTGCTTGATGTAAAACAGGCAGAAGAACTTTATAAAGTTATGGGCAACGTCTTTAAAGCAGAAGGCGGCAAAAAATATTTTGTTATAAGCCCGCATGATGATTTTGAAAAACTCTTTTCACGTCCTGCCGATAAGCGCCGTAAACTTTATAACGGTATGATTAAATGTCAGTACTATATGTATTTTAAAAACCAAAAATAAAGGATTTTCAAGGGGATTTTTGATGCGATATCTATTTTTTATAAATCCGACTGCAGGAAAAGGAAAATTGCAAGAAAGCGTTATTGCTAATATTAACGAATATTTTTCTAAAACAGAATACGAATATAAAATACATATTACCGCACACAAGGGCGATGCAGAACAAACCGCGCGCAAAGAGGCTAAAACAGGCGACTTTATAACTATGTTTGCCTGTGGAGGCGAAGGAACCGAATACGAGGTTTTAAACGGTATAATGGGTTTTGATAACGTAACACTTGGCGTTATTCCTTGCGGCTCTGCAAACGATTTTCTAAAATGTTTTTCTGAAAAAAACTCTTTTCTTGATATAGAAAAGCAAATTAACGGCGATACTTTTTATATGGACGTTATAAAAGCGGACGACAGATACTGTCTTAACGGCTGCTCTGCGGGTATGGATGCTATGGTTGGCAGAGATATGACCATTTTTAAAAATTGGCCGCTTGTTTCAGGCCCTATGGCGTATAATCTGGCGCTTGTAAAAACTTTTTTTGGAAAACTCGGTATTAAAATGAGGGTGTCGCTTAATGACGGCGAGTTTGTTGACAAAAACTGTTTGTTTGCCGTAGTTGCTAACGGCCCTTGCTACGGCGGTGGGTATTTTGCGGCGCCAAAGGCTGTACCGAATGACAATAAACTTGACTTTACCTTGGTGGATACCATTTCTCATTTCAAGATTTTAAGGTTTTTGCCGTTGTACAAAAGCGGCAGACATTCGCATCTTGAGTGCTGTCATCTTAACAGTTGCAGCAGTATGGAGTTTATATCCGAAAAACCTATACCAATTAATCTTGACGGTGAAATTGTTGTTAAAAATCGTATGCGTTTTGAGTTAGTGAAGAATGGCGTAAAATTTGTTGTACCGAGGGGCATTAAGATATTAAACGTCGAGGAAAAAGATAAAGTATTAACATAAAGTAAACTTTAGTTATTTTACTTTTTACTTTGCTTGACTTATTAATTTTTAATGCTATAATATATATTGCAAATTATTTTAAGGTATTTTTTACCTATGAAAAGGAGATATTATAATGACTATTAAACCATTGGCTGACAATGTTTTAATCCGTGCTACAAAGGCTGAGGAAACAACCAAAAGCGGTATTGTTTTAACATCTGCTTCTAAGGAAAAGCCTCAGGTTGCTGAGGTTGTTGCTGTAGGCCCCGGCGGTATTGTTGACGGTAAAGAGGTTGCAATGTCGGTTAAGGCCGGCGATAAGGTTATCTGTGCTAAATATGCCGGTACTGAAGTAAAATTTGAGGATGAGGAATATACAATTCTTCGTCTTGCTGATATTCTTGCAGTAGTAGAATAATACTTTAAAGGAGTAATTTTAGTTATGGCAAAGAACATTATTTTTGGCGAAGAAGCTAGAAAATCACTTCAAACAGGTGTTGATAAGTTAGCAAACGCCGTTAAGGTAACACTGGGCCCTAAGGGTAGAAACGTTGTTTTGGATAGAAAATTTGGTTCGCCGCTTATCACAAACGACGGTGTTACAATTGCTAAGGAAATTGAGCTTGAGGATGCTTTTGAAAATATGGGCGCACAGCTTGTAAAGGAAGTATCTGTAAAGACTAACGATGCCGCAGGTGACGGTACAACAACCGCTACAGTTTTAGCTCAGGCTTTAATTGCAGAAGGTATGAAAAACGTTGCCGCAGGCGCTAACCCAATGATTGTTAAAAAGGGTATTAAGTCTGCAGTTGATACTGCTATTGAAACCATCATAAAGAATTCTAAGAAGGTATCAGGCTCTGCTGATATAGCAAGAGTTGCTACCGTTTCTTCAGGTGACGAGGTTATCGGTAACCTTATTGCAGAGGCAATGGAAAAGGTTACTGCAGACGGCGTTATCACCGTTGAGGAATCTAAGACCGCTGAAACATATTCAGAGGTTGTTGAGGGTATGCAGTTTGACAGAGGCTACATCACACCCTATATGGTAACCGATTCTGATAAGATGGAGGCTATTATTGACGATGCTCTTCTTCTTATAACCGATAGAAAGATTTCAAGCATTCAGGATATTTTACCAATTCTTGAGCAGATTGTTCAAACAGGCAAAAAGCTTGTAATTATTGCTGAGGATATAGAGGGTGAGGCTCTTTCAACCCTTATCGTTAATAAGCTTCGCGGAACCTTTACCTGTGTTGCCGTAAAAGCTCCGGGCTTTGGTGATAGAAGAAAAGAAATGCTTCGTGATATCGCAATTCTCACAGGCGGCGAGGTAATTTCCGAAGAATTAGGCTTTGACCTTAAGGATACAACTCTAGCACAGCTTGGTAGAGCACGTCAGGTTAAGATTACTAAGGAAAACACAATTATTGTTGACGGCGCAGGCGCTAAGGAAACAATTAAAGAGAGAGTAAATCAGATTAAGAGTCAACTCGCTGAGTCTACCTCTGACTTTGACCGTGAGAAGCTTCAAGAGCGCCTTGCTAAGCTCTCGGGCGGTGTGGCAGTTATCAAGGTTGGTGCTGCTACCGAAATTGAAATGAAGGATAAAAAGCTTCGCATTGAAGATGCTCTTTCTGCTACTAAGGCGGCAGTTGAAGAAGGTATTGTTGCAGGCGGCGGCGTTGCACTCCTTAACGCTATCCCAGCAGTAGCAGACCTAGCAGCTAAGTCAACGGGTGACGAAAAGACAGGTGTTAATATCGTTCTTAAGTCCCTTGAAGCACCAATCCGTCAAATCGCATACAATGCGGGTATTGAAGGCTCTGTAATCATTGATAAGATAGTAAACTCCGGTAAGGTTAACTACGGCTTTAATGCTTATACAGAGGAATATACCGATATGATTGATGCAGGTATCGTTGATCCTACCAAGGTTACACGTTCTGCACTTGAAAATGCCGCAAGTGTTGCTTCTATGGTGCTCACAACCGAGAGCCTTGTTGCAGATATTAAGGAAGAAACTCCTGCAATGCCTGCAGCTCCACAGGGCGGAATGTATTAATATACAAATCCATAACACCCAAGCGCTTTTGCGCTTGGGTGTTATTTATTGACAAAGTATTTCAAAACTTATATAATATTCATAGTAAGGCTTTATAGATTTTCTAAGTTTATATGTGGTGGTTTTGATGTTTTCTAAAATTAAATCAAAGGCAAAAGCAGTTTTGTTTAAAAATTATAGAAAATTTTTTCTCCCGATTTTGCTATATGAATTGTTTTTAATACTAAGTAATTTGATTTTTACTTTTGATTTGTCTGCAAAATTTAGTTTTTTAATTTTATTTTTGTTTGTTATACATATATTTGCGCTACCTTTTTTAACCTTTTTGTGCTTTAAAAAAGCATTTATTCTTGACAACGGTATACAAGAAAGCACAGCAATAAAATCTTTTTTAACAACCGATAATCTTATTAAGATTGCTTTTATTAGTTTTGTTCCAAGCATTGTAGGTCTTGCTGTTTCTTTTATCAATTATTTTAAACCAACTTTCGAAAATAACGGTATTTATTACCTTTTAAATTTTTCATTATTTTTTCTTGTTTTCTATTCTGAGTTTAAATTTCTTGCTACCGGATTTCTTTTTGTAACGTCAAAATTATCTGTTGGCGAAACGATAACTAACTCTTTTAAAACAATGAAATCAAAGTTTTGGAATTATGTATTATACACTCTTTCCTTTATACTTTGGGATTTATTACTTATCACTATAATTGTAATTGGAACTCTAATTTTCAAATCATTAAAGTTAAGTTCAGAATATTCACAATTATTTGTTTCTTCAGGATTTGGATTTATGTTTTTTTATCGACCGTACAAATTTTTGTGCGACTTCTTTTATATTGAAAGTTTTATTAAAAACAACAAAGAAAATAAACAGTAAAATATTGTTTGATAAACTTTTTGAAATTAAAAACGGTTGGTGTAAAACCAACCGTTTTCTGTTTAATAATATTAAACTATTTCTCCATAGCAAAAATCGTTTTCGGCTTTTGTTAGTTTAACGTCTAAAATTTCGCCTGTATGGTAGTTATCTGTTTTAACCAAAACCTTTGTGTAGTTTGGGGTAAAGCCTGTAGCAAAGCTGTCACAACCTGTTTCGAATAGGACAGGGAATACCTTGCCAATTTGGGTGCTTAAAAACTCTTTTTCGCTGGTTTCTGCTACTGAGTGCATTATCTTTGAACGTTTTAGCTTTTCTGACTTTTCAACCTGATTTTTAAGTGCGGCGGCAACAGTACCCGTTCTTCTTGAATAAACGAAAATATGGCACTTTGCAAATCCTACTTGCTTTACAAAATCGGCACTTGTCGCAAACTCTTGTTCAGTTTCACCCGCAAAGCCTACCATAACGTCGGTAGTAATTGCGGCATCGGGGAAAACAGACCTTATTCTGTTTACAAGGTCTAAATAAAAGTTAGAGTCGTAATGCCTGTTCATGCGACCTAGCGTTTCACTACAACCCGATTGCAGTGACAAATGAAACTGTGGGCAAAATTTATTAAGTACACTCAAACGTTTCAGCATATCGTCGGTTATATGGTCAGGTTCAAGGGAACCTAGTCTTACGCGTTTTATTCCGTCAACCGAGCATACAGTTTCAACTGCGTCGCAAATATTTATATCCTCACCCTTGCCGTATGCTGAAAGGTTAATTCCTACAAGGACAACTTCTTTATATCCCTTTTGGGCTAATCGTGTAGCTTCTGACTTAATATCGTCTAGTTTTCTTGAACGGACTCTGCCTCGAGCATAGGGGATAATACAATATGAACAAAAACGGTCGCAGCCGTCCTCAATTTTTATATATGCTCTTGTGCGCTCGTCAAAGTCGGATATAGCGGGTGTTATGTAGGGGTCCTTATTTTTATGTTCTTCGTAATCAAATATTTTATCTTTAACGTAATTCTCGGTGAGCGTTACTATTTTTTTGATATTTTTATTACCTATTACAATATCAGCGTGTTCAAGTTCTTTTGATTTTTCGGGGAAGGCTTGTACCATACAGCCCGTAAGCACTATAACTGCATTTGGATAGTTTCTTCTGAATCGGCTTAGGATTTGACGTGTTTTGCGGTCGCTCTCGGCAGTAACGGTGCAGGAGTTAATAATTACGGCATCTGCTGTGATTTGCTCGTTAGAAACATGCCCATTATTTAAAAACATCTCTTTAATTGCTTCGGTTTCATACTGATTTACCTTGCAACCAAGCGTGTGAAACAATACGTTCATATAAAATTTATTTTCCTTTCAAAAGAAAATTATTTTGCACTTTCAATTATATTAAATTTATGTTATAATATCAACATAAAATTTTTACTGTTTTAATTTAGTGAGGTAATATTATGCGTGATGATATTTGCACAATACCTGTCTCGGAGGTTTTTGAGGTAAGTGACGGTTGTCCAATTTGCCGAATGTATCATACTGTTGAAGAGCGAATAATTAAATACATTTTGGGTGACGCTATGATGGAGCCTGACGTTAGAATTGAAACCAACCGTTTGGGCTTCTGCAGAGAGCATCTTGATAAAATGATGTCACACAGAGGAAGGCTGCAATTAGCCCTTATGCTTCAAACACATATAGATGAAATAAATCAAACAGTTTTTTCCAAGAACTTTTTAAATCCGCCGCAAAAAAAGGCTGAAAAGGTAAAGGGTATTACCGACACCTGCTTTATTTGTAACAAAATCGAGTGGGGTGTATCAAGAATGATAGAAACCATTTACAGACTTTATGAAAATGAAAAAGAGTTCAGAGAATTATTTAACTCTCAGCCGCAGTTTTGTATGGAGCACTATGAAAGACTGGTCGGTGGCATTGATAAACGAAGATATCCGCGCTATTCAAAGGATATGGCAGATAATTTAACGAGGATAACAAAGGATTATCTGACTTCGCTGTATAGTGACGTATCAAAATACTGTTCGATGTATGATTACAGAGGTGCTGCTTCGGGCAATAACGACTGGGGAAATTCTAAGGATTCGGTTGAAAGAACGGTTGCTTTTTTATCGGGCAGATATTTTGAAAGTAAATAAATTTTATTTACATAATACTGTAAAAAAGTTAAAATGTGGATAAAAAACGCCGTATTTTAGGGAGTTAATCAACTTTTCCACCGAGTTATCAACATTTTTTATGTAAACCAGTATAAAAAAGTTAATTAATACCAATAATACCAATTGCAATAATTTATAGCTTTTTTTGGAGGCGGCATATGGTAAAAGGTGTTAACAAAACTGTTATTGTGGTTAATGATACGGGTAGTGAAATGTTTGAAAAAATTGTTTTTTACGTTACCCCTAAATATGCAAAAACAAGTATTAAAGAACTTAATAAAGCGGCGGGGGAGTTGTCTTTATCGTTTGGTAATGTAAATAAATATAAAAGTAAAATTACTTTGCGAAAAAGACGGCTTAGAAGAAAAATTTTATTAATAACTACCGTATCAATACTTTCAATCGCGCTTTTTACCTTTATAATGACGTTAATATTTTAAATTTTTGTAAAAAAAGCAAAGAAACCATCTTGTTTCTTGCTTTTTTTGTGTTTTGGTGTTACAATACACTTATATTTATTTTAGGAGTGAAAATTTTGTCTGAGAATATTAAGGGTGGAGCCGCACTTTTTTTAAAAATTGTTGTTGTTATGCTTATGACCTTCTTTCTTTCAATGTCTACCAGCATTCTTTGTGTTGCAGGTTTTACCGACGTTATCGGTTATACGGTTTACGGTGCTAAGGAAGGCGACGAAAAGGCTACCGTGCTTTATACATACTATTACGCTGACGGTGAGGACACAAAAGCCGAGCAATTTGCCGATGAGGGTTATAAGGTTACTAATACGCTGAAAATCCGTTCCGAGCTTAAAGATACGGGTAAAATAGTTTATACGGTGGGCACACAGTCTATAATTGTAATTATTTTATTTGCCTTTATTTATTCTCAGCTTTGGAAAAAAGGAAACAAGGATTTCCAAAACGTAAAACTAGGTCGTTTAACAGAGGATAAGCTAAGAGGTCTGAAAATTGGTTTAATCGCATCTGTTCCTCAGCTTGTGTCCTTCTTGTGCCTGTTTATACCGAAGTTTAAAACTGCGTTTTATAAGATAGCAAACTATCATTTCTTTATAACAAACGATGCTATTATTGGCGACGTAAAGCTTGCAGGTGACCTACAAATTTATAAGTATTTACTTTTACTTTTACCGCTTTTAGTTGTACCTGTTTTATCGACTCTTTCGTATATTATCGGTTATAAGGATATTAATATCAGCGAAAAGATTATTTATAAGAAGAATGAAATATAAGGGGTAAATTATGGCTGGCTTTTTAGGATTTTATAATTATGAAAAAGAGGGACCGGGAATTGAAAAAAACGCTCCCAAAAAGAAGACCTTTATTGTTTTTTTTGAAACCTTTTTTCGTAACTTTTGGAAATTTATTCCGATAAATTTTGTGTTTTCGCTTCTTTCGATACCCTTGATTACAACGGGAATTACTTCTGCGGGTTTAACCAACGTTGCAAGAAACACCGCCAGAGACAAGCATTCGTTTGGACTTAGCGATTTTTACGATACCGTAAAAGCTAACTTTTTTCAGGCACTAATAGCGGGTATTATTAACTTTATAGTTATTGCAGTTCTTGTCTTTTCGATGGCGTTTTATTACGTAACTAAAGGCACTGTTTCTATTCTGGGGCTTGGACTTTCTTTTGCGGTTCTTTTCATATTTGTATCTATGGGGTATTATATGTGGACGCTTATGATAACCTTTAAGTACACGCTAAAGCAGATATATTCTAATAGTTTTAAATTTGTTTTCTTAAATCTTAAAAACAATCTTCTTTGTACTCTGTGTCTTATTTTGGCTTACGGAGTTTACGTTGCGATATTTTTACTTTTCCCTAATTATCTTGTAATTGCCGTTGAGATATTAATTGGTATGTCAACGCTACCCGGATTTACTTTTCTGATGATTCAGTATTTTACTTTTCCTGCAATTAAGAAATTTATAATAGACCCTTATTATGCAGAGCATCCTGATGAAGACATTGAAAAGCGCCGCAATCTTGGTATTGAGATTGAAGGAGAAGATGAAGAGGAGCAAGAAATCGAAGAAGAGTCTGAAGATTTAGTTGATTTTTAATTTTATAAAAGCTGTAAACTTAAATTTTAAGTTTACAGCTTTTTATTATATTTACTCGATTTAGGACATATATTAATTAGAGGTGGTATTTGTGACCTGTAGAATAGATGAACTAAAAAATAAGCAGATAGTTTGCGTTAAAGACGGTTGTGTTTTGGGATTTGTATCAGACGTAGAGCTTGATACCGAAAACGGCACTTTAACGTCGGTAATTATTTTTGGAAGACTTAAATTTTTTGGTGTTTTGGGTAGAGAAGAGGACATAGTTATCCCCTGGAGTGAAATAATTGTTATAGGGCCTGAAACTATACTTGTTTCGACCGATTCCAGTCCTTATTTAAAGCTTCAGCCTAAAAGGAGACGGTATGAATAATATTTCTTTATCCATTTAGACAGTAAAAGTGTTAATTTTTGTGCAGTATAAACAATAAATGTATTTGCGATTAAAAATAAATTTTTTAATTTTTACAAAAAATCTTGAAATTTGTAATCTAACTTGATATAATATATAAGGTGTATTCCACCTTTAAAATTGGGGAATTAAAATTTGAAGGAATATTTTAATAATTTTGACAATTCAATCAAAAGCGACTTATACAAACATCTAGGTTCTTTTTTAGAAGGGGACACGGCAACCTTTAGAGTTTGGGCGCCAAGAGCTACAAGCGTTAGTGTGGTCGGTGATTTTAACTTATGGGATATAAACGCTAACATACTTCAAAATATCGGCAACGGAATTTGGGAGACAAAGGTTTCTGGAATTGAAAATTACGATATATATAAATATGCCGTTACTTCGCCTTATGGTAATACAGTTTTAAAAAGTGACCCGTTTGCAAGACATTTTGAAACACCTCCTAAAAACGCTTCAAAGATTTATAAAGATATCGAGCATATTTGGCGTGACTTAGAATGGATGCAGTCTAAAGCGGGTAAAAACGTTACCGAACAGCCGATTAATATTTATGAAGTGAATTTATCGTCTTGGCGAAGATATAAAGACGGAAATTATTTTGATTATATTTCACTTGCAAAGCAACTCTCAAAATATGTCAAATCAATGGGTTATACACACATTGAGATAATGCCGATACTAGAGCATCCGTTTGAAGGCTCTTGGGGGTATCAGGTAACAGGTTATTTTGCACCGACGTCTAGACTTGGCACTCTAGAAGATTTTAAAGAGTTTGTTGAAATTATGCACCAAAACGATATCGGTGTTATTCTTGATTGGGTGCCCGCACATTTTCCTAAAGACGAGGTAGGTTTATACCATTTTGACGGCACACCCTGTTATGAATATGAGGACACTCGCAAGGGTGAACACAAAGAATGGGGAACCTGCGTTTTTGACTACGGTAAGCCTCAGGTTATGAGCTTTTTGGTTTCGAGCGCTGTATATTGGATTAAGGAGTTTCATATTGACGGACTAAGGGTTGATGCGGTAGCCTCAATGCTTTATCTTGATTATGCAAGACGTGACGGTGAGTGGATACCTAATTCCTATGGCGGAAGAGAGAATTTAGAGGCTGTAGAGCTTTTAAAACAAATCAATCTTGCGGTGTTTTCTGCTGACCCTTATGCGCTTATGATTGCTGAGGAATCAACTGCTTGGCCGCTTGTTACCAAACCACCCAAAGACGGAGGACTTGGCTTTAACTTCAAATGGAATATGGGTTGGATGAACGATATGCTAAGATATATGTCGCTAGACCCGTATTTCAGAAAATACAACCACAACTGTATTACCTTTTCTTTCTTTTATGCCTTTTCGGAAAACTTTATTTTGCCTATTTCGCACGATGAGGTTGTTCACGGTAAATGTTCGTTGATCGGCAAAATGCCGGGTGAATATTATGATAAATTTAAAAATTTAAAGGCATTTTATGCATATATGATGGCGCATCCGGGCAAAAAACTTCTTTTTATGGGACAAGAGTTTGCACAGTTTATAGAATGGGATTATAAAAAAGAGCTTGATTGGTTACTCCTAGAGTTTGAGCCGCATAAAAATATGCAGTCCTTAGTTCGTGACCTTAATAAATTTTATCTTAAAACTCCGTCTTTTTGGGAGATAGATTATTCATGGGAAGGTTTTTCTTGGATTTCAAACGATGATTACGAGCAGGGTATAATTGCTTTTCGAAGGATTGACAAGCAGGGTAACGAAATTATAGTTTTGTGTAATTTTGTACCAGTTGCTCGAGAAAATTACCGTATCGGTGTTCCCAAAAGTGGCACCTATAAGCAAATATTTTCTACCGAATTTTCAAAATACGGCGGATATATAGAACAACCAAACGTTACAAAAAGTGAAAAAATATCCATGCACGGATATAATAACTCAATATCGGTCGACGTACCGCCGATGTCGGTAAGCTATTATAGAGTGCCAAAGGGTAAAAAATAAAACATTAAAATAACGGAAATGGAGATGTTTTTGTGATTAAAAAAAGAACAGTTGCCATGCTCCTTGCGGGTGGTCAGGGCAGTAGGCTGGGTGTTTTAACAGAAAGACTAGCCAAGCCTGCCGTTCCTTTCGGCGGAAAGTACCGTATTATTGATTTTCCGCTTTCTAACTGTATTAACTCGGGTATTGATACGGTTGGAATTTTAACCCAGTACAAACCGCTGGAGCTTAACGATTACGTAGCCTCGGGCAAACCTTGGGATTTAGACAGGCTAAACGGCGGCGTTCATATTTTGCCTCCATATCAAGGTCAAAAGGGCGGCGACTGGTATAAAGGCACCGCCAATGCGATATATCAAAACATAGGTTTTATTGAAAGATATAATCCTCAGTACGTTGTTATCCTCTCGGGTGACCATATCTATAAAATGGATTATGCAAAGATGGTAAGACGTCACGAGGAAACGGGTGCCGCTTGTACCATTTCTGTTATGCAAGTACCCTTTGATGAGGCTAGTCGCTTTGGTATAATGAATGCCAATGAGGACGGCAGTATTTACGAGTTTGAGGAGAAACCAAAGAACCCTAAGAGCAATTTAGCTTCTATGGGTATATATGTTTTCTCTTGGGATAAGCTACGACACTACCTTATAAGTGATGAAAATAACCCTGATTCTTCAAACGATTTCGGTAAAGACGTTATTCCTGCTATGCTAAATGCAGGTGAAAAGCTTATGGTTTATAACTTCTCTGATTATTGGAAGGACGTAGGAACGGTTGATTCGCTTTGGGAAGCAAATCTTGACCTTTTAAATCCTAAAATTGATTTAAATCTATCCGACCCCGATTGGAGAATTTTTTCAAGAACAGGCACCTTGCCTCCGCAGTATATTTCCGATACAGCCGAGGTTGAGCATTCACTTGTAACCGACGGTTGCAACGTTTACGGTAAGCTCGACTATTCTATTCTTTTTGAAAACGTTACCGTTTGTGAGGGCGCTGTGGTTGAGTATTCTCTTATAATGCCCGGTGCAGTTATAAAGAAGGGTGCCGAAGTAAAATATTCAATTATCGCAGAAAATGCCGTAATTGAAGAGGGCGCTAAAATTGGTTGCGAACCTTCAGATACTGAAAATAGTGATTGGGGAATTACAGTTATAGGTCCTGACGTTACAGTAGGAAAAAGTGCCACGGTAGGCGCTAAAAAAATGATTTGTGAAAACGTAAAAGGAGGGGATAACGTATGAGAGCATCAGCAGTAGCGGCATTGGTTTTTGCAAACTCAAATGATGAGCTTTTGGGTAACCTTACCGAAAAACGTTCAATGGCTTCTGTGCCCTTCGGCGGCAGATACAGACTTATTGATTTTATCCTTTCTAACCTTGTAAATGCTAAGGTTTATAACGTTGGTATTATCACAAAAGGAAACTACCGTTCTCTTATGGACCATTTGGGAAGCGGTATTTATTGGGATTTAGACAGACGAAACGGCGGCCTTAGAATACTTCCGCCTTTTTATACCAATAAAACAAGAAGATATACAGGCTACATTGAAGCACTTGTAGGCGCAATAGACTTTATTAAGCGCTCAGGCTCTCAGTATATTGTTCTTTGTGAGCCTTGCTTTGTTGCAAACGTTGATATTGAATCGGCAATCAAATCACATATTAAGAATGATGCTGACGTTACAATAATTTACGGAGAGGGTAAAGCACCTCAAAATTTACCTAATAAATTATGCTTTACATTAGACCGTGATAACAGAGTCAACAAAATCGGTGTTCCCGAGGATGAAGACCTTGTTACAAACTACGGTCTTGGCACCATAATCTTCAACAGTGACAAGTTGATTAAACTTATAAAAGAGGCTTATGATAACGAAGGCTACGGCGTGTATGACGATATTTTAAAGCCTAACGTTAAATCCCTTAAAATTTACGGTTATAAACATAGCGGATACGTTGCCGCTATGGATAGCGAATCGGCTTTCTATGAGGCTAATATGAAGCTTTTAGAGGCTGACGTGCGTTCTGATTTATTTAATACAAACCGTCCGATTTACACTAAAACACGTGACGATATGCCAACCCGTTACGGCACTAAGGCTTTAGTGAAAAACAGTTTTATTGCTGACGGCTGTGTTATTGAGGGTACTGTTAAAAACAGTGTGCTTTTCAGAGGTGTAAAGATTGAAAAAGGCGCTGTTATCGAAAACAGTATTGTTATGCAGGGCGGCAGTGTAGGTCAAAATACAAAGCTAAACTATGTAATTGCTGATAAAAACTCTGCTATTGGTAACGATATGATTTTACAGGGTAACGATAAAAAAGCATTCTTCATTAAGAAAAATCAAATCATTTAAAAATTAAGGAGTTCAAAATGAAAATATTATTTGCTTCGAGTGAGGCATTTCCATTTGCTAAATCAGGCGGTCTTGCCGACGTTGCAGGTGCATTACCCAAGGCGCTTCGCCGCAGACTTATAGGCTGTAGGGTAGTAATGCCGCTTTATAGTTCAATTTCCGAGGAATTAAAGGCTAATATGAATTTTATATGCAGTATTACTGTGCCTGTTGCTTGGCGCAGACAGTATTGCGGTATATTTGAGGCGCATCTTGACGGTGTTATTTACTATTTGCTTGATAATCAGTATTATTTCAAGCGGGAAGGACTTTACGGTCATTACGACGATGCAGAGCGTTTTGCCTTTTTTTCAAGAGCAGTTGTTGAAATGATACCGCATATCAGCTTTACTCCCGACGTCATCCATTGTAATGATTGGCAAACGGCTTTAATCCCCATTTATCTTAATGAATTTTACAAATCGTTTGAGCCGTATACAAATATTAAAACAGTATTTACCATTCACAACATTCAGTATCAGGGTAAATACGGTATGGAGATTTACGGCGACGTTTTAGGTCTGCCACAGGGTAGAGAAAGCCTTGTTGAGTATGACGGTTGCGTTAATTTTATGAAGGGCGCCATACAGTGTGCCGATAAGATTACTACCGTTTCTCCAACCTATTCAAGAGAAATCCTAGACCCTTATTATTCTCACGGACTTGACAGCATTTTAAAGGAATTCACCTATAAGCTGACAGGTATTGTTAACGGAATTGATTATGACGTTCATAACCCTGAAACCGATAAAATGATTTATAAAAATTATACTCTAGAAACACTAGAGGATAAATCCTTTAATAAAATGTTTTTGCAGGAAGAATTATCGCTGCCAAAGAAGAAAGACACTCCGCTTATCGGTATCGTAACCCGTCTTGTAAGTCATAAGGGTATTGACCTTATTAAGTGCGTTTTCGAGGATTTATTAAAGGCTGACGTTCAGTTTGCTATTCTCGGCTCTGGCGAGTGGGAATATGAAACCTTTTTCTATGAAATGTCTAAAAAATATCCCGATAAGGTAGGACTCAAACTCGGCTTTGATGCGCGTTTAGCACAAAGAATTTATGCGGGTGCCGATATGTTCTTAATGCCAAGCAAAAGTGAGCCTTGCGGTTTAGCGCAGCTCGTAGCTCTTCGTTACGGAACAATTCCGATTGTAAGAGAAACAGGCGGCTTAAACGATACTGTAACCGATAGCGGCGACGGTGTCGGCAACGGCTTTACCTTTAAAAGTTATAATGCACACGATATGCTTGAAACCGTTTGGCGTTCACTTGCGGGTTACAGTGATAAAGACGGTTGGGATATTCTTCGCCGCAGAGCAATGCAGTGTAACAACAGCTGGTCTGCTTCGGCTAACGCATATATAAAGCTTTATAAAGAAATCATAGGTTAATTAGAGGGTTTTTATGATAGAGATTTTAAAAACTATAATTTTAGGTATTGTTGAGGGTATAACCGAATGGTTACCCGTAAGCAGTACGGGACATATCATTCTAGCCGACGAGTTTATAAATCTCGGTATGAGCGATAGTTTTATGGAAATGTTTGAGGTTGTTATTCAGCTGGGCGCTATTTTAGCCGTGCTTGTAATTTATTGGAAAAAGCTGTGGCCGTTTACGCTAAATAAAAACCTCGGCTACTCCTACATAAAAAAGGGTAGCGGTTATATTAAAAAAGATATAATGGATATGTGGTTTAAGGTAATAGTTGCCTGTATACCTGCCGCATTGCTAGTACCTTTCAACGATAAAATTGACGAGATTTTCTATAACTATATAACCGTTGCCGCAACACTTATTATCTATGGTATCTTGTTTATTGTTATCGAAAGATATAATAAAAAGAGAACTGCAAAAATTAACTCAATGTCTGATATGACCTATAAAACCGCAATGCTTATAGGTGTATTTCAGATGTTAGCCGTAATACCGGGTACCTCCAGAAGCGGCGCTACAATTTTGGGTGCTATTTTGCTTGGCGTTTCAAGGGTAACTGCGGCTGAATTTAGTTTTTATCTCGCTATCCCTGTAATGTTCGGTGCCAGTCTTGTGAAAATTTTGAAGTTTGGTTTCGATTTTACAACAACCGAAATTACGGTTTTGGCAGTTGGTATGGTAACTGCATTCTTGGTATCTATAGCCGCTATTAAATTCCTTATAGGCTATATTAAAAAACGTGACTTTACAGCGTTTGGTTACTACCGCATTATTTTAGGTATAGCTGTATTTGCATATTTCTTTTTCAAATAGAAAAAACGAGCGGACAAAATTTGTCTGCTCGTTTTCACATTACAATTATCTTTTCATAAAATGTATTGAAAATAAAATTTTACTCCGCTGATTAAAGAGATGAAAAAGCGGTAAAAATATGTTTAGAAAGATAATGGAGTGTGAAACATATATGAATATTAAACGAGGGGAAATCTATTACGCGGACTTAAGTCCTGTAGTTGGGTCTGAACAAGGCGGTGTGCGACCTGTACTTATTGTTCAAAATGATATTGGCAACCGCTACAGTCCCACCGTTATTGCGGCGGCTATAACCAGTCAACAGGAAAAAAGCAATCTCCCGACACACATTAAGCTTAAATCCTCAGGCTGTGGTTTATCAAAGGATTCTATCGTGCTTTTAGAACAGGTGAGAACCATTGATAAAAAACGCCTCAAGGAAAAAATGGGAAGCCTTGATATCGGACATATGGATTTGGTGGACAAGGCGCTGAGTGTGAGCTTTGGTCTG
>JAZSCM010000002.1:0-54072 GCA_045602945.1 Acutalibacteraceae bacterium | reverse complement strand
AAGTTAAACATCAGATGCAAAACGGAGTTTGGGCATATTAAATTTTTCAGAGCCTATTGAGATTTACTTATCTAAAATATTGATTACAGGAATACCTTTTCGTCGTGCATAAACGATAGTGTTTTTCGTCCCACTTGGACTGCCGTCCCATACGGCGATTACTGTTAAGTTAACAACCCCGCCTCTGCAAATCGCAAAGACGGGGTTGTGTTATATTCTAATCTCACAATGTTTAATCTGCAATTATTTAATTGCTTGATAACGGTTAATTACAAAATCAACAATTACCTGAGATTTAACCTTCATGTTAAGTTTATTGATAACCTTATTAACCATCTGCTCTGTAACTTTTGGCAAGTATTCCTTATATTCAGGATATTTTTCCATTAGTTCATTAAAGAGTGTGATTAACAAGTCATTAGCGGATTTGCTTGTGGGATATCCACGTGCAATAAGTGCCATATTGTTATCAAAGTTCGGCGCTAGACCCAAAAGCTCACCTGTTTTTACATCACGCATTAAACCGAAGTTTCCTGTGTGCCTGTCGGGATTAGCGGTTATGGTATCAAGGAAAATCATTTTAATATAATCGGGAATTGCTATAGGACAAAGTTCCTTAAGTTTCTCAACAACCTTGATATAATCTTCCTCGTCACCCATAAAGGATGAAGCCGGTTCAAATATAACTTTGGCAGAATCGGTGAAGTCAAGCGACTTAACGCATTTATCACCTTTCTCGTAATGAGCCATATTCATCTGGAGTTCTTTACCCAACTCATAAACGAAAAGCTCTGAGAACTGCTCTTTTTGGTTAGCGGACTTATAAATCCACCATTTTCCGTCTTTGAGCTTCCAGCACTTTTCAAAGCTACCGATATTTGTAAGTTCAGGGGTTTTGGTATCCTTACGCTTTGCGGCAGAATTAAAGCTTGAATAAAGTCCACGTAAAGCCAGATTGGAGAAATAGTCTTTATTAAAGCGAACGTCTTCATATTTTAAGTCGCTACCGATAGCTCTAACCCAATAGGTGTCGGTAATGGTTGCAGCGTTAACGTGAAGCACGGTTGAAACATCGTCTTTTTCAGCAAGGCGTAAAGCCTTTTTAAGCAGACGGGAGTTTGCTCTGTGTGAATCGATAGCTCTTGTTTCAAGCCATGATTTAGCATCACTTACACGCTTTAAATATAAAGGCAACAAATCATTATTCAAAACTTTAAGCTCGCTATCTTTCCAAACGGCAACAACTGTATTGCGGCTTAAAATCTCAAAATCCTTCATAAACTTTTCTCCTTTCTTTGTTTTTAATATATTATACACGATTTTAATTTAAAATTCAACTGTAAAGCATTTTATTGTTTTGAAATGGCGAAAACCCGCATAAACAGCGGGTTTTTGGGGTGTTTTATATTGAAATTTCACGGCAGTTTTGGACCTAATTTATAATGATTGTAATTTGTTGAAACGCCAAAATGCGTTTCAACAAGCCAAATTATCGGCTTTAGCAAAATTGAAATTCGATTTTCAATTTTGCATAACAATCATTGCAATGGCTATATTCAAATTTGCTTTGAAAATTTGTTGTCAAATCTATGATTTGGCACCGAAACAGTGCGGTTGCACTGTTTCGAAAAATATAGCCATTATAGTATTAGTTAACCCGCCGTGGCCTGCGTCAATTATAACGGTAGGTGTTATTACGACTTCTGCCTTTGTTTGTATAGACTCATGTACCATTCCAAAAATGCCAAGCAAACATATAAAAATTAAAATACTTATCTGAAAAGCAAATCTTTTAAACATTTTATACACCTCTTTACCATACTAAATATATGTTAACTTAAAAAGGTGTATTCAATACAAAATTATTATATATTATTTTACCTTTAATTTCAATTACTATATTATCTACTATATTATCTAAACCGGTGTACAGTTTTCAGGACATACAACAAGACCTCTAGAGAAAGCACAAAACAATCCCTTGTAGCGAAATTTTACTGCTACAAGGGATTTCATAATATATACATTTATTTTATTGCTTGATAACGGTTGATTACAAAATCAACAATTACTTGGGATTTAACCTTCATATTAAGTTTGCTGATAACTTTCTTAATCATCTGCTCTGTGAGTTTTGGCAAATATTGCTTATATTCGGGATATTTATCCATAAGTTCATTAAAGAGTGTGATTAGGAGGTCGTTTGCCAATTTACTTGTGGGATATCCACGAGAAATCAGTGCCATATTGTTATCAAAGTTTGGTGCGAGTCCTAAAAGCTCACCTGTTTTTGCATCACGCATTAAACCGAAGTTTCCAGTATGTCTATCGGGGTTGGCAGTTATTGTATCAAGGAAAATCATTTTAATATAGTCTGGAATTGCTTTAGGACAAAGTTCCTTAAGTTTCTCCACAACCTTAATATAATCTTCCTCATCACCCATAAAGGATGAAGCCGGTTCAAATATGACCTTTGCGGAGTCTGTGAAGTCAAGCGACTTAACGCATTTATCACCTTTCTCATAATGAGCCATATTCATTTGGAGCGCCTTACCCAACTCATAAACGAAAAGCTCTGAAAACTGTTCTTTTTGGTTAGCAGATTTATAAATCCACCATTTTCCGTCTTTCAGCTTCCAACATTTTTCAAAGCTACCGATATTGGTAAGCTCGGGGGTTTTAGTATCCTTACGCTTTGCGGCAGAATTGAAGCTTGAATAAAGTCCTCTGAGTGCCAGATTGGAGAAATAGTCTTTATTAAAGCGAACATCTTCATATTTCAAGTCGCTGCCGATAGCTCTAACCCAATAGGTATCCGTAATGGTTGCGGCGTTAACATGAAGAACCGTTGAAACATCGTCTTTTTCAGCAAGTCTCAAAGCCTTTTTGAGCAGACGGGAGTTTGCTCTATGCGAGTCAATTGCTCGTGTTTCAAGCCAAGACTTAGCATCACTTACACGCTTTAAATATAAAGGCAATAAATCATTACTCAAAACTTTAAGCTCATTATCTTTCCAAACGGCAACAACTGTATCACGGCTTAAAATCTCAAAATCCTTCATAAACTTTTTCTCCTTTCCTTATTTTTAATATATTATACAACATATGATTTTAAAATTCAACTGCAAAGCATTTGATTTATCCTAAAATGGCGAAAACCCGCTTAAATAGCGGGTTTTCCGTATGATTTTTTAAAAATTATCTAAAAATTGTTTGTATACCGTCGGCGAATTCGCCCACAGCTTTTATCATTTTTGCAGAGCCTTTACTTGTTTTATGGTTATCTGTCAACATATATTTACTGATAATCGCTGCGGTGGCGCCTGCTGCCATACCGATACCGAGACCTTTGATAAAACCTGATGCTTCGCTTTTCATAATTTTAAAACCTCCCTTAAGTATTATTTACTCTGCGGGAGGTTTTATTATGTTTTAAAAATTGTCAAAATTTCAATTTTTTAAAAGGTGGATGGAGTTTATCCTTGTCGGATAGTTTTATTTCCATTCCCTCTTCAATAGGCCACTCGATAGCAATATCGGGGTCGTTCCACATAAGACCGCCCTCGTCGTTCGGATGATAGAAATCATCAACCTTGTAGACAAATTCTGCCTCGTCCGAAAGCACTAAAAAGCCGTGTGCAAAGTTTTTTGGAATAAAAAACTGTTTTTTGTTTTCGGCAGAGAGCACAACGCCCTCCCATTTGCCGTAGGTTTTGCTTCCGGGTCTTAAATCTACAGCCACATCGAAAACAGCGCCACGGATACAACGCACTAATTTTGATTGGCTAAACTGCTTTTGGAAATGAAGACCTCTTAGCACTCCCTTAGTTGACATCGACTGATTATCCTGAACAAAGTCTACGGTTATGCCGCCATTTATGAAATCCTCCTTTTGATAGGTTTCCATAAAATAGCCTCTGCTATCACCGAAAGCTGTGGGCTCAACTATAATAACGCCGTCGATAGAAGTCTTGATAAAGTTAAATTTACCCATTTTTAAAGCTCCTTTTTTGCGGCATACATTTTATCGTAGTAGTTCTGATAATCACCACTTACGATATTTTCAACCCAGTCCATATTATCAAGATACCACTTGAGAGTTTTCTTGATACCTACCTCAAAGCAGGTTTCGGGATACCAGCCGAGAGCGTCTTTAATCTTTTGTGGGTTGATACCGTAGCGGCGGTCGTGTCCTTTTCTATCGGTAACGTGCTTAATCATATGCTCGCCAACGGTCTCGTCAACGTTTTCCTTAATATACTCAATTATTGATTTAACAATAAAGATATTTGGTTTTTCGTTGTGACCGCCAACGTTATAAACCTCGCCTATAACACCGTCCCGAATAACCATATCAATAGCTTTGCAATGGTCCTCAACGTAGAGCCAGTCCCTAATCTGCATACCGTCACCGTAAACGGGCAAATCCTTATGCTTTAGGGTGTTGTTCATAATAAGCGGAATAAGCTTTTCAGGAAACTGATAAGGGCCGTAGTTATTGGAACAACGGGTAATATTTACAGGGAATTTATAGGTATCGCCAAAAGCCTTTACGAAAAGGTCGGCAGAAGCCTTTGAAGATGAATACGGAGAATGTGGGTCAAGCGGTGTGGTTTCGGTAAAGTAACCCTCATCACCTAAAGAGCCGTAAACCTCGTCGGTTGAAACCTGTAGGTATTTAACGCCCTCTTTATATTGGTCGTCCCCTATCTGCCAAGCATTTTTGGCGCACTGAAGCATATTAACGGTACCTTCAACGTTTGTTTTAACAAAAATTTCGGGATTTGAAATACTGCGGTCAACGTGGCTTTCAGCGGCAAAGTTTACAACGTAGTCAATCTCGTTCTGGCTAAATATCTTAGAGATTGCCTCTCTATCGCAAATATCTGCCTGAACAAAGCTGTAACGGGGGTTGTTTTCAACGCTTTTAAGGTTTTCAAGGTTACCCGCATAGGTTAGCTTGTCAACGTTTACGATTTTAACGTCATTATATTTATTTAGCATATAAATAACAAAGTTTGAACCTATAAAACCTGCTCCGCCTGTAACTAAATATGTTTTCATAATTTAATCCTCCACCTTTTCAATATATTCTTTAAGGGCTACTTGCCAATCGCGCATCTCGTCACCGATACTGCATTCAAGAGCCAAATTTCTAAGGGATGAATATGCAGGTCTTTTAGTTGGTGTCGGGTATTCCTCGGTAGTACAAGGCTTAACTACCTCTCCAAAGCCTGAATATTCAGCAATTTTCACGGCGAAATCATACCAAGAGCACTCGCCGTTTCCTGTGCAATGATAAATTCCGTATTCCTCGGTTAGTGCTAACTTTAAAATATGGTGTGCTAAATCGTTAGCATCGGTCGGATTGCCTATCTGGTCGTTAACAACCGTGATGGCACCTCTTTCTCTTATAACTCGGCGAACGGTTTTAACGAAGTTTTTGCCTATATATCCGTAAAGCCAAGAGGTTCTTACAATAAAGGTTTTATCGTTAAACTCGAGAGCGTATTTTTCACCGAGTGCCTTTGAAGCACCGTATGCACTCTTAGGGTTTACGGTATCCCATTCGATATACGGCTTATTGGCATCACCTGCAAAAACGTAGTCGGTAGAAACGTGGATAAGCTTAGCGCCAATTTTTTTAGCCGCCATACTTAAGTTTCTAACGCCCACAGCGTTAACCTTAAAGGCTACGTCCTGCATTGTTTCGCAACCGTCAACGTTGGTCATTGCGGCGGAATTAATAATTACGTCGGGCTCATTTTTAAGCACAAAGCTTTCAACCGCCGATAAATTTGTAATATCGAGCTCGTCAATATCCACAGGCAAAACTGAAGCCTCTATTATTTCCTTGGGCGCATTACCGATTTCGCTTTTGCCCGTTTTAATTATCCGCTGTAGTTCGTTGCCAAGCTGACCTTTGCAACCAGTTATCATTATCTTCACTTATTTTCCCTCACTTTTTAGCAAAAACTTAATTGCTGAGAATATATGAATTAGTAAATACTTGATTTTTTTAGCGCTCTCCCTCTCCCAAATATGTGTAACAGAAAGGTTAGGGTTCATAACGACTCTGCCGTATTTTTTAGCACGGGCAGTTAAATCCGCATCCTCAAGGTACATAAAGAAGCGCTCGTCAAAACCGCCTAAAGTTTTAAATATTTCAGACCTTATGCAGAAAAAACAGCCTGTGCAAAAGTTAACGTCGGTAAGTGACGTTATCTCGCGGTCTGCCCATATATATCGGTTCCTGATTTTTTGAGAGAGTCTTCCAAAAAACAGGGTTTTAAAGGTAGGCTTTTCTTTAGGTAGTTTTTGCTCGGTGCCGTCGGCATTTAGAATTTTCGGCATACACATTACTATATCGGGGTTTTGCTCCATAAAATCAGCCATATCGGACAAAACGTCGCTATCTACTATTATATCGGGATTAATAACAAAATGATATTTGCCAATCTCCATTCCCAAAACCTTGTTATGTGCCGCACCAAAGCCTATATTTTTGTTGTTTTTCAAAAAGTTAACACCGTCAATACCGCCTAACACTTGGTCGGTATCATCAATTGAGGCATTATCTACCACATAAAACTTAAGAGGATAACGTTTTGTGTGTTCAAGTACCGAAGCACACGCTTTTTTTGCAACGTTTGAATTGTTATAGGTTACTATTGCGGCAGAAATAAATAAACTCACAAAACTTCACCCCTTTAACTTTATTTTTTTAAATTTAAAATACTGTTATACGTGTCGGTAATTGCCTGTGTTTGTCTTTCGGGCAAATAAATATCACAGGCAGTCTTATATGCGGCTTCAGCTATGTCTTTACGAAGTTGTTTGTCCAAATAGAGTTTTTCTATTTTCTCAAACCACTCGCCGTCTTCACAAACAAAGCCATTCACGCCGTCCTTTACAATTTGCTTGTAAAGTTTTGTCGGTGCAACACAAGAAGGCACCTTTACTATACCTGCCTCAAAAAACTTAAGCTCTGATTTAGCCTCGTTAAAGGTATCAATAGTCAGCGGTACTACGTTTACGTCAACCATACCGATTTCGTACTGAAGCTCTTGATAGGGTACAAATTTTCTGAAAATTACCCTGCCCATATTTTGAAGCACCTTTAGGTCACCCTCAAGCTCGAAAAATCCTACGATTACAATATCCATATAAGGATATTTTCGAAGAAGGTCAATTAACTCATCCTGTATGCTTTTAAAATCCATCAGGTGAGAATGTGAACCGCTGAAATAACCTATTCTAAAGCGCTCGTCACTGTATTCCCTATTTTTAACAACATACTCGGATTCCTTAATCTGATTGTTGTTAAGAAAGTTTGGTACAACAAAGGCGGGTTTGTTGAAATACTGTTCAAGCGCCTCTTTTAAGGGAGAAACTGTAGCGATAAATGCATCGCAGTTTTTAGCCGCGTATTCATATCCAACCGTCCAACCGAAAAATTCGCGAACGTCAGATTCGGTATAATCTCTACCTATATGACCGATGTAACTTATACCATATGATGCATTAAAGAAAAGGTCATCCATATCGTATACAACCGGTATATTTTTACGCTTTGCTACGAAAATTAAGTTTTCAACGTCGGGAGTCCAGGTAGCGCGCTGAAGTATTACGATATCTATATTATCTATATACTCGAGTATTCTCGGTATCTCTTTACAAAGAAAATACGTAACAACAAACTCGTCGCTATCTTCCATAGCCTGACAAAAGTTTATACAACGGTATCTAAAGGTTGAATTATCAAATTCGTTTTTAAAATAGGCAACCTTCTTTTTACCCTTTGTAAAAAGCCTTGGACAGCGTTCCTCGAACGGCATTGTATCCATTTCGAAGGAAAACTTTTTTTGGCACTCTATTTTATACATTTTCTTCCTCCGCAAACTTGTGCATATGTTCAAGCACCGAGGCGAAAGCGTCCGACCAATAGCCTGCCGTGTGTGAATTTTCGTAATTTTTCTTTCTTGTTTCTACGTCCTTTACAAGCTCGGCCGCCTTTTCGAAGGCTTCAAGCATAGAGTCCTTGGTTAAGTCTGCCATAACAATATTCTTTGAATACTGACTTAAATCCTTCTTGTTATTGCAACGGTTGGTTACGGCAACCGCACCTGCAGTAGTAGTATCAAGCGGCGGATAGGACGGATGAGGTGTGTAAATCATACTGTAGCAAAGGTCAACAGTAGATACAAAATCACAATATTCCTTCCAACCCATAATGCCTAAGCGCTTGGTTTCAACCTTAGCATCAAAACAGAACTTGGGCACGGTTAAATCTCCCGCCATTACAACGGTCCACTCAGAAGGATTTAATCTTCCTGTTAAAAACGCCTCGTTTAAACATTCAAGACCGAAATAGAAAACGTTTCTTTGGTGTCCCGGACGTCCATAGAAGAAGAGAGTATACTTATCCTTTTTCTCGAAGCTTGTCTTACTGGGTTTCAAAAGCTTTGGTGAGAATACAGGCTCAAAATATATGCCCTTTTCAACCACGTTTTGATAACCGTTCGCTATTAGATAATCATATAAAAGTTTAGAGTTTACAACCGGAATCAGTCTGGGGTCTGTCAGTGTCTGGAAACACTTAAGATGTCTGTCACCGTGGTCGTAAAACAGTGTTTCAACCTCTTGCATAATATAGTAAATATTGCCTGTGATTGTAGGTGTTGCCAAAACAGCGGCGGCATTTTCCCACATTGTGCAAAGGAAATCGTCCTTTTCTGAAACCTCAAGAAGATTTTTACTATCGGACGAAAAATACTCTACCTTTTTAGGACATTCTAGCTCGAAAATCCTTAAAAAGTCGCGGAGAATAGTTGAATCGGGCTTTTGTGAAATTATACGCAAATCATAATTATAGCGTGTAGCAAACTGAATTGCCAAAATTAAAGCTGTAGCCTTTCCGCCAAAGAAACAACTTTTATCAAAGCCGTTAAAAACTATGTTAAGTCTTCTTGTGTCACGCTTTACAGGTAGCGTTTTATAAACGGGTATCTGCGAAAAAAAGTCGTTTATTACCTGTGAAGCGGGCGTTGAATAGGTGTATTTTTCACTTGGCGGTACCTGATAAGAAATAACGCCAAGTCTTATTAATATTGCCTTTAAAATTCTTTTACACTTACGAAGAATACGTCTAATTAAATTCATAAGTATCTTACTCCCTTGGAAAATGAAATTTTAATCGGTTAAACAAAACCAATTTTATTTTAAAAAGCCGTTAATTATTTCCTCTTCCGCCTCTTGCTCTGTAAGTCCTAGGCTCATAAGTTTTATGAGCTGTTCACCCGCTATTTTACCGATTGCCGCCTCGTGAATGAGCGAAGCATCAGGATTGTTAGCATTAATTTCGGGAATAGCCTTAACCTGTGCCTTGTCCATTATAATAGCGTCACATTCTGTGTGACCGTTACAAAGAGCGTTTCCGTTTATATTAGACCTGAAAATCTGTGTTGAATTATCCTTAGCAACCGAACGTGAAACAACGTTGGTGCTTGCGTTCTCACCGTTTAAATCAACCGAAAAGTCGGTTGCGGCATACTGATTTTTATGTGTCATCAGCTTTTCGTGAATAATTAGCGTACCGTTCTTTTCAACCGTTGCTCGAGTTATTCGGTTTGTGTAATCAATACCCTTAATCTGAGTGGTTTCCATTTCCATATAACCGCCCTCGGCTACGTTTACAACGGTTGTGGGATTCATATTGCGTTCTCCCTTACCGTCACCCTCGCCGTAATGACGCTCAATATACTTAACACGGGCATTTTTGCCGACAAAGAAGCTGTGTATACCGTCGTGACGGGATTCCTCATCACCGCAGTTATGAATTCCGCAACCCGCCATAATGGTAACGTCTGCATCCTCGCCGATTATAAAATCGTTATAAACTAAATCGTTAAGTCCCGTAGCATTGATAACCACAGGGATATGCACCGTTTCGTTTTTGGTGCCCGGACGTATGATTATATCAATACCCGAGCCGTCAGGCTTGTTTACAATGTTTATATTTTCGGTAACCTTGCGCTCGGCTAGTTTTCCGTTGGCTCTTATGTTGTAAGCGCCAGACGGAATACCGTCCATATCCGCAATTATTTTTAAAAGTTCTTTTTCGGTATTGTTCATTGTACGCTACCTCTCATATTTTCTGTCAGCACACTGCAGGCTTCCTTTGTAGCACCTAAAAGCTCGGGCAAAATATCCTTTTTAGCGCCGTATGCCTTTAAATTACCCGCCGCTATAACCGCAACCTTGTCCGCAATGTTAAGTATTCTTTCTTGGTGAGATATAATAATTATAGAGCCGCCGTTTGTTTCGTGCATTTTTTCAAAAACGTTTATTAAATTATTAAAGCTCCAAAGGTCAATTCCTGCCTCAGGCTCATCGAAAAGCGATACCTTAGTACCACGAGCTAAAACCGTTGCTATTTCTATTCTTTTAAGCTCACCGCCTGAAAGAGAAGCGTTAACCTCGCGGTTGATATAGTCTCTGGCGCATAGTCCTACACGGGATAAATACTCACAAGCCTCGCCTATAGTAATATCCTTACCTGCGGCTAAGCGGATAAGGTCGTTTACTGTAATACCCTTAAATTTTACAGGCTGCTGAAAAGCAAAGCTTATACCCTTTTTTGCTCTTTCGGTAATACCAAGGTCGGTTATATCCTCGCCGTCTAAAAAAATCTTGCCTGAGGTAGGTTTGTTGATACCTGCAATTATTTTTGCAAGTGTTGATTTTCCGCCGCCGTTTGGACCTGTTATGGCAACAAAGCCGTCCTCTATAGTCATCGAAATATTTTTAAGAATTTCCTTTTGGCCGTTTTCTGACGACGCTGTGAAGGATATATCTCTAAGTTCTAACATTTATTTCCCCCGTTTTTTAAATCCTTTTGTTTTTTGGCATAATTAGCCATAATATACTAATTTATATTATACATAATAACACTATAAAAATCAACACTTAAATCTACCTTAAAACAAATATATTGTTTGCTATTTTGTGTCAGTTATGTTACAATGATTTTCAAAGTCAAGTTTGGGGTGAATAAATGAAGTATAAGAATTTAAAAGGCAGTCTTATTTTATGCTTTGCGGCTTTGCTTTGGGGACTTGCATTTGTGGCACAAACCAACGCATCAGCAGTGCCGTCGTTTTTAATAAACTGTCTTCGCTCATACATAAGCGTTCCGTTTTTATACATAGTTTACAGGATTGTTAAAAGAAAAAATCCCGAGCCTGTATTTCCTAAGTCTAAGAGTGAGCGCAAAACTGTTATAACAGGCGCTATTATTTGCGGTATTTTCCTTGCAATTTCGGTAAACTTTCAGCAGTTTGGAATTGCGTTTTATCCCGACGGTGCGGCAGTCGAGGCACATTCAGGCTTTATAACCGCGCTTTACGTTATAATAGTGCCTATATTTTCACTGTTTTTAAAGCGCAAAATATCCCCGCTTGTTTGGGTTTCGGTGGTAATTGCACTTGTAGGTTTTTACCTTTTATGCTTTAAATCAGGGCTTGACGGCTTCTATTTTGCCGATTTGCTTGTATTTGTTTGTGCTATATGCTTTAGTTTGCATATTCTTGCGGTCGATAAATTCGTAGGTGCTATTGGCGGAATAAGACTTTCTATGCTGCAGTTTTTAGTGTGCGGTACAATTTCGGGTATACTCTCCCTCATATTTGAAACTCAAAACTATAACGGACAGATACTTTTAAGCGCAATGCCTTACATACTGTACCTTGGAATTATGTCAAGCGGTGTAGCGTACACCTTGCAAATTATCGGTCAAAAATATGCCGAACCTGCCTTCGCCTCGCTTTCAATGAGTCTTGAAAGCGTGTTTGCGGCAATAGGCGGTGCACTTGCAGGAAACCTTTTAAGCGGCAGAGAGATTATAGGCTGTGCGGTTGTTTTTGCCGCTATAATACTCGCCCAAATACCCGAGCTTATAGCAAATAAAAAAGAAAAAGCTTAAAATATAAGCATAAAAAATCCCTGTGGTAGTGAGTTTCTACCACAGGGATTTACTTTTTTAATTAAAAATAGGTTTTGTCAATAACGGTGTCAAACGTACCTATATGCTGTGTCATATCAGCGCCGATAAGTACGTTTTCGTCAGCACCCTTACCCTTGTATTCGAGCTTTTTGTCGATTAACTCAATAAGCATCCATTTAGCAAGTTCTCTATCAAAGCGAATTCGCATATGGTTATTTTCAGTAATAACAACAGCCGTTTTCCAAGTGTTAGTATCATCAGGGATAAAGGTGATAGGAGCAGTACCCTCGTTGCCGCCTATAAGTACCTCGTAGCCTTCAGCGTATGCCGGAACTGTAAGCTCCATAGGATTATATGCTCTGAGTCTTACGTCGGTAGGCTCGTTTGCATTAACCTTTAAAAACTCAAAGTTTGGCACTACCCTGTTATGCTGTTTGCTTACGGTCTGAACTGCCTCACGGGAAGAATATGGTACTGCATCGAGCTTTAGATTGTTATAAAGGTTGTTTCTGAATGCGGGAACGCTTCCGTAGTGGTCAAGAACAAGTGGGAAAACAACGTTATTAAAGGTGTTATCCTCTACAACGATATTTTTAAGATTTGGCATTGTTTTACACTGCCAACGAGGGTCGTTGTAATCGAGCATAGTTTCCTTATCGTTGCCGAGATACATTATATTTCGCTCGTCCTCACCGCTAAAGCCGTCTACAACGTTATTTCTGAACAAGAAGTTCTTGTACTGCTTCTCTTTTCTGTTGTTTATCATTCTGTCAGGCTGTGGGCTACCGTAGGAACCTGCAAGGGATAGAATTGTTCTAAAGCCTTTGAAATAATTGTTTTCGATTGTAATATTTTCGTCCTTATATCTATGGTGTGCGCCCCAAGTATCCGAGTTAATTGCAGATACGCAACCGTCACGGCTTATAAAGGTGTTGTTTCTGATAAGCACAGGACCGCTTGTACCACCGTCAAAGGTAACACAGCAAACGTGAGCGTTGTTTTCTTTAAGTCCGTATCTAATATCGAAAATATTGTTTTCGATAAGAATTCTGTAGTTATCGTTATAGCCCTCGTTAAAGAAGACGCCGTTGCGGAAGTTATTGATAAAATAACAGTTGCGGCATACAAAGGTTCCGTCGCCTAAATGCTTATACCAGTTCATATTTCCGTATTCAATCCAAAGATTGCTAACGTAATCGGGGTGACCTAACTGACAGTATTCCATTAAGGTATGGTGTGCACAGGCATTAAAGCACTGACCGTTTGTATCGTAGGTCTTGCAGTAGCGCATAGTAAAGGTCTGAACAACAGGACCGCGACCGTAGATAATCTCACCCGAATATCCGTGAATACAAAGATGGTCAACCTCTACCTCTTTTACGCCCATATCAAAAAAGGCAAGACCCTTGTGGGTAACGTCCCAACCTGCACCCGTATCAATCTTTGCAGGCCATCTGTTATCGCCGTCGCCGTGGAAACCGCCGCATAAATCGAAATCTCTGAAGGTGAGCTTTTCGATTTCGGTACCGGGTGGAGGCATTATTCTAAATGCGTGTACTCGCTGAAGGGTGTTTTTAATAATCTTATATTCATGCGGTGTTACAATAAAGGTTTTGTCGATACCTGCGCCCCTAATTTCAATATTTCCGTAAGTAATATAAATACAAGCAGTATTCATTGATTCAGGGAAACCCGGTATATCGCCTGCCTCTTGGTGACCATTCAAATAGAAGGTTCCCTCGGGGATTACAACTATACCGCCGCCGTTTTGACCTGCTGTGTCAATAGCTGTTTGAAGCGCTCTGGTGTTACACCATTTTTGTTCCTCGGTTATATTTTCACCCTCGAAAATCTCGCCGAAATCTCCAATGTTATATATTTTTTTATCCATACTATCACCTTTATTCCTTTATAATTTTTATAAGAACTATAGAGTTTTTCTTTACGTTTACGTACTGTATTGTCTTTTCGCCTGTGTAAAATTCCTTTTTAACAAGCTCTAGTTCGTTATCGTTATCAACAAGATAAACCTCTACGCCTCGCTTTGTATTTTCAAAAAGATTATTTATTTCAATCGCACAAACGGTATCCTCTTGCTCGTGGTTTGAAATGAGCACGGCGCCCTCGTTATCGCCGACAGCGGCTAAAATCTGAATGTTATCCTTATCGGATTTTACCTCAACCTGACCGCCTGATAAACGGTAAAGCGCGTTGTAAGCCTTGAAAGCAAAGAATACAGGTGTTACTATACCGTATCGGTCAAACATACCCGACCAACCGCTAGTAGGTGGAGCTGCATAGTAGTTACTGCCCGCAATCTTTGTATTCTGCATACAAATAAAGGTGGATTCCACAAACGATGCACCAAAGGAGGAAGCCTGTAGCTCGTGGAATGCTCTACGGTCCTTTTCAGAACCCGGTTTTACCGCATCGTTATACTTAGGCCAGAAATCAGGGTCATCAAGTATAAAGTTCCACTCGTTGCAATACTGCTTAACGTCGCCGAAGCCGTATCTGTCAAGACATTCCTGCACAATAGCCGAAGAATCGGCAAGGGTTGTAACCTTTGAAGCATAGCCGTGCCAGGAATAGAAATCAAGCGGAGCGTTTTCCTTGGTTATGTACTGAAAGAAGCCTTCGCGGAAATCCTTGTTTTCTACGAAACAGGAAGCAAAACCGCCAACCTTAGCCTCGGGAAATTCTGCCTTAATACGCTTTGTAGCAGTAACGTAGAGTCTGTAATACTGCTCGGGCGTACCCGTCCACATACCAGGGGTTGCGGGATTGTTATCAGGCTCGTTCCAAATCTCCCAAAACGGCACGTCATAGTGATAGCCGTTTGCCCAGCCCTTTGTAAAGTGGCGGATAATTGCACAGCAAACCTCTGCCCATTTATCGTAATCCTTAGGCGGATGGATATAGTCCTTGTTTTTTCTATGCTCAATGGTAGTACCTAGTCTAAAGCACAAATCTGCGCCGCCCTTGTAGATTTCGTTGACGTATGAATCTACGTGGCGAAAATCGTAGCTATTAGGGTCGGTAGGGTCTGCATCGAAATTTGTAAATATTCTCGGTATATCAGCCTCAACCGTATCGTGAAGTCTGACGTTTGGAATACCCGCTTCGATAAACCTGCCTACAACCGATTTTGTTTCAGCGGCAAACAAAGGTCCGTTATTAACACCGTGCATAGGCTTTATTTTGCCTATGACCTTTGAAAAGTCAACCGAAAAACTGTTCATAAGCCTTGCTCCTTTTCTTTTTTTACCTTGCGACCTTTACATTACTTATATTATATCAATTTATGGAAATTTTGCAAGGAAAATTGTATGTTTTACTAGTAAAATTGTGTGTTTAAAAAACAGCACCTTAAGTCTTCAAAACTTAAATGCTGTTGGCTGAAATTTTAGAAAGCATCAAATTCGGACTTTTTATCTACAAATTTAAAGGTTAAACTGGTGTTTTTGGTTTCACCCGGCTTAATAAATTCGAGCTGATTGTTTTTTCTTAAAACATCTCTGCCCTCAAGCTCACAGGTGCAAGGCTCTAAACCTAACACGTACTTAATTTCGTCAAACATCTGCCACTCGGTAAAGCAAGGAAGTGTTGACTTATCGTATGAGATAATAACGCCCTTATTAATATCCTCGTTGTATATACCGGCACTGGCAATTCCGTTTGTATCGTTAACGTCAAAATAATAGCAACGCTCTTTAGTGTTTGCCTTTGGCTTATCTACCGTAAGTGCTGTATCAATATGCTCTGCGGCAAAATCGCTACGAGGCTTTATGCCCTTGTTCGGTATTTTAACAATGCTTTTTTCGGTAAGCAACGGATATGCCATATTACAATGGTAAAGAAGCGCATAAGGCGAATCGTTAACACCCTCGTTAACAACGGTATCGTTTACCGAGATAGTATTTTCGGTATAAGAGAAGAAATATTTTCTTTTAAGAACTAATTTTTGAGCGGTAAAGGTATAATCTCTCACCGTAACCAAAACTTCAATACCCTCACCTGTTTCATATATTGCGGCATCCTCGGAAGGAATATTTGAAATTGTTCCGTGAAGAGGTAATTCCTCACCCTCGTCGTTACAGGGATTGCCGATATTGGTAAGACCGCAGGTAGTGAAAAATCCTGCTGTAAAGGATTTTAAAAAGCCTATACCTTTATTATCATAATACTGGGGTGCTACGTAGCCGCAGGGTGAAAAATATCCCATATTTTCGCCCTTAAAGGAAACTCTGGAAAGGTCGCCCGCACGGTCAAGAGATATCCAAGCCTCTAAGCCGCAACCGTTACGCACACAAATAAAGCGCATTCCGTTCCCTTTTCCGCCTTCTAAAGTATATCTTTCGGCGCCTCTAATCTGCAAGGGATTTCCTAAATACATTTTCATCGTCATTTCCTCCTTGGGAATTATTAACTTTATTATAATATTGCATAATACAAAAATCAATAAATATTTTTTTAAATTGGGTATTGACAAAAGGGTATGTTTAATGTGATAATAGTGTAGGATATAATATCGTTTTTATGATTATGTCAAATTTGAAATTTGGAGTAAAATATGCGCGTTATTACAGGAATTGCAAGAGGAAAAAGGTTAGTTACCGTACCCGGTGAGGACCTTGTAAGACCTACTCCCGAAAAGGTTAAAGAGGCTATTTTCAGCTCCATTCAATTTGATATTGAGGGCAGAAAAATACTCGATTTATTTGCAGGTTGCGGTCAGCTTGGCATTGAGGCTTTAAGCCGCGGCGCTGAATCTGCCACCTTTGTAGATAATTCAGATATTTCCCTTAAAACCGTAAAACAAAATCTAAGCGGCACCGAATTTTGTGACTTAGCCAAGCTTATAAAATCAGATTACAAGGCGTTTTTGCTAAGAAACAGCGAAACCTTTGATATCGCTTTTTTGGACCCGCCGTATAAGGCAGGACTTCTTGAGGATGCGCTCGATAACGTTGCTGATACTATGAGTGATTACGGAATAATTATTTGTGAGCATCCCGATAACGTGACTTTGCCTGATACTAAAAAAGATTTTAAGCTTTACCGAAATTATAAATTTGGCAAAATCAGGGTTTCGGTTTATAAAAAGGAGGCTCTGTAAATTGAAAGAAAGAATTGCAGTATGCCCCGGCAGCTTCGACCCTATTACAATAGGTCATCTCGATATTATTAAACGTGCATCATGTATGTTTGATAAACTGATTATCGTGGTTATGAAAAACATAAATAAGACAGGCTCATTTTCAGAAAACGAGCGCAAGGAACTTATTTTAAAATGCGTTTCGGATATTGAAAACGTTGAGGTTGATATTTATGACGGTCTGCTTGCAGACTATGCTAAACAGGTAAATGCCTGTGCAATTATTAAGGGACTTAGAGCTATGTCGGACTTCGAGTATGAATTCCAGATGGCTCTTACCAATAAAAAACTAAATCCCGATATTGAAACGCTCTTTTTAACCACCAGCGCTGAAAATATGTATTTAAGCTCCAGTATGGTAAAGCAGATTGCCAGTATGGGCGGTGACGTATCGGATTTTGTACCCCAGATTATTCACGATGATATCGTGAAAAGACTTGCGAAGAATTAAAAAAGGTTATTTGCGTATTAACGCTTAATGGAGGATGAATGAAATGACACTTGACGAATTACTGGAACAGTTTGATGAGGTCCTTGACAGCGGTTTTAAAATTCCCGGTAAGAAGACCGTGGTTGACGTTGAAAAGCTACGTGCTGTTGTTGACGATATCAGACTAAATATCCCAAGCGAAATCAAACAGGCAAGAGGCATCGTTGCCGACCGTACTGAAATTATTACTACCGCTAAGCGTGAGGCTGACGGCATTATAAGAAATGCTGAAGAACGCGCAAAGGCAATTGTTTCTCAGGAAGAAATTGTTAAACTAGCACAGGAGAAGGCAACCGAGATTATCGCAAACGCTCAGGCAAAGAGCCGCGATATGAGAAAGGCTGCTCAGGATTTTGTTGACGATATTATGCGCAGAGCCGACGAGGGCTTAACCGCTAATCTCGGTGAAGTTCGCAAGACAAGAGCTGCACTTAAACAGCAAATTCCTGTAAATAAGGACTAATCAAAGCAACATACAAAAAGAGGTTTTCCAACTCGGAAAACCTCTTTTATTTTTATTTGTTTAATCGTATAAAGCCATAGCTTTCAAGTATTTTAACGTATTTGCAAAGGCGCTCGTATAAAGGCTCTGCTTCTTCACCAAAATGCTCTTTTACTAATTCACCTATCTTGTGAATATTCTTTTGACCGTCAATCAAAGGCCAGATAAAGCTTCCCATATCGTCAAGATGAATAAAACTAATTTTAGGCTTTTTGAAGAACTTTTGGGCTATTTTGTTAAATAGCCCTTTGTTTTCTATTTCCAGAGTAACCTTGCCGTTTTGATCTGTAGAAAAAGCTATTTGCTCATTTCTTACAGGGATAAAATCAAGCAGATTATCCCCTTTTTGCTTATTGCTCATTAGCCTCTTCCTCAAAGTTTGAAGCCTTATTTGACTTTGACCATAAGGTTGCCTTTAGGAATACAAGAATACTAAATGCAAATAACACTATACCGCTGATTGTTAAAAACGTTGGTGAAAGATTAAATCTTGAAGCCAGGTCTACCTTGCTGTCAAGACCGAATATAGCAAACAGTGCCAAGGCTATACCAATAATACCCTCACCTGCTATCATACCCGAGCTAAAGAGGATACCGTCGTTAACAACCTTTTCTCTGCGGTTTTTACCCTTAATTTTGTCAAGAGCCAAACGAACAACGCCGCCCACCATAATACAAGCGTTTAACTGAACAGGCAGATATATACCGATAGCAAACGGAAGAACAGGAACGCCTATAAGCTCGATAATAACGGCAATACAAGCACCAGCTATTAGAAGCGCCCAAGGAAGATTACCGTCCATAACACCTTCAACTATCATCTTCATCATACTAGCCTGAGGAGCAGGAAGCTCTTTTGTGCCGTATTCCCAAGCTGTGTCAAGAAGGTACAGTGTACCGCCGATGGCTAGAGCAGATGCTACAACACCGATAAACTCACCGATTTGCTGTTTATAAGGTGTAGCTCCCAAAATATAACCTGTTTTAAGGTCCTGAGAGGTATCGCCCGCAATAGCTGTAACAATACATACGATAGAAGCAATAGCAATAGCGCTAATCATACCTCTGGTTCCTACGAGACCTGTTGCCTTTAAAAGAATGGTTGCAACTAAAACGGTTGCTATTGTCATACCTGAAACAGGGTTATTACTGCTTCCTACAAGACCTACCATTCTTGAAGAAACGGTTGCAAAGAAGAATCCGAAAACAACTATTATAATAGCGCCTATAAGGTTTACAGGGATAGCGTCAATAATCCAGATAAGCAGCGTTAAGAAAACTACACCGCCGATTACAAGAAGAAAGTTCATATCCTTGCTTGTGCGGTCTTTAGACGCGGCTACACCGCCCTTAAGGCCCTTAATGGCATCAGCAAAGGTCTTAACAATTAGCGGAATAGATTTAACAAGACTTATAAATCCACCTGCAACAAGCGCACCTGCACCTATATATCTTATATACTGGTCCCAAACTCCTGCCGCGCCCTCGTTGGCAAAAAGAGTACCAACACTGTCGCCGCCAAAGTAAACCATTAAAGGAATAAGCACCATCCAGCTAAGCAAACCGCCGCTAAACATAAGTGCTGAAATCTTGGGACCGCAGATATAGCCTACGCTGAATACTGCGGGATAAACTTGTGTACCTATAGTTCCTGCAAAGCCCTTGAAGGTCTTAGAAACCTCACCTGCACCCACCTTTAAGCCGTCAATCACAAACTTAAATGCTGCGGCAAAGCCCATACCTGCAAAAACCGTTGCGGCACTGGAGCCGCCCTTTTCACCTGCAAGTATTACCTCTGCACAGGCGGTTCCCTCGGGATACGGCAATACACCGTGTTCCTTGACGATAAGCGCGTTTCTGAGAGGCACCATAAAGAGAACACCGAGTATACCGCCTATTAAAGCAATAAGTGTGATTACTATAAGGTTAGGCTTGTCCTCAATAACGTCATTAGCAGCCCAAATAAACAGTGCTGGAAGTGTGAAAATAGCACCAGCTGCTAGCGACTCACCTGCAGAGCCGATTGTTTGAACAATATTGGTTTCTAGCACCGAGTTTTTGCGCATAATCATTTTAATTACGCCCATAGCGATAACTGCCGCGGGGATTGAAGCCGAAACGGTCATACCAACCTTAAGGCCTAAATACGCATTCGCGGCACCGAAAATTACCGCTAGAAGTATACCTACAACAATAGAGGTAACGGTAAGCTCAGGCGATATTTTGGTTGCCGGAATATAGGGTTTAAATTCTTTGTTTTCCATATTTTCTCCTATCCTCAAATTAGTATTTTAGACATTTCTACTATATTAACATATTGGTTTTTAAAAAGCAACCTTTATTTAGCCGAAGCTAATACGTCCAACAGTATCTCATATATATCCCTTGCAGAATCTACCGAAAGTGTCTCGTTTGGGGTGTGAACGTCGGTCATATCAGGGCCTACCGCTATACAGTCAAGCCCCTTAATTTTAGCGGCGAAAACCGAGCACTCAAGACCCGCGTGGATAGCCGCTATTTTAGGCTCTTTACCGTATTTTTTCTTATAAGCCGCTACGTATGAGTCTCTGATTTTTGAATTGGCATTATATTCCCAAGGTAAGTATCTGCCCGATATATCACCCTTAGCATCCAACATTTCGCACACGTTTAAAAGGCGTTCTTCAAGGAAATTAAGTGCAGAGATTTTATTGCTTCTAAGAGCGTAAATAAGCGTAACTGAATTATCCTTGGTAAACAGAATACCAAGGTTTAGAGAGGTTTCTACAAGACCTTCTATTTCCTTGCTCATTTCAACAATTCCGCAAGGGGTATTGATAAGAGCAAAAATGACTTTTTTAGTCGTTTCGCAGTCAAAACAGCAATAGTTATCTTTTTTATCTTGTTCAAACGTTATACTACAATTTTCTTCCCTGAAAATCAGTTCTTTTTTAATTTCTTGTGAGTATTTTTCCAAGAAAATCTCGGCGTTTTCTATATCTTCTACACATATTTTAGCAACGCAGTCGGTGGGTATGGCATTTGCCTTTTGTCCACCGTTTATTTCTATAATATTAAATGGAAATTCCGTGTTTAAAGCGTTTAAAATTCTGCCCATTAAGGTATTGGAATTTTGTCTTCCTTTATCTATTTCAACACCAGAATGACCACCCTTTAAGCCGCCTACCGTAATAGTCAGAGCACCGCCTGAAACCTCCAGCTTTGTGCCTGAAATTTCCATTTTAAACTCACTGCCGCCCGCACAGGAAACTGTAACGGTATCGCCCTCCTCAGAGTCGATATTTATCATTTTTTTAGCAGATAAAAGCGAATAATCAAGGCTGTCTGCACCGAACATTCCTATCTCCTCGTCGGTGGTAAAAACCGCTTCAATAGGCGGATTTTCTATATTTTCATCTGCCAAAATGGACATTATCATAGCAACGGCAATTCCGTTATCTGCGCCGAGAGTTGTGCCGTTTGCAGTAATAAAACTGCCGTTTAAAACAGGCTCTATCCCCTCTTTTTCAAGGTCTTTTTTAACGCCCTTTTCCTTTTGGCAAACCATATCGAGATGGCCCTGTAAAATTATAGGCTCTGCGTCCTTGAAGCCTTTACTTGCAGGCTTGTATATTATTACGTTTTGTGAGTCGTCCTGAACGTATTTAAGACCGTTTTTTTGCGCAAAATTCACACAGTAATCGCTTATTTTTTGCATATTTCCCGAGCCGTGAGGAATAGCGCATATTTCCTCGAAAACCGAAAAAACACTTTTGGGCTTTAGTGTTGATAATATTCCCATTTTAAACCTCCGCATTTTTAAAATGTAATTAATTTAGTATATCAAATTCCGTGATATTTTTCAAGTATAGTATACTATAGTTTTTTAAGATAAAAAATTAATAAAAAAATTTAAAATTTATAGTGACAAAACGAGGATTAAGTGGTATTATAAATATAATTATACTTAAAAATAATTTTAACTTGTGGCAAAGAGGCGAAAAAATGAAACTATTGGCTATTGACGGTAACAGCATAATAAACCGTGCTTTTTACGGAATAAAGCTTTTATCTACTAAGGACGGCAGATACACCAATGCTGTTTACGGTTTTATAAATATTTTAAACAAGCTTTTAGAGCTTGAAAATCCTGACTGTGTTGCAGTAGCCTTTGATTTAAAAAAGCCTACCTTCCGTCACGAGCGGTATAAAGAATACAAAGCCGGCAGACACGCTATGCCCGAGGAACTGGTCCAGCAATTTCCTACGCTTAAAGAGTGGTTAAAACTTGCGGGTTATCACTGTATCGAATGCGAAGGCTTTGAGGCAGACGATATTTTAGGCACTCTGTCAAACTCGGCAGAGCTTAGCGGTAACAGCTGTGTGATTGCAACGGGCGACAGGGACTCTTTACAACTGATTTCGGATACCACAAGGGTTTTACTTGCCGCTACGAAACAGGGACACCCTGAAATTATAAACTGCGATAAAGCGTATTTGCTCGAAAAATACGGACTAGAACCCCGACAAATGATAGAACTTAAAGCGCTTATGGGTGACTCCTCCGATAATATTCCCGGCGTTATGGGTGTTGGCGAAAAAACCGCTTTAGACCTTATTAAACGATTTGATAATATTGATTACATTTACGAAAATATCGACACGCTCGAAATTAAAGATGGTGTTCGTACAAAGCTTAAAAACGATAAGGATAACGCATATCTTAGCCGTTTTATCGGTACTATAAACAAGCAAGCGCCGATTGATACTGCTATTGAAAACTATAAAATAGCCGATAGAGATACAGGTAAACTTTCCGCGCTTATGACCTCGCTTGAGTTTTATAAGCTTATGGAGAAGATGGGTATTACACCGTCTAACGTATCACTTGTTGATACTAAAACCGAAGCAAAGGCTTTAAAGCTATGCGGTATAAACGATGCTGATTTGTCGCTTAAGACCGATTTGTATATTGAAGACGGCAGATTTGGTTGCGTTATTGGTGAGAAAATTTTTGAATGTAATGAACAGGACGCTCAAAAAATCCTAACTCTTGACTCACAAAAACGAGTTTACGACCTTAAAAATTTAGCAAAAAAATATACGGTTAATAACGTTTGCTTTGATACTATGCTTGCAGGTTACGTTTGCAATCCGTCTTCTAACGATTATACTTTAGAGCGTCTTGCTACCGAATATTCTGCTACTGCACCGCAAATTGACAAAGCGGCTGACGAGTTTTTAAAAAAGACCGCTTTGTTCTCTGCTACCAATGATAAATTGGACGAAAATTTAAAGGAAACCAATCAAGACAAACTGTTTTATGAAATTGAAGTGCCTTTGGCACTCGTCCTATCCGAAATGGAACAGATAGGCTTTCTTATCGACCGTGAAGGTCTGATAAATGAAGGTATTTCACTAAATGAGAGAATAGAAGAATTAAAATCAGAAATTCATTCTATGGCGGGTTGTGAGTTTAATATTAACTCGCCCAAGCAGCTAGGCGAGGTGCTTTTTGAAAAGCTTAAACTTCCCGCTAAGAAAAAAACCAAATGCGGTTACAGTACAAATGCCGAAGTACTTGAAGCTTTAAGATATGAATACCCAATAGTTGATTTTATTTTAAAATACCGACAACTTTCAAAACTTAAATCCACCTATTGCGACGGTCTTGTTTCTGCCGTATCCAGTGACGGCAGAATACACTCTACCTTTAATCAAACCGAGGCAAGAACAGGCCGTATCAGTTCGCTTGAACCTAATCTGCAAAATATTCCCGTTAGAACCGAAGAAGGCAGGAAACTCAGAAAGTTCTTTGTTGCAAAGCAAGGCTTCACTCTTTGCGATGCCGACTATTCTCAAATTGAGCTTAGAGTTTTAGCGCATATTTCGGGTGACCAAAATATGATAAACGCGTTTAACTCAGGCGTAGATATCCACACGCTTACAGCATCTGAGGTTTTTGACATTCCACAGCCTATGGTGCTACCCATTATGAGAAGCAGAGCAAAGGCGGTAAACTTCGGTATTGTATACGGAATAGGCGCTTTTTCACTTGCAAAGGATATCGGTGTTTCGCGCGCCGAGGCCGACCGATATATTAAAGGCTATCTTGCCACCTACCCACTTGTTGACCGATATATGAATGAGGCAATCGCTAAGGCTAAAGAGGACGGCTTTGTCTCAACCATTTTCGGCAGAAGAAGATATTTACCCGAGCTTTCAAGCTCTAACGGAATGTTACGCTCATTTGGTGAGAGGGTTGCAAGAAACGCACCTATACAGGGTACAGCCGCCGATATCATTAAACTTGCTATGATAAACGTAAGTAAAAGGCTTAAAAAAGAACTACCTGAGGCACATCTTATTTTACAGGTGCACGACGAACTTATAGTTGAGTGTCCTGAAAATCAGAAGGATACGGCTATGAAAATACTCTGTGAAGAGATGGAAAATGCCGCAGATTTAAAGGTTAAACTATCAGCCGATGCGAACTTCGGTAAAGACTGGTTAGAGGCTAAAGGATAATGAAGGTAATTTTTGTTTGTACGGGAAACACCTGCCGCAGCCCCCTAGCAGAAGGATACTTAAAAAGCTTTAACTTAAAAGGCTTAGAGGTAGAAAGCAGAGGTCTTGCAACAGGCGGCTCCCTAGTTTCACAAAACTCGATGCTGGTAGCAAAAGAGTCAGATATAGATATTTCACACCATATTTCAAAACAGTTCACATTTGACTGCACTTTTTGTGATAAGATTATTTGCATGTCACACTCGCATCTTGAAGCACTTAAAAATGCAGGTGTAGACAAATCTAAATTATTTCTTTTGGGTGACGGTATCGGTGACCCCTACTGTATGCCTATTGAACACTACAGACTTTGCTTTACTGAAATTAAAAAGCAAATTGACAAGCTCGTTTTTGGAGGTTTCTTTTCGGATATTACGGTAAACTATGCTACTGCAGACGACATACAGGATATTGTAAGACTTGAAAAATTGTGCTTTTCTTCTCCTTGGAGTGAGAACGCTATTTTAGAATCTATGAGGGCAGGAACCCACTTTTTTGTAGCAAAAATCAAGGGTGATACCGTCGGATATATAGGAATCAGCGCTATTGCAGGTGAAGGGTATATTACTAACGTAGCGGTTGACCCTAGTTTTAGAAGAATGGGCATAGCATCCTATCTTTTAAACCGAGTTTTCTGCCTTGCAGACGAGAAAGCGCTTGAGTTTGTGTCACTTGAGGTCAGAAAATCAAATACTGGTGCTATAGCACTTTATGATAAGCATTTATTTGTAAGTGAGGGTGTGCGCAAAAACTTTTACGATAACCCTCGGGAAGATGCAATAATAATGACAAGAAGGTTTTAAGTTTTATATGCTGATACTTAGTATAGAATCCTCGTGTGACGAGACCGCCGCCGCCGTTACAAACGGCAGACAGGTGCTTTCAAATATAGTTGCAACCCAAATTGCAGAGCACCGAATTTACGGCGGTGTTGTTCCCGAAATAGCCTCCCGCCGTCACACCGAGGCAATAAGTCAGGTTTGCGACGAGGCGATAAAAGAGGCTAATATAGAATACGGTGACCTTGACGCTATAGCAGTTACCTTTGCACCGGGACTTATAGGCGCGTTGCTTGTTGGCGTTAATTTTGCGAAGGGTCTTGCACTATCGCTCGGTATTCCGCTTATACCCGTGCATCATCTTCGCTCTCATATTGCGGCAAACTATATAGACAACGAGGAGCTTTCTCCCCCTTATCTTTGTCTTACCGTTTCGGGCGGAAACACGGTTATAACCGAGGTTCGAGATTACACTGTTTTTAATCCTGTCGGTGCTACGCTTGACGATGCGGCAGGAGAATGCTTTGATAAAACCGCAAGGGCGTTAGGTCTTTCTTATCCTGGCGGTGTAACGCTTGACAAAATTGCGACCGAACCCGACTTTAAAAAATATCCGCTTCCCTATCCTAAGTGTAGCGGCGGCGAATTCGATTTTAGCTTTTCGGGCCTTAAAACTGCAGTTATAAACACCGTTCACAACGCAAATCAAAAGGGCGAAGAAATTGACGTTCCCGTTTTAGCCGCAACACTTCGCAAAAGGGTTTGCGATATGCTGTGCGACAATCTCTTTAAGGCGGCAGAAAAATACGGATATAAAACGGTCGTACTCGCAGGCGGTGTTTCGGCAAACAGTGAGCTTCGCTCTCGCACCGAGCAAATGGCTAAAGATAGAAATATTAAATTTCACACCCCACAGCTTAAATATTGCGGTGACAATGCTGCTATGGTGGGTGTTCAGGCATATTACGAATTTTTAAGCGGTAACGTAGCAGACGTATCGCTAAATGCTACCGCCACTCTTCCGATTGATTATATGTGATTTGATACTTTAAGGAGTATTATTATGAACGATAAAAAACTGCTTTTAATTGTAAACCCAAAATCAGGCCGCGCAAAGATGAAAACCGAACTTTTATCGGTTGTTGAGGTCTTTTCAAACTACGGCTACTCGGTTACGGTTTATCCAACAAAATGTCAGGGCGATGCAACGCTTAAGGTACAAACGGTTTCACAGGACGAATTTGATATTATAGTTGTATGCGGTGGCGACGGTACTTTAAACGAGGTAATCACAGGTATGATGAAATCAAATCTCGGCTGTGATTTAGGATATATCCCTTCGGGTACGCTAAACGAATGGTCGTCAGGTCTTAGTATTTCAAAAAACGTTTTACAGGCGGCAAAGGATATACTCACAGGCAAGACCATAAGCCTTGATATCGGTAAGTTTGACGACCGTTATTTTTCCTACACCGCATCCTTCGGCGCATTTACCGAGGCTTCTTATTCGGCACCGCAAGAGGTTAAAAACGTTTTAGGTCAGGCGGCATACTTTTTTGAGGGTATCAAAAGCCTTGCAAATATTAAGCCTATTCACTTAAAACTTACGGTTGACGATAAAGAGTTTGAGGGCGACTACCTTTTCGGTGCTGTTTCAAACTCTATGTCGGTAGGCGGAATAGTTAAGTTTTCCGATACTACGGTTAAGCTTAACGACGGTAAATTTGAAGTTTTGCTCATAAAAAAACCTGAAAATCTTACGGTTTTGCAATCTATTATCGACGGTATTTTAAGACAGGACCTTGTTCGCGACGGAATTGAATTTTTACATGCTGAAAAGGTTACGGTTTATTCCCCCTCCCCTGTTTCCTGGACGCTTGACGGCGAGTTTGCAGAGGGCAAAGATGAAACCGTGATTGAAAATATACATTCTGCAATTAATTTTATCGTTCCAAATAACACAACACAATTAAACAACATTAAGGAGTAGTTTGAATGTTTACGAGAGATATAGGAGTTGACCTTGGCACCGCTAATACACTGGTTTGTGTTAAGGGTAAAGGTATTATAATGAGAGAGCCTTCGGTTGTAGCGTACGACGTAAGAAACGATGCTGTTCGCGCCGTTGGTACCGAGGCTAAAGAAATGATAGGAAGAACACCCGGCTCTATAGTTGCGGTGCGTCCGCTAAAGGACGGCGTTATTGCCGACTTCGACGTTACGGCTGCAATGCTTAAAAGATTTGTAAAAGAGGCTCTTAAAGGCTCTTTCTTCTCAAGAGTTCGTATGGTTATATGTATTCCTGCAGGTGTTACCGAGGTTGAAAGCCGTGCGGTATACGATGCGGCAAAACAGGCAGGCGCTACCGATATTGACCTTGTTGAAGAGCCTATGGCAGCGGCTGTAGGTGCAGGTCTTCCTGTTTGGGACGCTTCGGGCTGTATGGTTGTTGATATCGGCGGCGGTACAAGTGAGGTTGCGGTTATTTCTCTTGGCGATATAGTTACCGCACAGTCTATAAGAACCGCGGGTGACGACCTTGACGAAGCAATTATTTCATACGTTCGTAAAAAGCATAATCTTCTTATCGGTGAACGCACCGCCGAGCAGATTAAACTTGAAATCGGCTCTGCCAAGCCTTATGAAGATGAAACCTCAATAGAAATTAAGGGTAGAAACCTAGTAGACGGTCTTCCTAAAAACGTTATTATTTCTTCAGAGGAAGTAAGAGATGCTATGTCTGATACCATTCAGCAGATAATTGATGCTATAAGACTAACCCTTGAAAAGACACCGCCTGAGCTTTCTGCCGATATTATAGACAAAGGTATAACACTCACGGGCGGCGGCTCTTTGCTTAGAGGTCTTGCCGAGCTTATAGCCGAGGAAACAGGTATTCCCGTAACCGTAGCGTTTAACCCGCTAGACTGTGTTGTTCTTGGAACTGCTAAAAGACTTGAAGCCGACAGTGGCTTTGAAAACTACGTATTCCGCAGAGGAAAAAGATTCAGATAAACCGTAAAACCTTTTTTACAGGAGGATAAAAATGCGTTTTTTCTTTAAAAGCCGCCAATTCAAAATTATTCTTGTAATATTCAGTGTATTTCTTATAATTTCACTGATATTTGGAATTATAGGAAACAAAATGGCTCCTCAAACCGATTTTGCAGGTATGGTTGCGGCACCGTTCAGAGCATTTGGCACTAAAATTTCTAATACAATTAAGGACTTTAATAAGGCACTAACCGACGGTAACGATTTGATGCTCGAAAATGCCGAGCTTAAAGCAGAACTTAACGAAATGCGCGAAAAAACCGCAGATTACGAGGAAATTACTGCCCAAAATAAGTTTTACAAGGATTATCTTGAAATTAAAGAAGCAAATCCCGACTTCAAATTCGCCTCGGCTACCTTAATTTCGCGCGACAGCGATGATATTTACGGCTCATTCATAATTAACAAAGGTTCCCTTTCGGGTATCAAGGTAATGGACCCTGTTATAACTAAAGAGGGTTTGGTGGGCTGTGTGTTTGAGGTAGGCACTACAACTGCCAAGGTTAAAACTATCTTAAACCCCGATATAACACTTGGTGCACTTGACAATCGTACAAGCGATTCAGGTATTATTTCGGGCGGAGCAGAGCTTGCCAAAAACAATATGTGCCGTTTTTCAAATCTCTCACGTTCCTGCTCGGTTGCTGTGGGCGACTATGTGGTGACCTCGGGTGAGGGTATCTTCCCTGACGGACTGCTAATAGGCTCTATAAACTCTATCGACAGCGATAAATACAACACCTCAATATATGCCGACATAACACCGTTTGTAAATTTTTCGGAGATTAGAGACGTTATGGTTATAACCTCGTTTGACGGTCAGGGCGGAATTAAAACACAGAAGGAAAATTAAGGCTATGTATTCATCAAAAAAACGCCATATTATTATCCTAACCGATTTCGTGCTCCTAGCACTTTCTCTGATTATACATTTCAGTCCATTAATTTCACTAAAAATATACGGTGCAAACCCAATGCTACCACTTGCATTTTTAGTTGCAATTTCTATTTTTTCTTCGGAGCTTTACTCGGTTATATCAGGACTTTTGTTAGGGATTTTCACGGATAGTATTTCAAGTGTCAGTTTCGGCTTTAACGCCTGTTTGTTTATGATAATAGGACTTTTAGTAGCCCTTATGTCACACTATATTTTCAATAACAACATACGTGCGGCATCTGCACTCGCCGCTATTTCAAGCTTTGTATATTTTGTACTTAGATGGTTTTTCTTTGATGCCATCACCCATTCGGTAAGCGATAGCTTTTCATATCTTTACAAGGTTGCTATGCCATCGGTTGTATATACCGCTGTGGTTTCGGTGCTTGTATATTTGCTTAAAAAATTTATTAACAAAAAATTCAGTTTGTAATTTAAGGAGGTGGTTATATGCCCTTTAAGAGAAAAAGACAAACTCCGCTTATTATTCTCTCAAGTTTACTCGCTGTTTTATTAATCGTTTACACCTTAAGAATTTACAACATACAAATTATAAGGGCAGAAGACTACTCCTCCGCTAAAGGCAGTACATCGGTCAGAAAATCGGTTATAAAAGCGCCCCGCGGCGAAATTCTTGACTGCTACGGCAGAAAAATCGCGGTTAACCGTGACGGCTATAATATCGTATTTAACAAGGCATACGTAAAGGACAACCTAAACGACGTAATCCTTGCTTTAGTAAATTTGTTAGGTGAAGGCTCTGTTCCTACAAACGACAAGCTTCCGATTTCATCTTCGGCGCCTTATGAGTTTACAGAAGAAGAAAAAACCGAAAAATTAATTAATTTACTAGACCTTGCTCACTACGCTACGGCAAAAAACTGTTTTGACGAACTGGTTGACAGATACAACCTTAAAGACTACACACAAGATGAGCAAAGAAAAATAATGGGTATCAGATATACTATGGAGATATCCGACTTTTCTATATCCTATCCTTTTGTTTTTGCCGAGGATATCCCGACCGAGTTTATGCGAAAGGTGAGCGAATCCAGTTTCAGACTCGACGGTGTATCGGTCGAGGTTGTACCTTTCAGAGAATATGCCGACACCTCCCTTGCAGTAAACCTTATAGGTACTGTAGGCCCTATTTTTGAAGAGGATTGGGACAAGGGTGAAAACTACAAGAAAAAGGGCTATTCCTTTAACGATAAGGTTGGTAAAAGCGGCATTGAAAAATGGGCTGAGGAATACCTTAGAGGTACAGACGGCGAACTCACCTATTATATAGATGCCGACGGAAATATAATTAAAACCGAAGTTACGAAAGAGCCTGTAGCGGGTAAAACTGTTATGCTGTCGCTTGATAGAAAAATACAGCGTACCGTTCAGGATGCTTTGGCAGAAACGGTTAATTCGCTAAAGGCTACAGGCGGCACCTGTACTGCAGGTTCTGCAGTTGTAATTGATATTAACTCAGGCAAGATTATTTGCGCCGCAAACTATCCTACCTACGATATTGCAACGCTTGGCGAGGACTACGATAAATTAGTAAACGATACGGTAGGCTCTCCGCTTACAAACCGCGCCTTTCAGGGTGTATATCCCGTGGGTTCAACAATAAAGCCTATCGTTGCAACCGCCGCTTTAGAGGGTTCGCTTCTGGGCGACGGAGAATATATAAGATGCGTTCACACATACAACTATTTTAATGATTATAAACCCTCTTGTATGGGAACTCACGGTAATATAGGTCTTACTACTGCCCTATCAAAAAGCTGTAACTACTTCTTTTTTGAGCTTGGCAGAAGGGTTGGTGCATTAACCCTTACCGAATATTTTAAACAGTTTGGTTTAGGCACTAAAACAGGCGTTGAGGTTGATGATAGCAAGGGTATTTTAGTAGAACCCACGAGCAACGGCTTCGGCGGTGACACGTTACAAATATCAATCGGTCAGTTAAACGCTTTCACACCGCTTCAACTTGCAAATTATACCGCAACCTTTGCTAACGGCGGAACACATTATAAGGCTACGCTTATAGATAAAATCACCTCCTATGATTTATCAACCGTTTATAGCTATAACGAGCCTCAGGTTGTAAATACGGTAGAAATCAGCGATAACACCTTAACCGCTATTAAAAAGGGTATGCTTTCGGTTACAGTTGACGGTACGGGTAGTACGGCACTTGGCGACTATCCTATAAAGGTTGGCGGTAAAACGGGTACTTCTCAGGTGCAAAACAAGGCTGACCACAGTACCTTTATCGTTTTCGCGCCCTTTGACAAGCCCGAAATTGCTATTTCGGTTGTGCTTGAGCACGGTAACTCGGGGTACTCTTCCGGTGCATTGGTGCGACAAATATTGGACGCTTATTTTTCCACCTCGGGCAACACCTCACCTGATACCGTTCCCAACACTGTATTAGGCTAAAATTTATACTAAAATACTTGATTGTAATATTTGACAGATTATTATTTTTGTGATAAAATATTGTTCTAAGTTGTGATTTTAAAGGAGTTAATGTATGGCACTGTGTTTTGCTGTTACCTCCGGCAAAGGCGGAACGGGTAAATCTACCGTTTCTTCAGGTCTTGCCCTTGCTTTTTCAAAACTTAATAAAAAGGTTTTACTAATCGACCTTGATGAAGGTCTTAGGTGTCTTGATTTGTTTTTTGGCATTGACCAAGACGTCGTTTTCGACCTTTCGGATGCCTTTTCGGGCAGGTCTGCCTCTGACGTTATTTACAAAGCGCCTGATAACGACCTTATAAATATAATTCCTGCACCTGCATCTATAAATAAAATTGATGCTAATGCTCTTGCAGATTTTATTACAAAGCAGCATCAGGATTATGATATTATAATTCTCGATATGCCTGCAGGTGTCGACCTTTCGGTTTTATCGGTTATTGCAAATAAACTTTTCTTTATAACAGTTTCAAATGCCGACCCTGTGTCAGTAAGGGATGCCGCCGCTATTGCGGCACTGCTTCCCGAAGGCAGAGCCGAACCAAGACTCATAATTAACCGCTTTGAGCCAAAACTAATTAAAAAGGGATTATACGATAATATAGACGTTATAATTGATAAATCGTGTTTACGTCTTATAGGTATAGTTCCAAACGATACAGAGCTTTTGCTTTTACCAATAAATCATACCCTTAAAAAAAGAGGTAAGGCTTTTAAGGCTCTGTCAAGAATTGCTTTAAGGCTTTCGGGGGCTGACGTACAGTTACCGAAACTGAGTAAAATATAAATAAAAAAAGGAGAATTTTTATGAACATTGCTTTGATTGCACACGATTCCAAAAAAGAACTTATGGTTCAATTTTGTATTGCATATTGCGGAATTTTAAGCCGACATAACCTGATTGCTACAGGCGCTACCGGCAAGACAATTTCCGAAGCCACAGGCCTTGAAATTTCCAACTTCTTAGGCGGCGCCCACGGTGGTTCACAGCAGATAGCTGCAAGGATTGGTTGCGATGAAATAGATCTTCTTCTTGTTTTCCGCGACTCCATCTCTTCAAACTACACAGAGGACGAAAACAATCTTTTAAGACTCTGTGACGTACACAATATCCCCTTTGCAACCAATATTGCAACCGCTGAAGTGCTTATTCACGGTCTTGAGCGCGGCGACCTTGGTTGGCGTGATATTGTTAGAAAATCATAAAATTAGAGGTTAGATTTAATGGCTGAAATCAATAAGGCAGTAAAGGGTACTAACGATCTTTTACCGCAAGACTCTCATAATTGGCAGTTTGTTGAGGCAAAGCTTCTCGAAACTGCACATCTATACGGCTTTAGAGAAATCAGGGTGCCTACCTTTGAGCATACCGAGGTTTTCAAGCGTAGTGTGGGTGATACTACCGACGTTGTTCAAAAGGAAATGTACACCTTTGACGATAAGGGCGGTCGCTCAATTACACTTCGTCCCGAGCTTACTGCGGGTACGGTTAGAAGCGTTATTGAAAACGGCCTTATTCACGGTGCACTTCCTGTTAAGGTTTGCTATATAGGAAGCTGTTTCAGATACGAAAAGCCACAGGCAGGAAGACTTAGGGAGTTCCACCAATTCGGTGTTGAGTGCTTCGGTGCCGCTAATGCCGCAGCCGATGCTGAGGTAATTCAGCTTGCACGTCAGGCGCTTGAATCGGTTGGAATCGGAAAGATATCACTCGAAATAAACTCTATAGGCTGTCCTGAATGCAGAAAGAATTACCACAAGGCATTAAAGGAATATTTCGAGGGTAAGCTTTCTGAACTTTGCGATACCTGTAAAGACCGACTTGACCGCAATCCTATGCGAATTTTAGATTGCAAATCCCCTGTTTGCTCTGCTATTGCAAAGGATGCCCCCGTGGTGCTTGACTTCCTTTGTGACGATTGCAAAGAGCATTTTGACGAGGTTAAGGCACACCTTGATTCAGCCAATATCGAATATAAAGTAAATCCGCATATTGTAAGAGGACTTGACTACTACACACGTACCGTTTTTGAATTTGTTTCGGGCGATATAGGTGCACAGTCAACCGTCTGCGGAGGCGGACGTTACGACGGTCTTGTTTCCCAAATGGGAGGACCTCAAACAGCGGCGCTAGGCTTTGCTATGGGTATTGAAAGACTAATGCTGGTTTTACAAAATCAGGGTGCTAAATTGCCGATGGATAAAAAATGTGACCTTTATATTGCATCTATGGGTAAAGCGGCTTCACTTAAGGCTACAGCGCTTTGCGCCGAGCTTCGAGCTGACGGCTTTGAGGTGCAGTCTGACATTTGCGCAAGAGGACTTAAAGCCCAAATGAAATATGCCGATAAAATAGGTGCTTCGTTTAGCATAGTTTTAGGTGACAGCGAACTTGAAAGCGGCGAAGCAAACCTTAAAAATATGACAAGCGGCGATATTTTAAAGGTTAAAATATCAGAACTTTCTAACGAGCTTTTTAAAGCTTCAACATCTGTAGCACTTGACAGTCTTACAGATGCCATAGCTACAAAATTTTAAGAGGTGTTTCTTTTGAAACTTGATAGATTAAACGGAATGAAGCGTACCGGATACTGCGGTACATTTACAGAAAACGACAAGGATAAAGAAATAGTAGTTTGCGGTTGGGTACAGCGTCAGCGTGACCTCGGCGGACTAATCTTTGTTGATTTAAGAGATAGGACAGGCATTATTCAGTTAGCTTTCGACGATACAACCGACAAAGAAGTTTTCTCTAAGGCTTCAAGCCTTCGCAGTGAATTTGTTGTTATGGCAAAGGGTATCGTTCGTCTTCGCTCATCTATAAATAAGGATATTCCTACAGGTAAAATCGAGCTTTGGGTTACCGAGCTTAAAATACTGGGCGAGGCCGAAACCACACCGTTTGAAATTTTAGACGATTGCGGTGCTAAAGAAGAACTCCGCCTTAAATACCGTTACCTTGACCTTAGAAGACCCGTTATTCAGAATAACATTCTTCTTCGTCATAGAATTGCTAAGGTTACAAGAGACTATTTCGACGAAAACGGCTTTATAGAAATCGAAACACCAACCCTTATTAAATCAACCCCTGAGGGCGCAAGAGACTATCTTGTTCCGTCAAGAATTCATAAGGGAAGCTTTTTTGCTCTTCCTCAATCGCCTCAGATGTACAAGCAGTTGCTTATGCTTTCAGGCTTTGACCGTTATATTCAACTTGCCCGTTGCTATCGCGACGAGGACCTTCGCGCTGACAGACAGCCTGAATTTACACAGATAGATATGGAAATGTCATTTGTTGACCACGAAGACGTTTTCAAAATCGGTGAAGGCTACATAAAGCGTTTGTTTAAAGACGTTTTAGACGTGGATATTCCTACTCCTCTGCCCCGCCTTACCTACAACGAGGCTATGAATTCCTACGGCTCTGACAAGCCTGATACACGCTTTGATATGAAGCTTATTGACCTTTCGGATATTGTTAAGGACTGTGGCTTTGGTGTGTTTGCAGATACAGTTAAAAACGGCGGTACTGTCAGAGCAATTAACGCTAAAAATGCGGCAGCTATCTACACCCGCAAGGAAATTGATAAATTAACAGAAGAGGCAAAGGGTATCGGTGCTAAGGGACTAGCATATATCCGTTGGGTAGAAGATGAGCCTAACTGCTCGTTTGCTAAGTTTATGACAGCCGAAGAGCTTAACGCTATATATAATAAGGTAGGCGCCGAAAAAGGCGACGTTATTTTCATAGTTGCAGATAAAAAGAAAACCACCCTTTCGGTGCTCGGCGCTCTTCGTCTTACGGTTGCAAAGAAGCTTGATATTATTCCTGACCAGTTTAATTTCTTATGGATTACCGAGTTCCCTTTCTTTGAGTATAACGAGGAAACAGGCAGTTACGATGCTATGCATCATCCCTTCACCTCACCTCTTGACGAATGTATCCCCTATCTTGACAAGGAGCCTGAAAAGGTTTATGCCGATGCATACGACCTTGTTTTAAACGGTGTTGAGTTATCCAGTGGCTCTATCAGAATTACCGACCCTGAACTGCAAAAGCATATGTTTAATGCACTTGGTCTATCCGATGAAGAAGCAGAGCAGAAATTCGGCTTCCTAACAGGTGCGTTTAAATACGGTGCTCCACCTCACGGCGGTATGGGTATCGGCTTTGACAGACTTTGTATGCTTATGACAGGTAGCGATTCTATAAGAGACGTAATTGCATTCCCTAAGGTCGCTACTACCAGTGAGCTTATGTCGGGTGCACCGACACAGGTTGATGCTGTTCAGCTTTCAGACCTTGCAATTGAGATTTCAAAGAGCGAGGACAAATAATCATTTTATGCAAATATGCATAAAAATATGCATAATATCCCAAAACCAAGCGCAGAATACAACGCTTGGTTTTGTGTTTTAAACAACTTTATAAAAAGCAAATTTGATTATATTTAGTTCAATACAAGGAAATACTGCCGATTTAAAGTGCGTTTTCAACAAAATATATTATATAGAATTGCATGTTTTGTGCAAAAACTAAAAGTTTGTTTTTTTATTAAAAAACACTTGCATAAATATTCACACCGTGCTATAATTATGCACAACGAAACAAACGCTGTTTCCAAACTAAAATATTTTTTAAAAAACGGAGAGATAAAAATGACTGAGAAAAAGGTTAACAAGGTAGTACTTGCCTATTCAGGCGGTCTTGACACTTCGATAATTATTCCTTGGCTTAAGGAAAATTACGGCGACCCTGAAATCATAGCTGTATCAGGAAACGTTGGTCAGGCTGACGAGCTTGAGGGACTTGAAGAAAAGGCTATCAAAACAGGTGCTTCTAAAATCTACATAGAAGACCTTACCGATGAATTTGTTGACGATATCGTTATTCCTGCAGTTATGGCAGGTGCTAAATACGAGGATTACCTTTTAGGTACTGCTTTGGCTCGTCCTATCATTGCTAAGAGACTTGCCGAAATCGCAATTGCCGAGGGTGCAGACGCTATCTGCCACGGCTGTACAGGTAAAGGTAACGACCAAGTTCGATTCGAACTTGCTATCAAGGCATTTGCTCCCGACCTTAAGATTATCGCTCCTTGGAGAGAATGGGATATAAAGTCAAGAGAACAGGAAATTGATTATGCCGAGGCACACAACGTTCCACTAAAGATAAGCAGAGAAACAAACTACTCTAAGGATAAGAACCTCTGGCACCTATCCCACGAAGGTCTTGACCTTGAGGATACAGGCAACGAGCCGCTATACGAGAACGACGGTTTCTTAGAGATGGGCGTATCTCCTATCAAGGCCCCCGATGCTCCAACCTATTTGACACTTGATTTCGAGCAAGGCAGACCTGTAGCACTTAACGGCGAAAAGATGTCTGCTAAAAACATCGTACTTAAGCTCAACGAGCTTGGCGGTGCAAATGGTATCGGTCTTCTCGATATCGTTGAAAACAGACTTGTTGGTATGAAGTGCAGAGGCGTTTACGAGACACCCGGCGGTGAAATTCTCTATTTCGCACACAACTATCTTGAAACCGTTTGTCTTGATAAGATGACAATGCACAAGAAGCAGGAACTTGCTATCACCTTTGCTGATTTAGTATATAACGGTCAGTGGTACACTCCTCTTAGAGAAGCTCTTTCAGCCTTCGTTGATAAGACACAGGAGCACGTTACAGGTACTGTAAAACTAAAGCTTTACAAGGGCAACATTATTAAAGCAGGTGTATGGAGTGACTGGTCACTCTATTCAGAGGAATATGCAACCTTCGGTGAGGACGAGGTTTATGACCAAAAGGATAGCGCAGGCTTTGTAAATCTTTGGGGTCTGCCTGTTACCGTTCAAGCACAGGTTTATCAAAAAAATAAAAACAAAAATAAATAATTCAAAAGGCAACATTGGAGTTTTTGAATGAAAAAGGTATTTATTGACGGCAGTGCGGGGACTACAGGTCTTCGCATTGCCGAAAGGCTTGAAAGCCGTAACGATATAGAATTAATAAAATTAAGTGAAGAAAACCGCAAGGACACTGCCGCTAGAAAATGGGCTTTGAACACCGCGGATATTGCTTTTTTATGCCTTCCCGATGCGGCGGCCATAGAAGCGGTTTCGTTAATTGAAAACGACAAAACGGTTGTTATAGATACTTCTACGGCACACAGAACCAATAGCTTTTGGGCTTACGGTTTTCCCGAATTATCCTCTGAGATGGAAGAAAAAATCAAAACGTCTAAAAGAATTGCTGTACCTGGTTGCCACGCAAGTGGATTTATTTCACTGATTTTTCCGCTTATAGAAAAAGGTATTTTAAACAAAAGCATTTTACTTTCCTGCTTTTCGTTAACAGGTTACAGCGGCGGCGGTAAAAAGATGATTGCTGAATATGAAAGCTCGGAGCATGATGCTCTTCTTGGCGCACCCCGTCAATACGGTCTATCCCAACAGCATAAGCATTTACCCGAGATGACCAAAATTACGGGACTTAATAACGCCCCCGCTTTTATACCCGTTGTAGATGCTTTTTACAGTGGTATGGAGGTAACCGTTCCCCTTTTTGCTTCACAGCTGAATGACGGATTTTCTATAGAGGATATTAAAAATATCTATAAAGCAAAGTATCAAGGTCCGGTTGTAAAATATGTCGAAAATTTTGACGAACAGGGCTTCGTTTCAGCTAACAAGCTTTCCTTTAAGGATAGTATGGAAATTTCGGTTTCAGGTAACGATGACAGAATTCTGCTTATTGCCCGTTACGATAATTTGGGCAAGGGTGCCTCAGGTGCCGCAGTAGAATGTATGAATATTGTTATGGGAATTGAAAAAACCACAGGATTAGAACTTTAATATTTAGGAGTAAATTTATGAAAATCATTTCCGGCGGTGTTTGTGCCGCTAAAGGCTTTAAAGCAAACGGAATACACTGCGGTATAAGAAAGAATAAGCTTAAACGTGATTTATCTCTTATCCTCAGTGAAACAAAGGCTAACGCCGCAGCAGTTTATACCACAAACCTTGTAAAAGGCGCTCCGCTTACAGTTACTAAGCAACATATTTCCGATGGCTTTGCCAAGGCTATTATCTGTAACAGCGGTAATGCAAACACCTGTAATGAAAACGGTATAGAAGTTGCAGAGCAAATATGCGATTTATTATCGGCAGAGCTTAAAATTAATTCCAGCGACGTTGTAGTAGCTTCTACGGGCGTTATAGGTCAACCTTTAGATATCAATCCTATAAAGAACGGTATCCCCGAGCTTATTTCAGGACTAGGTGACGACAAGAGCGTAGAGGCAGCTGAGGGTATTATGACTACCGACACGGTATGCAAAGAGGTTGCCGTTAGTTTTAATATAGGCGATAAAGAATGTAGAATAGGCGGTATTGCAAAGGGCTCGGGTATGATACATCCAAATATGGCAACCATGCTTGTGTTTATTACTACTGACTGTAAAATAAGTACCAAAATGTTGCAAAAGGCACTTTCTACCGACATTCAAAACACCTTTAATATGGTTAGTGTAGACGGTGATACGTCTACTAACGATATGGTGACCGTTCTTGCAAACGGTATGGCAGATAACGAGGAAATCGTATGTGAGGGCGAAGCCTTTGATACGTTTATGAAAGCACTTAATACAGTAACCGTTTACCTTTGCAGATGTATTGCAGGCGACGGCGAAGGTGCTTCTAAGCTACTCGAATGTAAAGTAAGCGGTGCAAAGGACGAAACTACTGCCAAAACCGTTGCAAAATCGGTTGTTTGTTCTTCTCTTACAAAGGCTGCTATGTTCGGCGCAGATGCCAACTGGGGCAGGGTTCTTTGTTCAATCGGCTATTCAGGTGCCGACGTTGACGTTAATAAAATAGACGTTTTCTTTAAATCACCAAAAGGCGAAATCAGTGTTTGCAAAAACGGTGTGGGTGTAGAGTTTTCCGAGGAAAAGGCTAAGGAAATTCTACTTGAGAGAGAAATCGAAATTTTAGTAAACCTTAACAGCGGTGAATATTCTTCAACCGCCTGGGGTTGCGATCTCACCTACGATTACGTTAAAATAAATGGAGATTATAGAACTTAAGAGGTTTTAATAAATGTATATTGATGATATAACAAATGCCCAAAGGGCAGAGGTACTAACCGCGGCGCTACCTTACATAAAGAAGTACTACGGCAAGGTAATTGTTGTAAAATACGGCGGCAACGCAATGATAAATGAAGATTTAAAGCAACAGGTTATGGAGGACATCGTTCTTCTGCACCTTATTGGTGTTAAAATCGTGCTTGTTCACGGAGGCGGTCCCGAAATTACCGATATGCTCAAAAAAATAGGCAAAGAATCTGTTTTTGTGGACGGTCTTCGCGTTACCGATAAAGAAACTGCCGACGTTGTACAAATGGTATTGGCGGGTAAAATCAATAAAAGCCTTGTAAATCTCTTAGGCACTAAGGGCGGCAAAGCGATGGGTATTTCAGGAATGGATGCACATCTTATTGAAGCCGAGATTAAGGATGACAGATTAGGCTTTGTAGGTAGAATTACTAAGGTTGACGTAGAGCCTATAAATCACCTTTTACAACACGATTATATTCCTGTTGTATCAACCGTCGGTTGCGATAAGCAGGGCAACGTTTATAATATCAACGCCGATACTGCCGCGGCTCACATAGCAGGTGCGCTAAAGGCTGAACGTTTAATTTCGATGACCGATATTGCAGGTATTCTAAAAGATAAGGATGACCCTTCGTCACTAATACCCTGTATTGACATTAAAGAGGCAGTTGAGCTTTTCAACGACGGCACAATATCGGGCGGTATGATACCCAAGGTTGAGTGTTGTCTTGACGCCATATCAAGAGGCGTTAAAAAGGTTATCATTATGGACGGCAGAGTACCTCATTCACTGCTTATAGAAACCCTTACTGACGAGGGCGCAGGTACTATGGTTTTGGAGAATAAAAATGAACATTAAAGAAAAAGATAGTTTGTATATAGCTAACACCTACTCCCGATTTCCGATAGAGCTTAAATCGGGAAAAGGCTCGTTAGTAAAGGATGCAGACGAAACTGAATATATAGACCTTGGAACAGGTATCGCCGTAAACACCTTCGGCTTTTGTGACGAACAGTGGGCTAAGGCTGTAACAAAACAGCTCAACACCTTACAGCATACCTCAAATCTTTATTATTCCTCCCCTTGTGTTGACTTAGCAGAATTGTTAATTAAAAAAACCGAGATGAAAAAGGTCTTCTTTTCAAATTCGGGCGCCGAGGCAAACGAATGTGCCATAAAGGTGGCACGAAAGTATGCGGCTGAGAAAAAAGGTGCTGAATATAACACTATAATCACTCTTAAAAACAGTTTTCACGGCAGAACTATTACAACCCTTGCCGCTACAGGTCAGGACGTTTTCCATAAGGACTTTTTACCTCTTACCAAAGGCTTTATTTACTGCGAAGCTAATAATTGCGAAGAATTAAAGACACTTGTGGCAAACAACAAAGTAGCCGCTATTATGTTTGAGTGTGTTCAGGGTGAAGGCGGCGTACTACCATTAACAACCGAATTTGTTAAGACTGTTTTTGAACTTGCCAAGGCTTACGATATATTAACCATTGCCGACGAAGTTCAAACAGGCAACGGCAGAACGGGTAAGCTCTACGGTTATATGAACTATGACGTGAAGCCCGATATTTTTACAACTGCAAAGGGTTTAGGCGGCGGTCTTCCTTTAGGCGCTACAGTTTTAGGCGAAAAGGTTGAGAACGTTTTAACACCGAGCAGTCACGGTTCTACCTTTGGAGGAAACCCCGTAGCCTGTGCAGGAGCCGTAAACATTTTAAGCCGTATTGATGATGGGCTACTTGCAGACGTTGTTAAAAAATCACAGTATATACTCCAAAAGCTAAGCAATGCTTCAGGTGTAAAATCGGTTAGCGGTATGGGACTAATGCTCGGAATTGAAACCGAAAAAAGTGCCGATGAAGTTATAGCCGAATGTAGAAAAAACGGTGTGCTTGTTATAAAGGCAAAGAATAAGGTAAGACTTTTACCTGCTCTTAACATTCCAGACGACTTGTTGGAAAAGGCTGTAAACGTACTTGTTGAGGCTTGTAAACCAAATTAATACGTCGATAAATAAAGTACTATAGGTGATTATTATGAATTTAAAGGGCAAAAGCTTTTTAAAGCTGCTTGATTTTTCTCCTGAGGAAATAAACTATTTAATAGATTATGCCGCAGAGTTTAAACAAAAAAAGAAAAACGGTATTCCTCACAAGCTTTTGGAGGGCAAAAATATAGCGCTTATCTTTGAAAAGACAAGCACCAGAACTCGTTGCAGCTTTGAGGTTGCGGCGTATGATCTCGGTATGGGTGTTACCTATTTAGACCCTACAGGCTCTCAGATAGGAAAGAAAGAAAGTATTGCCGATACAGCAAGGGTTCTAGGCAGAATATATGACGGTATTGAATACAGAGGCTTTGGTCAGGAAATTGTTGAGGAACTAGCAAAATTCGCCGGTGTTCCCGTTTGGGACGGACTTACAAACGAATTCCACCCGACACAAATTTTAGCCGATTTTCTAACCATTAAGGAAAAGTTCGGAAAACTTAAAGGTATTAACTTTGTTTATATGGGTGACGCCCGTTACAATATGGGCAATTCGCTTATGGTAGGTTGTGCTAAATTAGGTCTTAATTTCACAGCCTGTGCTCCAAAAAGCTATTTCCCAAACAGTGAGCTAATAGCAGAGTGTGAAGAATTAGCAAAGGCTAGCGGTGCAACGCTTAAGTTTTGTGAAGACCCAGTTGAAGCTACTAAGAATGCCGACGTTATATATACTGACGTTTGGGTTTCTATGGGTGAGCCTGACGAGGTTTGGAAACAGAGAATTGATGAGTTATCTCCATACAGAGTAACGAGCGATATTATGGCAAATGCATCTAAAAACGCTGTGTTTATGCACTGTCTCCCCGCCTTTCACGACCTTAAAACAGTAATCGGCAAAGAGATGGGCGAACGCTTCGGTATTACCGAAATGGAGGTTACCGACGAGGTGTTCGAAAGCAAACAGTCAATAGTATTTGACGAGGCTGAAAACCGTATGCACACCATAAAAGCCGTTATGGCGGCAACTATGCTTTAAAAATTCAAAAAATTATCCCGCTGTGTATTGCACACAGCGGGAATTTTTTATTCATATATCGTTTTATTCAGCTTCTTGCATTATAGCTCTGAACTCGTCGCCTGAAATTTTTTCACGCTCGAAGAGCACCTGAGCTACCTTATGAAGCTTAGTCATAGAGCCGTTTAGAAGCTCTATAGCCTTCTTATACTGTGTCATAACAACGGTCTCAATTTCCTCATCAATAATTGATGCGGTCTTTTCGGAATAGTTAGGTGTAGACGAGAAGTCGCGACCTAAGAACACCTCGTTATTATCATTACCGTAAACCACAAGGCCTAATCTATCGCTCATACCGAATCTTGTTATCATTCTGCGAGCTAAATCGGTTGCACGTTCGATATCGTTTGAAGCACCTGTGCAAACGTCGTCCTGAGTCAGTTGCTCTGCGGCTCTACCGCCAAGAAGTGAGCATATCTGCTCTAACATCTGATTTTTGCTAACGTGTCCCTTTTCATCGGTTGGGAGATACATTGTATATCCTGCCGCCATACCGCGTCTTACAATAGAAATCTGATGAACAGGGTCCTGTGTCGGCAAGAAGTAGGATACTATTGCGTGACCTGCCTCGTGGTAAGATGTTATAAGCTTATCCTTATCTCTAACCACGTGGGACTTCTTCTCGGTGCCCATAACAACCTTAATGGTTGCCTCTTCGATTTCTTCTTGTGTTATAGCCTTTTTACCGTGACGTACTGCAAGAAGTGCCGCCTCGTTTAAGAGGTTTTCAAGGTCTGCACCCGTAAAGCCTGAGGTGGATTTTGCTATAGTTGCAAGGTTAACGTCAGGTCCTAGTGGCTTACCGCGAGAGTGTACCTTTAGTATATCCTCTCTGCCCTTAACGTCGGGATAATTAACCGTGATTTGTCTGTCAAATCTACCTGGACGAAGTAAAGCCTTGTCGAGTATATCGGGGCGATTGGTAGCCGCGATAACGATTACACCCTCGTTAGTGCCAAAGCCGTCCATCTCAACAAGCAACTGGTTAAGGGTTTGCTCTCTTTCGTCGTGACCGCCGCCAAGACCGGCACCACGCTGACGACCAACGGCATCAATTTCATCAATAAATATTATTGCAGGAGAATTTTTCTTAGCCTCGTTAAATAGGTCACGAACGCGCGAAGCGCCGACACCTACGAACATCTCAACAAAATCAGAGCCTGAAATTGAGAAGAAAGGCACACCCGCTTCACCTGCAACGGCTCTCGCTAATAACGTTTTACCTGTTCCCGGAGGGCCTACAAGCAATACACCCTTTGGTATTCGAGCGCCCAGGTCGTTAAACTTTTTAGGGTCTTTAAGGAAATCTACTATCTCTGCCATTTCCTCTTTTTCTTCATCGGCACCCGCAACGTCGGCAAAGGTGGTTTTCTTGCGGTCGTCCGCCTTTTTCACCTTAGCCTTGCCAAAGCTCATAGCCTTATCGTTGCCCATGGCAGAGTTCATACCGCGCATCATTAAAATGAACAGTACAACCATAATGCCCGAAACTAATAGTACAGGCCAGATATCTCCAAGCCAAGACGCCTGTTTTGGCTTAGGATAGTCGTATTTAATTATCTTATCGTTTTTAATATTTTCCTCGTTTGAGTTAATTTCTTCTACGATTTTATAGGTATCGTTATAGAAAATAGAGGGGTCTGCAACAAAATAGGTGTATTCTTTAACCTTATTTTTGCCGTCTTTATCCTTATTTTCCTCATCTGCACGGAGCTTATATGTTAGCTTGCCGCTGTAGGTATTTAACTCAAATTCGGATATTTCGTTATTTCTTATTAGTTGAATTATTTCGTAATACTTTACCTTTTCGGTTTTTTCTGTAATCTGGCTTACAAATAAATATGATAAGACAAGTATTACAGGAATACCGATGTAAAGCAGCACGTTGCGAATGTTCTTTTTCAAAAGTTTATCTTCCTTTCAAGACTTTAAAAATTATTTTTCGTAAACGCTTGGGTCTAAAATACCAACGAAGGGTAGGTTTCTGTATTTTTCATCGTAATCAAGGCCGTAACCCACAACGAACTCATCGGGAACTACCTTGCCTACGTAATCAGCCTTAATATCTGCTCTGCGGTTAGCAGGTTTATCTAGCAGAGTGCAGATTTTAATGCTTGCTGCCTGACGGTCCTCAAGCACACCTTTTAAGTAAGAGAGTGTTACACCTGAATCAAGGATATCCTCAACAATCAAAATATCTCTATCTATAGGACTTACGTCCAAATCCTTTTTAAACTTAACAATACCTGTGGTTTTAGAGCCGCTGTAAGAAGAAACTGCCATAAAATCAATTTCACAGTCACAGGTAATTTCTCTAAGCAAATCAGCAAGGAAAACAACGGCACCTTTAAGTACACTGACAAGCAGTAAATTCTTGCCCTCATAATCTTTAGAAATTTGTTTGCCAAGGTTTTGGCAAATTTCCTTTAACTCCTCTTCTGATATGAGTACCTCTTTTATCTCCTTTTCGATATTCATATATATCATCCCCTGTTTTTAAATTATTTCAACCTCGATTTTTATTATATTTTGTGATTCTTTTGTAACCGCACAACGCTCAGCCACACCAACCGAACAAACCCAAACTACTCCCTCGTCATCTGCTAAAACGGGAAGCGTTTCCCGTGTGTTTTGCTCAATAGAATACTCGGTGTATAGTTTTTTAAGGGTTTTGGTACCGTTTCGGCGGTTAAGCTTAATTTTGTCGCCTGTTTGTCTTGTTCGAAGTGTAAGCTCGCCTACTATCTTATCACAATCAAGCGCGTTATTTAAGAACAAACCGTTAACTTTTTCGCTTTTTTTAAAAAAATTGTTGTTAATTTTAGTAAACTTCACGCTATACTGTGTGTTTTGCTTAACGGTTCCTTCTCTTTCAATGTATAACTTATTATCCTTTTTATAACCGCACATTGTATCGGGCAGACTAATTTTTCCGCCCTTTTGCGCTACTTCATAAAGCTTTTCTATATGAAAATTATGGGCATCCCTTGGGATTTTAGTTTCAAGAAAAATTTTAATTACTCTAAGAGCTAATGCTTTATGAAGCTTTGAAAAATCTTCAAGAATTAAATAGTCTTTTGAAAATCTTTTTAAAAACTCTTGCTTTGATAAAGTTTCAAGAAAATCATTATCCTCTTTAAGAGCTAAAACCGTACGGTTTACCGTATCACACAGCGACGGATTTATCTCCCTTAAAACAGGTATAACCTTGTGACGAATTTTGTTTCTTGTGTAATCGTCACAAAGGTTTGTACTGTCTGTAACGTATTGGATTTTTCTCGTTTCGCAATAGTTTTCTACGTCGGCTCTGCTGCAAAATATCAGTGGACGGATAAAGATATCTCTAGCCTCAGGTATACCGCAAAGGCCTTTAAGCGCGGTTCCTCTTGCCATATTAAAGAGAATTGTTTCTATATTATCGTCCGCCGTGTGAGCCGTTGCAACAACACCCTTTGCCACGCTTTTCAAAAAGTCATAGCGCTTTTCTCTTGCCGCAAGTTCAACGCTCATATTGTTTTTATTCGCAAAGTCTAAAACGTCAGCACTGCCGATAAAAAGCTCAACACCTAATTCCTCACACTTTAAAGTGACAAACTGTTGGTCGTAATCTGCTTCCTTTCCTCTAATCTTGTGATTAAAGTGAGCCGCATAGAGCTTAAAGCCCAGTTCGTCCTTCAAATCATTAAGGGCATAAAGCAAAGCCATAGAATCGGCACCGCCCGAAAGCGCTACCGTGATTTCGGTAACACCCTTAAGCATTTTATATTGATTTATAGCCTTTAAAATCTTTTGTTCCATTTTATCTAAAATTATCCACAGCGGTAAAGCGTGTGTACCTTCCGTCCCAATATAGCGGAACCTTTCCTATTTCACCGTGACGGTTTTTAGCGATAATACACTCTGACTCGTTAGGATTAGAAGCGTCTTCGTCGGGTGATTTTTCGTTATCGTAATAGGTTTCTCTGTAAAGGAATAAAACGATATCTGCATCCTGTTCTATCGAGCCTGAATCTCTAAGGTCAGCAAGAGCAGGACGGTGGGATTTACCCTTAGTTTCGGTGCCACGGGATAGCTGTGCACAGGCAATAACGGGAACCTTTAATTCCTTAGCCATTATTTTAAGGCTTCTTGTTATTTCCGAAATTTCCTGAACACGATTATCGGTAGCCTTTGCAGAGTGCATAAGACCTAAGTAGTCGATAACTACAAGGTCTACCCTCTTCATTCGGCGAAGCTTTGCCTTCATTTGAGGCACGGTGATATCCGAGCTTTCATCAAAATAAATCTGTGTTTTTGAAAGATTGTCACCCGCTTGAGCAAGTCTTGTCCATTCGTCAGCTGAAAGTTCGCCTGTTCGAAGCTTTTCACTGGGTATTCCCGCTTCACTCGAAAGCAGACGCTGTGCTAGTTGGTCTCTTGTCATTTCAAGCGAGAAAAAGCAAACCGTTTTATTAGCATCTACAGCAACGTTACGCGCAATATTTAAGGCAAACGAGGTTTTACCCATACCGGGACGCGCACCCAATATAATAAGGTCTGATTTATTAAGACCTGTTATCATTTTATCAAGCGTTGATATACCGCAAGGAATACCGATATAATCAGCTTTAGTGGCAGGGTCGCTGATTTTAGCAAGGCGGTCATAGGTTTCGGTTTCTATTACCGATTTAATATGGGTTAAACCGCTTATATCTCTGCCTTGACGGATTTCGTAAATTCTCTGCTCGGCGTCATCAAGAAGCTTTGAGGAATCCATTGTGTTTTCATCAATATTCTTAATGATGCTTTGTGCGGCATTCATTAGTGCTCTTGCGTAATAGCGTTCTCTGACGATTGCTACGTATGTAAGGACGTTAGCCGACGAAGGTACACCCTGCACAAGTTGTGAGAGATATGCCTTTCCGCCCGCCTCGTCATACGTTCCGCTTTTCTTTAGTTTTTCAAGCAAGGAAACAAAATCTATGCTTTGATTTAGCTCGTACATCGTGCTTATAGCTTCATAGATTTCCTTGTGCTGAGGAATATAGAAATACTCGGTCTTAATACTTGTAGCAATTTCCGAAATGCATTTAGGGTCAATTATAATAGAACCCAAAATAGCCTGTTCGGCCTCTACCGAATAAGGCTGTTTTGTGATATCAAGATCATAAAGCGTTTCTTTTTTAGCCATCTTATTCCGTTACCTTTACTGTTATTTTAGCTGTGACACCCGCTAAAAGCTTGATTTCAGCGGTGTACTCACCGAAGTTTTTAATATCTGCTACGGTCATCTTTTTCTTATCTACGGTAATACCTGTGGTCTGAGCTAAAACCTCAACGATTTCCTTTGAGGTAACGCTACCGAAAAGCTTACCCGAAGAGCCTGCCTTGGCCTTGATAACTACAGTCTTACCGTTTAGTTTTGCGGCAGTTTCTTTAGCGGCGGCCAGTTCCTCTTTTTTATGATGCTCTGCTGCTTGTTCTCTGCTTTTCAGTTCAGACATAGCGGCAGAATTTGCCTCTATTGCTAAATTCTTTGGAAAAAGGAAGTTACGGGCATAACCGTCTGACACATTGCAGAGTTCACCCTTTTTACCATGTCCTTTTACATCGGCTAATAATATAACCTTCATTTATATCTCCCCTTTAAAGTTTCTTAATTTACACTTCCAAAATAACAGGAAGTATCATTGGACTGCGGTGCGTTTTATTGTATAAGAATTTTGCAACACCGTCTTTAATCTTTGTCTTTATACTGCCGAAATCTCTTACGTTTCTAATATAACAATCCTCTAAAATATCGCATACGAGGCGGTTAATTCCCATCATTAACTCCTCTGATTCTTTTACGAATACAAAGCCTCGGGATATCACGTCGGGACCTGAAAGCACCTCGCGTGTTACACCGTCGATTGCTACGGTTACTACGATTATACCGTCCTCCGCTAAATGCTTACGGTCGCGAAGCACAATGCTTCCTACGTCACCGACACCAAGACCGTCAACAAGCACTCTGCCCGCCTGAACGGTTTCGTTGGTCTTTACGCATTTTTGAGATATTTCTATTACGTTTCCGTTGTTTGAAATAATTATATTTTGGTTGGGTATTCCCATTGTACCGGCTAATGCCGAATGTTTATAAAGATGCTTTTGCTCACCGTGAACGGGAATAAAGTATTTCGGCTTTACAAGACTCATCATAAGCTTTAATTCTTCGGCACAGGCGTGTCCCGATACGTGAACGTCGTACATTCTCTCGTATACCACGTCTGCTCCCCTTTTGATAAGCTCGTTTATAACTTTATCAACTAACTTTTCATTTCCGGGGATTGGTGTTGCAGATATAATAAACACGTCGCCCGGAATTATCTCAAACTGTCTGTGCTCACTAAAGGCAATTCGGTGAAGCGCCGAAAGAGGCTCACCCTGACTGCCTGTTGTTACGACAACGATTTGGTCGTTACGGTAATTTTTAATTTCGTCCAGTTCAATTAAAACACCGTCGGGAACGTTCAGGTAACCGAGTTCCGATGCCACAGACACAACGTTTATCATACTTCTTCCCGAAACGCAAACCTTACGCTTACAGCGTACCGCTTCATCAATAATCTGCTGAATACGGTGAATGTTTGAAGAGAAGGTTGCGATAATTATTCTGTGTTTACCCGCCTTTTTAAACAGGGTTGAAAGCGAATTGCCTACTATATGCTCAGACTGTGTAAAGCCCGGACGCTCGGCATTGGTAGAATCCGAGAGAAGTGCTAAAACCCCCTGTTTGCCAAGCTCGGCAAAACGTGCAAAATCTATAACCTGATCGTCAATAGGTGTAGTATCAATCTTAAAGTCGCCCGTTTGGACAACTATTCCGCCACCTGTTTTTATAGCAAAGCCAACCGCATCGGGAATTGAGTGGTTTACGTGTATAAATTCAACCGTAAAATTACCGAGTGTTACACTCTCAGAAGGATTTACAACGTTAAGTTTTGCTTCTGCTAAGAGGCGGTGCTCTTTGAGTTTTCCTTCAATAAGACCTATTGTGAGCCTTGTAGCGTAAATCGGCAGATTGAAATTTCTAAGCAGATAAGGAATAGCGCCGATATGGTCCTCATGACCGTGGGTTACAAAAAGGCCCTTTATTTTATCCTTATTTTCAAGCACGTAGGTAAAATCGGGGATAACGATATCAATACCCGGTGTTTCTTCATCGGGAAAACTCATACCGCAATCGACCAAAATCATTTCACCGTCATACTCGTAAAGAGTAATGTTTTTGCCTATTTCACCAAGACCGCCCAAAGGAATTATTCTGATTGGCTTTTGCGGTTTTTTAGGTGCTGTTTTATTAGTGCTTTTCTTATTGGTTGTTTGTTTAGTCTTTTTTGAGGTTTTGTTTACAACCTTTCCCTGCTTGTTGTATTTTGCCTTACCGGTTTTGCTCTTAGACGAAAAATTAGAACTAACCAGACTTTCTACCGCTTTTTTTGCAGATGAGCTTTTGTTTTTTTCGTTACCCTTCTTATTCTTTTTTGGGTTTTCGTTCATTAAATAACTTTCCTCCGTTATGCCGTACCGATATAGCCCGAGTGAAAATTCACTCGGTTTTTTTGTACGGTATTTTTATTTTATGTATACGTATTTTCCCATCACACCTTGGGAAAATGAAAATCCTAAATATAAAAGTATATATTATTACTAATATATATTAACCCTTTAAACTTTTAATGTCAAGACAAAATTACCACCAGAAGTTATTATTGGTAATCTTTTGAAAAATAATCATACACTTTAAAAAGAAAAACGGCTATGCACGTGGCATAAACCGTTTTGTGTATTATTTCGTTCCTGTTGAACCAAAGCCGCCCGAAGCACGTTTTGTATCTTCAAGTGTTTCGGACTCTATAAATTCTGCCCTTAGATACGGCATAATTACTAGCTGTGCTACGCGCTCGTTATCCTCAATTTTTTGTATTTTATCCGAGTGATTATGAAGCGCCACCATTATTTCGCCTCTGTAATCGCTGTCTATTACGCCAACCTTATTTGCGGGTGCTAAGCCTCGTTTTGTGGCAATACCGCTTCTAGCAAACACAAAGCCTGCGTAGCCTTCGGGGATTTCCATCGCAATACCCGTATGTACAAGCGTTGTTTCGTTAGGCTTTAATTCTATTTTCTGACCGGGCAAAGCGTATAAATCCGCACCTGCGGAAAATTCAGTGCCATAGCTTGGCACGGTTGCTTTACTGTCTAGTTTTATAAATTTTATCTTTTGATTTATCATTATTATTCTCCTTTTATTTCCCAAAAGTATCGCCTGTTTGACGGCGGAAAATCATCTAACAAGCCGTATTCGGGGTCGTAAAAATAACCCTTAAAATAAAGTGACCAATGCCAACAGTGAGGTGTTTCAAGACTTAGTATTGCAATAGCGGGAAGCTCTGATTTATTAACGACTTCTTTTCTTTGGTTATCAAAAGAAATCCCTAATTCCCTGAGCGCTGTTTTCATATCCTTGAGGGTTGTTTCCCTATCGGTTTTAACAATTTTTATTATATCTTCGACCGATTCGCCCGATAACATAGCAAGTACTGCCTGACCGCATTGAAGCGACGTCGGTTCAAAAATATGAGAAGGCTTTGAAACTAACGGCATATACTCACTCCCTTTTTTCTATTTTAACACATTTCAAAACGCTTGTCAAACTACTTGACAAGCGTTCCTCCGTCGGTCTTTAAAACTATAAAAATTTGTTCGTTTTGCAAAGTTTTTACGTTAACGTAGGCTAATATTTCCTCATCCTTTTGTCCTCTGCAATTAAATTCGTAGCAGCGTGTTTCACCGCCGCCATCGGTGGGAATAAGCACCATAGAAACGCTCCTTACGTCAAGCGAAGCGTTAAGACTTCGCTGTGCCTCTTCGGCTGTGTATTTTGCGGTTTCAAAGGCTCTGATTGAGTGATTTGTAAGGTATCCTGACGATTCAAAAAAGACCGTATCTCCGCTCTCTAATGAAATACCCACCTTGATTAAATCGGTATAGCAAATTGTCTGCCCATCAAGATAAGCAAAATTTATTACGCATACGTTATCCTGTGTAAAATGATAACTTTCCTGCATCTTGTCATAGCCGTTGCTTTCAAGAAAATTTTTGGCTCTTGATATCGCCTGATTTACAGTAAGCTTAGCTGTGCTACCGTCGTTATTTTTTCGCATAAAAATAACGTATCCGCCGTTTTTACTAACCGAAATATCGCAAAAATCACTGGTGAAATTGTAGCTTGGAATTTTGCCCTCCTGACTACCGGAAGCCTTTAGCGTTTTATCGGATGAAAACTCTATTGCGACATTTAATGCTTTGCTTTGACTTATTTCCTCGGCATTTGAGGTCATAAGCGGCTTTTTAGTTAAAATGTGGTCTGAATAAGGTCCGTCGTATATTAGCGTTGGATAATCGGTTAAATTTTCTTCAAGCTCGGTTAAAGAGTTAGCAAGAGATGCATCGGATATGCTTTCAATTTTACTGTCGAGAACGCTTTGCCAATAGTTTCCGCTGTTAAACTGCAAATGGCTGTCGGCTACCGCATTTGATACCGTTACCGCGGTTTCTGAAAGCATACTGAGATTTCTTTTTTGTTCCTCAGAAAAAGCCTTGTTGGTTATATAGTTTTTAGTGACAGATAGTGCATAATTGCCTACCTGAGATAAAAATCTATTTATGGTATCCAGTGTTTTTTCACCTGCAGGCAGTTTAGAAAGTGCCTCTTTTGCAAGTTCAGCCTCGCTGTAAAGCTCTGCAGAAAGTGAGCTTAACTGCGGTGTTCCCGTAATATATATTGCTTTTTCTAAAATAAGTGATATATTGTTGAGCCTTGAATTCAGTTCGCTTAAAGAATAAGAATATTCATTTTGAAGCTCTAGCTTATATTTTTTTGTAGCCTCTTTTTCCTTTATAAGAAAGCCTGTTAGTGCAATAATTACCGCGAAACACAGAGATATTGCCTTTACCGCCGTTCTTTTTTTCATAAAAACACCGCCTTTTACTTGAATTATTTCCTTATATTTTTAATTTATAATAACCATTTTAAATTTTGGTTGCTTTTTTTTGAATGTTATGTTACAATATACGAGTTAAAGGCTGTGACGAAGACAGTAGCAGTTTTAAATAAACCTCAAAGCGAGCCGATGGCGGTGTGAGTTCGGCAGGTGAAGAAACTGTGAATATCACTTCTGAGCCGCACCCTGAAAGCCTTTTGGCAATTAAGGTCTGCCGGTTTTTCACCGTTATAGGAAATGAGGATGTTTGTCTTTATAATAGGTGGTATAACAGAAATTTATTTTCCTGTCCTATTATGGACGGGATTTTTTATATTTGAGAGGAAGTTGTAAGATGTACGACAGTATTTCACCAAATGTAAACTTTGTTGAACAGGAAAAGAAAATCAAAGAATTTTGGGACAGTAACAAAATCTTTGAAAAGAGTATCGAACAAAAGGCTAAGGGTGAGCCATACGTATTTTACGATGGACCACCTACCGCTAACGGTAAGCCTCATATCGGTCACGTGCTCACTCGAGTTATCAAGGATATGATTCCGCGTTACCGCACAATGAAGGGCTGTATGGTGCCCAGAAAAGCAGGTTGGGATACCCACGGCTTACCTGTTGAGCTTGAGGTTGAAAAGCTTTTAGGACTTGACGGTAAAGAGCAGATTGAAGAATACGGTCTTGAACCCTTTATTGATCACTGTAAGGAAAGTGTTTGGAAATACAAGGGCATGTGGGAGGATTTCTCCAAAACTGTCGGCTTCTGGGCAGACATGGATGACCCTTATGTAACATACCATAACGATTTTATTGAATCTGAATGGTGGGCATTAAAGCAGATATTTGACAAAGGTCTGCTTTATAAGGGCTTTAAGATCGTTCCCTATTGCCCCCGTTGCGGCACTCCTCTCTCC
>JAZSCM010000001.1:0-15663 GCA_045602945.1 Acutalibacteraceae bacterium | reverse complement strand
AATCACAGCGGGCGGTCACGCATATATTTATAATGCGGAGGACGTGAGAATCCGCAACGTTTGCGACGATGCTTATACAACCTACGTTTATGATACAAACTGCAGATTAAGTCAGTTACTTACAAAGACTACTGACGGTGTGGTTACCAAGTACGTTTACGGTTTAGGTCTTATAGGTGAAGAAACAAGCAACAGCTTTAAAACCTACCACTTTGATTTCAGAGGCAGTACGGTAGCTATAACTAACGCAAACGGTCAAGTTACCGACACCTTTAAGTACGATACCTACGGTAACGTAATTGAAAGAACAGGTAACACTGCAGTAATCTTCGGCTACAACGGCAGAGACGGTGTTGTAACCGACGCTAACGGTCTTATCTATATGCGTGCTCGTTACTACAGCCCTGAAATGAAGCGCTTTGTCAATGCCGATATTATTGCAGGTGAGATTTCTAACGCAATAACCCTTAATCATTATGCTTATGCAAACGGAAATCCTGTTTCTAATATTGACCCGTTTGGATTGAGTCCGGATGAGGGTAGAGGACAGGATTCTAATCCAACTGAATCGAAAAACAATTTATTTAAAAATATATGGGGCTTTTTTAAAAAACATTTTGGTTTTGCAGTCGTACACGAATCAGAATATAATTTTTTATCCGAATATAATTTTTATTTTGGTCATGAAGAAGGTGTAAGCCTGCAAAAAGGCATAAAGGGAGAGTTCAAACCTATTCAAATATTTGGGGAATTGTCGTTCGATGAAGCAATGCCCAATTTGGGAGCAGGATTTAAGGTTAATTTTGATGATGAAAGAGGCTTTAAATTAGGATTTAATAACAATGAGATAACATTAGAGTTCGCTTCCGAAAACAAATATTTTGAACTAATAATTGGAAATATGAAAGCTGGTTTTACTTTTTCTAAAGATGTGGATTGGAAAAATAATGAAGTAGGAGCCTATGATCATTACTTTGTACGTCCGGCAAATATTGCAGGCACTATCGTAACATTATATTTTACTGGTGGAGCACTAGCCCCTGTATTTTATCGCTTGTTTGAGCGCGCTGTACAAATGGGCACAAATTAATAGAAGAATAAATTGAAGCGGAAAGGGATAAGATATGTTTTTTAAAATAAGATGGATAATTCCTATTACAGTTGTATTAGTAATAATTGTGTCAATGATTTTTGTTTTTGTTCAAACATCAAAAGATAACACGGTATCAATTTTTAGTGATATACAAGAATGTAATTTGCTAAGCAACTACGAAACAGATCAACACTTACAAGATAAGTATTTAGGAAAACTTGCTTTTGAAAAATCATATACCGCCGCAATAAAGTATAATTCTATTGAATTTCAAATATTTGCATATGAATTTAAGAACGCAGATCTAGCAAAAAAATATTATGCTAACTGTTGGCAAATCGAGGTTAATACAGACTGCTCATATAATTTTGAGTCAGGAATGTATAAAACTAATGGAATTGTTTTAAATGACAAAAATATATATCGCATAAAATGTTCTTCGTCAAAAATAGATGATGTAAAGGACTATTTGTCTTCTGTTTTTTCCTTGGTTTATGCAGATGGGCAAGGATTTATCAGGAACACAGAGGGACGGTTCTCTGAATAACACAGGGGACGGTTCTCTGGGGGTAACACAGTCACTAGATCCAATAGAAAATCATGGTATGGAAAAAGTGAAGTCTGCATTGGGGACGCTTAAATTATCAAATTTATTATAATGTCACTTTTTCTATTAAGGGGTAAATCTCTATGAATAAAAAGAAAAAAACTTGGATAATTATAGGTGCTGTCGGTGGCACAATTTATTTAATGCTTATGATTGTTTTGGCTGCTGGTTTGCCATCAATTATCGTAAACTTAGGACTTCTATTGGAGGAAGACCCACCACAGCCTGTTGTTTCGTACGCCGAGTTCCCTTTTGAATTAGTATATGAAATTAACGGTGAAAGGATAGAGATAAAAGATACCCTTGTTATTCAGTATAAAGGCTCCGATTTTAACGAAGGTATGGGAAAATATATTGAATGGGATGCGTATTGCAAAAGTCAAATAGGTACTGACAGAGATTATCGTAGTTATATGTTTTCTGAATTGCGTATGTTTGATGGATATTCTGCGTTTTATAAAGATGATGTTGAAATTCTTTTTGCACTAGGAAGTTGTGAATATTACATGGGAATAGGAGAGGTTACACCATCCGATTTTTATTACAGGTCATACAATTTAAAAGCAGGAGATTTTTTGCTTTTTAGTTCTTCATATACCGGTCCCATCAACGATGAAGAATTATATAAATCCTGTGGTATTAAGATTATAAAAAAATCTATATCTCCCCCAATAAATCCTGAAGATTATTCATAAAGAAAATCTATAGTTTGTTTTTCAAGAGGTAAATTTATATGAAAAAGAGTAACACAGAGAACCGTCCCCTGTGTTAATTCCTAACGATAATACATATTATTCTGTAAAAGAAGCTACTATACAGGCTACTAATAACGGTGCTAATATATATCATAAAAATTTTTGGATATCATACGATGATTCAATCATAAATATAGCTACTAGTAATCCATCACCTACTAATATAGAGAATGCATTAAGCAATGGTAGAATGTGCATAGTTTCTATTAAAGAATACCATTATGTTTTAATTCATGAAATTGACTATACTAAAACCGGAACGGACAGGTATTTAGTAGCAGATCCAGCTGGGGGAAGAATTAGAACATTGACTGAAGCAATGGCACGCTATGGGTTAAGTGGAAACATAAGTAATATTTTCAAAATGTTAACAGTTTGGTGATATTTATCTCGCAAGAATCAACTCCGCAATTCAACTATAATTGCAGAGTTGATTTTTTATATAACGCAAACCACCTGCTAAGTGCAGGTGGTTCAAAAGTGGTTTTGCCGATGATCAATTCCACCAGTAACAGTGGTTTTATAGACGCAGAGCAAACTATTGGCTTAGGCGGTAATAATGATTAATCAAGATAATACGAGTCTAAAATAGGGCTGTCTAATCTCCACCCGTTTTCTGTTTTGCAAAGTAAAAATTTATAAACTACACTCGGATAGTCTTCTCGGTCTTGGGCATCCATTTCTATTGATACTGTATTTTCGGTTCGTTCTGTTATGCGTGTAGTATCCATAAGGTAGTTACTAAAATTCAAACCTTTTCCTAACGCTGAGGTATTGCGATATAATTTTCCGTCATAATCAAGATAATAACAGCCATAATTTGTGTCGTTGGTGGTCGGTTCGCAGTCTAAATACACATCAAAATACCATTTTCCCTGTTTTCCAGTGTAAACTTGAGAAATAAAATCCTTAATATCCTGCACACATGAAAAACGTCTATCTGTACAAAGCTTGTACCAGTTGTTACCAGGCATAGACTGAGTCTTGTCGATTTTTTCGAAGTCCAGTTGGAATAAACTGAACACTTCGAATTGCTTGGGAATCAACACTTCCAAAATTTCTTTTGCTTGTTGGTTAGTCAGTTGACTCGCCGATATATCGTTATGCGGAACGGTAGTTTTGTCTGTAGTGGGAATAACGATTATCTCGGTTGTTGGTTGTGAGGAGTTTGCATTGGTTTGAGGTTTGTTTACAGATGAATTGTTGTTTATTACTGAAGAATTATTTATTTCAGTTTTTTGATTTTTTTCAGATTGGTTTTGCTCAAAATGTGGCTGATTACAACCGCAAAGCAAAAATACTAACAATAAAAATAAAGCCGTAAATTTTTTCATAGAATCGCCTCCTGTATTAATTATATGTAAAACATTTACATATAGCAAGTTACAATTTTGTTACTATTTGTCACAATTTTGTAACCTTTGTTTCAGACTAATATTTTGTTCTCTTCATATTAAAGTTTTTTCAGGGAGACAAGGGGAGGAGACAAGGGGACGGGAGGAGACAAGGGGACGGTTCTCAAATTAACACAGGGGACGGTTAGCGTGAAACCAAACAGAATAAAAAAGAAAAAGGGGCGCACTAACCAAAGCCGAGCATAAAATTGTAGAGAGATAAAATTTAACGCTAGTGACAAAGGGGTAATTTTTCCTTTGTCTCTAGCGTTTTTGCCAACTTGTCTTCAACATTTTTGCCTACTTTAGTTGACAAAATGCTAAAGTTATTATATAATAATCGCGTAACAAACAGCATTATTACTCCGTGTTATAACAGTTTAATTTAAATAACGAAAGGGCGGACATTATGAAAAAATTCCTATCTGTTTTATTATCAATTTCTATGCTGTTTTCACTTGCTGCCTGCGGCAAAGAAAACACACAAGGCACAACATCAAGCGACCCTTCATCATCTAATGAGTCATCATCTAGCAATCCCTCATCATCTAGTAACCCCTCATCTTCAAGCAACCCGTCAAGTTCCGGTAATACCTCGAGCAAGACTTCATCTTCGAGTAAAGTATCGTCTTCGAGTGTACCAACCGTTTTGCCAACCGATATTGAACAGCCGCAGTTCCCTGTTTCCTCGGAAGATGTTTATTCAAATTTCGTTATCCGTTATAAACTTAATGACGAATGTATGGGCTATTATTTCGCACCAAAAAAACAGGGCAAATATCCAACCGTTATAATTATGCACGGTCAGGGTACCGTTGATAATTTCAAGAAAAGACTTGTATCAAATTTCAACAACTGGGTAAAAGCAGGCTATCTTCCACCTATGGTAGTTGTTATGCCTGAGGTTCTTATGACCTATGCTCCGGGGCAGAGCGCAACAGAGAGCGAGATAGAGGATTTCCAGTATTATATATACAAATCCCGTCCGGATAGATTTAACGCTCTGCTTACAAGCATTGAAACGGGCGCTTTGTGTTCCCGTATAGATACGTCAATCGCACCCTACGTTTCGGGTTTCTCAATGGGTGGCATGGCGGCGCTTCACGCAGGCGTTGAATACAACACCCGCATTAAGAAGGTAGGCTCTTTAAGTCCTGCCAAGGCGTTTTATCTGGGCGACGGAAAATGGGGAATCTACAACTACGCTAAGGATATTAAATTTTCAAGCGCTCCAGATGCCCGTGTATATCTTTGCGCAGGTCAGGCTGAGCGTGACTTTGAAGGCAAACCCGGATTTACCGAAAGTCTCAGACGCTATGAAACGGCTATCAAGGTTAATAACGAATCTATTCTCACTACGTTTGTAGCGCCGTCGTCTTGGGGCGGTCACAGCTTCGCTTTAGCGCAGAAAGAAATCTTTATGTTCCTTTATTTTGCAACCTTTAATAAGCTTCCGCCAAATGAGCTTGTTGAGGCTATCTGCAACAATCCTGACAGCTACAAAATGCCCAGCACCGCTTACAGCGAAGATATATATAACAATTAGAACCTAACTTAAAAGTTATAACTTTAATAAAAATAAACAATGCTTGTCAACTAAAACACCTAGTTTAGTTGACAGGCATTTTTTAATGTTTTCATATTGTTTCGCTTTGCAAAACTCTTTACTCACAAAAAATATGATTGCCTATTGTAGCTATCACAGGTCGGCTTCGTATCCATTTGTTTGTGGCGGTTTTGGGGTTGTAATAGTATATTGCGCCGCCCGACGGGTCCATACCGTTTAGCACGTCGGTTGCCGCCTTGTAGGCACTGTCGGCTATATCTTCATAAAACTGTCCGTCGTCAAGACAGGAAAAGGCGCCCTTTTGGTATACTACTCCCGCCAGTGTATCGGGAAAGGACGGATGCTCTACCCTATTCATTACAACGGCGCCCACAGCCACCTGTCCTAAGTAACTCTCTCCCCTAGCCTCTGCCGATATAATTCTGGCGAGTAGCTGATAATCGGCGGAATCATAGCCGTTGTAACTGTTGCCGCCGACAATTCCTAATGCGCTTAGCGTTTGTTTACCTGCTATACCGTCGACCTTTAAATTATTATCCCTTTGAAACTGCTCAACCGCGCGTTTTGTAGCGGTGCCGAATATACCGTCTATAGAGCCTGTATAGTAGCCTTTCTCTTTGAGTGCTTTTTGTATTTTTGAAACCTCGTTGCCCCTAGAACCCATTTGCGATAGCGCCGCAACGCTTATTATCGACAGCGCCGCTATTAAAAACGCTATTATCAAAATTTTAATAAATCTCTGATTCATTTAATATACACTTCCCTTTTTTTATTTTTCCCATTTTTGAAATAAAATTCAAAATTAAATTCGACATAATATTTTATTTTTAAAACTCTTAGAGTGACAAAAATTTTGAAAGTCTTTTAGTATAATAAATGAGAATAAAGGAAGTAAAAAGACTTTAAAACGGTGATAAAATGAAGGATTTTATTAAAACGGAACGCAAGGTTGAATTTTCACAAAGCTTAGACCTTATAAACGGTCTTGCAAAGCACTTAAGCGTGGTGCTTTTGAGTTTTATAGCATCTAGGGCGGCTATAGTTTTGGACTTAGTGCCCTTTGGTCTTTCCTTTGTGGGCGGAATGCCCAGAAAATACACGCCGAGTGCCGCAATAGGCGCCTTTTTAGGCTACTTTATACCCGCTACCACTAAGGGTGGTTTCAGATACATAGCGGCACTTCTAGCCATAGTTGCCATTAAAGTTATGCTGTCGGCATATACAAGATTGATACAAAACCCCTTGTTTTTAAGCCTTGTTGTAGCTTTAAGCAGCGGTATTACCTCGGCTGTAACGCTTGACGGCTCAGCAAACTCAATACTTAACAGCTTTGCATTTGTCATAACCGCGACTGCCGCCACATTTTTTGTTGCTAAGGCTTTTTCTGCCGTAATAGGTACAAGGGCAGGACTTACAGGAGAAGAGCTTTCCTGTCTTTTGCTGGTTTGCGCCATAATTATCTTAGGGTTTAACGGCATATCGTTTTTCGGCGCCTCACTTTCTAAAATTTTAAGCGTGGTGCTAATCCTTATAGCCTCGAAATACGGCGGTACTCTCTCGGGTGCCGTTAGCGGAATTGCCGTTTCGTTTACGGGACTTCTCTCGGGCGAGGCTTCCTACGTTTCAACTGTATATGCCTTCGCAGGACTCTCGGCAGGTCTTTTTTCGCCGCTTGGCCGTTATGCGCAGCTAGCGGCGGTAATCGTTTCGGGTCTTTTATCCTTATCTATAGGCGGACTCACAACCGATAGCGCCCTAATCCTTGCAGAGATACTTATAGGCTCTGCCCTGTTTTTACTAATACCGCGCTCGGCAGGGATAATACTCAGCAAGCTTTTCTGCTCTTGTCCTAAGGTTTCTAATGCCGATAGCCTTAAAACTGCAATTAATTTAAAGTTAAAACTAGCCTCCGACGCACTTAGTGAGGTTTCGGATACTGTAGAACAGGTATCAAAGGAACTTTCGAAAATCAACGCGCCCGACTTTAGCAAGGTTATATCGCTTGTTGAACAGGATGCCTGTAACGGCTGTAAATTGCGGCTTCAATGCTGGGAAACAAAGCGTGAACAAACCCTTGAGGCAATCCTTAAAATGACACAGGCTCTGCGCCTTGGCAACAGCGACCCCGAAAATTTTGTAAATGACGAATTTAAGGGCAGATGCGTACGCAGAAACAGTGTAGCCTCGGCGGTAAAAGCGCGGTATTTAAGCTTTGCCTCGGCAGTTTCGGCTGAAAACAGAATTGAAGAGGTCAGGGGTGTTGTATCGGACCAGTTCAGCGGTATTTCTTATATGCTAAATACTCTCTCAGAGGATATTTCGGCTGACGAGCGTTTTGATAATACCGCGGCGATAAATGCCGCCGCCGCACTCAGAAATCTCGGCATATTAACACGCGAGTCCTCCGCCAGAATAGACAAGTTTGGGCGACTTACCCTTAATATGCAGATACAAAAAATGCCCGAAGCGGTTATTAACCGTGTGCAGATAATGAGGCTTTTATCCCTTTGCTGTGAACGGAATTTCGCGGCTCCCGTAATAAGCAAGGTGGGTGACGACACCTTTTTAACGCTTTGCGAACAACCCAATTTTAAGGCGGATATAGGTGTTTGCCAAATATGTGCTACAAAAAACGCTATGTGCGGTGATGCGTACAGTTATTTTCACGACGGCAAGGGACATATGATAGCAATTTTAAGCGACGGTATGGGTACAGGCGGCAGAGCCGCAGTAGACGGTGCTATGGCATCGGGTCTTATGTCACAGCTTTTAAAGGCGGGTTTTGGGTTTGACTGCGCTCTTAAAATTTTGAATTCCTCTATGCTTTTTAAATCTACCGACGAGTCACTTGCCACCCTCGATATAGTATCAATAGACCTCTTTACAGGCGAAACGTTACTTTTAAAAGCGGGTGCGGCGCCTACTGTTGTGCGGCGCTCAGGGAAGGTGGGGAAAGCCGAAAGCAATTCGGTGCCGGTAGGTATTTTGCGAGACGTAAAATTTGATAGCGCTACGCTAAGACTTAAGGAAAAGGATATAGTAGTGCTCATGTCTGACGGCGTTTGTCAGGACAATACCGATTGGATAAAGGACGAGCTTGAAAGATTTGAGGACGGTTTAGCTCAGGATCTTGCCGAATTTTTAAGCGAGTGTGCCGAGCGAAGATACGGCACCGCCCGTAAGGACGATATAACGGTGCTTACAATAATTTTAGAAAAAGCCGTGCCTAAAATATAAAATGCTATTGAATAAATTAACAAAATATGCTAAACTTAAAATAAAGTATTCTTGAAAGGAGAATTAAAATGGATAAATACGTATGCCCTTGCGGTTATGTTTATGACCCCGAAATCGGTGACGAGGAAAACGGTATTGCTCCAGGTACTGCTTGGGAGGATGTGCCTGATACCTGGGTTTGCCCTGTTTGCGGTCTTGATAAGGACGCTTTTGAAAAAGAATAATTCATAAACAAATTACCCTTCGCATATTCTTTTATGCGGAGGGTTGTCTTTATGAAGGTTTTTTTAATTTTAATAATAGTTTTCTTATGTTTAATAGAACTTTTTATACTCTTTTTAGCCGCTAAAAGCGGAAGATTCTTTAAAATGCTTATTTTAAACGCACTCATAGGTCTTTTAACCCTTATAGTTATTAACCTTTTATCGCGTTTTACAGGCTTTTCTATAGCCGTAAACCTCTATACCGTGTTAGGCTCGGCGCTTTTTTCGGTCCCTGCAGTGATATTTTTCCTAATATTACCCTTTATTTTTATGTAATCTAAAAGGTATTTTATGATATTTAATAATTTTTGCAATATCAGTGTTGACAATTCATTTGGTTTGTGATAAAATAACCTAGTCACATACGGAGAGGTATCGAAGTGGTCATAACGAGGCGGTCTTGAAAACCGTTTGGGGGCAACTCCACAAGGGTTCGAATCCCTTCCTCTCCGCCATTTTTTTATTTTAATATTTTAAATCAACGTAAGCATTTGGAGTAGTACTCAAGTGGTGACGAGGCGCCCCTGCTAAGGGCGTAGGTCGGGTAACCGGCGCGAGAGTTCAAATCTCTCCTACTCCGCCAAAAATAAGACAGTCTTCGGACTGTCTTATTTTTATCCAAGCCGAAGGCTTGGTATGTAATCCGCGATAGCGGAATGTAATCACGCTTTAGCGTGTATGTCATCACCGCAAGGTGTATTTCTTCGGCTTGATTACATACGCAACTTACATTGCGATTACATACAACACTTCGTGTTGATTACATTCACGGCTTCGCCGTGATTTGTGCGAGAGTTCGAAAGCATACACGATGTTCACGAATATATCCTTTTTTATTCACTGTGTAAGTTTTTGAACTCGAGCGACGGTTACGGCGCGGGCAAAGCCTGTGAGCGCGTCCTGTGGACGATGAAGCGAACAGGGTTTGGCGCAGCGGTCGAAACTTTTAGGCGCCCCATGCCGTAAGAAGTTGCAAACATTATTTTAGTAATTTGATGTATTTTGTTTTAGTGATTTGAGTTGTTTGGTTTGCTGTTTTGAGTTTAAGTATTTGTTCTTAATTTTTTGGGTTGCTATTTAGCACACCGTCGCCAATAACAAATAGAGTTATTCCTATGCAAATTAAAAATGCGCCTGTGAAGGTTGATACTTTGTAATACAAAAATCTCTTTCCCGCACCTCTTTTATAGCAGGTGAGTCTTTTATGTTGTACTTTTATGTGATTGGTTTTATAATAAAAGTAAATAATTTCTGCTAGGACATCTGCAATATCTATATGCTAAAATGTAACCACAATCAAAAAGGAGATGACTTTATGGAAAACAAAAACTTAGTTGAAAAAGCTATCGGATTTATTCAAAAAAATCCAAAAGAAAATCTGTCCCTCCATAGCATAGCAGAGAATGCAGGTTTTTCGCTTACTTACTTTGATGTGATTTTTAAACAGCACACAGGATATAGTCCAGTGGAATATTCTCGCATCTACAAGCTGACAAGAAGTGCTTTGGAGCTACGTACAACCGACAAGACCGTGCTTGATATCGCTCTTGATTTCGGATACGCAAGTCCCGAAAGTTTTACACGGGCATTCAAAAACTTTTACAGTTTAACTCCCAGTGAATACCGTGATAAATATTCGAATACGCCTTTAACTTGGCACGACCTTTCAGGCAAAATTTCAATCAGCCATTTCAGACGAACCTTCCCCGAGTTAAAGGTATCTGACATTGATATTGCGCTTGATTTTTTCTTCATACACAATCCGCTAAAATACGTCGAAGATATCATAGGAGTAACGGTTGCAGAAACCGAAATTCTCACACTTGGAAATCCTGAAACACTCGAACATTTTATTTATGTTTCGGACTACAATTCGGCAGAAGTAGCTATTGCACTTGTTTGCGAAAACGAACAGGACGCTCTGCCTTATTTAGACCTTTTTGCAAAACTCAAAAATCCAAGCTTTTCAATTCGAAAAGCAGTTGATGAAAACTGGGAAACCTTTGATGCTAAGGTAGCTCAGCTTGGTTTGACGTGCCGCCTTGCATACGATATGATTTACCCAAACGATATGATAAGCGTTCCCGAATACGACGGTTTATCTATCCGTCTGTTAACAGCTGAGGATTTGCCTTTAATTAAGGTGTTCAGGCAAGAGGGAGGTTGTGCCGACTGCCACATAAAAGCAATTCAAATTTGCTTTGACGGTACAGGTAACGAGGGTATGAAACCTCTGGGTGTTTTTGAAAACGGCAGGTTGATTTGCCTCGCTTTACCTGCACCCGACCAAGTACGCGAACTCAAAAAATATGATATCGGTGCAATATTTACAATAAGTTCTACCAAACAAAAAGAGGCTGTTGACCTTATATGGAAATATGCTATAGACCTTTGCTTAAAAGACAATGCAACCATAGGAAATGCCAATGCCGAACAAGACGATTCGCCGCTAGGAGTAGCCATTTGTGAAAGCTTAGGATTTATAAGAACTGCTAAAAATTGCACTTATCACAAATAATTACAAAAGCATACTACACACCTTTTTTCTTAAATTGATAATTCCCCCACAAAGCCAATTCACTTTGTGGGGGAACTTTTTTGATTTTATTTAAGTATCTCTTCTATCTTTTTTGCATACTCTTGTGCGGTTTGTTCGTCTATATAACCTGCCTTGAAGCTAAACTTTAATTCACCGTTTGCCTCAATAGTCTTAATTGTGCCCTTGCGCTTAGCGTTCATATATCCGAAATGCTCGTCGGTTGCAGGAAGCACCATACCCATAGCATCCTCGTTGCCCGTGCGGGAAATCCATCTAACACCTACGGGCAGCACCTTTGCGGGATGCGCCACGAAATGAGCGCCCTCGCCCTTCTTATACTGCATTGTGTAGGCATAGCCGCTGTCGTCGGTCTCATACTTTACAAGGAAGCAAATTTCAGGCTCGTAAATCTGACCTTTAGCGCCAACCTTATCCTGAACGGCAGGATTTTTCTCAAGCTCATCCATATAAGCCGCCATCTTTTCGCGCTTACCCTCGGGTAAATCGGGAGAAAATCTGCAAAGTTTAATATGCTCGGGGTCGCGCTTAGCACTGTAAAGCAACTGAGCATCGTCTATAGGACGGAAATTAATGTGGGATAGATACATATATTCCATTGGTGTAGCACGCATATTCTTAATGCTAACCGAGATATCCATAACCGAACTGTCTTTATAAAGCTTACACTCAGGATTAAAGAGATAACGGCGAACAAAGGTAACGTTATAATCAAGCACACCGCCAACCGTTATAAACGGGCCGTTCTGATCCTCATCGCATACAATATAGGCTTCCTGAAAATCAATATTAGGTGTCTCGCCGTGGTGTGGGTGATTATCGTCCGCCTGAGGAACACCGAAAGCCGATATACCGCAGTGATATAAAAATCCACCGTAGGTTTTAAGAAATTCTAAAGTATTTTGAGGCTCCTTCATCATGGTTTTCATTTTAAGGTTTCTGCCTTCAAACTCTGCCTCCCAGATTTGCTGACCCTTAAAAGGCAAAATAACAATAAAGCCCTTGTCATTTTGTACCTTTAGCGCCTCAATGCCTGTTGAATACTTAAAGGCGGTAACGCTCATACCCTTGTGTGATAAAAGCTCAAACGGTTCACTTTTAAAAAACTCTCTTTTTAAGGTTATCTTCATAAAAACTCTCCTTTGTGTAGCAAATTTAAACTTAACATTTTAAGTTTAACACAAATTTTTAGAGAATTCAATATGGGATTTTAAAGTGTGCCGGATGTTTTTTATATACGATTATTTGTTAAGAAAATCTAAACTGTCTCGCACAAAATCAAATATTTTAAGTTTAGTAAATCTCGTTACCTCTTCTACGCTTGTGAAAGTGTAATTTTTAGTAAATTCTAAAGCGTTTGACGTTGTCGCATTCACAAAAACGCTTGTATAATGTAACTCTTCTTTTGGCAGATTATCAAAGCTTCTTGCGTGATACATTGCATTGTTTAAAGCCTCAACCGTTTCAAAATTTTTTCGAAGTTTAGCGTATGACATAGCAAGAATTATATAGATTTTTTGAATTCTGCAATGGAAAAATTGATAATTTCGGTCGTATATCAAGGTTTCCCATAATGTTAGAGCAGCTTTGCAGGCATCTATTTTTTCTTGCTCATTTTGATATGACCCATAATACAACTTCATAGTAAGCAAATCCATATAATTAAGGATATTATGATGCTTAATGTTTTTCTGCTTTTGTTTGCTTTCTTGCGTGAAATATGCACACTCTAACAGTTGTTCGCGACAAACAAACATATTTCCTGCCATCATCGCGTATCTTACCGCAGTATCTTCATCGGCAATAGATAACTCATTGTTAGAATATAAATGAACCAGTATTTGTATAGCTGAATTTCTCGTATCATTTTCTTTGCAATCATTTAAAATGCGTTCGCATATTGCAATAGCTTCCTTTGCGTTACCCTCGATTTCTTGGCTTTCACCGCTACTGTATACCGTTTCTTCTAAAGCACTTGCAAGACTTATTAGGCAATTAAAATCTCCGGGATATTTCTGTGTTGCTTCTCTCCATAAAGCAACCAAGCTCTTAATATCACCTTGATTTAAATATTGCTTCTCAAGTTCATTATACTTTTTTAGTTCTTTCTCTTTATCCCTTGAGGTGCGGTCGAACAATTCATCCAACGTTATATCAAAGAAATTTGCAAGAGCTAAAATTGTAGAAACGTCAGGAACAGTCTTGCCGCTTTCCCATTGTGACACAGCGGAAACCGAAACGTTTAGATATTCGGCAAGTTGTTCTTGGGTTAAATCTTTTTGAGTTCTGAATTTCTTAATCGTAGTTCCAATATTCATTTTTTACCTCACAAAAAAATATTCAAAAGCGCTTTTGTAATTATATTATACTGCACTTTTGATTACTTTCAAGAAAGTCTCCCTCAACCGTTTGTTAAGCGACACTTAATTTTTTTAAACGGCTGTTTTTAGTTTGAATGAAGCATCGCTTCGCGATATGAAGTTATGCTACCTTAAGCGGCAACTATAAAGACTGATAAATTTATAAATCAATGCGAAGCATTGTTTTATAATCCGTGGCGTATGCCACACCGCACTTATTACCTCTTAACTATTACTTATTACTTCCAAAAATCCCCTGCTGTCAGGGAATTTTTAAGGTTAATGTGTTATCTTGTGTTACGTCGTTACCGCTGGTATTACGCTGTTTTAACTCATTTGTTTAGCAAGCAATTAGCAAGAAGGATTAATTTAGGGTGGAGATAATATTCCTACGAAAGTATGCCATTTAACTTCTGTTCACTCGGTTTATTATTGTGTACTGCTTTTTATTCTCTTTGGTTTTACCGGTTCGCCTATCATAGCACCGCCGATGATAAGAACTGCACCTATAATCTGTAACGGCAGCATTGTTTCTTTTAAGAACGCTACCGAGAACAACACAGCGGACAACGGCTCTAAATATCCGCAGATAGCCACAGTTTGTACTTTCAGCTTGCCGATAGACGAAAAATAAAAATAGCAACCGATACCTGTGTTAAGCAAACCGAGTATGAGTATAGGTAGGATGCTATTAGGTCCGATCTGCATAGCGTAGCCTTGTTTTATCCCTACAAACACAGCTACAGTTAAAAACGCAATAGTGAGTTGCAAAGTGGAGTTTTCAAGCCCTACAATATCTGTTGCTTTCTTGTTGCAGATAACCATAAAGGCATACATAACTGCTGAAAGCAGACCGCACACAATACCTAAAACATCGCCGTTTCCATCAAAAGCGTTTCCGTTTATTAAAACAACTCCAACAACTACAGCAAGAAAACCAAGCACTTTATTTACTGTGAGCCGTTCCTTGAACAGCAAAGGCGATAAAGCCATTACGATAACCGGACCGCAGTAATATAAAAGCGAAGCGATACTGACACCTATCCGAGCGTAAGCTTCGTATAGGAACATCCAACTTGTCCCCATAGCAATACCCGATACCATAAGGAACAGAAACTGCTTTTTATGATTGTAAAAAGTTAGTTTTTCGCCGCTGATAAAGAAAATAGCAATCAGCAGGATACTACCTATCAGAGTGCGAAGCAGTACAATATTCTGACTGCTTAAATCAATAAAACTCGCTACAATACCGTTTGAGCCAAACAGAAGTAAAGCGAATATGTATTTGAAGAACGCCTTGTTATTCATACGATACCTCTTGTAATTGAACTGAAAATAGTATATCATAATATCAAGCATAACAAAAGCGAATGTTTGTAATGTTCAAAATCACAATTTAGAATAGGTGTTCTTTATGGATATGAATCTACAAAAATATCTCTCGTTTGTAAAAACGGTGGAATACGGCAGTTTTACAAAAGCGGCGGAGATATTAAACTACACACAATCGGGCATCAGCAGAATGATAGCCGACCTTGAAAAAGAATGGGGCGTAACGCTCCTTGAACGAAGCAAGTACGGTGTAAAGCCTACGAGCGACGGAATGAAGCTGTTGCCATACGCCCAAAACCTCTGCGCCGATTTTGATAAACTGAAAATGCAGGTGGATGAGCTGAACGGTTTACAATCCGGACTGATTCGCATCGGTACATTTTCAAGCGTGGCAACGCATTGGCTACCAAACATCATAAAAGAATTTCAAAAGGACTATCCCAACATCGACTATGAACTTCTGCTCGGTGACTATACCGAGATTGAAGAATGGATACA